>NZ_PZJJ01000001.1 GCF_003044065.1 Alkalicoccus saliphilus
GGAAACATGTCGTCGGTCCTGCCAGTGGCCCATCATGGGAATCGACTCCTTTTTCTTTTATCATACGCCGAACCGAGGCAAAATCAAGCAAAAAAAGCCGCCCGCGGGCGACTTTTTCAACAGCCTGAAAAGGGAAGGCCCCCGGGCCTTCCCTTTTTATTATTTAAAATACTCTTTGTGTAAATCGAATAATCATTCATTAAGCAGAAAATATTAATGTGAAGGATGTCCTGTCAATCTGAATCATCATCAAATAAATCCTGCTCCATTCGTGTGATATCCCGGTCTGCCCCAATAACAATTAATATGTCCTGTTTTTTTAAATTTTCATCGGCTGCCGGCGAGACATTAATATCTTCGCCTCTTTTTATGGCCATAATATTACAGCCGTACTTTGCACGAAGATCCAGATCCATCAATGAGTGATTGTGAACTCTGTCTCCAGCTATTAACTCCACAATACTGTATTCGTCAGATAACTCAAGATAATCCAGCACATTCTTTGAAACCAGATTATGAGCAATGCGAATTCCCATATCCCTTTCCGGATGAACAACTTTATGAGCACCTATTTTATTTAAGACTTTCTCGTGATAGTCATTCTGCGCCTTTACTGTTATGTGAGGAACCCCTACTTCCACGAGCATCAAGGTAGTTAAAATACTCGATTGAATGTTATCCCCTATCGCCACAATGACGTGGTCGAAATTCCGGATACCGAGACTGCGAAGCGCATTTTCATCAGTAGTATCGGCCATAACGGCATGCGTAGCTGCCGGGGCGAATTCGTTTACTTTATCTTCATTGATGTCTATAGCCAGTACTTCCATGCCGAGATCATTCAGTTCTTTTACTATACTGCCGCCAAAGCGTCCAAGACCTATTACTGCAAACTGCTTTTTCATTAGTAAAGTGGCGGAAAACCCGCGCCCTCCCCCTTCCTTTTTACACTTCTTTCATCATAACGGAGGAAAGTCGATGTTTCAAACAAATAATCATACAGGTTTCAGTCAGGACAATCGTATGATAAAATGCTATGGTGTGTAAATTCACAATTGAGAAAGGAGACGCATACATATGCCGGAATGGTTAACCGCGGTTGACTGGTCAGCACTTTTAACGAAAGCCGTTACAATCGCAATTCAGCTTGCAGGTATACTGATTGCTTTTTATATTGTGCGGGCAGCTGGCCGCAAATTTATTCAGAAAAGCTTTACGAGAATGAGTGATCAGAGAAACATTTCCAAAGGCAGAATTATTACTCTTGAAAAGCTGGCAGTAAACATTTTCTCCTACGTGCTGATTTTCATTGTCATAACGCTCATTGTAGGGGTATTTGAGTACGATATTACCGCTCTAATAGCAGGGGCGGGTATTGTAGGTCTTGCTATAGGATTTGGAGCCCAAGGGCTCGTCAGCGATATTGTAACAGGTTTTTTTATTCTCCTGGAGCGGCAGATCGATGTCGACGAATACGTCACTATAGCCGGCCTTGACGGAGTCGTGGAGGAAGTTGGACTGCGTACGACCAAACTCCGTGGTTTCGATGGTACGGTACACTTCATCCCGAACCGTGAAATTTCCAGCCTGAGCAACCACTCCAGATCGAACATGCAGGCACATGTGGATATAAGCATTGCCTATGATGAGAATATAGACGAAGCGATGCGCGTTATTCAGACTGCATGCAACAATGCAGCTTCCAAAGTGGATACCGTCGTGGAAGGTCCGGATGTTCTCGGTGTTCAAAGTCTTGGCGAGAGTGATGTTGTAATTCGCGTACTTGCTAAAACTGTTAACATGGAGCAGTGGGGAGTTGAAAGACTCCTTCGTCAGGAAATTAAAGAAGCTCTGGATGCACAAGGTATCGAAATCCCCTTCCCCCACCAAGTGTATTTTCACAAAGAAAGTGAATAACAATTTTAATCTTTTCAGATTTATACGACATACAAAAGAGGCCTGTGGAAGAGGCCTCTTTTTGTATTCCTTATCTCGCTGCCGAAATGATAATCATTATATTAGAAAATCTTTTATGAAAAGATCGTTTTTACTATCTTCCGGCAATCTGTGATTTAAGTAGGATCAGCCACATTGTAGTATATACGCAGTTTAGGACCTGCTTCTTTAATCAGGGCTGACAGTGTAATCTGACGGGCAAAATGGCCTGGATCCTCCATTACGAACAACAGCCGGTCCTCTGAATTCCATGGAGCGGCCGGATGAGCTGCAGCCCCTGCCGCAGCTTCCTTCACGCTTTTTACCACTTTCCCTTCCATCCAATGAAATAATTGTATATACCTGGACGTCCAAAGTACCGGTTCGTACTTCACTGAGCCTGCGTTACGGTACATATTATAAAAGGCTATTAAAACCTGTTTACGATCCGGAGGCAGCAGACCGTATATATCTTCCATAAAAGGAAAGGGATGATTTTTTTCGTACCATGGCTTAAGTAAAGGAACGGTTTCTCCATTTTTGTAAAATGGTTGTTCAGCGAAAGTCGCCGGTATCGTTATTTCAGCCATTTTTCATCCGCTTCTTTCCTTCTCTGCATAATTCCAGAAGAGGACATTCCACGCATTTTGGCTTTTGGGATTTACAGTGGTACCGTCCGAAAAAAATCATCCGGTGATGGGTATCTGACCATTCTTCTTTTGGAATTTTTTTCATGAGCGTTTTTTCCACTTCCAGTACACTGTCTTTCCAACGGCAGAGCCCCAGCCTTTTACTTACCCGTTCAACGTGTGTATCAACGGCAATAGCCGGTTCGTTAAAAGCTACGGAAGCTACAACATTTGCCGTTTTTCTTCCAACACCGGCCAGCTGCATAAGTTTGTCTCTTTCTTCTGGTACCTGTCCATCATACTGATCTATCAATGAACGGCAGAGCTTCTGAATGTTTTTTGCTTTACTTCTGAACAGCCCGATAGACCGTATATCGTTTTCAAGCTCTTCCAATGGTACGTGTACATAATCTTCCGGACGCCGGTACTTTTCAAACAGCTGCGGAGTAACTTTGTTTACGAGAGCATCAGTCGCCTGTGCCGACAATACTACAGCGATTGTAAGTTCCAACGGGTTTCGGCGTGTCAGCTCACATTCCGCTTCCGGAAACATTTCTGCCATTGTGTCCAGCACTGTACGAATTTGTGATTTATTCAGCATCAGCCGTTTCCTCCTTCCAGCCAGTTATAGCCGGGATGAGGCTTGGCTGCTTTTACTTCTGGAGCAGCGAGCCGCCGGCTGCGGATACTCTCCCCATGCTTTTTAGCAGCCTCCAGGTTTTTGATTCCATTTCTTTTCCAGTCATGAAGGATCCGGTCAATGTAACGAAAGTTCAATTTTCCGGAAATAACAGACTCTTTCAGGGCCCCGGCAATTAAATCGGTATCGTGACCGTCTTCGTCCAGCCACATAGAGATCATTTCCATTTCCATAGGGGACAATGGGCGGGCAAATTCTGTTTCAAACGTTTCAAACAGTTCTCCTTCGTCCGTCTTTTTTGTGTTTTCTTTCTCCTCCAGGTCTTTGTCGGAAAGGCATTCATAAAGTTTTTCAAACACCGGGCCAAGTGAAATTTCTTCTACAATTACTTCTTTGCCTGTTTGTTTATCCGATTCTTCGATTTCTTTAATTTCTATAAAACGTGATCCCATAAGATCTTTCAAATGTCGTGAACATTCCTGAATTGGAGCTGTCATCCGATCTGAAATCTGGGCCGGAGAAGGCAGACGGATCCCCTCCTGATGGAGCTGGTGAATATGCTGAAGCACTAGAAACTGCATATCTGTAAGACCAAGCTGTTTATAACATTGAAATAACACCGCCGGGAAAGTGAAAGGAGTTTCCTGCATCATATTTACTGCCCGTTGTCTGTTCATCTCTGTTCCCTCCTTTCGTTGAAAAAACTGTCCCGGGCTTATTACCGGGACAGTTCGGGTAGTTATGGGTACAATCTGTTCAGCAGACGTGGAAACGGGATAGTTTCGCGAACGTGTTCGATGCCTGAAATCCAGGCTACTGTCCGCTCCAGTCCGAGTCCAAATCCGGAGTGAGGAACCGATCCGTATTTTCTCAGATCGAGGTACCACTGGTAAGCTTCTTCTGACAGATTGTGTTCCTCGTACCGCTGCTTCAAAAGCTCTTCATCGTCTATCCGCTGGCTACCTCCAATAATTTCTCCATAGCCTTCAGGAGCAATTAAATCAGCACAGAGAACGACATCCTCCCGGTCCGGGTGTGGTTTCATATAAAAAGCTTTTATATCTTTTGGATAATTTGTTATAAAGACAGGCTTGTCATAAGATTCTGCAATAGCTGTTTCATGTGGGGCACCGAAGTCCTCCCCCCATTCAATTTCAAAACCTTCTTTTTGCAGAAAAGTCACTGCATCATCATAGGAAATACGAGGAAAAGGTGCCTGTATCTTTTCCAGTACTGCTGTGTCTCTTTCGAGAGCTTTCAGCTCCTGAGGACACTCCTTCAGCACTGACTGTACAATCCAGCTTACGTACTGTTCCTGAACTTCCAGACTTTCTTCATGATCCATAAAAGCCATCTCCGGTTCGATCATCCAAAATTCTATCAGATGTCTGCGCGTTTTGGATTTTTCCGCACGAAAAGTCGGTCCGAAAGAAAATACTTTATTAAGGGCCATCGCAGCCGCTTCCATATACAGCTGACCACTTTGTGAAAGGTAGGCGTCTTCATCAAAATATTTTGTGTGGAAAAGATTCGTTGTTCCTTCCGCAGAACTTCCGGTCAATATAGGCGGATCGACTTTCACGAACCCTTCCCTGTTGAAAAATTCATATGTGGCACGAATAATTTCATTACGTATGATCATAACTGCATGCTGCCGTCGGGAACGGAGCCACAAATGACGATGATCCATTAGAAATTCAGTACCGTGCTCTTTCGGCGTAATTGGATAATCCGCCGCCTCATGAATTACCTCGAAATCAGTAACCGAAAGTTCATATCCTGAAGGAGCACGATCATCGGCTCTGACCATACCGGTAACATAAAGCGAACTTTCCTGAGTCAGTTCTTTCGCTTTTTGAAACTTTTCCTCCCCGATTTCCGCTTTCACTACTACTCCTTGAATAAATCCTGTGCCATCGCGGAGCTGTAAAAAAGCAATTTTTCCACTCGATCTCTTATTCGCAAGCCACGCACCAATTATAACTGTTTCTTCCACGTGACTGCCGATTTGTCTGATTGTTGTCTTCAAATCTGATACCTCCAGCAGTGATTGATGATTATTGTTCTTTTATGAATGCCTCTATCCGGTCCAGTGCTTCTTCGAACTGTTCAAGACTCGTCGCATAGCTGAGTCGGATATTATCCGGAGCACCGAACCCTGCTCCCGGTACGACCGCCACTTTTGCTTCTTCCAGTAATGCCTCTACCCATTCCTCAGTTGAAGAATACGGACTTTTTTCCACGGCTTCCTTAACGTTCGGGAATAGATAGAAGGCTCCCTGAGGTCTCTGGCACGAAAAACCCGGTATTTCGTTCAGCCGGTCAAATACTTTCGACAGACGCTCTTCAAAAGCTTTACGCATTTTTTCCACCGAGCCGTCGTCCTCTGTATAAGCGGCTATAGCACCGTACTGTGCCATAACTGCCGGGTTCGACGTGGTGTGGCTTGCCAGATTCGCGATTTTCTTAATAATGTCTGCCCGGCCGGCCGTGTAGCCGATTCGCCACCCTGTCATAGAGTGAGATTTAGAAACACCATTTACGAGGAGGGTCTGCTCTTTGAGTTCCGGTGAAATTTGAGCAATGGATACGTGCTCTTCGCCATTATAAAGAAGCTTTTCGTATATTTCGTCGGAAATAATCAAAATATTTTTCTCCAGGCAGAGTTCTCCAATTTCCTTCAATTCTTCCCTCGTGTAAGTCATACCTGTTGGATTACTTGGGGAGTTGATTATAATAGCTTTTGTTTTTTCAGTGACTGCTTCCTCAATCTGCCTGCGGGTCGCTTTAAATTGATTATCTTCTTTCCCTTCAACGAAGACTGGCACTCCTCCGGCAATTTTCACCTGCTCCGGATAACTTACCCAGTAAGGAGTTAGAATAATAACTTCCTCGTCATCCCGGAGAATCGTTTGAAAAATGGAGGAAAGAGCATGTTTAGCTCCCGTAGATACTGCAATCTGATCCGGAGAGTATTCCAGGCCGTTATCTTCAGCAAACTTTTCGCAGATAGCCTTCTTAAGTGCCGGGAGTCCTGCTGCCGGTGTATATTTCGTATGTCCTTCGAGCATTGACTTGTAGCTGGCTTCAATTATATAGCGGGGAGTATTGAAGTCCGGTTCCCCTGCGCCGAGGCCGATAACATCATGTCCCTGCTCCCGCAGTTCTTTTGCTTTTGCTGTAATTGCCAGCGTAGAAGATGGAGTAATCGATTCGACTTTCTCGGAAAATTTCATCATTATCTCTCCTCATAAATTAGTTGATTCTGATTAAATAGAGCATCTCTGCTTTCTGAAGAATCTAAGAAGTACCAAGCTGATAGCTTTTTATATATTCCCCGTTTTCAAAAGATACATAATAATACCCCAGCCGGCCGTAGGAATCTGTGTAATTGATTTCGTAGATCGGGATTCCTTCCAGCATACCTAATCTGACAGCATGTACAGACTGCATGTCTTCATTCGCTGCTGCCGTTTCACGGGCTTCTTCACGAGTTATGCCCGCACTATGTAGTAAAACTTCCGGTTCTGCTTCTTCATTTTCCGGCACCAGAACGTAAATGTCCTCTCCGTCCTCTCTTACAGCATCCACTACCTGATAAGAAGTTTCCCCGTGAAAAAAGTTCACTTCGTAAATTTCCGCAATATCTTCCATAGAAGAAGCTGCAGCCCTTCCGGCAGCTTCTCTTTCTTCAAGCGGGGAAACTGCCGAATTATAAAGAAAAAGAAGAAGAACCGAAACACCAGCTGCAGCACCCAACGGTATCAGCAGCCAGTACTTCACGTGCCAGAGCCTTTTGTATCGTAAATAGTAAAAATCATCTGCTCTTTATCGTCCTCATCAAGTGCCAGCCCGAACATTAAATCTCTTTCTTTTAATGTCCTGTTCAGGCAATCCACCATCTTGTAAGCATCCCTGCATTTTTCCATCTTTATTGAACTCAACAGTCTTATTTGATCACTGGACATATATGATTCCTCCCGCTTAAATTCCAAGTGCTTATTTATTTTATCATAAATTAAAGCTAACTGTTTTTGATTATAGCAGTTTTTTCGCCTGTTTGTCTGCTTCAAAAAGTACTCTCTCTTCGTCCAGCGTGAGCAGTTCTCTATTTTTCATTACCTGACTGCCGTGGATCCATACGCTTTTTATATCGGTGGATTTCATAGCATACACTATATGGGAAACTGCTCTTTCTGGTAAGGCGGGTGTCAAATGAGGAGAAGCCGTATCGACAAGAATCAGGTCTGCTTTCCATCCCGGAGCAATTATTCCTGTATCAGGAAACTGAAGTGCTGAAGCTCCTTTAATTGTGGCAGCTTTTAAAATATCCTCTGCAGCAGTGGAAGCAGGGTTTTCTTCTTTTCCTTTGTGAAGCATGGCAGCCATTCTCATTTCCTCCACCATATCCAGCGTGTTATTACTTGCTGTCGAATCTGTTCCAATAGTTACATTCACCCCTCTTCTCATCATCTCTGCCGCCGGAGCGATGCCTGATCCGAGTTTAAGATTGGATTTAGGATTATGAGAAACTGCCGTATGTTTTTCAGCAAACAGGTCCATGTGGGCCGGTGAAATATGAACAGCGTGAGCCAGCAGGACGTTAAGATCAAAGATGCCCAGATCATTTAAATGATCGACCGGATGAAGTCCGTAGCGTTTTATATGCTCTTCTGTCTCTTCAGAGGTTTCTGCACAATGCGTATGAAAAAGGAGGTTATTCGATGAAGCGATTTCTGCTGCTTTAAGCATAAAATCCGGCGGGCACGTGTAAGGGGCGTGCGGCATAATACCTATCCTTATCCTCCCGTTTCCTTTCATATGCCATGCAGCGGCAAGGTTTTCTGCTTCAGAAAGCTTCCCCTTCTGTTCGTCTGCGTTTCCGAACCCGATCATCCCCCTGCCGAGCACAGCCTTCAGTCCTGCATGGTCGATTTTCTCGGCAAATTCCCCCATATGCAAATGATACATATCCAGAAACGAAGTAGTACCGGACTTGATCATTTCCGCCAGCGCAAGGTTTCCTGCCGCTTCCACCATATTTTTATCAAAACGCTTTTCATTCGGCCACATGACATTTTTCAGCCATTCATGAAGCGGCATATCGTCTCCTGCCCCCCGAAGAAGCGAACTTCCTGCATGACCGTGAGTATTTACAAAACCAGGAAGAAGCCATCCTCCCCCGCCGTCTGTTA
The DNA here is from genome assembly GCF_003044065.1 of Alkalicoccus saliphilus. Classification (GTDB taxonomy): domain Bacteria; phylum Bacillota; class Bacilli; order Bacillales; family Salisediminibacteriaceae; genus Alkalicoccus; species Alkalicoccus saliphilus. Next base: position 8,400 of record NZ_PZJJ01000001.1, read on the forward strand.
CAACATCGGCCTGTTCCTTCGGCGTGCCGCTCCCTGTTTTTATTACTTCATCCCCCTTAATCATAACCCAGCCTTCTTCCGGAGGCATTTCCGGGTTAACAATCACGACATTTTTAATGATCTCCGTCATAAACACTCTCCTTTAAAGGCTTATGAAGCCATGCGTCGATTTCTGTTTCCAGATCATATATGGACCCACGGTGCACCGGCATATCCGGCAGTGATTTTACGAATTGCTTTCCATAGCGCGCTGTGTCAATCCGCCGGTCCAGAACAATTACTATTCCTCTGTCGGTTTCCCTTCTTATTAACCGGCCGAATCCCTGCTTAAAACGAAGGACGGCCTGAGGCAGAGCGAGCTTAATAAAAGGAGAAGCACCTTCCTGTTTCAGTTTATCCGACTTAGCTTTAAATACCGGATCGGAAGGTGGAGAAAAAGGCAGCCGGGCCATAACGATTACACTCAAATCTTCTCCCGGGATATCAACACCCTCCCAGAAACTGCTCGTGCCAAAAAGTATCGTCCTGTCAAACTGCTGAAACATTTTTACAAGCTTTGTCCTGCTCTTTGACTGAATTCCCTGGCCGATAAGCATATACGAGTCGTCCAGAAGGTTGCTCACCAGGTGATATGTTTTTCTCAGCATGTCATAGGAAGTGAAAAGAACGAGCATTTTCCCCTCGGTCACTTCGGCTGTCTGATAAATAGCCTGGGCTATAGAATGGATATAAGCATCCTCCCCCGCTTCCTGAATCAGAGGAATATCATTAGGAATCATTAAAGCTACCTGCTCGCTCCAGTTGAAAGGAGAAGCCACTACTTTCGTCTCCACTTCAAAATCCTCCAGGCCGAGCTGCCTGATCACAAAGTTAAATGACTGATTTACGGTGAGTGTGGCACTCGTTAAGATCACACGTTTTTTCTTTTGGAAAAAACGGTCAGCGAGAAGCTGTGAGACCTCTGTCGGGCTGCTGAAAATCGTAATGGACTGTTTTGGTCCCTTGAGTGCTCTTTCCATCCAGTAAACATTGTCCTCCTGCTGATGAGTAATCAGGTCCATAAATTTCCTGTGAAGATCATCCATTTCATGAATATAGCGGTCAAGAGCTGTCTGTTCATTTTTATAAGCCGGGCCGGTAGATGTATCACTGCTTATTTCGAGTTCAATTTTTTTCAGCTCATCAACAGCTTCAGTGAACACAGCATGGAACCTGTGGGCAGCTTCCAGTACATAATTCCACGATTCGTCACGCACAATTACTTTGGAAACATCCCCTGTTTCTCCCCTGCCTGCTCCTTTATCCGCATAACTGTATATAGATAAAAACAAATCATTCCATTCTTCCCGGGCCTGCTGGATTTTTTCTTTGCATCTTTTCCACATTTCCGGTGTATATAACGAAAGCCATGGTTCGAGGACGTTATCCTGCCCGCGGGTAGTGAAATCGTTCAGCAGCTGAGCCATACTCGCATAATCCAGCTGGGTGCCGAAGTGCCTCGTAGCTGCTTCTTCAAGGTGATGTGCTTCATCAATAATAACCGAACTGTAGGAAGGAAGAATTTGGCTTTCGTGAACAATATCACTTAAAAGCATGGCGTGATTTGTAATCACAACATCCGCTGCTTTAGCCGCCTTTTTAGCGCGCTGGTAAAAACACCTGGAAAACCATGGACAGTCCGGACCGGCGCACGATTGAATATCGCTCGACACTTCCCTTAGGAACCGGTCCGATGCATCTGCCAGATTCAGCTCTTCCACATCCCCTGTTCCTGTTATCGTCAGCCAGACAACAATCTGTGCCTTGGATACCATTCTTTCATAGCTTTCCTGAAAACTCAGATCCAGCAGATTCTCAACTTTCTGAAGGCAGACATAATGCGTTCTTCCTTTCAGAAGCGCCGGTTTTACAGGAAAGGGGAGAAGCTTTTCAACAAGAGGTACTTCCTTTTTCAACAACTGCTCCTGGAGCTGAATAGTTTCTGTACTTATGACAACTTTTTCTTTATATACAGCTGCGTAATATGCGGCAGGCAGAAGATAAGCCAGCGTTTTTCCGGTACCCGTCCCGGCTTCCACAAGGCCGATCTTGCTGCCGGTAAATATTTGGTGCACAAAATTTATCATTTCTTCCTGTCCTGAACGTCTTATGAAGCCGGGCATCACCTTGCTAATGGTCTCACCGGTTTGAAAATCTGCAAATACCTCGTTAAAATCAGCCTCTATATTCTCGTTTTCCGCAGCCTCATAATTGATTTTTCTAAGAGCGATTCCTCTGTAGACTTCCAGTTCTCCTGCAGCATCTTCCGCCTGCTCAAACCATTCTTCCAGTAAAGGCCGAAGACTGCTCTTCAGCATATGTTCTATTCCGAGCAGATGTTTCAGTGCCGGACGTGGTAATTTACGAAAGACTTCTGATATTTTCAAGAAAAGTTCGGCTGTGGCATAGGCATCGCTGTCTGCCTGATGTGGTACAACATGATGAAGAGAAAGATTTTCAGCGAGTTCGCTGAGCCGGTAGCCCGATTCTGAGGGAAAAGCTATTCGGCTGAGCTCCACTGTATCCAGTACCGGACCTTCGTATGGCGTATAACCCGTATCTTCCAGAGTTTCGTTTAAAAAATGAAGATCGAAATCCACATTATGGGCAACAAAGCAGGAATTATTTAAGTCTTCCATTAATTCCGGTACAATTTCCTCAAATGATGGAGCTTTAGCCAGATCTTCTGTCTGAATCTGCGTGAGCTGCTGTACAAAGGCCGGGATAGTAGTTTCTGAATTTATTAACGTATTGAAAGTTTTAACTATCTTTTTTTCTTCAATCACTGTATAAGCAAGCTGGATTATCCGGTCTCCTTCCGCATAGGAAACTCCTGTAGTTTCTAAATCCAGTACGACATATCGAGACATATTACGACCCTACTTTCTGAATAACATTCCTCTGCTATTGTATCACGATTGAACAAATTCTTCTTTCAGCACTGCAAAAAAAGTGACCCGCCTACACTTAGGCGGACCACTTTTATCAACTGTTATAAAAAAGACGATCATTTTCGAGAGGAGCCCTGCGGATCAGATTCGTACCGTTGCTGCCGGTTCTGTCCCCATTTTCTCAACGATCTCATTGGCATCATTCAGGATTGCAACATTTGGAGTGTGCTGACGGGCCTCTTCTTCTGACATCCATTTGTAAGAGATAACAATTACTTTATCTCCCGGCTGCACGAGTCTCGCAGCAGCGCCGTTCAAACAGATTGTTTTCGAACCGCGTGCACCGGCAATAATATACGTCTCAAGTCTTGCTCCATTGTTATTATTTACAACCTGGACTTTCTCATTTTCCAGCATATCTACTTCATCGAGAAGATCCTGGTCGATAGTTATGCTGCCGACATAATTGAGATCTGCCTCAGTTACAGTCCCACGGTGTATTTTTCCATTCATCATTTCACGGATCATTTTTTTCATCCTTTCTGCTGATTCCACATCACATTATCAATCAGCCGGGCCTGTTCATACTTGACGGCCGCCGCCAGCAGCAGCGTTCCGCTCTCTGTACCGTCTGCTTCCTTCAGGTCAGGATATGTGCGCAGTTCAAGATAGTCCACTGTGCCTGATAATCCGGCCAGTTTACTGCGCGCTTCAGAAACAGGATCACTGATTTTATCACTCTGAATTTTTTCTGCTGCTTCAATAAGCGTTTTATAGATTAAAGGAGCTTCTCTTCGCTCTTCTTTCAAAAGACGTACATTTCTGGAACTCATCGCCAGTCCGTCTTTTTCCCTTTTAACAGGAACAGGGATTATTTCAATATTTAAATGATAATCTTCTACCATGTTGCTGACTACAGCGACCTGCTGCGCATCCTTCTGCCCAAAAAAAGCTTTCGAAGGCCGGACAGCCTGAAACAGCTTCATTACTACGGTTGCTACCCCGTCAAAATGGCCGGGACGGCTCGCTCCACATAAAACGTCTGTACCCTGCTTTACTTTCACGATGGAAGTCATGGGACGTGGATACATTTCCTCTGCATCCGGAATAAACAAAATGTCCACTCCGCGCTCTTCTGCAAGCTTTCTGTCCCCCTCGGCATTTCTCGGGTAGCTCTCAAAGTCTTCCCCTTCACCGAATTGGAGCGGGTTGACAAAAATAGACATAACCACTGTGTCACACTGTTCAGCCGCTGCATCAACGAGACTCATATGGCCTTCATGAAGATAGCCCATCGTAGGCACGAATCCGATAGCGTTTCCCTGTCTGCTTAAGTCATTCGATATTTTCTGCATTTCACGGATCGTTGTTATTTTTTTCATCGTTTTTCTCCATAAAGAGAATTAATTTTTTCTACGGGTGAAAAAACGTGGGACTTCTCTGGAAAAGTTTTTTCCCGGACTTCTTTCGTATAGGTGGAAAGTGCTTCTCTGATATCTTTTCGGATATCTGCATACTGTTTAACAAATTTAGGAGTATGTCCCCCGTAATAGCCTACGATATCGTGATACACAAGCACCTGGCCATCGGTTATTCTGCCTGCTCCAATACCTATTACAGGAATGGAAAGCATCTCCTGAATTTTTCCGGCAGCCTCTTCCGGCACGCATTCAAGTACGAGCATGCATGCCCCCGCTTTTTCAGCTTCTTTTGCATCCTCCATCAGCTTTTTTTGTTCGGAAGCAGTTTTTCCCTGTACTTTGTACCCACCGGTCACCCCGACAGTCTGCGGGGTCAGCCCTAGATGACTCACTACCGGTACACCGGCCTCTACGAGTGCTTCCGTATGCCTGAAAACTTCACCGCTTCCTTCCAGTTTCACAGCGTCCGCTCCGCTCTCCTGAATAATTTTCTGCGCATTGAGCATCGTTTCAGCTTTGGAAATATGGTAGGACATAAACGGCATGTCCGTGACGATGAATGTCCCGGACGCTTTACGTTTTACAGCTTTCGTATGGTGAATCATGTCCTCCATCGTAACGCTGACTGTGGAATCATAACCGAGGACTACCATACCTAGAGAATCTCCGACGAGAATCGTGTCCGCTCCTGCTTCTTCACAGAGTTCAGCACCCGGCGCATCATAGGCTGTTACCATGACAATCGGGTGCCCGTCCTTTTTCATTCTGAGAAAATCCGACGTCGTTTTTTTCAACATCAACACTCCTTCTTAGAAAATAAGAAGGAAAGAACGCAGTACGCTCTACCTTCTGTCCCTGTCCGTCGATGCCGGATCAAGGCAGATACCTTTAATTCTCCTGTTCTGCGGTACAGTTTCCATGAAGGAATACTGTCCATTTTTTATTATATCAAATAAGTTCGTTAAATGTCTAAATCATGACAGTTCGATATCCCCGGAAACTACCGGATGAATTCTACCGTCTTCCGTGCGGAGCTGCAGTATCCCCTGATCGTCAACCGATTCTGCTCTCCCGGTAAAATACACACCGTTTTGTTCGACCCGGACAGTTCTTCCCAGCGTACATGTATGTTTTTCCCAATCATCTTTCAACCCTTTGAATCCTTTTTCAAGAAAGAGCTGATAATCCGAAGCGAACTGCATTAATATCGCTGAAGCGAGATCGGCACGGTCCAGCTCCATTCCGGCAGCTTCCTCCAGAGAAACTGCTGTGTTTTCAAGCTCCCCGGAAAAATCATCTTTTTTAACATTCAGACCAATACCAACTATGACAGATCTGACCTGATCAGGATCAGACTGCATTTCTGTTAAAATCCCGCATGCTTTTCTGCCGTTTATCAGCAGATCGTTCGGCCATTTTATTTCCATATTAACACCAGTCACTTTTTTTACAGCCTTAACGATAGAAACCGCAGCAGCCAGTGTCAGCTGCGGTGCTTTATAAGGCGGTATGCCGGGAGTCAGTATAATACTCATCGCAAGCCCCTTACCTTCCCGTGTCTGCCACTCTCTTCCCAGTCTCCCCCGCCCACTCGTCTGGCTGTCTGCTATAACTACTGTTCCTTCCCGAGCACCCTCCAGAAAGAGACGCTGTGCTTCCGGCTGAGTGGAGGAAAGTACCCGGTAAAAATTAACGTGATAAGGCAGCATCGCTCCGGAAAGCTGGGAAGATACTGCATGTGCAGAAAAAGCTTCCGGCGAATTTTCCAATAGATACCCTCTGTTGCGGACCGCTTTAATGATATAGCCCTCTTTTCTAAGTTTTTCGATATGTTTCCAGACAGCAGTTCTTGAACACGAGAGCTCCCCGCTCAATTTTTCTCCTGAAACGTACTCTGGATAATTCTCTTTCAACACAGCAAGCAGCTTACTCTTCATTGATTTTCTCCTTCGATATATGTAATAAGTTTTTTTCTATCGTTGGAAACTTTTCCTGTTACCACGGCTTTTTCCAGTATCGACAAAGTCCGGCCGATCTCCCGGCTCTCCATATGCAGTAAATCTCTGCCGGAAACCTTCAGATCCCGCACAGAATGAATAGGAAGCCTGTCAAACTGCAAAAGAGGATCTTCTGCAAAAGATTCTCCTTTCAGCAGTTTGATCAGCACAGCGGATTGGATCACCGTTCTGCCCGCTTCATAAAAAGCCATGTTGTCCCATCGGTCCTCTGACAAAAAAGAATGTGTTTTACGCACATGCTTAAGTATTTTCTTCGGCAATGCACGTCCCGGCCACACCGCGCTGTTTCCATAGAGGATAACAGTCCACCATTGTTCAGGAGTGAATACCGGAGTTATTTTTAAAAGTCCTTCATACAGACTCGTGTCTTCAAACAGTCCGAGAGGAAGCTGCTTCAGCAATGGATAGACGTTCACCCAGTCACTTTTCGTGATCTGATGTCTTCCAAGCTTGGATAATTCCAGGTAAATGCGCTCTGCCGGCGTCTGTTTAATTAATCCCGACATTTGTTTGTATGACGTAATGATTTCTCTGCTCAATGAAAACTGGAGCTTCACTGAGAGACGAACAGCACGAATCAGGCGGAGCGGATCATCTTTAAAAGTTTTTTCAGCAGAAACGACTGGATGAAGTATTTTTTCCGAAATAGCTTTCCTTGCCTTAAAAGGATCAATTACATTTTCGGCAGTGTCCACTGCCGCCGCATTACATGTGAAATCTCTCAAAGCAAGGTCTTCTTCAATCGTGCTTCCTTTAAGTTTTGTAATTTCCACCGGCTCTCCAAATGGAAATATAAGAAACGTCTCTTTTCTGTTTCCGGCAGGCACAGTACGTCCGAATATTTTTTCGAGTTTTTCAGCACTGACAGAGGAAGCAATATCTATGTCAGCCGGCTCTTTACCGAGAAGTTTATCTCTTACAGCCCCCCCGGTAAGATATGCTTTGTCCCCTTCCTTACTGATTCTTTTTATAATCTCCATTGCCTGCTGCCATCTTTCCATATCAGCTGCCTGCCAGTCGTGCATATATTTTTTCATACTGTTTAACTATATCGTTCTTGTTGAATGTAGTCTGTGCTCTTTTCAGGGCAGCTTCCCCCATTTTTCTGCCGAGGGCCGGATTATTAAATATGTTCATAACATACTCTGCAGCTTTATCCGTATCTCCAAGTTCACATATATATCCACTTTTCCCATGTTCAATAACTTCAGGTATTCCACCTATATTTGTACCAACGGCTGGAACTCCGCAGGCCATCGCCTCGAGTATCACCAGACCAAAACTTTCTTTGGAGGACAAAAGAAGTTTAACATCACTCATCGACAAAAGTTCAGCTACTCTTTTCTGGCTGCCGGTGATATGTACTTTCTCTTTAAGGCCAAGGTCTTTCACCAGGCGACGGATTACAGGCAGTTCCGGACCATCTCCGATCAGCAGAAGGTGGGTGTCTATTCGGGCTGACACTTTCTGAAATGTATAAACAACGTCCTCCACCCGTTTAACTTTCCGGAAATTTGAAACGTGCACCATAACTTTAGCCTGTTCGGGTATCCCCATTTCTTTTTTTACTGAAGCGGCTTCGCTTTTTCGTGGATAATAAATTCTTTCGTCTATAAAATTATATACTGTATCAATGTGGACATTTGTATTTAATAATTCTTTCGTTTGTTTGATCAAATCACCTGAAACAGCTGTCACCGCGTCCGACCGTTCAATCCCGAAGTGGATCATATCACTCAACGTCGGATCGTAACCGAGAACTGTTATATCTGTGCCGTGCAGTGTAGTAACTATTTTAACTTTCCCATCCACCATTTCCTTTGCGAGATAGGCACTGACTGCATGAGGGATGGCGTAGTGCACATGAAGAATGTCCAGACCTTCTTCTTTAATAACTTCCGCCATTTTACTTGCCAAGGCTAAATCATACGGCGGGTGCTGAAACACTGCGTAGGAGTTTACTGAAACTTCATGAAAATATATATTGTTTTCACTTTCATCCAGACGAAACGGGAGACTGGACGTAATAAAGTGCACCTCGTGACCTTTTTCAGCGAGAGCTTTGCCGAGTTCAGTAGCTACGACTCCCGATCCCCCCACCGTTGGATAGCAGGTGATGCCAATTTTCATTGTTCCCCCTCCTCTTCGAAAGGATTATGGAGAAGCAGCGCATCCGTTTTAAATCCTTCCGCGTAGTCTACTCCGGATTCCCGTCCTGTAAGACGGTCCCGGGCTCGGAGGTCTTCCAGATAACCGCTGTTCAGGGGGGTTGAAGCTGCTTCCGGAATCTTCTCAAACTGACTTTTAAAGCACTGTAAAGCCTCAAACTTTTTCTCTGCTGTTTCAGTAATGTCAATTGCGAAATCAGGGTTTCCGAGCCCGTTAATTTGATAATAATACAGGTTTTTTGGACGCCATGCCTCTTTAAAGCCGTATTTTTTGATGCCTGACGAAAAAAAAGCTTCCTTAACGAGTGAAGAACAGTGAGCATGATCCGGATGTCTGTCTTCAAAATAAGGTGCAAACAAATAATCCGGTCTGCCGGTACGAATAAGCTGTACAAGCTCCGCAATGATTTCCTCCCGTTTATTCAACAGGCCCCGGTCAGGATAATTCAGGGCAACCGGTTCAAGCACTCCGAGCCTGCTGCACGCTTTTTTAGATTCTTCTTCACGTTCTTCCACCGTCCCGTTCGACGAAAGTTCCGCTTTTGTTAAGTGGACAAACTGTACTTTTTTTCCTGATTCAGCAGCTTTGGCTGCACTCCCTCCCATCCCTATTTCAATATCGTCAGGATGTGCTCCAATTGCAATAATATCAATTTTCATTGAACTCAGGCCTTCCCTTCCCTTTTACAAGTCCTCTCCACTCCAGATCACCTCTGCTCAGTCCTGCAATTAATATTTCAGCGGAGGCCATGTTCGTAGCAAGAGGGATGCTGTATACGTCGCAGAGGCGTATGAGCGCATTAATGTCCGGTTCATGCGGCTGTGCTGTAAGCGGATCCCTAAAAAAAAACACGAGGTCCATTTTATTTTCTGCAATCATGGCGCCGATCTGCTGATCCCCTCCGAGAGGTCCTGAACGGAAGCGGTGGACAGAGAGATCAGTGGCTTCAATAATTTTTGTGCCCGTGGTACCAGTAGCAAAAAGGCTGTGTGATTCCAGTACAGGCTTATACGCAGTCATAAATTGAACCAGGTCATCTTTTTTCTTGTCGTGTGCGATGCAGGCGATATTCATATAGAACCTCCTTCAGTGGACATTTTGGAACTGGGACTTCTTTATAATTGAGCTGTCTTCGTCGATGATTATTGGAGAAAGCTTTCAGCTCTGCTTTGAAGAAAAGCTTGTTACCTTCCGTAATCAAAAGCTGGAAAGCCGGGTTCCCTTTCTTAACGTAAGAACCATGAACTTTAACATAGCTTAATCAATAAATTCATCCAGGCCGTAGACAAGTCCGGTAGTTTCCATCACTTTCTCTACAGCAAGTCGTACTCCAGGCATAAAAGAAGTACGGTTTAAAGAATCATGACGAAGTGTAAGAGTCTGCCCCTCCCCACCAAAAATAACTTCCTGATGGGCTACCCGTCCGGGCAGACGTACACTGTGCACACGCATCCCTTCATACTCGGCTCCTCTTGCATGTTCCCATGCTTCTGTTTCGTCAGGGTGTCCCTGCGGCTTTTCTTTTCTTACTTCCGAAATCATCTGAGCTGTTTTCATCGCTGTGCCGGAAGGAGCATCCAGCTTCCGGTCATGGTGCTGTTCGATAATTTCCACATCGTCCATATAACGTGCCGCCATACGGGAAAGTTTCATGAGCAGAATAGCTCCTATCGCAAAATTCGGGGCAATAACCGCGCCCAGCTTCTTTTTTTCAGCTTCCGCCGACAGCTCTTTAATATCCTCGTCTGTAAATCCTGTCGTCCCTATTACCGGACGCACACCATGTTCCAAGGCTTTTCTCAAATGTACTTTGCCTGTTTCCGGATTAGTTAAATCAATCAGTACGTCGGGCTGTTCCTCCGTAAAGCACGCCTCGATTTCTTTGTACACAGGAATATCCAGCGGCTCCATGCCTTCCGCCTCTTTCATGCTGATTCCATCGTAGCGGTGATCCACTACAGCTTTTAAAGCGAATTGGTCCTCATTTTCTACCATTTTAACTGCTTCCCTGCCCATATTTCCTCTAGGTCCGGCAATAACTATACTGATCATATTAATTTTCTCCTTTTTCTTTTTTGGTCCACCGGTCTTTATCCCGGGTTTGAAATTTTTCCATGACGAGATCGAAGGATTCTTCCAGTTCAATGTCGAGGGAATTAGCCAGGCAGATCATTACAAAAAGGACATCGCCGATTTCCTGCTCCATACTTTTTGCATCCTCTGAATCCTTTTTAGGTTTTTCCCCATAATAATGATTTACTTCTCTCGCAAGCTCTCCAAGTTCCTCCGTTAAACGGGCCGTCATAGCCAGAGGACTGAAGTATCCTTCCTTAAACTGTGATATGTAGTCATCCACCTGCTTCTGCATTTCCTCCATCGTTTTCCCTTCCATATTCAGTATCAACCCTCCTATATTACATCCAACCATATCGTAGCGGATAAAAGCGGGGAATACAAACGTTTATACCCCATTGCAGGTAAATGTTCCTTAGCTTATAATAAAGCAGGCTGGAGGTGACCGTAAAATGGTAGCAAACGTACATGCGAAAAACATCTTTTTTATACTTCTCGGCACGGCTGTGCTGTCTTTTGGGCTTGTTTATTTTAATATGGAAAATAACCTTGCTGACGGAGGTTTTACCGGAATCACACTGATTTTATACTTCATTTTTGAATTAAATCCTGCCTTTTCAAACCTGTGGCTTAATATCCCTTTATTTATCATAGGCTGGAGAGTACTCGGCAGGCATGCTTTTATTTACACTCTTATTGGTACAGTCGCAGTTTCTGTTTTTTTATGGCTGTTTCAAACCTATCCGGTAGTTTATATGCCGCTGCAGGATGACATGACTCTGGCTGCATTGTTTGCCGGTGTTTTTATCGGTACGGGCCTGGGGATTGTATTCCGCTTCGGCGGCACCACCGGTGGAGTGGACATTATTGCAAAACTTGGTTTCAAATACTACGGGTGGAGTATGGGTCGGACTATGTTTGTATTCGACGCCTGTGTTATTGCATCTTCCCTTTTTTACTTGAACTACCGGGAAGCTATGTATACGCTGCTCGCCGTTTTTGTGGCAGCTAAAGTAATCGACTTAATGCAGCAGGGAGCCTATTCAGGAAAAGCTGCAATGATTATATCTGAAAAAGCACCGGAAATAGCAGAAACAATCCTTATAGAAATGGATCGTGGAGCGACCCTCCTGCAGGGAAGAGGTTCTTTTACAGGTACCAAACGGGAAGTATTGTATTGTGTCGTAGGGAGAAATGAAATGGTTCGGCTTAAAAATTTAATTGCAAAAGTTGACCCCCACGCTTTTGTAACTCTTCAGGACGTTCAGGACGTGATGGGAGAAGGGTTTACGCTTGATGAAAACAAAAAACCACTCGAAATATAACTCTTCATATTCAGAAAAAAGGATGGCCTCCGCTGCTTGGAAGGCCATCCTTTTTTAATTAATCATTATTCATCATGAAATACATTAGAATAAATCTGACGAGCTCAATTACTGCGACGAGCGCAGCCGCTACATACGTTAATGCTGCGGCATTAAGCACTTTTTTAGTTTCCCGTTCTTCGTTATTCTGGATAACGCCTGTTGATACCACTTGATCCATTGCCCTCGATGAAGCATTAAATTCGACAGGCAGTGTGACAAGCTGGAACAGAACGGCAAATGACATTAGTACAATCCCTGCGAGCATCAGCTCCGACATCGTCAGAAGCATTCCACCGATAATAAGAAAAATAGATGCGTTGGAACCAAAACTTGCCACCGGGACGAGGGAACTTCTGAAACGCAGAAATGCATACTCCTCAGCATCCTGCATAGCGTGTCCGACTTCATGGGCTGCTACTGCAGCTCCGGCCACCGAATCACCATAATAGTTGTCCTTTGAAAGACGAACAACTTTGCTGCGCGGATCGTAATGGTCGGAAAGCTGCCCTTTAACCGGCTCGATTGACACATCATAAAGGCCGTTTTCATCGAGAATCTTCCTGGCGACTTCTGCTCCGGTCATCCCCGAGGAAGCCGGGACTTTTGAGTATTTTTTATACGTTGCTTTAACTCTTCCGCTCGCCCACATCGGGATGATGAGAAGCACAGCGAAATAAATTAAAAATGCTGTCATTGATCCGAACATTACCCTGCCTCCTTATAATAATTTTTATCTAATATTATTTTAATGTTCTTAACTTCTTCTGTCAAAGAAATTGTTTTCCAATGACCGAACAGGCTGTTTCCTAACACTGAAGTACCATACCGATGAAATTGAAATCACACTCAGCCAGAAGGTAAAATACCCTATTTCTCCAATATAAGGCACCAGGTCCCTGGAAACCCATGGATGCATGCCGAATAAATAATCGATCATATCGTTATGAATAGTCCACAGGGCGACTACAACGAGATGCCAGTTTTTTATACGGTAAAAAGACATATACAGAAAAGCCTGGACCGCCATACCTCCATGGGAAAGAACAAGCATCCAGTGAAGGTAATTAAGCTCTGTCCCGGCAGCACCTGCAGCAAGGTTCATCACGACAGCCCACAGGCCGTATTTAATGAGCGTAACTGCTGCAAAAGCTTCCATCAGCGGGAATCTTCTGCCCGCGATATAAAAACCAAGGACGATTGTAAAAAAAAGACTCGCTGTAGGACTGTCCGGTACGAAAGGAATAAAATACCATGGCGTCTGCAGCAGCTGCTGGTCATACCATATATATCCATAAATTGTACCGAAAAAATTTATAATAAATAAAACAATTAAAAACCTGCGGTCTCCGAGTACCGCATACATATACTCCCGCATTAACAACCGCCTCCGGCCAGGATGATTACAGCTCCATAAGAAAAAGGAGCGGGTGACACACACATCACCCGGCTCCCTGCTGAATTATTCTTCGTCGTTTTCTTCTGTTTCGTCTTCCTCAGCATTTTCTTCGGCATTTTCACCGTTATTTTCGTCGGCGTTATCTTCGCCGTTATCATTACCGCCGTCGCCATTATCAGGGTCCTGGCCGTCATTGGCAATGAAAGCTGCCATTGTTTCCAGCTCTTCATCAGAACCATCAAACTGATCGGCCGGCATTTCACCAATACCATTTTGTATAATGTCGATTACTTCATCCGTATCGTAATCACTCTGGAAGATGTTAGGTCCGGCTGCTCCGCCCTGCATATCTCCGCCATGACATCCGATACAGGAATCCTGCGTCTGGTATATTTCATAACCTTCTGCTGATTCATCGACTTCCACTTCATCTTCAATGGCCCCCTGCTGGGCTGCTGCTTCCCAGTCATGCTGGTCAACTGATTCCCATGTAAGGAAAATAATTGATATAACACCGAGAATCATCAGCCCGCTTGCAATCGGGCGCTTGTAGGCTCGGCGTTCTGTTCCCCCATCGAGAAATGGAGCCAGAAGCAGCGCACCGAAAGCGACACCTGGAATAACTACAGCACCCATAACAGTGTAAGGGCCTGCCGCAAATTCGTATTTCAGAAGCTGGTACAAAAAGAGGAAGTACCAGTCCGGCAGTGGAATATATCCGGTCTCTGTCGGATCCGCTATCGTTTCAAGCGGTGCCGGGTGCGCTACGCTCAGTACTAGAATACCAATCAGGAATACAGCACCGACCATCCACTCCCGGAGCAGGAAGTTTGGCCAGAAGGCTTCTGTTTTTCCTGGATATTCGGAATAGTCTTTAGGTATGTTTGGCTTGCGTTCTGCCGGAACACGTGAGTCTCCGACAAACTTCATGCCTTTTCCGCGATGCATAATGTCCCCTCCTTATCTACTTTTTACAACGGTCCGGAAATACCCTGCTTACGGATCATGAAGAAGTGTGCTCCAAGAAGTCCGAGCAGTGCACCTGGAAGGAAGAACACATGGATCGCAAAGAACCGGGCAAGTGTCTGTGCACCGATAATGTCTCCACCAGCCATAAGAATCCTGGCGAATTCTCCGACAAATGGTGCAGCTTCCGCAATCTCAAGTCCTACTACCGTCGCAAAGTATGCTTTCATGTCCCAAGGCAGGAGATATCCTGTAAAGCCAAGAGCTAGAATTACAAAGAAAAGCAGTACACCTACAACCCAGTTGAGTTCGCGCGGCTTCTTATATGATCCGGTAAAGAAGACACGCAGTGTATGAAGAAACATCATAACTATAACCAGACTGGCACCCCAGTGGTGCATACCGCGGACGATCATCCCGTGGGTGACTTCATTTTGTAAGTAATAAACTGATTCATATGCATGAATAATATCTGGTACGTAGTACATCGTAAGAAACATACCGGATAAAATCTGAATGACGACAACAAAAAATGTCATTCCGCCAAAACAATAAACAAATGCTGAAAAATGATGGGCCGGATTGACGTGCTCAGGCACCTCGTGGTCTGCAATATCGCGCCATAAAGGGGTAATATCGAGACGTTCATCCACCCAGTCGTACACTTTCTGTAACATTTCTGGTCCCCCTTAACTAGTCACGCTGATTGATCTGACCTAAATAAATCATGCCGTCCCGCACTTCAACCTCATACACGTCCAACGGCCGCGTAGGCGGTGTACCTGGAATGTTGGTTCCATCACGCTCGAATCTTCCAAAATGACACGGGCAGAAAAACTCTTCAGGGTTATCTTCGTTCGTACCCCAGTTTACTGTACAGCCAAGATGGGTACAGATTGGCGAAAGTGCCATCACTTCGTCGCCGTTTCTAAAAACCCATGCGGACTGTGTCTGCTCGGACTGATACCAGCCGTCGTCGAGCTCTACAGTGAAATCCACACGCTGCGGTTCTTCTGACAGTTCATCTTCACTGAGTCCAATAGAAACAAAATCGGAATCCGCTCCTGCTTCCAGTGCTGGATCCAATGCCATTCGAACCATGGGAGCGAGCATTCCTGCTGCCATGAACCCGCCTACACCTGTTAATGTATAGGTCAGGAACTGACGCCTTGACACTCGGTGTTTTTTCTCGCTCACGACCTTCCCTCCTCACTTCCGTTACTACACACATTTTTAAAAAATATCATACTAAGACATAAACATCATAGCCTATCAAATGCAGTCATGTCAATAAATTAAAGGTAATCATTTTATGAGAATAACATTATGTGAAAGCGTTTTTCTACGTCCACTGCTGGGTCATCAGCGGTATGATCTGCTGTGCCTGCTGCTCAATTGCCTGATGTCTTTTCCCTGGTTCCATATCATGCACAGAGAAGGCAGGAATCCACACCAGTTCCCCTGCTTCTTCCACACTGATTTTTCTCCACTGCATATCTGCTGTCACGAACAAAAAAAACTTAAATCCATGTTTTTCAAAATGAGCAGCCCACGCTGACAGCCGGTTCTTTTTTTCTTCTCCACTCTCTTCCTTCAAATATGTAAACGGCGGAAGAAGGTACACCCGTCCCATATACTGCTTTTCCAGATACTCTGTTAAATACTGGGTGAATTCCCCCATCATAACACTTTCCTGCTGTTCTTTTCCTCCGGCGACCGGTAAAAGTGGTATGACTGCAGTGTCCACGTATTCCTTCGCTTTTTCATATACCACTGTATCCTGTCCTGTCCATTTCACCGTGCTCCCCTCCTTTTATATCAATTTTGTTTTCGTACGGTCGAGATCCTCGCTTTTTGCCTGCTACGATACAGCCTTCTTATTGAATGAGTAATCAGGGAAAGCATTGCCCTCCCCTGATTCAAATGCAGGCAAAAAAAATCAGCCCCGCGGATCGAGGGCTTTCAATTCAGAATATTGTTTCGAAAGCTCCAAAAATGTACTGCGGTCTTTCTGCGCAAGTGCTTCATCAATTCTGACTTCCAGGTTTTTCAGGCGGTGAAGTCTCACCGCTTCGTCCAGAACCATCTCAGCAAGCAGATCCGTTACTACGTCCTCCTCGCTGCTGTCAGGCAGAAAAGGGTTCTCTTCCAGCACCGCTACATACTGCGGCAGTGTATATTTATTTTTGAAATTCAGCTGGATATAAATATCCTCACTTCTGTTTAAGCGGATGTCGTGAAACGACTTTTCGGCGTCCATTGTTACATGATGGTTTTTGTGAAAAGCAAAAGGAACCTGGTCGACATCGTTTGCTGAAATCATCAAAGCTTTTGGACAGTGTTCTGCCTGCTCCACAAAATGAACGCGTTCCATCAGGATATCATCGCTCATTAGAAAGTTAAGCAGCCAGGCACATTCACGGCGTTTTAACTGGTATTTTTCAAGAAACCATTTCAAAAAATCACGTTTCTCCATGACAGGAATTGGACTATTCATTACGAATTCCTCCCTTATGCGGTCCGCTTAAACAAATTTGTATCCGCTGTTTATCCTATTCTACTCCCCCGGGGAAATTCCTGCAAAGAATTACACATTCCTCAGGAATTTTTAAGTTCCTCCAGCCGCAGCCGTATATCTTCTCTGTCAGGATCCAACTCCAGAAGTTCCTCAAGAAGTGGAACTGCTTTTTCTTTCTGCCGGTTTGTCAAATACACTGCTGCTGCATCTTCAAGAAGCCTTTCGTCCCGTGTGAGTGTAGTAAGAGCTGCATCCATTGCCTGAGCCGCTGCTGAAATTTCATTTTCTTCAAACAGCGCCTTGGCACGAAAGCGTTCGTACATCGGATCGAATTCATTATAGTCGTCCAGAAAGCGTATCAGTTCAATCATTTCCTCGTAATCTTCTGCTTCATCGTAAAAGTACAGTGCTTCCTGAACAGCGGAAACATTGGATGGGTTCATTGCTATTACTTTTTTTAGAAATTCCCTGCCTTCGCCGGTTTCCCCCCGTGAAAGCTGAAGCTTTGCCATTTCCAGGTAAAGTTCTTCGTTGTACTCATCCCGGTTGATTCCTTCTTTCAACGTTTCTCCGGCCTCTTCCCACTTTTTAATGTCCATGTACGCTTTGGCAAGACTGCCGTAGGCTGAAGTGTAGTCAGGATCCTGTTCGAGAAGTAAGGATAAAGCATCGACTGCCGTATCGTAGTCCTCCAGCTGAAGAGCTGTAAAACCAAGGCCGAACAGCCCGTCAGACGTCTGTTCCTTTTTAAGACCTTCTTTGTAATGCTCCATAGCTTCTTCAAACTGCCCTCCTGCACTGTAGGCTTCTGCAAGACGTACGTGCGGATCCACAGGAAGATCGTCCGGCAGTTTTCCGGAACTTAATGCTTTTTTGTAATAGCCTGCCGCCTGCTGATAATCTCCGCGGTTCAGGTAGAATTCAGCCAGCCCAAGCTGGAGCACGCTTTCTTCGGGCATAATCTCCAATGCCTGAAGCAGTTTCGTTTCAGCCACTTCCTCCAATCCCTGACTTTCATAAAGATCTGCAAGTAGCAGCTGAGCCTGCAGAAAAGCCGGGTCTTCTTTTTTAATTTCATTCAGCATGTCGAGAGCCTCTTCTTCTTTGCCAAGCTCAATATAGCATTCTGAAGCAAAAGCAAAGAGTTCCCCATGGTCAGGATAACGAAACATAAGTTCTTCCGCCAATTCCAGTGCTTTATCCACCAGTCCAAGTTCATAATAAAGTTCTGCAATAGTCCTTTTCGTTTCATCGTCTGCCTCTTTTATCATTTTTTCAACTTGTTCAAGCCCTTTTTCATGATACCCGGATTCAATCTGCTTAATAGCTTCCTGGAGCTTTTCGTTCATAGTACACTACCCCTTTCGTTATCTTTGCTTCGGTATTAAATGCCGCCGCACGAATGATAAATTACTTATCACTGCAGTAAACGTCAAAATTATCAACCACAAACTTTAACAGAGCTCCGGAACAAATTCAATTAAAAAAGGTGCCTTTTTATAACGGCACCTTTAATACATTTCTAATTCATAAGTTTTTCCAGATCTTTGTAAAATCCGGGGTAGGATACAGCTATAGCTTCTGTATCTTTCACGAGCACCTTATCCGAAGCGATCAAACCAGCAAGAGACATAGTCATTCCGATGCGGTGATCGTGAAAACTTTCGACTTTTCCACCTTTCAATGGAGTAGGTCCATGTATGATCATTCCGTCATCTGTCGCTTCACAGTCTGCCCCAAGCTCATTCAGCTGATTTACCACTGTATCAATTCTGTTTGTTTCTTTTACTTTTAATTCAGCAGCATCTTTTATGACAGTCGTTCCTTCCGCCTGCGTAGCGAGAAGAGCAAGGACCGGAATTTCATCAATAAGCCGGGGAATTTCCCCGCCGCTGATGGTGACTGCCTGCAAGGCACCGGATTTGATTGTGATATCTGCTACCGGTTCTCCGCCGAGCATACGTTCCGAATGGATGTGCATATCTGCATTCATTCGTTTCAAAACATCTATCGCGCCTGTACGCGTCGGATTCATGCCTACATTTCTCACGGTAATTTCGCTGCCCGGGACGAGGGCTCCTGCCGCCAGCATAAATACGGCAGACGAGACGTCTCCCGGAACATCCACCTCAGAGCCTGTCAGTTTCTGTCCTCCGCTTACTGCTGCGGAAACTTCGTCCGTCTCCACCTTTACTCCAAACGTTTCAAGCATCCGCTCTGTGTGATCTCTTGACTTATGAGGTTCTGTTACACGCGTCACTCCCTGAGCATACAGTCCCGCAAGCAGAACGGCAGACTTCACCTGGGCACTTGCTACGGGGGAAACGTAGTGAACCCCCTGAAGAGACCCTCCCCGCATACATAGAGGAGTATAATTGGCAAAATCTCTCCCGTCTATGGAAGCGTTCATCATTTTTAAAGGACCTGTCACCCGCCGCATTGGTCTTCTTCCAATAGACTCGTCTCCTGTCATGACAGAAGAAAAAGACTGACCAGCCAGGATACCTGAAAGCAGGCGGACCGTCGTCCCTGAATTCCCGACATCCAGTATTTCCGAGGGTTCGTTCAGCCCGTGCAGCCCTTTTCCTTCGACGCGGATTATTTCCCCGTCCTCTTCAATTTTCACTCCAAGTTTTCTCATGCAGCTGATGGTACTCAGACAGTCCTGTCCATTTAAAAAACCTTTAATAACCGAAGGTCCTTCTGCGATCGCTGCAAACAAAACAGCCCTGTGGCTGATCGATTTATCACCGGGAATGGTTACCGACCCCTGGAGGGGCTTTAAAGCCGTATCAATTGTCTTATGCATTTTTCCACTCCTTCGATTACGGAGATTCATATGTTTCGTACATATGCTCTTCAAGCAGATTTTTAGCTGTCGCCAGATCTTCCTCCGACCGGAAGCTCAGGCGGAGTACTCCCATGATTCCTTCCCGCGCTTCAATGATCCGGATATTCGTAATACTGATTGCGTATTCTGCCAGTATCGCTGTCACGTCGGAAATTACACCGGGATGGTCAGGAATATCGACAAACAAATCATAAAAAGGAAGCATAGCTCCTTTTTTCTTCGATGGAAGACGGTCTCTCGCTGCTTTTGCTTCTTCGAAAAAATTAAAAATTTCTTCGGTATCTGCGTCTTCCACCATCGTCTCGATCTCCTCCATCCGGGATTTCCATTCACCGATCATCTGCAGGAGCGGTCCTCTATTGTGGATAAGAATATCTCTCCACATTGTAGGCGAAGCCGAAGCTATACGGGTAATGTCCCGGAAGCCACCTGCTGCCAGCTGATGCACAAAAGGATCTTTTTCCCCTGCTTTTTCCAGCTGATGTACAAGCGCGGCAGCAATAATATGCGGCAGATGACTGATCATTCCCGCGTACCGGTCATGGGTTTCTGCATCTATCTGTATAAACCGGGCTTTCGTCCCCTTCAGCAGGTTTTGGAGCTGAATTAACCGGGAGGCCGGAGTATCTTTATCCGGAGTAAGAATATAAAAAGCATTTTCAAACAAATGGCTTCTTGAAGCTTCGACCCCGGTTTTATGAGAGCCCGCCATCGGATGACCTCCGATAAAGGTCACTCCCTTTTCCTGCAGTTCTCTTCCTTTTTGCACAATGGACACCTTCGTGCTCCCTACATCTGTTACTACGGCCCCTTCTTTAAGGTCCATGCTTTTTAAACTTTCCAGAACAGATAAGGAGCTTTCGACAGGCGCAGACAGAATAATTATGTCTGCGTCTTTGACACCTTCCTCTATGGAGGAAACTGCGTAATCAATAACCTGCAGACTGTCAGCAAGCCTGGAAGCCCGGCTGTTAACATCGTATCCACGTATAACAGCACCTGGATAGGTTTCTTTTACTGCAAGAGCAAGTGAACCCCCGATCAGGCCAAGCCCTATAATAAATATCGTTTTCTTCACAATGCCCCTCCTACTTAAGCCAGTTCAGCAGTTCCGTGCGGATGTCCTTATTTTGCCGGGGGGTCCCAAGAGTAATCCGTACATAATCAGGAAATCCGAGAGCCTCTCCGTTTCGTACGATGAAGCCGGCATGAAGAAGCTTTTCATATACTTCTCCGCCAGGCCTGCCTGCACTCATCAAAATAAAATTAGCTTCCGAAGGATAATAGGAAAATTCGTTTTCCTCACAGAATGCTTCGAATTTTTTCATCTCTTCTGCATTTTTTTCTGTACAGCTGTTTAAGAATTCTTCGTCTTCGAGAGCGGCAGCAGCTGCAGCCTGGGCAGCACTGTTCGTATTAAAAGGTTCTCTGCCCGGCTCGACTGCCTGTATTAATTCTTCGCGTCCGATACCGTATCCAATTCTAAGGGAGGCAAGTCCATATGCTTTCGAGAAAGTTCTTAAAATAAGCAGATTGCTGTACTGTTCCAAAAGTGCTTTTGTATCAGGAAAATCGTGTGCCGTAACGTATTCATAATACGCTTCATCACTCACAACGAGCACGTCTTCCGGTATTTTTTTCATGAAATCACTGAATTGCTTATGATTCACATAAGTACCTGAAGGGTTATTCGGGTTACATACGAAGACCATTTTAGTTCTGCTGGTAACAGCATCTGCCATATTATCCAGGTTATGCACCCCCGCTTCGAGCGGAACTTCTTTCACTTCCGCCCCTTCTATCACCGCGTTATGTTTATATTGTGGAAAAGTTGGAACAGCGGTTACTATGTTATCTCCAGGATTCAGGAGTGCACGGCACAGGATAAGAATCACTTCGTCCGATCCGTTACCAAATAGAAGCTGCTTTTCTTCAACTTTCTGCTGCTGAGCTACTTTCTCACGAAGCACTCTTGCATAGCCGTCCGGATACACCGCAACATTTTCCAGTGCCTTATTTACTGCTGCGAGTGCCTGAGGTGAAGCTCCATACGGATTTTCATTAGATGCGAGCTTAACGACACGATCCAGTCCAAGCTCCTGTTTCACTTCTTCCATTGGCTTTCCCGGCTGATATGGGGTAAGGCCGGCCATCGATTGTTTAATCTTCAAACTGAATGCCCCTTTCTGCTATGAATTAAGCTCTGTTATAAAGCTGCGGATTTCTTCAAGTGCAGCTTCCTTCCGAGTACTGCTGCGAAGCACTTCTGCTCTTTCAGAAATAAACTTGACGAGGGCGCTGCCTACAATGGCGCCGTCAGCAATTTCCTGGAAATAACGCACGTGTTCTTTTTTGGATATTCCAAATCCGGCGAGTACAGGAACTTCCGCTGTCTTTTTCAGTTCGTTGATTGTTTCTTCCAGTTTTTCGGCAAAATTCTCTCTGGCTCCTGTAACTCCTAGAGAAGTTACATAATAAATAAACCCATCTCCCAGCCGGCTGATTTTTTCCATACGGGTTCCGGAACTCGGAGCCACAAGCGATATTAAAGATATGCCGTATTCATGACATAAATTTCTCAGTTCATCACTTTCTTCAAAAGGCAGATCCGGAATCAGAATACCATCCATTCCGGCAGCGTTCATTTTTTCCAGTACTTCTTTATAGCCGATAGAAAGAACAGGATTAATATAAGTAAAGAGGACAAGTGGTACGGTAAGACCTCTTTCTCTTGCTTCCGCAGCTCCTTTAAGTGCCTGGCGGAGACTCCCTCCTTCTTTACGCGCCTCTTCACCTGCCTCCTGAATCACAGGTCCGTCAGCCAGCGGGTCACTGAAAGGCACTCCCCATTCTATAGCACTGACACCTGCTTCCTCCAGTGTCAGTGCTATATCGATCGAGGCTTCGTAAGTCGGGTGACTGCTCATTATATAGGGAACAAATCTTTTCTCCGCATGTGTGAAGTTGTTTTCTGCAAGACGATTCATTCGTTCTCCTCCAGTACGTTCTGAATTGTGTGGACATCTTTATCTCCACGTCCGGAAAGACAGACGAGAATAATTTCATCTTTATTCATTTTTGGTGCTGTTTTCTCCACGTGTGCAAGGGCATGAGCCGTTTCTACTGCCGGAAGAATTCCCTCCAGCTGGCAGAGAGTCTCCAGAGCTGCCATAGCCTCACTGTCGGTGGCAGGCACGTAGTTTACGCGTTTTGTTTCATGAAGATGAGCATGCTCCGGTCCGATTCCCGGGTAGTCCAGACCTGCTGAAATCGAATACGGTTCAGTGATGTTTCCGTCCTCATCCTGAAGAAGATAGGAAAGGGAACCGTGCAGTACTCCTTTTCTGCCTTTGGAAAGAGTAGCTGCATGAAGCGAAGTATCCACTCCTTTGCCGGCAGCTTCCACGCCTGTGAGTTTTACTTCTTCGTCCTCAAGAAAAGGATGGAACATCCCGATTGCATTGCTTCCGCCGCCGACACAGGCAACGACTTCATCGGGAAGCTTCCCTGTACGTTCGAGAAGCTGACGTCTGCTTTCTGATCCAATTACGCTTTGAAAATCTCTTACGATCATCGGATACGGATGCGGACCTACAACACTTCCTATTAAATAAAAAGTGTCTTCCACATTTGCGACCCAGTGACGGATAGCTTCATTTGTAGCATCTTTAAGCGTACGCCCTCCTGAAGTCACTTCGATTACTTCGGCACCGAGAAGTCTCATCCGGAATACATTAAGCTCCTGACGCTTCATATCTTCCGCACCCATAAAAACTTTACAGCTTAAACCGAATCTTGCTGCTACGGTCGCTGAAGCAACTCCATGCTGTCCGGCTCCCGTTTCAGCAACAATCTGGTTTTTACCCATCTTTTTTGCAAGCAGCGCCTGTCCCAGTGCATTGTTAATTTTATGCGCACCGGTATGATTTAAATCTTCCCGTTTCAAATAAATCCTTGCTCCCCCGAAATGTTCTGTCAGTCTTTCAGCATAGGTAACAGCAGTAGGCCGCCCGGAATATTCACTTAGTTCCTTCCATAGGTCGTTATGAAACTGCTCATCCTCTTTGATGCTTTTGTAGGCTTCTTCCAGCTCTTCGAGAGCGTACATTAAAGTTTCCGGAACGTACTTTCCCCCGAATGAGCCGTATCTGCCGAGAGCGTCAGGTGCCTGGTAGCTTTTTTTTGCAGCTTCTGACATGATCATCATCTTCCTTTCATCATTTCGTTCGTCTGATTCGATACCTGAAGAAACATCTATACCGTGCGGTTTAAAGGCGAGAAGATCTTTTATATTATCCGGAGTGATACCTCCTGCTATGAGACAGAAGACATTTTGTTCCTCTGCTTCCTTCGAATAGGCAGGTACTGCTTCCCAATCAAAGGAAGTCCCTGTCCCCCCCCATCCCTCTGGTGTTTTCGTATCGATAATGTATCCATCGACCATACCTTCAAACAATTTCATCTGCTCCAGCGCCTTACTGCTGTGATGAATTGTTTTAAAAATAGTGAGGGAAGTTTCTTTTTTGAGGTTTTTTACATCCTCAGGCGTTTCAGATCCATGCAGTTGAATACCATCAATTCCGGCCTGCTGTGCTGTTTTTTTTATAACTTCCGGAGATTCGTTCACAAATACACCAATAAGTTTTTTACTGCCCGGTGTATTGGACGTTTTCCACGCCTTTACTTGAGTGGCAGTGACCCTTCTTTTACTATCTGCAAAGATAAAGCCGATAAAATCGGCTTTTGAACGAAGAGCAGCTTTATAATCTTCTTCTGAACGTGTACCGCAGAATTTAATCAGCGTCATAAGCACCTCCGAAAAGAGATTCCAGAAACTGCTTTTTATTCGCACTTTTCATAAAACCTTCTCCAACGAGCAGCCCTTCAGCACCTGCGTCCCTAAGATAATCGGCGTCCGCTTTCGTGTGTACACCGCTCTCACTTACAAGCAGCGTATTTTCAGGCAGGTACGGCTTCAGCCTTGAAGTTGTCTTCAAGTCCGTTTCAAAAGTATTAAGGTCACGGTTATTTATGCCGATAAGTTCAGGGGTCACATGACTGAAAACCTTTTCGATTTCTTTTTCATTATGCACTTCCACAAGAACTTCCATGCCAAGCTCAACCGCCTGGCTGTAAAGCTCCTTCAACTGTGCTCCCTCGAGAATTGCAGCGATCAGGAGTACTGCATCTGCCCCAATTTTCTCTGATTCGCGTACCTGTACTTCATCAATAATAAAATCTTTCCGCAGAACAGGCACATTTACCTCTTGCTTAATTTTTGTTAAATAGTCTGCTTTTCCCTGAAAAAAATCTTTATCTGTTAAAACAGAGATGCCTGCAGCATGAATATCTTCATACTGCAGGGCTGTTTCAACCGGCTGGAAATTTTCCGTCAAAATGCCTCTCGAGGGTGAAGCCTTTTTCACTTCGGCAATAATTCCAAGCGGCCACATTGACTGTTTCAATGAACGGTAAAGAGATTTTTTAGAGGTGGTTACAAGCCTTTCGCCAGGTATCTTAATCGCTGGTATTTCTTCTTTCTTTCTGGCAGTAATAGTATTGAGTATAGTCATCCTACATTAGCCCCTTCTCTCTGCATCGCTTCCAAATGGGCAAGGACCGTTTTACCAAGAGCATTTTCAGCAGCGGCCACGCCCTCTTTAATGGAGGCGGTTTTTCCAGCAGTGTATAAAGCCGCACCTGCATTGAGAAGCAGCAGATCCACGGCTGCTCCCGGTGCTTCTCTCTGGAATATTCGTTTAATAAGTGCCGCACTCTCTGACGGGGTGTTCACTACCGCTTCGTTAATGGAGTGTCTGGAAAGCCCTGCATCCTCCGGAGTATATTCATACTCAGTTATATTTTTTCCATTCTTTTCTACGACAAAAGTCCTGCCCTGTACAGTAAATTCATCCATGCCATCTTCCCCGGCAACAAAAAGAGCACGTTCTATTGGAAGCTCCATAGAGGCTTCAGCCATCTTTCGGGCGGCATCAATACTGTAAACGCCTATCACACGGCGGGAAGCCTGGGCCGGATTGGTTAAAGGACCCAGAAGGTTAAAAATTGTTTTCTGTTTCAGTGCCTTCCTGACAGGAGCTACGTTTTTCATAGCTTCATGATAGACCGGGGCATAAAAGAAAGTCAGTGAATGATCCTGAAGGCTTAAGGCTGCCTCCTTTTCGCTGTTCTGAAAAGGAACACCAAGCTTTTCCAGAACATCTGCACTGCCTGTTTTCGATGAAACACTCCGATTGCCGTGTTTAGCTACTTTAACGCCTAAAGAACTCAAAAGAATGGCTGACGCTGTCGATATGTTGTACGTACCGGAAGCATCTCCTCCGGTTCCGCACGTATCCAGTACTTCAAAAGGGAGAGATACGTTTTTCGCTTTAGCGAGCATTCCCTGGGCAAACCCTGTTATTTCCTCTGCTGTCTCACCTCTGTAAGCCATAACAGAAAGTACAGCCGCCATTTCTTCTCTGCTCATTCTGCCTTCCATCATCTGCATTACAATTTCCCTCGACTCAGCTGCGGTCAGACGGCTCCCCGACAAGACCTTTTCTAGTGTCATTTTCAATGACCTCCTCTTTAGCTATTCTCTGCTCTGCCAGTTTAATGGCGTATATTAAAGCCTTTGCTTTGTTTCTCGTCTCTTCCCATTCCATTTCCGGAATGGAATCCTGAACAATTCCTGCCCCCGCCTGAACGTAGGCGGTTTGATCCTTAAGAACTATTGTACGGATAGCGATGCAGGAATCCATCGCTTTATTAAAACCGTAATAAGCTACAGCTCCGGCATAAACGCCACGCGGCTGCTTCTCAAGTTCCTGAATGATTTCCACTGCCCTGACTTTCGGCGCGCCGGAAACTGTGCCGGCAGGGTGAGTAGACAAAAGTGCTTCGAAGGGATGAATCGATTCCTTCAGACGGCCGGTCACTTTCGTCGTCAAATGCATGACGTGGGAAAAATAAGATATATGCATCATGTCGTGTACACGGATGCTGCCGTATTCACTTATTCGTCCCAGATCGTTACGGGCCAGATCCACAAGCATTAAGTGCTCTGCTTTTTCTTTTTCATCTGCGGCAAGTTCTGCGGCGAGCTTTTCGTCTTCTTCTCTGTTTCTGCCTCTTTTTCTGGTTCCGGCAATCGGATGAATTTCCAAACCGCGGCTCTTGTCCACTTTCACGAGTCGTTCCGGCGAACTGCCGATGACTTCCTGTTCCGGAAATCGTATATAGTACAAATACGGGCTCGGGTTGATTTTTCTTAATACTCTGTAAAGGTCCAGTCCACTTGATCGCACCGGTACTTCGAATCTCTGAGAGAGAACCGTCTGAAATACATCGCCGGCTGCAATATATTCTTTGATTTTCCTGACATCTTTTTCGTAACCTTCTTTAGTATAATTTGAAGAAACTCCACTGAAGATATCTTCATTCAAAGATTCCTCCACTGGAACAGCAGGCAGTGTTCTTTCTGAACCTCTGTCAATTTTCGCAAGAAGCGACTCTATCTTTTGTACTGCTTTCCGATAGGCAGCAGCCCCACCATCTGCCGTGTTTTGAAAATGCATCAGTGTAAGCTCTTCTTTTTCATGGTGATAGGCGAGAACCGTTTCACAGAACATAAAATATACATCGTTCGTGCTGCTTTCAAGCCCTGCAGTTCTTGGTTCATAAAACCGGAATCCTTCAAAGCCGAGATAGCCTACAGCTCCACCGGGGAAAGGAAGGTCAGGAAGGTTCTGCGATACGTTAAAGTCCTTCATCGTACGTTCCCACGCTGCCTGAAGACTCTCCTCCTGCCACAGCTCTCTGCCTGATACATCGTAGGAAGAAAACCCTGTTTCTGAGTCCTTTAAAAACTGCATTGGATTCAAACCGATAAATGAATAGCTGGACCAGGAAGAGAGAGGATCCCTGCTTTCCAATAAAAAAGAGGCTTCTTCGTCAAAAAGTTGAAATAATTGTATAGGTGTTTTTGTATCTGCCACTACAGTAGCAGTAACTGGGATGGTCGTACTGGTTGCTGCCTGATTTATAAATTCCTGTTCGGTTATGGAAATCATTTATTCACCTCATCCTGTTTGGAGATGAAGCATTTTAAGAGGGGGGAGTAAAGATGGAGATACCCTTAACAAGATTTTTCTGAAAAGAAAAATCCAATCCGGGCGGATGTACGTTGTGGTCTCAGCTCATCTTCTCTCTGCTCTGTCTCTGCTTCTCTCTGCTCTGCTAAACTAACTATTAGCGACTATACTAACGCTGTCTGTTCCCTTTTGTCAAGGAAAGATCCGGCCGGAGCTTTTCAGCTTCATTTAAATAAATATGGGTAATTTCCTTTTGTCCCCTGTCCGTTTCTGCTGTCACCATCAGTCTGATACAAAAAGGCAGGCTTCCTGGAACAGGTATCTCCCTCGCACACATTACCGGCACGAATTGATAGCCGGGCATATCCCTCAGCGACCTTGCCGGGAAAGTGGCTGTCACATCATCAGTTACTGTTATCATGACATGAGAAATATGTTCCGGTAAAAGATCATTCTGCTCTTCAATTTTACGCATCAGTTCTTCTGTTGCTCTTAAAATTTCTTCTTCTTTATCTCCTGATACCGTTGTTGCTCCCCGGATTCCCCTTATCATTTTGCCACCTCGTTTTCCAGCAGATGAAGCAGTGTCTCCTCCGCAGCCCTTTTCAAAACGGGCCGCCCCACTTCTTCAAGCAGCACGAAATTAATTCTGCCTCCGGCTGTTTTTTTGTCTTTTTTCATTAATTGAATCAGTTTTACAGCCTCAGCTTCTTTTTCCAGATCCAGCCTGTATCCAAGGCTGGCCAAGTATTTACGGAGCTCGTTTTCAGGAAGTGCCGCGTTCAGTTCCGCGCGGCTGAGTCTTACAGCGAAGATCATCCCGGAAGCAACGGCTTCTCCATGCGTGAGCTTTCCATAGCCGGCATAGGATTCAAGCGCATGGCCGAGTGTGTGACCAAAATTCAAATAAGCTCTTATACCGCTCTCCCGCTCATCTTTCTGAACCACGTCTGCTTTTACCTGAATCGACTTTTTAAGAAGCTCTTTAAGACGTTCCCCTTGCAGAAGCGAAAGATCCTGTACATTCTCCATCAGCCAGTTTAAGAATGGTTTATCAGAAATCAACGCGTGCTTTACTACTTCTGCATAACCTGAACGCCACTCCTCCGGCGGAAGGGTGCGGAGCATTTCCGGGTCATAGATTACTCCATGCGGAGGGTGGAAAGCTCCTACCATGTTCTTTGCACCGGGATGATTGATGCCCGTTTTTCCTCCTACACTGCTGTCATGGGCAAGAAGAGTGGTAGGGATTTGAATAAAAGGTATACCGCGCATATATGTGGCAGCTGTAAATCCTGCTATATCCCCTGTGACTCCCCCGCCAAAAGCGAGAATAACTGACTTACGGTCCAGCCCCTGCTGCAGACACTCAGTTATCAGCCGTTCATACTCGGCGAATGATTTAGACATTTCCCCTGCAGGAAGCAGTGTATAATCCGGTCTGCTTTCCGCAGGAAATGAAGAAAGTATATCTTCTATATAAAGCTTACCGACGTTTTCGTCAGCTATAATAAAAACCTTCGTATAGTCTGGAACGGCTTTTCTTACGAGTTCAGCAGTGTGATGCCGGATACCGTCTTCTATCCATACTGGATAGGAATGCGAGGCACTGTGAATAAGAAGACTCTCGTCCATTTTAAAAATTCCTCGCTTCCTCCTGATAGTGATTATAGGCAGCATGAATATCATCCATCGTATCTGAACCGAACTTTTCCAGGAAAGCATCGGCGAGCTCCCACGCTACTGCTGCTTCACACACAACTGCGGCTGCAGGTACTGCACAGCTGTCGGACCGCTCTATCGACGCAGTGAATGGTTCTTTGGAATCGATATCCACACTCTGAAGAGGCTTATAGAGCGTAGGAATAGGCTTCATTGCTCCATGGACGACGACCGGCATTCCGTTGGTCATACCACCCTCAAAACCGCCGAGACGATTGGATTTTCTATAAAAACCTCTTCCTTCTTCATAGGCTATTTCATCATGAACATTACTCCCGAGCATCCGGGCGGCTTCAAAACCAAGACCTATTTCGATTCCTTTAAAAGCATTGATACTCATGACAGACTGGGCAATTTTCCCGTCCAGTTTTCTATCATAATGTGCAAAGGAACCAAGACCGATCGGGACATTTTCTGCAATGACCTCTACAATTCCTCCAATGGAATCTCCGTTTTTCTTTGCATCATCAATTGCTTCCTTCATTTTTTCTCCTGCTTCCTCATCAGAGCAGCGCACTTCAGAAGCTTCCGTTACACTTTTAAGCTCTCCCACAGAAGAAAAATCTTTTCTTTCTGCACGTATATTACCTATTTCAAGGACGTGTCCCGCCATATTAATACCAAACTGCCTCAGGATAACCTGCGCAAGAGCTCCTACTGCAACTCTCACTGTCGTTTCTCTCGCACTGGATCTTTCCAGGACGTTTCTCATGTCACGGTGCCGGTATTTCACAGCGCCGTTAAGATCTGCATGGCCAGGGCGCGGCCGGGTAATTTTTCGTTTTACCTCCTGCGCCTCCTCCTCACTGATAGGCTCTGCTCCCATAATTTTTGTCCAGTGAGTCCAGTCTTTATTCTCAACAGCAAGCGTGATAGGCGCACCTGTTGTTTTACCGTGACGTACACCGCTTAATATCTGAACCTGATCTTTTTCGATCTGCATGCGCCTTCCCCGCCCGTAGCCTTTCTGCCTTCTGGCCAGATGTTCATTAATATCTTCTGCCGTAAGCGGAAGCTGGGACGGAACTCCTTCAATAATAGCCGTCAACTGCGGCCCGTGAGATTCACCTGCTGTTAAAAATCGCATTACTATCTACCTCTGCTTTCTTTATCACTTTTATGTGTTAAATTAACTTATCCTCTATTGTTGACGAAATCAGATTATTTTTCAAGGGGGAAAGATAATTTAAAGCGTGTTCTGGTAATAAATTACGCTTTGACTGCGCACCCAGTTTTCACTTACTGGATAATCAGCTCTGACTTTTATCCATTGCTGCAGTATACTTCCCTGCAATGATTATGAATAAGCTCTAAAACATCCATTCATCTCAAAAGCTGCTGTTAACATCTATCGGGAACTGTGAGCTGCTCTTACGTGAAGGATAACAGAACCTCCCTTGAAGTTAAACGGGACCGGCTCGAATTCAGAATTAAGCCTAAAAAAATTTTAAGGCCCAGTTTTTAACTTGCTGGCAGTAAAGGCAGCCAATCGTCGTTTTCTTTAGAGGTGGTATCAAAAAAGACACCCCCGGAGGAGTGCCTTCTTCTGAATATTATACATTTGCCGCAGAGCTTTGTTCAATAATTTCTTCACTGCTGAAGAAGAGGGAAATTTCCCGTTCTGCACTTTCCGGAGAATCCGAGCCATGAATAATGTTTTCTGATTTTAGAATGGCATAATCTCCTCGGATCGTACCGGGTGCAGCTTCCTTAGGATCTGTTTTGCCAATCATTTTACGGGCTTCCTCAATGACACCTTCACCTTCCAGCACCATTGCAAACACCGGCCCGGAAGTAATAAATGACACAAGTTCCCCGAAAAAAGGACGCTCTTTATGTTCTGCATAATGAGTTTTTGCAAGATCTTCAGACATCTGCATCAGTTTCGCACCACAGATTCTGTAGCCTTTCGCTTCAAATCTGGCCATTATTGAACTAGCCAGCCCCCTCTTAACACCATCGGGTTTTACCATTACAAAAGATCTTTCCATTTTGACCACTCCTGCCTGCATAATATGTAATTCTATTCCACTATAACAAAAGAAAGTCATAGTGACAACGCTTTCAGCAAAAGTGATTGAAAACTCTGTGCCGGGGCACAGAGCTAAAATTTCCTACTGCCTATATAGACCGCAATCTTCTTTAGAGAAGCGTGCTGTTCCTCTTCCGGAATGATATCCAGCATACGCACAGCTTTTGCTACATACTTATCAGCCAGAGATTTCGCTGCGTTTACTGCCCCGCTCTTTCTAATGATCTCAATAGCTTCCTCCACTTCAAGACTTTCCTCCGAAGGATTATGCATATAACGGTTAATGTTTTTTCTGAATTCCGGATTTTTCTCCATCGCATATAAGGCAGGATAAGTAATATTTCCTTGGATAAGGTCACTTCCCGCTGGTTTGCCAAGTTCTTTTTCACTACCGACAAAGTCCAGAATATCATCCGTTATTTGAAAAGCCATTCCTACGTAATATCCATACCATTTTAATGCATACTGAACAGATGGTGAAGCACCGGATACAAGAGCCCCGAGTTCACAACTCACCGAAATTAGGAGTGCTGTTTTGCGCCGGATTCTTTTCAAATACTGCTTTAAAGTCTGTTCCGTACGAAACTGATCACGAATTTGCTCTATTTCCCCAATACACATTTCTTCCATGGCGTATGAAAGTACCGGATGTACTTGAGGATAGGAGCTGAATGCTGCTATTTCCGTAGCCTTTGCAAATATATAGTCTCCGGTGTACATGGCAACCCTGTTGTCCCACTGGGACTTTATCGTTTTTTTACCCCGCCGGACTTCAGCGTTATCGATTACATCATCATGCACCAGGGATGCCATATGAATTAATTCCAGAGGCACAGCCACTTTTTTGATTTCTTCAAGATCGTACGTACCGTACTGGGCACTTAAAAGTACAAATACCGGACGAATCCTTTTGCCGCCGGCTTTAAGAAGATGAGTAGAAGCTGCACGGAGCACTGGATGGTCCGCCTGCACCTGCGCCTCTATTTCTCTTTCCAGCTTAACTATGTCCGGACGCAGATGCCGGTATATGTCCACTAGCTTCATGTTATATCCACCTTACTTAACTGGTCTTCTCTCAGCGGTTTCCAAAGTTTAATGCTTTCTGCTTTATTAATATATCCTTCTTCTTCAAGGAGCGAAAAATACAGTTCAAGTCCTTTAAAATGATCCTCGGTAAGCTCAAAACGGAGATTACGGAAATAATCCGCCCAGAACTTTTCGGATCCTCCGGACGACTGACGAATTTTTTCAGTCAGTTCCCGGTACTCATCCTGCTCGTTTTTGAGTCTGCTTTTATGAAAAGATTCAAACAGCAGCTGCAGTTCGTATGGGTATTTATAAGCAGCTTCACTTCTTACAGCAAACAACGCATACGTCATAGGAAAGCCGGTCCATTCGTACCAGAGCGTTCCGAGATCGTATGTATAAAGCTCCTCGTTTTCCCAGGAGGCTTTTATCGCATCATCCCCTATTAAAAGACAGGCTTCGCTGTGCTGAAGCATTTTAGTAAGATTCGGTGGTTCTGATTTGAATTCCGGAAAAATTTTATAATAACGATTCAAAATGATTTTCAGTAAATGAACGGACGTAGCAGAACTTGAGGTAAGTGCCACATTTTCTCCGTCGAGCTCTGAAACCGGTATGCGGGAAAATAAGAAAATTGACCCTACGGCTCCTATAGAGGAAACACAGAGACCAGGAAGCACTTCATAAGCAGAAGAGTTCTGGGCATATTCAAATGAACTAATGCCGCCAAGGTCGACCTCCCCTGCCGCCATCATCCGGTTCAACTGTGAAGGAACGGCCTGCTGAAAAGCAAACCCCTTATTCAGAAGCTCTTTTCGGGGGAGTTCCGAGAACATCGGCATAATATTTGTATAATTAATTTCTCCAATTACAAGAGACATTCAAAAACCTCCTCCCGCCGATCAAGATAACACCATTAAATCGCCTAATGTAAAAGTCAGCATTAAAAGGCTGATGATTCCATTCATAGTAAAAAACGCCACGTTGACTTTGCTTAAATCCGTTGGAGATACAAGCGAGTGCTCATACGTCATAATAGCTCCTACGATAAATGTCCCAATTAAATAAATCCAGCTGAGAGGGGTTATAACTGCAAGTGTAAGCATCGCTGCAAAACTGACAACATGAAATCCCCGGGCAAACCGCAGAGCATTCGCTATGCCAAATCTGCTCGGAATAGAGTGCAGGCTGACTTCCCGGTCGTATTCTGCATCCTGCGTTGCGTATATAACATCGAATCCTGCTGTCCATAAAGCTACCGCTGCAAAAAGTACGAGAGCTTCCCACGTAATGGTTCCAGTAACAGCCACCCAGCCTCCAAGCGGGGCAAGTCCAATAGTTACTCCAAGAATAAGATGGCATGCCCATGTGAAGCGTTTTGTGTAGGAATAGAACACAAGAAAAAACACTGCAGCAGGCAGCAGATATACAGCCAGTATATTCAATTGGAAAGCGGAAAAAATAAGCAGTGCGAAGGATACTGTAATAAATATAAGTGTTTCCGCTGTCGATAACAGTCCGGCTGGAATAGCTCTATCTGCAGTACGGGGATTAGCTTTATCAATTTTAGCATCGATAACTCTGTTCAAAGACATTGCTGCGCTGCGGGCCCCAACCATAGCAAGGGTAATCCAAACCCAGTCCATTAAAGGCGGCCATCCATCATTTATAAGCATACTGCCGAGTACTGCCCCCAAAAAAGCAAAAGGGAGGGCAAATACAGTATGTTCAAACTTTATCATTTCTAATATAATTTTCAATTTTCGCATCCGGAAAACCTACTTTCGCGATTTTTCTGCAAAATGGGCGGCGGCTGCACCAGCTGAATAGGATTTCACTTCCACCGAAGAAAAACCTGCTCTAAGGAAAAGATGCTTTAATGCCACTTTATCCGGAAACTGCTTAGTGGATTCCTGAAGCCAGGAATATTCTTTGTAGCTCTTTGCAAAGATTCTTCCGAATAACGGCATTACGTAAGAAAAATAAGTCCAGTACAGCTGTTTAAAGACGGGTGCAGTAGGCTGGGAAGTTTCCAGGCACACGGCAAGACCTCCCGGCTTTACCACACGGTACATTTCTTTGAGCACCTGAAGATAATCCGGCACATTCCTGAGCCCGAATCCGATAGTAACGTAATCGAATGTATTATCTTCAAAAGGAAGTTCCATGGCGTTTCCCTGAATCAGTTCAATCTGGGAGTAGTTTTTTGTTTTATCCACGCCAATGTCGAGCATATTCCGGCTGAAGTCAAGCCCTTTCACTTCCCCATTTTCTCCACATGCTTCGGCAAGCTGAATCGTCCAGTCAGCTGTACCACAGCATACATCCAGGGCCATTTCCCCCTGTTTCACATTCATTTTTTTCATCGTATCTTTTCTCCACGCTACGTGGCGCTGAAAACTGATTATTGCATTCATTCGGTCGTATTGTCCGGAAATAGATTCAAAAATATCGTGTACACGCTGCTCTTTGGATTGTCGCATTGATTTATTCTCCTGTCCTCATAGATGCCATCAGCATATCAGCTTCCTGCTGAATGATGTGATAGAGAGGAAAATCTTCCTGCCCCTCCTCCTTAATCAGTCCATATGCCTGTTGAGCCAGACTTTTCCGGCTGCTGGCCGACTGATTTACAGCTGTATTGAGCATAAAACTTTCTTCTCTGCCGGTCAGGCACTGCAGCAGATAAAGCCGGCGGATAGACGGTATGGAAGAAGCAAATCCGAGAAAAGCGGCTAAGTGAGTTGTAAGTGCACTGCGTACTATCATAAAATGTTCCATCGCTTCACTTTCAGAATCTGCTTCCGTTACTCTCATTTTTGCTTCGTTGATTTCCTGGATTGCTCTTGAAAACACCTTTATAAATTTTCCTTCGCCACATTCAGCCAGCAGTCCGTAATACAGGCTGCTGAAATAATCGCCGGCAAGGACCGTCAGCTGGCGCTGTTTTCTTTCAATCTCACTTGTCGTTTCCATAATTCCAATTCTGTCATGTGTATCCATTGCAGCCTGCACGAGCAGGGCGGAGAGTGCTACAGAATGCCTGTCATTGATCTCTGCCCCGGATCTGTCCAGCATTGTCAAAATGATTCCCGCCTGAGTCGGGTTCATTACAGGCTCAGGTATAAAACGCTGCACATACGGCTCTCTCACCCGCTGATAAAACTCCGTCGTTAATTTATGTATAATGTGTACGTTGTCATAAGTCGCGGTCATCCTTATTTCCTCCAAACTACCTGTGGCGCCTTTGTTTAAAAGGCTTTCAAGCCAGCTAGTATAGTATATCATAATTAATTTCCGACGAGGAAGGTACACAGCGAAGTTTTACCAGCAGATCCCTGGGCAGCCTGAAACAGAAACCTTTAAAACTTACCTGTTAATCATTACTGGACATTTCTCCATGTGCAGTCTGAACTGTAGCGTCTCCACGGATTTTAATTGCTGACGTATGTTCGGTGAACTGGGCAATCATCATTTCGTTTTTATCAAGCTTCTCCGAATGGTGGAACCGCGTATCCGTTCCTCTTGTAAGTCCGATAACGTTTACGCCGTCCTGATTCGCTTTAATGACAATATAATCATTTGACTGTGCCACTTTCTCACCTCTTTTATTTAATATAGATGCATTTTTAATATACAGTTACAGGTTTGAATTAATTAAAACTGCTGAAAAAATCCGGCTGCCTGACCGGCCGTCTTTCGTATCATTATTTTATTAAAGAAAGTACTTCTGATCTTGCTGCTTCATCTTCTCTGAATACTCCCCTGACTGCTGAAGTAATCGTAGAGGAACCGGGCTTCTTTACGCCCCTCATCGTCATGCACATATGTTCCGCTTCAACAATAACCATAACTCCCTGGGGTTCAAGGGTTTCTACAAGGGAATCCGCAATAGTAGACGTAATTCTTTCCTGAAGCTGAGGACGTTTTGTGACTGCTTCCACGGCCCTTGCCAGTTTACTTAGGCCTGTGACTTTACCTCCCTGCGGAAGATAGCCTATATGCGCTTTACCAAAAAAAGGAACAAGGTGATGCTCACACATTGAATAAAACGGGATATCTTTTACGAGAACGAGCTCTTCATGATCTTCGCCAAAAATTGTTTTGAAATGTTCCTTCGGGTCCTGATGCAGCCCCTGGAAAATTTCTTCATACATGCGGGCTACGCGTTTCGGTGTATCCTGCAGTCCTTCCCGACCCGGATCTTCTCCTACTGCTTCCAGAATCATAGTAACGGCCTCTTCGATTTTTTGGTGATTTATATGTGTCATTTGCTGCTTTTCCTCCGATCCGAATCTGCTGTCTGCATTCATTGTATAGATAATAGCACAGCGTTTATTTGTAAAACAAGAAAGGCGCCTTGCTGCAATTTGTAAGACAGGGTTCATAGTCTCCTGACAGCAGGAGAAGGAAGAAACCGTACTGCTCTTTCTGCAGTCACCCTTCCCGAATAATAACCCAAAGCAGGGCCTGTAAAGAGTCTCTGCAAAAAGAAAGCCCGATAAGCAGATGCTTAACGGGTTTCTTTATTACATAAGCCTGCTTATGTAATTGTATTACTTTACTGCATCTTTAAGGGCTTTACCAGGCTTGAATGCAGGTACGTTGCTCGCCGGAATTTCGATTTCTTCCCCAGTCTGTGGGTTACGGCCTTTACGGGCAGCACGCTCACGGACTTCAAAGTTACCGAATCCAATCAGCTGAACTTTTTCCTGCTTCTGAAGAGCGTCAGTGATAATATCAAAAACTGCGTCTACAGCACCTGTTGCATCCTTTTTAGAAAGGTCTGTCTTTTCTGCAACTGCATTGATTAGTTCTGTTTTATTCAATCTGTTCACCTCCCTGCAAGATGTAGTACCGTCACTGTTAGTTCTAAAAGCGTCATCCCTTGATACGACGGGATAACAAGGCTTATGTTATACGAAAAAGCCCGTAAATTCAACATTTTTTATGTATTTCATCGATTTTTTATAATTTTTCTGGCGAATATGGATAATATATACAGAAAAAGGCGGGATTTATAATAAAAACCCGCCCCGCGGCTAGCCCTGGTCTCCTTCGGTAAAAACTATTTCTCCGTCCTCCACAGTCTGCGGTACGGAGTAAGCCGGTACAAATGGAGAATGATCCACAAGAAGCCAGCGTAAATCGTCCCCTTCTTCATAATCTTCCATTCCATATTCTTCAATATAGTATTGGATATCCAGTGAAAAATCGATCACTACATCCCCCTGCGTAGTAAACAGCAGCGGCAGGCGGTGATCAGGATGAAATGGACTATCCACTACAGGTTCCTCTTCATAACCTAATGCTTCGTAATCAAGCCTGAGAAGTTCGTCTCCCACTATTTCCTCCACCGGTGCGTAATCGTTGGAACTACGGTAGGAAAAAATGCGGGTTTCGACCTCCTGTATGGTTCTTGTAGTAGTAAGGTCAATCAATTTCACTGTCGGAAATTCTTCTACATTCACCAGTACGTACTGATAATTACCGCCATTTTCAAATGCATTTCCCGGCGGCTCATTGATATAAGAAGGAATCAGCTGAGTGAACTGCACAGGATATCTGCGAAACGTCGGAGTATCTGCTTCCCGGGTGGCAATTGGCAGCACTCCGGTGCTTTCCTGAAACTGAGTTACTGCATTCTGAACCCTGTCCACCTGCTCCTGATTCGGTCCGTGCTGTCTGCTTCTTTCCTCCTGGGGATATAAACAGCCGCTTAAAAGAATGACTGTAAGCGCAAGAAAAATCAATTGGGTTGTTTTCATTATTACTCCCGCCTTACGAAATATTCTGTCTTACTCCGGTACCGGGCCGCTGAAAGTTATTACTAAAACAATCAGCCCGGACACTACGATGCACACAAAGCTCATCGTCAAAAGTGAGTAACGAAGCACCCCTGTCAGCTTTTCTTTTGTAAATATAGTAATTACAACGGAGAGAAACATGAGGGCCATGGCAATAAAAGATACCCACATCTTCAATAAAGGATCATCGAACATACGCTTTTCCTCCCCTCTCAGCTTTCAATTCTGCATCATTATAGCACACTATTTATCCTGATGCATAAACGTAAACTACGCATGACGGGCGGTGTTCCAAACGTCAATAAATTGTCACATATCCGGAACCGGCGCATATAAGAACCCCCGGGAAAAATCCCGGGGGTTCATTGCTTTACGGCTCCATATGATCAAGGGGGTCCCGGCCTTCTTTTTGAACAGCACCGGTCATAAGTTCCTCCACTTCTTTCTTCTTTACTCTTCCCATTAAAGCTTCCACCGCTTCTTCCACATCCTTCTCTTCAAACAGGACAGCGTAAAGTTCTTTTGTAATAGGCATGTCCACATTCAGTTTTTCTGCAAGTTGATAGGCAGCCTTTGTTGTCCGGATGCCTTCCACTACCATACCCATTTCTTCTTCTGTCTGTTTTACTGACATGCCTTTGCCGATCATATTTCCGGCACGCCAGTTTCGGCTGTGAAAAGAAGTACACGTTACTATCAGGTCCCCGAGTCCGGAAAGCCCGGAGAAAGTGAGAGGATTTGCCCCCATTTTCACCCCCAGCCTTGAAATCTCAGCCAGACCTCTCGTCATTAATGCAGCTCTCGCGTTATCGCCGAAGCCGAGACCGCTCGTCATCCCGGAACCGATCGCAATAATATTTTTCAATGCTCCTCCGATTTCCACACCAATCAGATCCGGGTTAGTATAAACCCGAAAAGCCTGATTCATAAATAAATCCTGAGCTTCCTCTGCAAGATTCATATGAAGAGATGAACATGTTACAGTTGTCGGCTGCTGTTTGCATACTTCCTCAGCATGACTAGGGCCGCTCAGGCAGACTACCGGCTTGTTATCCAGTTCTTCTGCGATAATTTCCGAAATTCTCATATGAGTTTCCGGTTCGATTCCCTTGCTTGCGTGTATAAGTACCGCATCTTTCTCAAGGTAAGACTTTAAAGCCGGCAGAACTTCTCTCATTGCCTTAGTCGGTACTACGAGTACCACAAAGGAGGCTTCCGTTACTGCCTGCTCCATGGACGAATAAGCTTTAATCGTGGAAGGAAGAGTCACTCCGGAAAGATATCGTGTATTTTTATGCGTTTCATTTATCGTTTCTGCCTGTTTTTCCGACCTGGTCCAGAGCCTGACATTGTGGCCGTTGTCAGCCAAAACAATAGATAATGCCGTCCCCCAGCTTCCCGCTCCTATTACAGCAACTTCTTTCATGTCATCATCCCCCCGCTTCCTTGGATTTAACTTTTTCTCCCAGCTTGCTTTCTGTTCCATTCATAAGCTTTTTAATATTAGAACTGTGGCGCCATAAGGATAGAATTGTTAAAGCGGCTAAAAAATAAACATAAACGAACGGGTAATTAAATACCGGGTGAAGAACTGCTGTCAATAGAGTTGTTCCTATCATAAACAGCAGTGAGCCCAAGGAAACGTATCTCGTCACGGCTATTGTAAGAATCGCTATGATCCCTGCTGCCAGCGCCGTCCAAAAAACAAGTGTTGCCAGAACTCCTATGGTAGTCGCCACGCCTTTGCCGCCCCGAAATCCGAAGAAAACAGGCCAATTATGTCCAACAACTGCCGCTGACCCGCACAGAGCTGCAAGAACTGGATCTCCTCCCCCTGCTGCAAAACCAATCCATACAGCCGCAATGCCTTTCGCACAATCAAGAAGTAGAACAACTATTGCCG
Organism: Alkalicoccus saliphilus; assembly: GCF_003044065.1. Taxonomy (GTDB): domain Bacteria; phylum Bacillota; class Bacilli; order Bacillales; family Salisediminibacteriaceae; genus Alkalicoccus; species Alkalicoccus saliphilus. Next base: position 48,695 of record NZ_PZJJ01000001.1, read on the forward strand.
GCCCGACCCCAAGCACACGCAGTGTATTTGTCGCTCCGGCGTTCCCACTTCCATGATCCCTGATGTCGAGTTTTTTAAGAAGCTGGCCAATTAAATAGCTGAAACTGACCGCCCCAATTAAATAAGAAACTATAACAGCTGCGATTCCCAATGAACCGACCCCCTCTTCTGATACAGTGATCTAAATCAGTCACTTTTTTTACGTGCAATAATTCTGATCGGAGTACCTATGAAGCCGAATGCCCGACGGATATTGTTTTCCAAGTATCTATGGTAGGAGAAATGGAGCAGGTCGGGATCATTTACAAATAACACAAATGTCGGTGGTGCTACAGCTACCTGAGTCGCATAATTGATGCGCAGGCGTTTACCCCCGTGATCCGTCGGCGTAGGATTTGTCGTGACCGCATCTACAATAACATCGTTAAGGACGTTTGTTTTTATCCGCATATTGTGCGATTCACTTACTTCATTCACAACTGGAAGAAGCTGATGAAGTTTCTGCTTTGTTAAAGCAGATAAAAATACGATAGGAGCATAATCCATAAACTGGAACTGATCACGGATTTTCTCTTCAAATTGCTGCATTGTTTTATCGTCTTTTTCTACAGCATCCCATTTATTTACGACAATAACTACTGCCCTTCCGGCTTCATGCGCGTAACCGGCTATTTTTTTATCCTGTTCGATAATTCCTTCTTCCCCATCGAGCACAACGAGTACAACGTCGGATCTGTCAATCGCTTTCAAAGCGCGCAGAACGCTGTATTTTTCTGTTGATTCGTACACCTTTCCACGTTTTCTCATCCCCGCTGTATCAATTACAACATAATCCTGGTCGTCTCTTCGAAAAGGCGTATCGACAGCATCACGGGTAGTTCCTGGAATACTGCTGACAATTACTCTCTCTTCACCAAGAATGGCATTTACGAGCGAAGACTTTCCAACATTTGGACGTCCTATGAGACTAAGCCGTATCGTATCTTCGCTGTAATCATCTCCAGCTTCTGCCGGGAAATTAGCGCACGCAGCATCCAGCAAATCCCCCAGGCCAAGTCCGTGGGAACCGGATACAGCAAAAGGCTCCCCTACTCCAAGTGAATAAAATTCATATATTTTTTCATGCATGGATGGATCATCCATTTTATTCACTGCTATTACTACAGGTTTTTTGGAACGCTGCAGCAGTCGTGCGACTTCTTCATCCGCTCCTGTCATTCCTTCTCTGCCGTTAACGACAAAACAGATGACATCTGCTTCATCAATAGCAAGTTCTGCCTGCATTCTCATCTGTTCTATTAACGGCTCGTCCGACATTTCAATGCCGCCTGTATCGATAATAAAAAATTCGTGGTTAAGCCATTCGCCGGAACTGTAAATCCGGTCTCTTGTCACTCCTGGCTTGTCTTCTACAATTGCTAATCTTTCTCCAATCAATCTGTTGAAAATTGTAGACTTCCCTACGTTCGGTCTTCCTACAATTGCTAGTACCGGCTTAGCCACATTATTTCCCCGCTTTCAATCATCAAAATTCATATAAAACCAACGTTCATTATAGCATAAACTGAGTTGAATACATGTAACTTCATACTAGCACCAGACATAAAAGAAAAAAAGTTATTTCAGAAATATTTCTTCATTTTTCCTTTATTCTTCTTTACCCTTCGAAAAATTTATAACGTTTTAACAGCTTATATACCGCTTTTTAAAAGGCATCAGTTTACACAAAAGGACCGGAAAGCCCCTTTTGCTTCCGGGCATTCCGGTCCTGCACATTTATCAGTTTAACTAGTTTTTATACTTTTTCAGCTGATCACCGATCATGTCACCAAGTGAAAAACCGCCGTCATCTTCTTTTTTGTATTCCTGTTTCGCCTGGGTCTCTTCTTTTTCCACCTTTTCTTCTTCCAGAACACGAATGCTCAGTGAAATACGCTTTTCACCGATGTTAACATCAAGTACTTTTGCCTGCACTTTATCGCCTTCTGTAAGAACTTCGCCAGGTGTAGCAATGTGCCTGTTAGCAATCTGGGAGATGTGTACGAGCCCTTCCACTCCCGGAGCAACTTCTACAAAAGCTCCGAAGGATACGAGTCGTTTCACGGTGCCTTCGACCGTATCATCCTGCTTAATCTGCTGGGCGATAGATTCCCACGGACCAGGCAGCGTATCTTTAATCGACAGGGAGATTCTCTCGTTCTCCGGATCAACAGAAAGTACTTTCACATTGACCTGATCTCCCTCAGACACAACATCAGACGGTTTTTCCACGTGCTGATGAGCCATCTGGGAAATGTGAACAAGTCCATCTACTCCGCCTACATCTACAAAAGCCCCAAAGTCCGTCAGACGCTGTACGGTACCGGCAATGATATCCCCTTCCTTAATCTGTTGAAGGGTTTCTTTTTTCCGCTCTCCTGCTTCTGCATCAAGCACAGCACGCTGAGAAAGAATAAGCTTGTTTCTTTCACGGTCCATCTCCACAGCTTTCAAACGGAGCGTTTTTCCTTTATAAGAGGAGAAATCTTCAACGTAGTGGCGCTCCACAAGAGATGCCGGGATAAAGCCACGGACTCCTACGTCCACAACGAGTCCTCCTTTAACAACGTCTGCAACTTCCGCTTCAAATATTTCGCCGCTTTCCAGCTTCTGCTCCATATCCTCCCAGGCTTTTTCAGCGGCTACTGCTTTCTTGGAGAGTACGAGTTCTTCTTCTGTTACTTTCGTAACTTTAAACTCATGCTCCTCCCCTTCCTGAAGCTCATCACTTACTTTTTCGACATGGAGGCTTTTAAGTTCACTGATAGGTACAACACCATCAATTTTATAGCCGACATTTACATATGCCTGCTTATCCTCCACTTTTGCTACAGTTCCTTTGACAAGATCTCCCACTGATAGTGAGCGGAAGTCCGTCATTTCATTGTTCATTTCTTCTGTCATAAACCATTACCTCCCTATATCCCGTCAATTTGCGGGCCTATACTTCTTCAGTATAAGCTATTCTCCATAAAATGAGAGAATTCCTGCCTACTTTTTATATTTGTCTAAAAGTTGTTTGATGGAGGCCATAATTTCCTCCGATGCTTCTTCCGGTGATGCTTTCCTGTCCCGCAGTTTCTGCATATCTATAGGCTCCCCATACACAAGAAGAATTTTGGAAAAGGGCTTATACGTACTCATGATGGCACACGGTACAACATCCGCCGGGGATCTGAGAGCGAAAAAACCTACTCCTGCCAGCCCTTTCCCCAGGTTGCCGTCCCTGCTTCTCGTACCTTCCGGGAACACACCGACGATTTCTTCCTCTTTAAGGAGCTTCAAACCGGCACGCATTGCCTGCCGGTCACTGGACCCTCTTTTTATAGGGAAAGCTCCTACTTTCGGCAGAAGAAATTTCAGTACAGGCAGTTCGAAAAGTTCCGCTTTCGCCATGTATCTTGTTTTTCTTTTTAAAAAGGCTCCTAAAAGCGGAGGATCAAGATTGTTAATGTGATTACTGCAGAGGAGTACTCCTTTGTCAGCAGGAATGTTCTCCTTACCTATTATTTTTACCCGGAAAAACAGCCGGAAAAACGTGCGGAATAAAAATTGTCCTGTCCAGTACATTTTATTATTCATAAGCTGCCAGCTTTCTCTGTATCCGGGTGTACAGATAATCTACTACTTCTTTAATACTCATCCGCGTGGTATCCACTTCCTCCGCATCGTCTGCTTTTCTAAGAGGAGCTGTTTCTCTTTCAGAGTCCAGCATGTCCCGGCGTGAGATTTCGGATTTCAATAGTTCGAGATCGGAATCCATTCCTTTCCCGAGCTGTTCTTCATGCCTTCTTGCAGCCCTTTCCTCTACAGTTGCATTCAGAAAAAATTTCATTTCTGCTTCAGGAAGTACTGCAGTACCGATATCCCTGCCGTCCATGACTGTTCCTCCCCTCGCTGCAAGTTCCTGCTGTTTATGCACCATATATTTTCTTATATGAGGATGTCTTGCAGTATACGAAACGTTATTCGTTACTTCAGGAAGACGGATTTCGTCCGTCACGTTCCTGCCGTCGACGATAATTTCAGGCGTCCCATTATTATTACGGAGTTCAAGCTCCATTTCCTGGAGAATGTCTGCCAGGGATGCTTCATCTTCACACCCTGCTCCACTTTCAAGCGCTTTCCATGTAAGTGCTCTGTACATCGCTCCGGTATCAATATAAACATATCCGAGGCGGGAAGCCAGTTCCCTTGCCACTGTACTCTTTCCTGCGCCTGCCGGCCCATCAATTGCTACATTTATTTTTTCCTGCATCACGTCAACCTCTTCACTATACTTTAATTAAATACTTTTTCATCTTAACATAAGGGCAAATTCAGGTCTAATGCCCCCTGATATTAGAATCACTCTAAAAAAATACGGCAGTAACTGCCGTATTTTTTATATTCATACGTTATATTATTCCGGTGTTACATCCAGATCGAATGCAGTTTCATTACCACAAACACAACGTTTAAATCCGGTATCGAACCCGCCGTCTTCGTTCGGACGCCCCCGAAGGATGTATTTTTCGCCGCATTCCCGGCACCGGATCGTAACTTTGTAGCGCTGTTTTGTTTCAGGCAAAAAACTCACTTCCCTTCTCAATAAGTTGTTGTACTTGCAGACCTTTAATTTTTACTATACAAGAAACAGGGGCCTTCGTTCAAGAAAACTGCCATTTCATATTATTTTCAGCCTCTTTCTGCGCAATATTTGCTGCTTTAACTTTTCTCATTGCAAAAATCCATAAAAATATCATGAAAGGAATAATTAAATAGGACCAGCTGCTGAAATAAAGAAGGATAAAATTATATGTGCTGTGCAGAAGAAAAGGCACTATTAATGCAGCAGCTAAAAAAAGGTTTTTTCTCGACGAGAACTTCGCTGCCCCAAGATAATACCCCATCACTACGCCGAACAGCGCGTGACTGGTCATGGGAAAAACAGCACGCAGAAATGCAGTGTCAAGTCCATCAGCCAGCAGATAGAATACATTTTCCATTGCAGCAAATCCAAGACCTACCGCACACGCATAAACTATACCATCGTATCTTTGATTAAAATGGACATGGAAAAAGACAGTCAGCAGAACTACAAACCATTTTAAAAATTCTTCCAGAAGAGCTGTCTGAACTATAACGTAAAACAGCATGGAACCAGCGTTTGTTTCCTCAGTTATTACAAACTGGATAAAAATCACTGGAAAAACGAGCAGCGCCCCAAATATGAAAGAGCGGATCACCATATAAACCGGCTCCTGTTCAAATTCATCCTTTAAATAGAAAAATAACAGAAGGGCTGCTGCAGGTGCAAAAGCTGCTGTAAGTATACCTATCATATAAATGTCCTTTCCATAACAGAAGGAAACTGTTTTACAGTTCTCTTATCTTTCAAATGCCCGTTCAGCAGGCTGGCCGGATTTCAAACAGGCAATAAGTTTGATTCTCGCCTTTTTGCTGTCGTAGTCCCTGCCCAAAATCACCCCTCTTTTGTACAGATCATATGCACTGCCGCTGTATTCGTAGGTAGTGTAGACGTGTCCTTCCTCTGAAGCCGTTGTGATAATTACTTTTATACCTTTTTCTACAGCTGCAGTCACTGCATCCACCATGGCCGGATGTATCTGTCCTCTCCCAAGTCCTTCCAGCACAATCCCATCCACATTTTCAGCTGTGCAGGCCTTGACGAACAAATCTGTTCCATTCATAAAGCATTTAATTATTTCCACATTTACTTCTCTTTTTTCGGCAACCGGATAGTATTCTTTGTGAATCGGCCGCTGATAGAGGTGTATTTCATCATTATCTATTATCCCAAGATATCCGAACCCGAAGGCATTAAAACCTTGAATATTGGACGCATGCTCTTTTTTTACATATTTGGCTGAGAAAATGCGTTCGTTAAAAACGACTGTCACCCCCGTCCCGCGAAGACTTCTGCTTCCTGCTGCATAAATAGCGTGGCGGAGATTAATGAAGGCATCACTTCCAAGAGCATCCGGTGAACGCTGTGAGCCGGTGAACACTACAGGTTTTTCATAATCAGTAATTAGATCAAAATAATAGGCGGATTCTTCAAGAGTATCCGTGCCATGGGTAATTACGAGACCGTCAAAGGATGGAAGGAACTGATCAGCTGTTTCTTTTATTTTTTCAAGATCTGCAAACGTAATATGTACACTGGGTTTCTGCAGTGCAGAAATTATTTTAACTTCCATATCCTCTGGTATTCCAAGTTTTTCTGCAAGTTGTTCCCCCGAATACTTTCCTGCTTCAAGTTTTCCCGCTTCGTTTTCTGTACTGGCAATGGTGCCTCCAGTTGAAATTATTAATACTTTTTTCATTTTAATCCTCCTCAGAACAGATCAGTTGTAAAAATCACTGTGTTATCCCCGCTGCAGCAGGGATAACGGCAGTTTCAATACACTGGGGCTATCTTGGAGCAGAGTCTGATTTTGCTTTCGAGAGGCAGGCTTCTGCAATATACTTTCCATGCCAGCGTCCGTTTTCAATAAATATTTCATTGGCGTTGTTTCCTGCAGCGATGACCCCGGCGATAAAAATGCCATTTACATTTGTTTCCATCGTTTCCGGATTAAAATGCGGTCTTCCGGTCGAGTCATCCACTTGTACTCCCATCCCCCTTATAAAGCTGTGGTCAGGGTGGTAACCAGTCATTGCAAAAACAAAGTCAGCTTCTTGTTCCTGTTCTTTCCCATTTTCATTATAAAACACTTTTTCGGAAGTGATTTCTGTAACTTCCGTGTTAAAATGCATATTTATACTTCCGTTTCTGACTAAAGCATCAAATTCCGGCAGGATCCATGGTTTTACACTTTTGGAATAATCACTGCCCCTGTAATAAACGGTAACTTCTGCTCCTGCTTTTTCAAGTTCCAGTGCTGCATCAACAGCTGAGTTTTTGCCGCCGATTACTGCTGTTTTCTGGTTAAAAAACGGGTGGGCTTCATGAAAATAATGTTGGACATGCGGGAGATTCTCCCCAGGAATCCTCATATAGTTAGGTGAATCGTAGTAGCCTGTTGCTACGACAATATACGCTGCTTCATATTTTTTTTCTGTTCCTTTTTTAACAGTACTCAGTTCAAAAGTTCTCTGATCTCTATTAAAGACCGATGTTACCTCTTCATAGGAATTAATGCGTATTCCTTTTTCTTCTGCAACTTTACGGTAATATACGAGTGCTTCGTTTCTTTTCGGTTTGCGTTCTGTACTGTAAAAGGGAATGCCTCCGATAGAAAGTTTTTCGCTCGTGCTGAAAAACTGCTGATGAGTCGGATAGTTGTAAATCGCATTTACCAGATTCCCTTTTTCGATAACAAGAGGATTCATTCCTTTGTTCTGCATTTCAATTGCTGCAGATAATCCGCATGGTCCTGCTCCAATTATAATTACTTCTTCCTGCTGCACGCTCATACTCCTTTCTCCATATACGAGTTATTCATTTTAAAATCGGGGATCAGAATGATCTAATCCTGTATATACATACGACACATTCTGCCGCATTGCACAGCTGTTCTATATTTATCAGAATAAAAACAGAAAAGAGCTGTCCCAATGCTACCAGGAACAGCTGCTTACAGTATAACGAATATTTTATTTTAAATCCAACCTCTGAACCGGCTTGCTTCCGCCATTTTCCGGACACCGACCATATAGGCGGCAAGTCTCATATCAACGTTACGCATCTGAGCCACACGGTAAACATTTTCAAAGGCGGTTACCATAACTTTTTCAAGCCGGGTCCCCACTTCCTCTTCGGTCCAGTAGTAGCCTTGATTATTCTGCACCCATTCAAAATAGGACACCGTCACCCCTCCGGAACTGGCAAGAACATCAGGCACGAGAAGAATACCTCTGTTATAGAGCATTTCTGTAGCTTTCATCGTAGTCGGTCCGTTGGCTGCCTCTACGATGATACTCGCTTTAATTCTGTCAGCATTGTGCTCGGTAATCTGATTTTCAATGGCTGCCGGGACAAGGATATCACAATCCATCTCCAGAAGTTCCTGGTTACTTATAGTGTTTTTAAATAAATTGGAAACTGTTCCGAAGCTGTCTCTTCGATCCAGAAGGTAATCAATATCCAGACCCTCGGGATCGTAAAGAGCTCCCTGAACGTCAGAGATTCCTACAACCAGAGCTCCGGCGTCATGCATGAATTTCGCCAGGAAGCTACCGGCATTACCGAATCCCTGAATTACTATCCTTGCCCCCTGAAGCTCGATACCTCTCCGTTTAGCTGCTTCTCTGATACAGATCGTCACGCCTTTTGCTGTTGCAGATTCTCTACCGTGGGATCCGCCCAGAACAATTGGTTTACCAGTAATAAATCCAGGAGAGTCAAATTCCTTAATTCTGCTGTATTCGTCCATCATCCAGGCCATAATCTGGGAGTTCGTCAGTACGTCAGGTGCCGGAATGTCTTTCGTAGGTCCTACTATTTGACTTATTGCCCGGACGTATCCCCGGCTGAGACGTTCCACTTCCGGAAAAGACATGTTCCGCGGATCGCAGATAATGCCTCCTTTCCCGCCTCCGTATGGAAGATCAACAATCCCTGCTTTAAGACTCATCCATATTGAAAGCGCTTTCACTTCCGTTTCGGTTACATCCGGATGAAAACGTACTCCACCCTTTGTCGGTCCGACCGCATCGTTATGCTGCGCCCGGAAACCAGTGAAAATTTTTGTGGACCCATCATCCATTTTAATAGGAATACGCACAGTAAGCATCCGCATAGGTTCTTTCATAAGCTCGAATACTTCCTCCGAAAAACCAAGCTTTCCAAGTGCTTTATGAATGACCGTCTGTGTGGCTTCAAGCACATCAATTTCTTTTTCCTGATGCTCAGCTTCTTTTGCGTGTCCTGCTTTATCTGCCATTAAAATTCACCTCTGCGTGTTGTTTCGGTATTTACTTGCGATTATATATTTCTCTCACCTATAACTATAAAGAAGTCTCCGGCTTTTTTCCACTGTCTTTTGCTAATTCATCACTCCCGCTTCACAATCGGGACCGATTTATAAAAAAAAAGCAGTTTTCACTGCTCTTTTAACCACGTAGACCATTCTTTCTCTGTTTCTCCGATCAGCATTTTATTAAACTTTTTTTTGTCAGTTTCTTTCATGTAATTCAGCGCTTTCCCTCCAAGACCTATCCTGACATCTTTGTTATGGGAAGCCAGAGATTCAGCCATAGCAAGAGATTTCGGAAGGTTCTCAGCGAGGGTAGTAGAAACTATAGCATACCCTGCCCCCACATCTGCCACTACTTTGTGAAAATCCTTTTCGGGGATACCTGCACCGAGATAAATCGTTTCATACCCCCGTTTTTTAAGAAAATAAGTGAAGATTAAAAGTCCTATTTCATGATTTTCATCAGGACCACACACACATACCGCTTTTGGAAGAAAACTGTTCACTGGAAGAGTATGAAACACCATGCCGATTCTCGTACGGATAAGCGACGTAACGAAATGCTCATGAGCTGTTGTAATCATCCCTTTTTCCCACCGGTTTCCTACTTCCGCTAAAATGCTCCCTAGTATTCTTATAAGCACTTTATCTGTCGAGAAAAGTCCGAAAGCCCTGTCGATTAACTCATTTGATCCACTTTCGTTAAACTGCAGGAGTTCGTGCAGAAGTTTTTCTTTCATAATGTCCATTTGATCCGTCATTCCCGGGTCCGGTTCTATAAATGCCGGCTCATCTTTATTATTAAGAAGATCAACTGCCTGGCCGATAGTAAATCCGTTATCTACTTTATTCACTATCCATTTGAGGATCCTGATATGGTCTTCGCTGTACAGCCTGTGACCGGCCTCATTTCTGACCGGTTCTATAATCTTATACCGGCGCTCCCAGGCCCGGAGCGTTCCGGAATGTATCCCAAGCAGGTTTGATACTGCTTTTATATTGTATTTTCCCTGCGGCTCGCTCATCTCACAAGTCACCTGCTTCTCGTATATTTATAAAGTTTCACATTTAACCAAGGATATAGGAAAGACAGTAATACTTCAAGCAGAGTCCTTTTTCTCTGTCAGCCTGATAAAATGCAGCTGAGGCGGGGCTCCAAGGCGAAGCGGCAGTTTTGTAGTACCGTAGCCGTTCGAAATAAGAATGGGCACACCCTTTTCCACCGTAATCCCTCCGAGTGGGGCCGGCGCGTAAAATCCGAGCCTTATTTGACCTCCATGCGTGTGACCTGCCAGTACAAGCTTAATATTATAAGCACTGTGCAGCTCCTCTTTAATATCCGGACCGTGGCTCATCAATACCACGGGACCGGCCGCATTTTCGAGCGCTTTAGTAAGGTCGTCCAGCTGAAGACTGCGGTCCTCTATACCTGCAAGTGTCCAGCATCCCCCTCCCATAGTAACACTGGAATTATTCAGCTCTGTAACGGAGTATTTTCGGAACAGTCTCTGCAGTACTTTTTTTCTCTGATAATCATTGTTTCCCCATACAAAGTACAATGGGCCAACAGATGCCAGCTGAGACAAATTGTGTTCAATGAGAGCGGCTCGGGCCCCCGCTTCCGTAAGATCTCCACCTATAAGTACAGCATCTATTACCTCATCTGTGAGCAAATCTTTTTCCTTTACAGACCTTTTGTGAATATCAGAAATAAAAAGGATATTCTGACTGCCCCCTCTGTGAAGAACAGCAAATTCGTGTCTGCAAATATTTGTTCTGCCTGCCTGGATAAACATAAAAGCAATAAGCACTGCTCCTGCAGCACCTGCAATAATAAAAAGTCTCAGCATCTTCTCCTCCAACTGACCTGTGAGTACTTTTATCGTACCACAGCGCCGGGTTAAGAAGACAGCTGAGACTCTTTTGATTTAATTCGCACAGAAATCGCGTTAAAATCCGAAACGTCTTTAGGGGCTGTTTATGTTCCCGGTAACGTCTGCTAAAACAGTCCTACTGCTCCCCCTTCATCATTCACATCCATATCAAGGGCTCCGGGACGCTTTGGGAGTCCGGGCATAGTCATGACATTTCCGGTTAAAGCAACAATAAATCCAGCACCTGCGGAAACGCGCAGTTCCCTTACGGTGATCCGGAAATTCTGAGGACGACCGAATTGAGCCGGATCGTCAGAAAGAGAATACTGGGTTTTCGCCATGCATACCGGAAGATTGTCCCACCCATGTTCTTTTATTTTCTTCAACTGGGCGGCTGCGCCGGAAGAAAAGTTTACTCCATCGGCTCCGTAAACAGCGGTGGCAATATTGTTGATTTTCTGCTCCACAGGAAGATCAAGAGAATACAACGGCGAAAAATTCGACGGTTTTTCTATCTCATTCAGTACTTTCTCTGCGAGTTTTTTACCTCCTTCTCCTCCGCTTTCCCACACATCCGCCAGTTCCACCTGAATGTCACGTGAATGGCAGAACTCCTTCAGAATTTCTATTTCCGCCGGTGTATCATGTGAAAAACGGTTGATAGCGACAACGTGTGGAAGACCGAAAGAATGGATCGATTCAATATGTTTTTCCAGATTGGCAAGACCTTTCTGCAGGGCCTCTGTATTTTCTTCCTTTAGATTGTCCTTCGGTACACCCCCGTGCATTTTCAGCGCACGAATAGTAGCTACGACAACGACGAGAGCCGGCTTAATGTTACCAGCCCTTGTTTTGATATTGAGAAACTTTTCCGCACCGAGATCAGCACCGAATCCAGCCTCTGTAACAACGTAATCTCCGAGTTTAGAAGCCATTTTTGTAGCCAGTACACTATTGCAGCCGTGGGCAATATTTGCAAACGGTCCTCCGTGAATGAGAGCAGGGGTGTTCTCCAGTGTCTGGACAAGGTTTGGCTTCAGAGCATCCTTTAATAAAAGCGTGAGCGCTCCTTCCACCCCGAGGTCTTTAACGGTAACAGGCAGATCTTCATAGGTGTAGCCAATCACTATTTTTCTGATTCGGTTCCTCAAGTCGTTAATACTATCCGCAAGACATAAGACAGCCATTAACTCTGAAGCCACTGTTATGTCAAAACCGGTTTCATGGGGGACACCCTGCAGAGGTCCCCCAAGGCCGGCTACAACTTGACGAAGGGAGCGGTCATTCATATCCATTACTCTTTTCCAGGTGAGCTTTCGAACATCGAGTCCAAGTTCATTCCCCCGGTGAATGTGATTATCCACAAGAGCGGTAAGAGCATTATGGGCTGTTGTAATAGCGTGAATATCACCCGTAAAATGCAGGTTTATATCTTCCATCGGCACTACTTGAGAGTATCCTCCCCCGCAGGCTCCCCCCTTCATTCCCATTGTAGGTCCGAGTGAAGGCTCTCTCAGAGCAACGACTGCTTTTTTACCAACTTTATTCAGCGCCTGACCGAGCCCCACAGTCACAGTGGATTTCCCTTCGCCTGCCGGTGTAGGATTGACAGCTGTTACAAGTATTACCTTCCCATCTTTATCTTCTTTTCTTCTATGTAGAATATCCAGGGAGAGTTTTCCTTTATAGTGTCCGTACGGCTCGACTTCGTGTTCTTCAATTCCAAGTTTTTCAGCAATTTCTGTTATTTTCAACATTTCCGCCTGCTGGGCTATTTCAATATCGGAAGGTACTCTCATACATAACGCTCCTCTTTATTTTATTTTTTCTGTATCTATCATAAACAATTCAGGAAATCTCTGCAAGACAGCATGTAAACGTTTTCTTTGTGTGTTTGTTAAAGCATTATTTAGTTATTCGGATTATGACAACCCGTACCGCAATTTTCTAAAACCAAGAGGAGAAATCCAATAATGAACAAACATTTTTATTACTGTCTGCTCTCCGAGGTTTTCAGTCCGGCAATTAAGGTAATGTTAATAAAGCATGTCCGTTTCATACGGGGATGAATCATATCATGGAGGTGCTGCAATTGACCGGCCCTAAATTCGTCGTCTGGTTTCGTAATGATTTTCGTTTTGATGACAATCCCACTGTTTATCAAGCCTTTCGGGAAGCGGAAAAAGCTGATGGAGAGATAATGTTTATCTTTCACCTTCACCCTGATTTCACGTCACAAATTAATCTCAGTAATGATTATTTTTTTCAGACGGTGGAAACTTTTGCCGGACAGTGTAAAGATAATGGAATGAAGCTTCATATTTTAAGCGGATCTGTACAGAAAGCTTTTCAGCTTCTTTTCGACAAGGCCGGGAGTGTACATACAGTTTTTTGCGCAGAAGAATACACGTCTTTTGCAGCGTCACGCGACGAAGAAGCCCGCAGAATTATTGAAAAGAATGATGCCAGCCTCGTACACACCCCGGGGAATTATGTACATCAGCCGCAGGAAATTATTAAAAATGACGGTAGACCCTACAAAGTATATACTCCATATTCACGCCGCTGGATGCAGAAAGAAAAGCCTGACCTTTATTCTTCCTCAGCAGCGGATATTCAAACAAGATATGAGCGCCTGAAAGCACTGGATGAAACAAGCGAACGAGAATGGACCGAAATAATAAAGCGCTGCACAAGACCTTGGAAGCGGCTCGGAGAAGAAGCCGGCAGAAACCGGCTTGAACACTTTTGTCAAAAGGTACTGCCTCACTATCATAAATCCCGCGATCTTCCGGAGAAAGCAGGTACTAGCCGCCTTTCCCCTTTTCTTAGGACAGGAGCACTGTCAGCAAGGCGGGTGTATGAGGCAGCGGACAGCAAAAGAGAAAATCATACTTCTCAGGGACCCGAAGCCTTCATTAAGGAACTCGCCTGGCGTGATTTTTATACGATGATTCTTTATCATTTTCCTGAAGTGGAGACGAAGGAATTTCAGGAAAAATACAGAGGTCTTACCTGGCGTGAAGATAAGGATCTTCTTCAGAAGTGGAAAGAGGGGCGCACCGGGTTTCCTATCGTAGACGCCGGAATGAGACAGTTGAATGAAGTCGGCTGGATGCACAACCGGCTGCGGATGATCACTGCTTCTTTTCTCACGAAAGATTACCAGATGGACTGGCGTATCGGGGAAGCCTACTTCCGGGAAAAGCTGATTGATCATGATCCTGCTTCGAATATTGGCGGATGGCAGTGGGCTTCTTCAGTCGGCACTGATGCCGTCCCCTACTTCCGTGTTTTCAGTCCCGTCCGTCAGGGGGCAAGGTTCGATCCTGAAGGTGCTTTTATTAAAAAATATGTACCCGAATTAAAAAATACAGACAAAAAATACATTCATGAACCACATAAAATGAACGATCAGGAGCAGAAAAAAGCTGAGTGTATTATCGGAAAAGATTATCCTGCCCCAAGTGTCGATCATAAGGAAGAGAGAAAACGTGCCATACGTATGTTTAAGGAGATCGAGGACTGAGAAGAGGATTAAATAAACGTCCTGTCAGTGTTTGATTTAATACAAAGGGCACCTTGAAAATAACGCCTGAAGGAATTTTCATCATCCATTTCACGGTAGATTCATAGAAATGTCCCTGTTAGTGTTTCCTGAGTTTTCAAGGATACCTGCCTCTCTGCAATGAAGTGTTTCCATTGAGAAAAAGCGGATCTCAACAATGGCTGCGCCTATAAAGGACAAAAAAAACGGCAGCATGGCTGCCGGCTGAAAAGTATTATTAACATCACCGATTGCTTAATCAGAGACTGATCATCTTCCTGTTTACCTACTGAGAGCTAGCTTCCCCATACCGGGTATGTAGCGACCGCAGTGACCAGTGTGAAAAAGAGAACAAGCCACACTTTAAAAAAAGACAGTTCCACCGGCTTTTTCTTTTTCTTCCTTGGAAGACTCCGGTACACTTTTTTTCTACGGGGCATATTTTTTCTTGAGGGAAGAGGAGCCATACTCTCTTCATTAACAGATTCATGATCCATACGTTCAGGTATCAACTGCATCATCTCCCTTCCTTGTTCTCTCTATATAATACCACTAATTCCCTTTTATTGCTATATCCTTCCGGGTGATTTATCGGCTGCGGTAACGTATTAACAGTCCCAGCACGGCGTCAATCAGGAAATGTGCTGTAATAACTGTCCATAAGTTTTCAGTCCACATAAAAAGGAAGCCGAGAGAAAAACTCATAACTATAACGAATAAAAATAAAAACCACTTGGATAAATACCTGATATGTATTAATGCAAAAATCAGGGAGGCTGCAACAATTCCGAATTCTGTCTGTAGAACTCCCCGGAAAAGCAGTTCTTCTGAAAAAGCTACGAGCATACTCAGCCCCACAATCTGAACGGCAGGCATTCTCCGAAATATTCTTTCATTTATACCTCCATCATCAAACCATTTTTTAGGAAGCGTGTAATAGCATAAAAATTCGGTCAGGAGGACAAGACCGGCGAACCCTGCTCCTATCAGGGTCGCCTGCCACGTAATATCGATTAGAAAAAACGGCGCAAATACACTTCCCTGAAGAAAAAATGCAAGAATCAGCGCCGCTGTTAAGATCATCGTCTGGGTCATATATAAGTTTGCGTACAGCTCTTTATCCGAGAGTTTATGAATTATTTCTGCCTGTCTGCTCATACTTCCTCCCTCTGCCTTCCGGAAAAAACAGTTCCTCCAGCCGTCTCTGCCACGATTTTTCTACTTTAGTCCCTGCCTGATAAAACTCATCCGGCCAAACCATGTTACCACACGCTGAACAGCAGGGATCGGGCTTATTAAGAAGATCTTCCTTAAAAAATGAAAGGATTTCTTTTCTTAAACAGCTGTGTGACTGCACGTACTTCTGCATGGAGGTCAGCTGGCGGTATTTTTCCATCCGGCGGCTTTCATACCGTTTCTCCAGTTTTCTGCATAATTCCCGCGTGTTATCCAAATAAACAATTTTACCTTCTTTCACGAGCCCTTCTTTTTCAAGATGGGCTTTGATCATACGAAATAATGTATCGGAAACTTCTGTATAACAACGTATATCTTCCAGCTTTCTCCCATGCATTGCCGGGTTAAGGACAAATTTCCCGAGCCAGCCTTCTTCAGGGAACTCTGCTTCAATAAAGGCAAGAGGGAGATGCATATCTTCCTCCGAATAGAAAAGTACCGCCTTGCTCGGTTTACCATCTCTGCCTGCCCGGCCTATTTCCTGCACGTAGTGTTCAATGGAAGCAGGCATCTGCATATGAAGGACAGCCCTTACATCCGGCTTATTAATTCCCATCCCAAAGGCGTTCGTAGCAGTCAGCACATCCAGCTCATTGTTGATAAACTGGGTTTGTATCAAATTACGCTCCTCTGCAGACATGCCGCCGTGATAAGCTGCTGATTCTGAGAATCCTATCTTCCCGGCGAGCATTTCTGCCGCTGAACGCGTACCGGTGTAAACGATACACGGTTTTGGCAGCTGTTCAATTTCTGCGAGCAGAGCATCCAGCTTTTCCTCCCGGGATGATGCGTGCCGCACTTCCAGATAGATATTAGGCCTGTCTATCGATTGTTCCAAAATAAACGCATCTTCCATATTAAGCTGTTTTAAAATGTCTTTTTTAACTTCTTTTGTAGCCGTTGCCGTTAATGCAAGTACGGGAGGCGATTGAAGTTTTTTAATCCTGCTGCCAAGATCCTGATAGTCCGGACGAAATTCATGGCCCCACTGTGAAATACAGTGCGCTTCGTCCACGACGAATAAAGAAATGCTGCGTTTTGCTAAAAGGTTTTGAACAAACGTGGAGGAGAGCATTTCCGGTGATAAATACAGGAGATTCCACTGATCGAATTTGTCTGCTACTTCCATGCGTTCTTGAAAGGACTGCATACTTGTAAGCTGGGCAGCCCTTCTCTCTCCCTGACTTTTAAGCTGGGTCACCTGATCATTCATTAAAGATACGAGTGGGGAAATAACTATTACGAGTCCTTCCATTATTTTTGAAGGGAGATAATAACATAAAGTTTTTCCACTTCCGGTCGGAAGCATTGCAAACACATTTTTTCCATCGAGAACCTTTTCAATTATCTCCCGCTGACCAGGACGAAAAGAATGATAGCCCATTTTTTTTAATAAATTATCCACTGTCCCTCTCCCCTTGTTTATTCTTATGCAGAAGTGCCAGCGCCAGCCTTATGTGAAAGTAGCTGACTTTCTTTCCAAGAGATTCTCTTATATCTTTCAGTTTTCGTTCTCCCGAATGCTTCTCTACAGCTTCAAAAATATTAGCAAGAATGGTTGAACTGATAAACCTTTCGTACTCAAACGACGGGTCGTGCATTGCCAGTTCCACGAGGTGGTCTTCTATCGTGCTTTCTTTCAGTTTTCTAAATCGGGCGGTTTCCTGAAGACTTCTTCCCTCTTTTACTGCTTTTCCTGTTATGGCAGCTGAAGCGGTTACCTGTGAGGCAGCTTCTTTAACAGGAAAAAGACCATACAGCTCTGCCGGACTGCTTTCAAGATCCTCAAGCATCTGGTGAATAATACTTCGAAATTCCAGGTAAGTAAGAACTACCGGTGCGTTTTGATTTTCTAACTGAAAAAACGTTCGGCCCGTATAATTGTAACCGCTCAGTCTTGCCATAAAGAGCTCGGCCCTCTCTTCACCGGCTTCTTTCAGATGAATGTTGAGAAAATGAAAGAGTTCTTCAGCGAGATTATTTGAGTTATTCTGCCGAAGTATATTTTTTACGTAATATTTCACCTCATACGGGGCATACACAGGAAGATAGGAGCTGTTTTTGTACTGTTTATGACTGACAGCCTGAGTAAGGAGAGACAATCTCTGCCAGAAAATTTCCGCTTCATTATCCCACTCCCATTTCCGCCCATTAAATTGAAGATTATGCATGATTTCCCGGTGTTTATTCAAATAATTATATCCCTTTTCCGTCAAAAAGGCTGATTTGTTTTCTGTATGCACCATGTTATGTACGTACAGCTGTTCTTCTACTTTCCGAAGCCTGCTGTAAGGGACATGTTTGAGGGCGGCCGCCCATTTATCACATTGGAAAAGGCCAATATCCTGAATTGTCTGGGATGAGCGTTTCCCCTTCAAAAGGTGAAGCGGTCCGCTTACTGTTCTTACTCCATTCATTTTACTGAGGACCTCAAGAAACAGCACCTCCATATATTTCCCTCCTTTCTTTTTAAAGTCCCGTACTTCACATCTCCTGAGACTGCTGTTTTCAAGTAAAACGATACTGACAGAAGATCGAAACCTTTTATAAATAATACAATACTTTAAATGAATTATTTCCTGTTTTTTCTGCAGCATCTATTATAAGCTACAAACGTTTGTATTCACAGCATATATGTTTTCCTGTTGAAAAGTACAGAAAGAACCTATACAATTGTAAAGCGTAGATTACTTACACTTGTTCGATCGTGCAGACTGGATTTTCAACTTATGTTAAGCTTTACTTAATGCACCGGTACTGCAGAATCACTTAATTACTTGGGAGGTTATATAAATGGCAAAATTTACGATTGTTGATAAAGATACATGCATCGCGTGTGGAGCGTGTGGAGCAGCAGCACCTGATATTTATGATTATGATGACGAAGGCATTGCCTACGTTATTCTTGACGATAACGCCGGTACAGAAGCCGTTCCGGAAGATCTTTACGAGGATCTGGAAGATGCCTTCGACGGCTGTCCTACCGACTCGATTAAAATCGCCGAAGAACCATTTAACGGCGACCCGCTGAAATTCGAATAGAAAATGTGAACCGCGGCTTTGACAGCTGCGGTTTTTTATTTTCTCGTCTTTTAATTACGGCATCTGAAGCTTCTCTGTGAACTTTGCAGCGTATCCTTAACAGGCCGGTACAAATTTTCATTATTTTGTACACAATGCTGGCTTAAAAGCGGAAGATTTTCTATAGTGAAACGCTCCTGAACGAATGAAATCGCTTTATTTGTCAGACTTTTCCGTCCTCACCTCAAAAACTAATGTTTTTTTGCAATGTACGTGCAAATCTTCTGAATTTCATGTTAATATGAGTAAATCACAGAATGAGAAAAGGTGGAGATTATCGCATGGTACAAGTAGAAAATCCTGTGCAGCAGCAAAAGGGGACCTATACAGTTCTTGTTTCCGATAACATGAGTGAAGACGGCCTTAAACCGATCCTTGAAAGTTCGGCTACTCACGTCATCCGGGAAAATATCCATGAAACGCAGGTTCCCCTGGAAACGATCGATGCTTTATTGATCCGGAGCGCTACCACCGTTGATTCGGAAGTACTTAAAAAACTTCCGAACCTGAAGATTATCGGCCGGGCCGGTGTTGGTGTGGACAACGTTGATCTCAATGCTGCGACGGCCCACGGAGTCGTAGTTATTAACGCTCCTGACGGAAATACGATTTCAACAGCTGAACATACTTTTGCAATGCTCGCATCCCTCGTTCGGAACATTCCTCAGGCTAATCAGTCTATGAGGGAAGGGCGCTGGGACCGGAAGCTTTACCAGGGCTCCGAACTGCGCGGCAAAACACTCGGCATCGTCGGTTTTGGAAGAATCGGTGCAGAAATTGCCCAGCGTGCCAGAGCCTTCCGGATGAATGTACTTGCTTTTGACCCTTTCCTTACCCAGAGCCGGGCTGAAAAAAATCACGTAAAAGCTGTAACGCTTGATGAAATTCTTAAGGAGAGCGATGTCATTACAGTTCATACTCCTTTAACGAAAGAAACGAAGGGGCTTTTAAACAATGAAACGTTGAAAAAAACGAAAAAAGGCGTTTTCATATTAAACTGCGCCCGTGGTGGAATCATTGATGAGGAAGCTTTATATGATGCCATCGTTTCCGGTCATGTAAAAGGTGCCGGAATAGACGTATTTGAAGAGGAACCTGCTGTGGATCACCCGCTTACAAAGCTGCCGGAAGTAATTACTACTCCGCACATTGCTGCCTCCACTTCTGAGGCCCAGCAGAATGTAGCAGAGTCTGTTTCTCAGGAAGTACTCGATTATTTGACAGGGAGTCCTGCCCCCCATGCCCTGAACCTTCCGTATCTGGATCAGGATTCTTTTGAAAAATTTTCACCTTTTACACAACTGACAAAAACACTCGGGGACACGGCTTCCCAGCTGTTCCGGGAACCTGTAAAGCAGATTGAAATCAGTTACGCAGGTGAAATATCCGATCAGGAAACCGGCCTGTTCAACAGAAGTTTTCTTGCCGGATTTTTCAGGCACCGTATCGATGATTATGTTAATGAGGTAAATGCCTCTCTTGTAGCGAAAGAACGTGACGTGGAAGTTTCGGAACGTCATGAAAGTGAGTCTCAGGGTTATGCCAATTTTGTTAAGGCGATCGTTCAGGGAGAAAACAGCGCTATTCATATTCATGGCACGTACAGCAAAGAATTCGGAGCGAGAATTGTGAAGATTAATGGATTCCAGCTCGACTTTCAGCCGGCCCGGCATACTCTTTATGTCAGACACAATGACCGCCCGGGTGTGATCGGTAAAGTCGGTCAGCTCCTTGGCACACACGATGTAAATATTGCAACGATGCAGGTGGGACGAAAGCAGGAAGGCGGCGAAGCAATTATGCTGCTTGCAACAGACAAGGAGTGCAGTGAAGAAGTACTTCAGTCTTTTGTTGAAATTGAGGAAATAAATTCCGTATCTGCTATCGAACTATAAGCTTCTGTATAAAATGCGGCTGAAAAACGGCTGCTTATAAGTCAAAGTAAGTTTCGACGTACTCTGAAGGCTGTTCCGTTTCTTTTTCGGGACAGCCTCTTCTTTTTGAGGTCGTTTCATGCCGGCTATTTTTCACCTATCATTTAACTATCTACCACCTGTCCCAGACGGCCGACTGATCAGCTCCTTCTGTTTTCCATGTCGTCATTTTTACAAAGAGTCTTCCTCTTTCAAGCAGCTTCTTCGGAGGTTTTCTTCAGAGCCGGACCAGCTCTACGTACACTTAACTGTATAATCACAATTTCTTTTTATAAAGCTGCCCTGAAAATAAAAATGAATGTCTGCTTTCATACTTCTTTTATATTTTTAAAAATAGTGGAATGTATAGAAATCTTTTTCGGCATAATGCCTGTCACGACAGGCATCCTACACAGTTTTATAGATTTAGAAAATTGATAATTTCACACATTTTGTGATAAAGTGGGTACAGTCAGGGATATATAATAGAAAGGTTGATTACTCTAATGAAAAAAATGTCTAAAAATGGTCTGCTTACATTGTCACTCACTACACTTCTTGTTGCTGCAGCATGCGGCAATGAAAATAATGGAAATGACAATGCTAATACAGAAGAAAATAACGCTGAAACCGAAAATAATACCGAAGTAAATGAATCGGAAAATAACACCGAAACGGAAATGAACGATGATACAGAAACGAACGATGAAGCAACGGAAGATGGAGATCCGGAAGAAGCAATGGAATTCATGGATCAGGATCCGGAAGAACCAGTTGCTGTCGTAAATGGAGAAGAAATAACAAGCGGTGAATTACAGGGACAGCTTGCTCAGTTTGAAACTATGTTTGCCCAGCAGGAAATGGAAGATGAAGAAACAGCAATGATGATGATGCAGTTTCAGCAGCAGTTCCTTGATCAGCTGATTAACCAGACAATTCTTGCTCAGGAAGCAGAAGAAGAGGGTTTCGAAGCAGATGAAGAAGAAGTGGAAGAAGAAATTGAAGAAATCCGTGCCCAGTTTGAAACAGAAGAGCAGTTTGAAGAAGCATTGGATTCTCAAGGTTATTCAGAGGAAGACCTGGAAGAGGAAATTCGCCAGGTATCAGTAGTGGAACAGCTTCTTTCAATGGAACACCTTGATGAAGGGGAATACGAAGTAGAAGAAGATGAAGTCCGGGAATATTATGAAATGGCTGCCGCCAATGATCCGGAAATGGCTGATTCAGAATTTGAAGATGTCCAGGAAGATCTGGAAGAGCAGCTTAGACAAAATCAGTATATAGAAGATCTCCGGGACAGCGCGGACGTCGAAATACTGCTGTAGTTTAAATGAAAAAAAGAGCGTCCCCAGCCACGATGCGGGGACGCTCTTTTTCAGCTTGTTGGTTAAGGTTATCACGATAGAATAATTATTTTATCCTCCGGACACCTCCTGCACCTCACCGCAGCTTAAAACCTGCTTAACAATCGATCCGGAGAGGATTTTAGATGGTATTTCTCTTCTGAATACCATTATTTGAATTCGTTTTTTCCCCGGGCATACAAAATATCTTCAAACCCGGTACGTGCATTCACTGCCCGGGCGGCTGCAAAGAAAAAATCAGATATTCTGTTTAAGTAAGGAAGTGCTGCAGGTGGCAGCGGATCGTCATCATCGATTCCGCTTGCCAGTCTTTCCGCCCTTCTGGCAACCGTGCGGCAAACATGCAGATGAGCGGCTCCTTCATGACCACCTGGAAGAATAAAGGTGTTTATTGGAGGTGATTCATCCCAGTATGCATCAATTCGTAATTCCAGTCTTTCCACCGATTCAGTATTCAGTGCCCATTCTGTCTTTCCACTTACATTGGCAAGATCTCCACCAAGATCAAAAAGTTCGTGCTGAATAGTGAGCAGTTCTTCATAAATATCTTTTGTTTTTCCTGATTTTAACGCTACGGAAGCGACCCCGATAAAACTGTTTAATTCATCGACAGTGCCGTAAGCTTCTACCCTTGAATTCGTTTTACGAACCCTCCTGCCGATCAGCTGGGTTTCTCCTTTATCCCCTTTTTTCGTATAAATTTTCATAATCAGCACCTTCTTTCTATTAGTCGGAACCCCGTCCATCCGGAAAGCCGGTTGTATGAAAACTGTCGGGTTCCGCAAAAGGAAGCACGACACTAAACGTTGTGCCTTCCTCCAATTTACTGTGTACAGTAACTTTACCATTATGTGCCTCGACAATGTTTTTTACAATCGCGAGTCCAAGACCAGTTCCTGCCCTTCCTCTCGTCCGTGCTTTGTCCGCTTTATAAAACCTTTCAAATACAAAAGGAAGGTCCTCCTCAGGTATACCTGAACCTGTATCTTTTATATCAATTCTCAGCCCTGCTTCTGTTCCATACACTTTAAAAATGACTTTCCCATGTTCCGGTGTGTGCCTGATAGCGTTATCAATCAAATTAGTTACGACTTGTTCAAGACGGTCCGGATCTGCAAACACCTCTTTAGACGGTGGATTGATATCTCCCTGCAGGTCCACATGCTGTTCACGGGCAATCACCTGGAATTTTCTCAGTATTTTATCTGCAAAACAGGGAATATCAACCTGTTCCCTGGAAAGGCTGAAGTGACCTGCTTCCATTCTTGCTAAATCCAGCAGTTCGTTGACAAGCCTTCCGATCCGAAGTGATTCATCATAAATAACGCGGGCCATTTCTTTTTTTTCTTCTTCCGTTTCAGCAATACCGTCCACAATTGCTTCGCTGTAGCCCTGGAGCAGAGAGATTGGCGTGCGCAGTTCATGGGAAACGTTGGCGATGAAGTCTTTTCGCAGTTTATCGTGCTGGCGCTCTTCCGTCATATCACGCAGAACTGCGACGGCTCCGCGGATTGCTTCATTGTCATAAAGCGGAGTCATTAATATTACCCAGGTTCTTCCCTGAATAACGATCTCATCAACGACTTCTTCTTCGTCAGAAACGACTTGATCAAAAAGCTCTTTCAAATGAAATGGTTCTTCCCCTCTGGAAACCTGTTCTTCATATCTCCAGGCATCAATAAATTCTCCGGCGGGTGGATTTGTGATTTTCACCTGTCCCCTTTTATCAAACGTCATTACTCCGTCAGCCATGGAACTTAGTATTCTTGAGAGCTGCTCTTTTTCCTGATTCAGTGCATGCAGGTTTGTATTAAGTGCTCTGCGCATCCGATTAAAAGCCATTGCAAGAAGTCCGATTTCGTCTTTTGTCTGAATAGGTATTTTTGTGTCAAAGTTTCCTTTTGCCACTTCAAGTGATGCCGCCCGCATCTGCCTCAGTGGAGCTGTAATCCGGGAGGTCAGGAAAAACGCAAAAACTGTCGTTAGAATAATCGCTATTCCTGCCGAAAAAAAGATAATCTGTTTTGTCTGGTCAGAGGCTTCTTCAATAACATCCAGCGACTGGTATAAGAAAAGAGAACCTTCTTCCCCACCCGCGAAACTTACCGGCATTCCGACAACTATAATTTCCCCGCTGCGCCCTTCCCGGCTGGCATCCGTAAAGTCACCGTGCGTGATTACCGTAGCCTCTTCGTGCAGCACCTCAGAAAGATTTTCATCTTCATAAAACAAAGAAAGGGGTATCGACTCCTCATCTTCCTCTGAAGTATACCAGTAATCATTTTCCCCGATTACAAGCGCCCTTGCCGCATAGGATTCTGAAATAATTTGACTCACATTGACAGCGGCATCCTCTGTGGATTCGTTTTCAAGAAAAGTTACGATGAGATTTGCATGATTCAGCAGTTCTCCTTCCGCCTGCTCAGTATGGAATCTTTCGAAATATTCCATAAGAAGTACAGTCAGTACTAAAAGTACTACTGAAACGAGAAGAAGTATAGTGAACCACAGCTTGCCTACGACACTTCTCCAGAACATCATGCCTGATCCTGGACCTCGAACTTATAACCTACCCCCCAGACTGTCTTAATCATCTCAGCAGCTTTCGGATCCTCATGACTCAGCTTTTCACGGAGTCTTTTAACATGTGTATCGACTGTTCTCAAATCCCCGAAAAATTCATAGTTCCATACGTCTTTTAAAAGCTGCTCCCGTGCAAATACTTTATCAGGTGCCTGGGCAAGGTACAGCAGCAGCTCGTACTCTTTTGGTGTTAAGTTAATAAGACTGCCGTCCACGGTGACCCGGTGGGCTTCATTATCAATAGTAAGATGAGGGAATTCAAACAATTCTTTTGTTTTTGTTTCTGTTTGAAGAAACTTAGTGGAAGACGACCGCCGGAGCAGTGCTTTGACCCGGAGCACTACTTCCCGGGGACTGAAAGGCTTTACGATGTAATCGTCGGTTCCTGCTTCGAATCCCTGGACCCGGTTTACTTCCTCCCCTTTTGCTGTCAGCATAATAATCGGTGTCGCTTTTTGTTTGCGGATTTCTTCACAGACTTCTATTCCATCCATTCCCGGCATCATTAAATCAAGAATTATAAGATCAAAATCCTTATTTAAAGCCATCTCCAATGCTGATTCACCATTTTCAGCATCGTTTACAGTGTACTGCTCTTTTTCAAGGTACATTCTCAGCAGACGCCTGATACGCTCTTCATCATCTACTACAAGAATACTTGTTGATTCTGCATTCATTATTATCCCTCCAGCAAAAGGCTGTCCAATGCATTTATCGGACAGCCTTTTCATTACATATTTATATTGTATCGAAGTTAAGCGTAAGAGTGAAGTCCGGCGATTATCAGGTTTACGAAAATCAGGTTAAACATGATCAAAGCAAACCCTATAACACAGAGCCAGGCACTTTTTTCTCCCTGCCACCCACGTGAAAGACGAAGATGGAGATAAGCTGCATAAAATAAAAACGTGATAAGAGCCCATACTTCTTTTGGATCCCAGCCCCAGAAACGGGTCCAGGCGATCTGTGCCCAGATCATTGCAAAAATCAGTCCTCCAAGAGTGAACACAGGGAAACCGATAGCAATTGCGCGGTAGCTGATTTCATCCACCGTCTGAGGATTTACGTTGCGTACGAGCGGCTGAAGAGCACCGGCTACGGGTTTCCTAAAGCCAAAACGGAGACCCCCGTATAGAAGTAAGCCGCCTAATACGGACCACAACACCGTATTTACGTCATCACTCCGAATGAATTCCGGCATGGAAATAACCGGGTTAAAACCTTGTTCAGAAACGAGTTCTCCTTCATTTGGCCCTACTATAGGAGGCAGGGGATAATCGATTTCTGATGTCTCTCCAAATTCATTGACGTACTCAAATGTTGCCGTATAGTCCGCCGCCCCAAAGCCAATACCGATCATTACATAGGCTACTGTTGCAAGCAGTGTAAACATAATAAACTCTATGCCTTTTACTTTCTTGGAAGCTTTCGTAAAATCAATCATTCTGACGAGGTAAAGGACCCCTGCGGCAAAACCGATTGCAAGAATTCCCTGGCCGATAGCTGTAGTAATGACGTGAATAAACAGCCAGTTGGACTGAAGCGCCGGTATCAGCGGCTGAGCTTCTACAGGAAACATGGAAGCGTAAGCAATAATCAGCATAACAACAGGCATCGTAAACAGCCCGAGATAATTATTTTTGTAAATTGGATAGATTATCACAAAAGCAAGAGACATAGCGATTCCGAGAGCAGTAGTATATTCAAACATATTACTCACCGGAGCGTATCCTACGGCAAGCCATCTGGTCACGAAGTACGCCAGAGCGGAGATAAATCCGCCCACGGCACTGATGTAACCAAACAGACCCGATTTATTCGCCTCTATTCCTCGGCGGTTTTTAAATTTTTTCCCCGTAATTGAGACCGCAAAGAAAATTGTTGCTGCCATATACAGTCCGAATGCGACAAACAGGAGCGTGCTGCTTAACTCAAACATTTTATCGGCTGCCTCCTTCACTCATCTTCGATTTGTCTTCTTCTATTTTCTCTTCTTCATCCAGCTGATCATGAACTTCAGGCAGGTTCGTACCTTCACTGATAAACGCAATATCATTTTTCAGCGCATGCCAGTTTTTATTGGCGTGCCCTGCAACCAGCATCCGGCCGTCTTTCTGCTGAATCCATATTCTCCGGTGATGCCAGTACGATCCCTGGATTAGACCAACCATGAAAATAGATCCCCCAACGATGATTATTGGCAGCGTATGGTCTCTGCGTACAGTTAATCCTGTCACATCCACAAGTTCTACGTCCTGCATACTGATGCGGTGCTCGTGTCCTTCATTTAACGCCTCGTTTACCTGCACTCCGATCATACTGATTTCTCCCGTGTCTGTTTCCGGGTCTGTATCCGGCGGGAAAACTTCAAAGATAATTCGAGGATTATCCGGCACACGGTTCATCGTCATCGGTTCTCCATCATCACTCACGTAGAAATTAGGGAAATACTCGATAATTTCCACCTGATAGCCATTATCATAATCATAATACATCTGCGGATCATTCAGATCCACGTTAAAAACAACCTCTTCCAGCTGATCTTCATCCGCTGTCTCTGATTCCAGGGTAAAAGTAAAATTAGAAAGTTCGTTAATCTTATAATCCACCTGGTAAAGAGAAATACCTTCGAAAGTAAGCGGCTCGTTTACTCTGATCTCATGATCTTTAACATGTTCAAGCTCTGTTTCACTTCCAATACTGCCGCCCTCCGCACGTTTGTAGAGGCTGGCGTTTGTCTGATAGTTGGAAACGACCGGAGCGTCTTCCCGCATTAATGCTTCCTGAAAAATATCCTCGTTCTGATCATCATATAATTCGACGAGAAATTCATTGTTTTCCACAAAATATTCCCCATCTGTTCCGCTGATTACTTCTGTTTCACCTTCCCGGATCCATACATAGTCGTCAAGGTACATTCCTGGGAAAAAGCGGAGCATTCCTCCGATAAGAAAAATAATCAGTCCAATATGATTGACGTACGGTCCCCAGCGGGCGAAGCGTCCTTTTTCCGCCAGCAGATTCCCATTCTCTTCCCGGACTTTATACCGTTTAGACTTCAGTTTATCTTTTACGCTTTCCAGATCGGCATTTGATGAAAGACCTTCTCCATATACCCGCTGCTTTTTCATAAAGGCAGCATGTCTTGTCACCCGCTGTTTTTTTAACGCCCGGTAAAGGGGTACAAACCTGTCGAGGCTTGCTATTACAAGTGAAATTCCGAGTGCTGCAATGAGAAGCATATACCACCAGGAGCTGTACAGGTTATGAAATCCCAGATCGTAGTAAAGCTGTCCGAGTATGCCATACTCCTGTGCATAGTATAAAGAAGGATCCTCTCCCGGCGGAATATACATCTCCTGAGGAAACAGCGTTCCGATGGAAGACGTGACAAGAATCAGCACGATAATCCAGATACCAACTTTTACCGACGAAAAGAAATTCCACACTTTGTCGACGACGGACCGTTTGTAAGTCTGGGAGCGTCTTGCCACCCCTTCATATCTCATGTTGGCGAGCCGGCCGTCTTCTTTCAGCGGTTTTCCGCACGATTCACATAAGTACGTCCCATAAGGATTTTTATGTCCGCATTCACATGTTTCTTTGTTCATACAAATCCCCCATTAATTTTCCGGCACGAGGCTGTCAAGAGCATCAATTACCTGTTCTTCTGTTTTCCCTCCGACTTGACGCTCTTTTACCTCCCCCTGATCGTCAACAAGATATACGGAAGGGAGAACCCCTACACCGTAGGCATTGCCGACCAGCATGTTCCGGTCAATGTACAAATCAAAATCAAGATCATACCGCTGCTGATGCCGTTCCACCTGAAGAGTAGTTTCATCCACATTGATGTTCAGCACCTTCACACCCATTTCTTCGTATTCTTCGTAATGATCGTTCAGCACCTGCATTTTATCGCGGCAGTAGGTACAGTAAGTTGCCCAAAAATTCATATAAACTCCCTGCCCCTGCAGATCAGAAAGTTCAACCCGTTCGCCTTCCATATCCTCCAGAACAAAGTTCGGGGCTTCATCCCCCTGATCCACCAGTCCTCTTTCTTCCGAAAAATGATTATAGAATGTATATCCTATAGCTGCAAGCATAACGAGCAGTATTGTCGTCCGCATCCAGAGACGCTTCTTTTTCATAAGGCATCCCCCTAGAAAATAGGTTTTTTGACTGTTTCCCATTTATCTTATCATTTGTATCCAAAAACTACAGGTATGAATAATGATACTTTATTGAAATTTATGTGACAGAGAGTTCACGCAGTTTTTTTACTTCATGAGGCTTTAACTCCCGGTATTCACCTGCGTTCATTCCCTTTAAATCGAGAATCCCGTAGCGTTCTCTTTTGAGCTTAATTACCGGATGACCGACTGCTTCGAGCATTCTACGTACCTGCCGGTTGCGGCCTTCATGAATCGTGAGTTCAATAATGGCCGTACCTTTTTTATTATCGGTTTTGCGGACTTTTGCGAAGCCGGGAGCTGTTTTGCCGTCTTCCAGCTTCACTCCCCTGTTGAGCTTCTGTACAGCCTGTTTGGACGGAATGCCTTCAACTTTGGCAATGTACGTTTTTTCCACTTTGTATTTCGGATGCATAAGCATGTTGGCGAATTCTCCATCGTTCGTCATTATCAGGACACCTGAAGTATCAAAGTCGAGTCTTCCTACTGGATATATCCGCTGCTCTGCAGGAATAAAGTCCGTAACAACTTTTCTTCCGGACTCATCTTTCACACTTGAAATAACGTTCGAAGGTTTATAAAGCAGGAAGTATACCGGTTCTTCTTTTTCGAGCGGTACCCCGTTAACTATAATTTCATCCTGGTGTATATCGGCTTTAAAACCCAGTTCTGTGACTGTTTCGCCGTTAACTTTGACTTTGCCGCCGGTAATAAGCGTCTCAGCTTTTCTTCTGGACGTAATGCCGGCATTTGCTATAATTTTTTGAAGTCTTTCCATTAAAATCTCTCCTTTATGTTATCATCACGACAACGACTACTGGTGCATACAGCCCCAGTATTATATTGTACCTCGGATTTCGTGTGAAAGAAAGGCTGAAGCTGCAGTGTCCATCCGTCAGTCGGATAGATTAAAACCGTACCAATCAGCGAAGGGAAGGGTGCCTTTTTTGAAAATTATTCTGCTTTTAATAACAGCTGTTTCGGCAGTTTATTTATTTCATGCCTGGCAGATACTCGGCAGCCAGGACAACATGCTTTTTATAGGAGCTGACATTACAGAGGAAAGAGTCGAAGAAGTAAATTCGGAATGGGATAATACAGAAGAACTTCATTTGGAAACAGATGACGGGGAAATTCTCCACGGCTGGATTCAGCATGCGGGCACGACACCTGCCCCACTGCTTATTTATTTCGGAGGTAACGCAGAAGAGGCTTCCGCTGGTATTGAACAATATAATATACCTGAAGACTGGTCTGTTCTTTTCATGAACTACCGCAGCTATGGCAAAAGTTCAGGCGCGCCGGAAGAATCCACTTTATTTGAAGATGCTCTTCTACTTTACGATTATGCTTCTTCTCACGAAAAAGTAAAAGACAGCAGTATTGCAGTTATGGGGAGAAGCATGGGCACAGCGCCTGCAGCTCATACAGCAAGCAGCAGAGATCCCGCCGGCGTCGTACTCATATCTCCTTACGACAGCCGGGAAGCACTTCAGTCCCACCGGTATCCATACCTTCCCATATCTATGTTTATCCGGCACCCTTTTGAAGTAAGCAGCATGGCGGCGCACTCGGAAGCTCCCCTGCTCGGTATTACCGCTTCAGAGGACAGAGTAATTCCCCCGGATCATTCCTATGTAACATTTAATAGCTGGAAAGGAGAGGTACATCAAGTGGAGATCGAAGGTTATGACCACAACTCTCTGCATCAGAGTGGAGAATTTCACGAGGAAATTAAGATTTTTCTTGCACAAATAGAATCTTCTTAAAGATACTTTTTTAATAATTTCAGCAGACTCTGTACAGCGGGGCGTATAATTAACCGTAATTTTATTTCTCCTACGGAAGAGAGACCGAAAGCTTTCTCTATGTCAGGTAGAAAGAGCTCCAGCCGCACTTGTGTTTTAAGAAATCTTTCATAAAGCCTGTATATACCTGTGAGCCATCACTTGAAGAAAGAAGATGCCTGAAAGAGACACCTTCTTTTCGCTTATTAATCAAGTTTTGGATCGTGCTGATAACTGTGTATCCACGATCTTCAGCTTCTGTTTATTTTGAACCTTCGTTTATAAACAGCCTGAAACCAAATTCTCCGGCTGAGTCAGTACGTTGTCACGCCGGATATTTTCTGCAGACGGTAGACCCACTGACGCCAGGCAGAATGAGGGTTTTCGTATTCCTCATAGCCGGCCGTGTACTTATAGGATTCATTATACCAAATCTCCTCGAACCACTCTCTTACTTCGACTGCCGCTTCTGCATCAGGCGGGGACTCCACGTATAAGTTGGTATCCAGATTGTTATTTCTCATGTTTCTGCTGGAAAAGTTGGCGGAGCCGGCGATCATTTTCGCAATGTCTTCAGAATAAACTGCCATCATTTTAGGGTGAAACTGCTCATCAAGCGTGTTGTACCAGCGGATCGTCAACGATCCCCCCGTACTTTCCATTAAATCTTCAGCAACCGGACGATTCGGCATTCCGAAAACTTCAATACCGAAAGCACTTTCGTTCGGATCCAGTATCATATTTATTTCTACACCTCTTAAAGCCGCCTCTTCGATTGATTCAATTATTTCCGGATCGGATATAAAATACACCCCAATCCATACTTCATTATCTGCCTCAGCCTCATCCAGCATTTCCTGCACTCTTTGAAAGTTTGCACCTTCAGTCAGAACCTGGACATCGTAATCCCCTTCTTCTTCCTCAACATGAAAATCCGGAAGACGAACGCCGGAAGAAAAGTTCAAAACCGCCTGTTCAGTCTCATAAATATCTTCCAGTACTTTTCCCGAAACCTGAAAGCCGGTATTGGTATAGTAATAGCTTTCGTCGTGAATATTTGCAGAGGATATAAGTCCGGATTTTTCTGTAAAAAACACTTTGCGGTGATTTGCACGTCCATTCATTAATTTAAGTATAGATCTGGCAGTCATTTCCGGGGCGTCCGGATCAAACGGATTTTCTATCCACCCCGGTCCGCTCTGGCCGAACCATTGAATGAACGCCCGCCATACTCCCGAATAGAGCGGATTGGAATCCTGAAGATTTGTAATATCTGTAATCACTACTTGAATACCTGCTTCTTCCATTTCGTTCAGCAGCTCCGATTCATGGGAATAATAGGAAGTATTAATAGGATCGGTGATAACCGTTATCGGCATTTCCGGATGATACTCTTTTTTATGAATCAGTGCTTCGGCTATTTCTCTGCTTACACCCGGAAATTCGCCTTCAGCCATGTCATTAAACATAAAGACATCCAGGACGATCATTTCTTCTGCCTCTTCAATCCCTTCGATCATTGCAGAAAAAATTTCCTCCTCAAAAATTCTTTCTCCATCATCATTGATTGATCGATTGTAGAGAAATGATACATCCTCCGCTGCGTGCATCTCTCCTTCGTAGGAAGTATTATCAGGAATCGGTTTGAAAAGCCCATACAACGTTGCCGCAAGAACTATCAAAAGAATCAAAGCTGAAATAAGGCGGGTTGGGCTTTTCGTTATTTTCATAGCGTCTGCTCCTCTGCTGTTAAATTATGGATGATGCACTTCTTTTACAGGTAATAATATCTATTATTATATACCCTCAATACGACGCTCATCACTCCTGCAATTCGGAAGCTGTGAATGCTGCAGGCAATCTTCTGATTTACAGGATAAATGGACTTGTTTTATCTTTTTATAGTAGGGAAATAAGAAGCATAATAACTGAAGGAGGATTATTCATGGGTATATTTTCTGATAACTTATTTGCTAATGATCACATCATTGTGACTGGAGCTACCGGAGGGATCGGCTATGTTACGGCTATGGAGCTTTTGAAAACCGGGGCAAAAGTAACTGCCTGCGGCAGGAACGAAGAAAAACTGAATAAATTGATGCAGTCTGCCCACTACCAGTCTGAAGGAAGCCGTATACTTATCGTAGCAGGAGATTTAAATAATCCGGAGGACAGAGAAAAAATCGTCCAGGAAGCGAGAACCCACTTCGGTGAAATAACCGGTCTCGTAAATGCAGCCGGTATAACGGGGGGAGATCTCGTAGAAAACATTGAAGAAAACGAAATTATCCACGTAATGGAAACAAATTTCACTTCACAGGTAATGTTTTCCCAGCTTGTTTACAAAGAAATGAAAAAAGAACGCCGTGGGAATATCGTTAACGTTTCCTCCCTCTCGGGCCTGCGTGGGACGTATGGCAATACAGCATACGCCGGTTCAAAATTTGCGCTTATTGGATTTACACAGTCGTTCGCTCTCGAAGCAATAGAATACGGCATCCGGGTCAACGCTGTCTGCCCGGGATTCGTTGATACAGAAATGGCCAGAAATATACTTGATAAAAAAGCTTTTCGTGCCGGAATTACTTACGATGAACAGCTTGAAGCAGTCCAGAAAGATCTTCCTTCAGGCAGGATTACGACTCCTGAGGAAGTAGCTTCAGCTATTTTATATCTGCTATCCGGAGCATCCGGCAACATTGTAGGCGAATCATTAAAAATATCGGGTGGAAGTGTCATGAGGTAAGAAGTTTTACAGGACTTTCGTCTTTATGCCCTACCTTAATCTCCACAGGTATTTTAAACATGGAGACGAGGACTCAACTGCTGAATGAGAAATGATTCGGCAATTTTTTAACAAAAGAGGCTGTCTCAGAAGGTTCATTGAGACAGCCTGAACAGCACGAGTGGAGCCGTGCTCCATTCCTTATGGGACCTCCCCTTTCAGCCTGATAAATCACTTATCCTCGGCTGCTGCCTTTTGAAATTTCTCAAAAAACAAATCGTAGTCTTCTTCCTCTTTTTCTTCTGCCTGTTCCGGAAACGGCGGGAGATCGTTCAGCGATGATAAACCGAATTGATCAAGAAAATGATTAGTCGTCCCATATAAAATGGCCCGGCCCGTTCCTTCCTGTCTTCCGTTTTGTTCTACGAGACCTTTAGCCTGCAGCGTCCGGAGCGGTCTCTCTGTTTTAACCCCTCTAATTTCTTCAATATCCATTCTGGAAACCGGCTGCCTGTATGCAATAACAGCTAAAGCTTCGAGTGCAGCCTGTGACAGTGCGGCAGATGAAGGTGAACGCACAAGTTTTTTATAAAACTCTGCGTGTTCTTTTTTTGTAGTGAATTTCAGACCTCCAGCCACCTCCTGAATCTGCATTCCTCTTTCGCTTTTTTCATATTCTTTTTTCAATTCTTCTATAAGAGGCTCAAGTTGTTCTTTATCAAGGTCCAGTACTTCCATGAGCTGGTCTTTTTCTGTTCCCTCGTCCCCTGCTACAAACAGCAGACCTTCCAGGACTGCTTTTTTGTTTACTGCTGCCATGGTGTTCCGCCTGCTTTCTGTTTAATTTTTATATCTTTGTAATGTCCGTCCTGCATACAAACAATCCGATCCGCTTTCATTAATTCAAGGAGTGCCAGGAACGTCACAACCATTTCCTGTTTTTCTTTTCTTTCGAAAAGTCGTGAAAACAGCGTTTCCCCCTTAAAGGAATGCAGCCGCAGCAGCACCTCTTCCATCTTTTTTTCAATAGGTATCTCTTCTCTCGCAACCTTCGTTACCCTGTTTGAGTGCTGCTCCTGTTTTTTTCTTTTATTTATCCGGCTGAAAGCCTTCAGCATATCGTAGACTGTCGCCCTGACGTGGGTCTCTCCTTTTTCCCTGGCTTCTTCCATAAGAGGAGTCAGGTCAGAAACCGGCTTCGTGAACAGTTCGCTTCTTTCCATTTCTTTTTCCTTCAGCGATCCGGCTGCTTCTTTAAACTGTTTATATTCTTTCAGTTTATCAAGAAGGTTATCTTTTGTTATTTCTTCTTCTTCGATTAATATTTCTTCGTCCCAGCTATTTTCCTCAATTGGCAGAAGAAGCTGGCTTTTCATGTGAAGCAGTGTGGAAGCCATTACGAGGTATTCACTGGCAACATTAAGCTCCAGCACCTGCATCGCATGAATATATGTCATATACTGATCTGTTATTTCTTTAACAGGAATATCCTGAAGATCCAGATCATTCTTT
The DNA here is from genome assembly GCF_003044065.1 of Alkalicoccus saliphilus. GTDB lineage: Bacteria > Bacillota > Bacilli > Bacillales > Salisediminibacteriaceae > Alkalicoccus > Alkalicoccus saliphilus. The sequence continues at coordinate 83,473 of NZ_PZJJ01000001.1, forward strand.
TGTATCAGGTGCAGCAGAAGATCGAGAGGACCTTCAAATGCATGCAGCTTAACACTGTATCCCATAGTTTCTTCCTCCCTTTACGAGCGCTATTATATCATATGGGCTTTCTGGTGCGGTTGATTTTTCTTCACAAAATGTATTCTGTGCTTTATGATATAGAGAGTATTATTTGCAGAGGAGAGTTGCCTTTTGCGGACAAATGTAATTCATGACTATCCATCAGAATACAAAGAATTCCTTATACATTTCCACGGTACAAGAGACTATTTTGAATGCCATGAAATTCTGGAGGAATACTGGCTTGAACAGAACCGGGAAATTCAGTGGCTCGCACTTATCCAGCTGGCAGTTGCAGTGTATCATGAACGGCAGGAAAACTACGCAGGCAGTGTAAAACTTTACAGGCGTGTGCTTGGACACCTTCAGTCGGAAAAGACAAGGTTTGAGCGCTTAAGTATTGATGTCTCCCGGCTGAATGATCAAATCGAGGAAAGGCTGTTTTTAATAAAAAATAGAATGCCTTACTATCCGATGAATCTGCCGGTAACAGATGAAAAGCTTCTTGCTGAATGCCGGGAAACAGCAGAAAATCGCAGGATCGTATGGAATACAGACGACCGCCGCGCTGGTAAAGAACTTGTTTACAGGCACCGTCTTCGTGACAGAACAGAAGTTATTCAAGCCCGCAAGACTTCACTACTTGAGAAACAGACTAAACGGCAGTACTAAAAAACCCTCTGAACAGGATGCTGTTCAGAGGTTTTTGTTCAAATTATGCTGAAGACTATTTCTCTTTTAGTATATTCTTATTTAAACAAGCGGATATCCCATAAGTGAGAGAGCACGACCCTTTTGAGACAGCCTCTCTATTTCATATTCCGGGTGTATATCTTCAGAATGCCTTAAACTTAAAAGGAGTTATTTAAATTTGCCATTTCTATAGCTGATACAGCTGCATCCCAGCCTTTATTTCCTGCTTTCGTTCCTGCCCGCTCGACTGCCTGTTCAATTGTATCAGTCGTAATTACTCCAAAAATCACCGGAACCCCGCTACCCATTCCTGCCTGGGAAACACCTTTGGCAGCTTCGCTGCATACATAGTCAAAATGCGGAGTGGCTCCGCGGATAACTGTACCAAGTGTTACGACAGCATCATATTTTCCTGTATCCGCCATTTTTTTTGCAATGAATGGAAGTTCATAAGCTCCAGGAACCCATGCTACATCCACATCATCCTCGGAAACGCCGTGACGCCTGCAGGCTGCCTGAGCTCCTTCGAGCAGTCTTGCTGTTATAAAATCATTAAACCTCGCAGTTACTACTGCTATTTTTAAACCTTGTCCCGATAAATGTCCTTCGAATACTTTTCCCATTGTGTATCATCTCCTCTAATGACGGTTTGCGTTTAATAATAGTAATTAAGTTTATTATTACAGATGGAGCATATGACCAAGCTTGTCTTTTTTCGTCTTCAAATATTTTTCATTGTCTCTTGAATGGGGCAGCTGAAGCGGCAGACGATCAACAATTTCCAGATCGTATCCTTGAAGGCCCGTTATTTTTCTCGGGTTGTTCGTCAGCAGCTTCATTTTTCTAATGCCTAAATCCCTGAGAATCTGGGCTCCTATTCCATAATCCCGGAGATCCGGTCCGAAACCGAGCTTTTCATTGGCTTCCACCGTATCCATGCCCTCTTCCTGAAGTTTATAAGCTCTCATTTTGTTTAACAGCCCGATACCTCTGCCCTCCTGACGCATATAGAGCACAACTCCGGAGCCGTTTGCCTCAATCTGGCTTAAAGCTGCGTGAAGCTGCGGTCCGCAGTCGCACCTTCTTGAGCCGAATACATCTCCCGTCAGACATTCTGAGTGCACACGAACGAGCGTAGGCTTATTCCCGCCGATTTCACCTTTTACAATGGCTACATGTTCCTTCCCATCCACTACATTGGAGTATCCAATGGCCCGGAAATCCCCATAATCAGTAGGAAGCTTGATTTCTATTTCCCGCTGCACGAGTTTGTCTTTGCGGTTACGGTATTTAATTAAGTCTTTGATAGTCACCATTTTCAAATCGTGTTCGTCAGCAATTTGACGAAGCTCCGGCACCCGTGCCATCGTACCATCTGCATTCATGATTTCACAGATAACACCTGCAGGCTTCCCACCTGCCATACGGGCAAGATCAACTGCTGCTTCTGTATGACCGGCTCTCCTCAGTACACCCCCGTCTTTTGCGATGAGTGGAAAAATATGCCCCGGGCGTTGAAAATCAGCTGGTTTAGTATCTTCATCAATCAGTGCCTGTACAGTCATCGCTCTCTCCTGAGCAGAAATACCAGTCGTCGTGTGTTTATGATCCACACTTACTGTAAATGCTGTGCCGTGAGGATCGGAATTCCGGTCCACCATAGGAACGAGGTTTAATTTGGAAGCACGTTCTTCGGTGACAGGTGTGCAGACGAGTCCCCGTCCATGGGTAATCATAAAGTTAATTACTTCCGGCGTCGTTTTTTCTGCCAGCGAAATAAAATCTCCTTCATTTTCTCTATCCTCATCATCACATACTATAACTACTTCCCCCTGTGCCAGGGCATATATTGCTTCTTCAACTGGATCAAAGTAATTCATAACACCGGCCTCCTTCTTAAACACTCTATATTAGGGTTTCACCGAAAACATATTTATATCAGCTTCTTAATGACACGGTATCTGCCGATCCATTACTTGAAACCATGGTTATTTAAAAAATCTTCTGTCACGGGAGCAGGATTGTCCGTCATGCGAAATTTATGTTTAAGCAGTTCATCAACGTATTTGGCCAGCATATCGCATTCAATATTGACAGGATCACCGGCTTCCTTTGACCCGATAACAGTTTCCTGCAGCGTGTGTGGAATAATTGACACAGTAAACGTTGACTGTGTGACTCCAAAAATTGTCAGGCTCGTACCATCAACGGCCACGCTTCCCTTCAGTGAAAGATAGGGCCTGAGTACCGGATCAATTTCTATTTCATAATACACTGCATTGTCTTCTGCTTTTTTATTAATAATTGTTCCAGTGCCGTCTACGTGACCACTGACGAAATGACCTCCAAATCTTCCCCCCGCTGCCATCGCCCGCTCCAGATTCACTTCTGAACCTGCCTGAACATCTCTGAGACTCGTAGCTCTGACAGTTTCCGGCATCATATCAACCGTAAATGCCGTATCTGTAAAAGAAGTAACTGTCAGACATACACCGTTCACAGAAATGCTGTCCCCTTGCTTTACATCAGTCAGGATAGTGGGGGCATATACTGACATAACGATAGCTTCTCCCTGCTGATCGACGGATTCAACTTTTCCTTTTTCTTCAATTATTCCTGTAAACATTAGTCATTCCTACTTTCTCTATGAAAAATGTGTTTAGTATCTTCACCGAGCCGTTCCACCGAAAGAAGCTTCAGACGCGGAACGTCCGCCAGTCTGTGGATACCGGATCCGGAAACGGACGAAGGGGCGTCTTTTCCGCCTATTAATAAAGGTGCCATATAAAGGACAACCTGCTGGAACAATTTTTCTCTCAGAAAACTGTCGTGAACGGTTCCTCCTCCCTCCACGAGAAGTGATGTCACGTCCGCCTGTCCAAGCTTTTCCATCACTTCGTCAAGCTGAATCGTAAAACCGGACATTACTGTAACAGTCACGCCGGCCTCCCGAAGCTCCCTGATTCTGGACTCTTCAGCCTGTTCTGTCGTGAAAATCCACGAAGGTGCGTCCTCATTCAAAGCTTTAGCTTCCGAGGGTATGCGGAGCCTGGAGTCAAGTATGACACGGAGAGGGTTTTTTCCTCCCTGTGGAAGTCTTGTAGTGAGCAGCGGATTGTCAGCAAGAATTGTTTCAATTCCGGCAAGGATGGCATCGTTCTCATGACGCAGAAGATGTCCATCCATCCGGGAAGCGGAACCGGTAATCCATTTGCTTTCTCCACTGGAAGCGGCAATTTTGCCATCAATACTTGCAGCCATTTTCAATGTCACATAGGGCGTCTTCGTCACTGCGAAATGAAAAAATACGGAGTTCAGGGCATCTGTTTCTTCTTTTAAAATTCCGGTATGAACTTCCACCCCGGCTTTACGAAGCTTATTTATACCCCGTCCTGATACCCTGGGGTCAGGATCATCCGAGCCGATGAATACCCGCTTAATACCTGCCTCTATAACCGCATCAGCACAGGGAGGCGTTCGACCTGTATGGGAGCACGGTTCAAGTGTCACATACATATCCGCCCCCTCTGCACTGCTGCCTGCCATATTCAACGCGTGTTTTTCTGCATGCTGTTCTCCGGCTTTCAAATGGGCGCCAAGCCCGATAACTTCTCCCTGCTTAACAATAACTGCTCCTACGAGTGGATTAGGAGAGGTCTGGCCTTTTGCAGAAGCTGCCATGTCAATAGCCAGCTTCATATAATTTTCTTTCATCCTCTCTTCTCTCCTTTTAAAATGTATTACTATAAAAAACGCCCTGAACAGATAATTATCCATTCAGGGCATACTTGCAGAATTCTGCATAAATCCGGTGAACAGCCTGTCGCTGAAAAAGGGTACACTGCTCCCTCTGCAGATGACATTCACCAGAAGTTTTTTCCTTCTCCCATCCAGACTGTTACTGTCGGCTTTGGAGTTGCACCAAATCCACCGCTGCTTCTTACAGAAGCAGACGGGTCACGGACTGAAAGACACAGTGTCTTATCACCGCCGGTTGGGAATTGCACCCGACCCCGAAGGAATATATTTATTGAATTGTAGGCACTGCTTATCATAGTGAAAAAGTTAAGGTAACTATACCACTATCTTTTTGTAAGAAGCAAGCTTCAGCAATTATGCGTCGTAAACAGTAACTTCCTGCATTACATCGTTTGGATTGATCCGGTCAAGCGTATCAAAGCCGGCAGTCATTTTACCGAATACTGTGTGGACCCCGTCCAGATGAGGCTGTGGTGCAAGCACGAGGAAAAACTGGCTGCCTCCTGTATCCTTTCCGGCATGAGCCATAGAAAGACTTCCCTTTTCATGTTTATGCGGGTTTCCTTTTGTTTCGCACTTAATAGTATATCCGGGACCTCCCGTGCCGTTACCTGTCGGGCACCCTCCCTGAGCTACAAATCCAGGGATCACACGGTGAAAAGTTAATCCGTTATAAAAGCCGTCGTTTGCCAGCTTTTCAAAGTTTTCCACTGTTCCTGGTGCTGCTTCCGGAAAAAATTCTATTTCAATAACTTCTCCGTTTTCGAATTTAATTTCGCCTTTTTTCATATGTACAACCTCCATAATTTCTATTGTCCAGCACTTTCATTTTACCAGAACTGCTGCTGTCGCGCCATTATAAAACTTTCGTCCGTAATAATCCGGCAGTGCATATTAAGAAAACTTGTTAAGAGGCGCTTCAGTCGTGAGTTTCACAAGTGTTTTCGCAGGTATTCTTTAAAAAAATTTGCAGCCACATTAAAAAGCCGAAGGTCTGCCCACCGGCTTTTACTATAATACAGCTGATTTAAACCTGCTTCTCCTTCTGTACCGCAGCAGCTTTAGAATATTTTCTTTCTCTGCGGGTCAAATCAGTAAGCGTTTCTCTTTCAATAACAATTTCATGCTGCCCATCTTCGACAAAAACAACAGCAGGACGGAGAATCCGGTTATAGTTGTTTGCCATTGAATAACCATAGGCACCTGTAGCGAATACCGCCAGAATATCACCTTGATTTACTGCCGGAAGATCCAGATCCCATATCAGCATGTCTCCGCTTTCACAGCATTTTCCTGCAATCGATACTGTTTCCTCTGTTTCTTCTGCTGCCCGGTTAGCGAGCAGGGCTGTATACTCTGCCTGATAAAGAGCCGGACGAATATTATCCGTCATACCACCGTCAACTGATACGTACGTACGGACATCCGGAATGTCCTTTCTAGCTCCAATACTGTAAAGTGTTGTACCAGCTTCCCCCACGAGAGCTCTTCCGGGTTCTATCCATATTTCAGGTACAGGCTCGTTCATTGCCTCAGCTTCCTCTTTTGCTGCAGTCACCATCCGGTCAATATAAACGTGAAGCGGAAGCGGTTTATCACTTTCTGCATAACGTATTCCAAATCCTCCACCAACATTCAGCACTTGCGGGTAGTAATTCATAGATTCCTTCCACTTACGGATCATACGATAAATCTCTTTTACAGCTTCTTCAAAACCTTCGGCCCGGAAAATTTGGGAACCAATATGGGAATGCACTCCCTGAAGCTTTAAAAATGGATGGTCGAGCAGACGCCGGATTGCTTCGTCTGCCTGGCCGCTGTTTAAATCAAAACCGAATTTGGAATCTTCCTGTCCAGTGGAAATATATTCATGTGTATGGGCCTCAACTCCAGGGGTAATCCGGATTAAAACTTCCATTTCAGTTTTTTCACTTTCGGTCAGAGCCATAAGCCACGTTAATTCAGTAAAATTATCAACAACAATACAGCCGATTTTTTCTTTTACAGCCATCTCGAGTTCTTCAGGAGTTTTATTGTTGCCATGGAAATGAATTCTTTCTGCCGGAAACCCTGCTTCCAGCGCCGTATGAAGCTCACCATCTGAAACCACGTCCAGACTGAGGTCAAGGTCTCTTGCAAGTTCCATCATGGCAATACAGCTGAAAGCTTTTGATGCGTAGGCAATCTGATAATTTACACTCTGGGCACGGAAAGCATCATGAAATTCTTCTGCCCTGTTCCTGATGTCCTTTACATCATAGACAAACAAGGGGGTTCCATAAGTTTCAGCTAGACCTTCTGCCTCCACTCCGCCAATTTCAAGTTTTCCGTTCTCATTAATCCGCTGTGTTCCATAAACGTTCATCTATTCATACACTCCAATCTTTTATCCATAGAAAAAGGGAAATGAACAGCTGAAACCTATCCATTTCCCAAACCCGGACGGGATTGAAAAAGATAGCTCTCCGCAGCACTCCACGGCAGTAACCCGCTTATTCAACGGGCCCCCAGGTCGTTCCCCGTAAGGAGAGGAGAAAACCTTCGGCAGAACGGCCTTTTCAACACGATCCCGGCTGTCCTTCAGCTCACGCATTGTACTGATCCATTCTGCACCTCTATCTTTCTATTCAATTAAATTATTTTTTCCAAGATAGCATATTCAATAGATGAGATCAAGCTAAAGCGTCCGGCTACTCTTTGATAACTTTATAAATAAGCGGAAGTTTGTCCGGCTGTTCATCCGTAATACTGTATGCTTCATTGATTTTGGCTGCTGAATCTTCAGGGTTATCTTCATTGGCATGGAGAATAACAAGCGGCTCTCCTGCTTTTACGTAGTCGCCAATCTTTTTCCGAAGAGTAATCCCCACACCGTAATCGATCTGATCGTCTTTCGTCGCTCTTCCTGCTCCAAGATACATCGCAGCAACGCCGATGGAAGCCGCATCAATAGCGTTGATGTAACCACTCTTTTCAGCCTTAATTTCAATATCGAAAGGTGCTTTCGGGAGTTTTTCCAGATTATCAATTACTTCCGTATCGCCCCCCTGTGCCTGGACAAATGTACGGAAGGCGTCAAATGCACGGCCGTTGTCGAGATTTTTTTCGAGTTCTGTGTAAGCTGTTTCGTAAGAAGAATAAACTCCTGCGAGAACCGTCATGTGGGCACCGATTTCCAGTGAAAGTTCACGAAGATCTGATATGTTTTCCCCCTGAAGTACTGCCGCTGCTTCCCTGATTTCGTTGGCATTACCCACTTCAAAGCCGAGAGGCTGATTCATATCACTGATTACAGCTACTGTCTGCTTTCCGAGATTATTGCCTATCTGAACCATTTCGCGGGCCAGAGCTTCTGAATCTTCCAGGTTTTTCATGAAGGCTCCGGAGCCGGTTTTTACGTCGAGCACGATACTGTCTGCACCGGAAGCAAGTTTTTTACTCATAATGGACCCTGCAATTAAAGGAATGGAATCAACGGTAGCCGTTACATCCCGAAGAGCATATAGTTTTTTGTCAGCAGGTGCCAGGTTGCCTGTCTGTCCGGCAACGGCGAGCTTATTTTTATTGACGTTATCAATAAACTCTTCCTTTGTAATCTCCACGTTGAATCCTTTTATAGCTTCAAGCTTGTCGATCGTTCCACCTGTATGACCAAGACCCCTCCCGCTCATTTTGGCTACGGGCACACCCGCAGAAGCGACGAGCGGACCGATGATGAAGCTGATCTTGTCCCCGACACCGCCTGTAGAATGCTTGTCCACTTTATGTCCTTTTATAGAAGATAAATCGATCGTTTCTCCTGAATCCACCATTGCCTGAGTAAGAAGCGCTGTTTCCTCCGGATCCATTCCCTGAAAATAAACCGCCATCATAAGAGCAGAGGCCTGATAGTCCGGAATGTCCCCTTTTGTATACCCTTCCACAAAAAACTGGATTTCTTTTTCTGTAAGTTGTCCGCCGTTTCTTTTCTTCTCAATTATGTCTACCATTCTCATGGTTTATTCCTCCCTGTTTAAGCCGGGGTGCAGCAATAGTTTCTGCACCCGCCGGCTTGAATACTGCAATGACTCCTTAACGTACTGGAAGATTTTCCATTAAAGACCTTCACGAACCGCAAAGATTCGGACCTCTTTCCGCTGCGTTTTACGAACAGGGAAACTTCTACATTTTCCCAACGACAGTTTTAACTAAAGAAAGGAAGTCTTTTTTAACACGCTCTGTAGTTTCAATTACTTCACTGTGATCAAGCGGCTGATCGAGAATGCCTGCTGCCATATTTGATATACAGGAAATTCCCAGAACGTCCATGCTGCTGTGACGGGCTGCTATAACTTCCGGAACAGTGGACATACCTACGGCATCCCCACCGAGTATTCGAAGCATCCGGACTTCTGCCGGTGTTTCGTAGGACGGACCTGTTGTTCCTACATAAGTTCCTTTTTGAACTTTCAGTCCCTCACTGTCTGCTGCCTCCTGGGCAAGATTCAAAAGCGATCTTGTATAGGCTTCGGACATATCAGGGAAACGGACACCCTGAGCATCGTCATTTTTACCGATTAGGGGATTTGTACCGAACTGATTAATGTGGTCATTTATCAGCATAAGGTCTCCTGCGTCAAAATTCTCGTTAATTCCGCCGGCGGCGTTGGTTACGATCAGCTTTTCAACTCCAATGGCCTTCATGACGCGAACCGGAAGAGTAACTAGTTCCATATCGTATCCTTCATAGAAATGAAATCTGCCCTGCATAGCCACTACATGCTTACCTTCCAGCGTTCCGATAACTAGCTGTCCTTTATGACCGGCTACTGTGGAAGATGGAAAACCAGGGATTTCGTTATATTTAATGACTGTAGGAGATTCGATTTCTTCTGCCAGCACCCCGAGTCCGGAGCCGAGAATTAAACCAATCTCCGGGACGTTCCCTGTCATCTTTTCTTCAATAAATGTTTTTGCTTTCTGTACTGCTGTCATAGTTGCTGCCTCCTTTATTTTAATTCGTTTAAAAAGCTGGTTCCAATCTCCGGAGATGCCACGTTGAAGTTGTCAGCCACAGTCGCACCGACATCCGCAAACGTTTTTCGGGTGCCAAGAGAACCGGGGTTTTTCAGGCTTTTACTGTAGGCAATGAGCGGAACGTATTCTCTCGTATGGTCGGTTCCATGATGCACCGGATCATTTCCGTGATCAGCCGTAATAATTAACAGGTCATCTTCTTTAAGCTCTTCAAGAACTTTCGGCAGACGGGCGTCATATTCTTCCAGCGCCCGGCCGTATCCGAGCGGATCTCTACGGTGGCCGAATTTCGCATCGAAATCCACAAGATTTAAAAAGCTCATCCCGTTAAAGTCCATTGCTATTGACTGCTCCAATTTATCCATTCCGTCCATATTGGACTCTGTACGCATGGAGCTCGTTACTCCTTCTCCATCATAAATATCGGAAATTTTACCGATGGCAATCGAATCGAAGCCTGCATCCGCCAGTTCGTTCATTACTGTTCTCCCGAATGGTTTCAACGCGTAATCATGACGGTTAGAGGTTCTTTCCCAGTTTCCAGGCTCTCCTTTGAACGGGCGTGCAATAATACGGCCTATCATGTACGGTTCATCAAGCGTAAGCTCCCGTGCGGTTTCGCAGATATTCCACAGCTCCTCAGGCGGTACGATTTCTTCATGTGCGGCAATCTGAAGCACCGAGTCGGCAGAAGTATACACAATCAGATCTCCTGTTTCCACGTGCTGACTGCCTAGTTCCTCAAGTATTTCTGTTCCGGAAGCCGGTTTGTTGCCGATGATTTTTCTTCCGGTGCGTGTTTCAAGTTCATTAATGAGCTTCTCCGGAAAGCCGTCGGGGAAAGTTCTAAACGGTTTATCGATGTGGAGACCCATAATTTCCCAGTGTCCGGTCATCGTATCTTTACCAGCTGATATTTCTTCCATTTTACCGTAGTATCCTTCAGGCCTCTCCACTTCGGAAGCTCCTTCATACTTTTTGACCTGTGTGAGGCCGAGCTTGTCCATGTTCGGCATGTGAAGCCCTTTCATTTTTTCTGCTATGTGACCAAGAGTATCTGCCCCTGTATCATTAAACTCCGCCGCATCTGGTGCTTCCCCGATTCCTACAGAGTCCATCACAATAACAAAAATACGCTTAAATTGCTGGTTTTTCATAATTATCCACTCCTAAAAAAATAATATTTAGCCGTCTATTCCCGGTGGTTGTGTCCTTTAATCATTTGATGTCTGAAGTCAGACCTCTTAATAGAGCGCATGTTTTTCATGCACGCGGGTGATGTTTGGAATACACTTCTTTCATACGTACTTTCGTAACATGAGTATAAATCTGAGTAGTGGAAATATCTGCATGTCCAAGCATTTCCTGCACGGCCCGCAGGTCCGCTCCGTTTTCCAGCAAATGGGTTGCAAACGAATGACGAAGCATATGAGGACTCAATTCTTTGTCGATATTAGCATCTGACGCAAGTTTTTTCAGTACTTTCCAGAAACCTTGACGGGAAAGCGGTCTGCCGTGATGATTTACAAAAACCGCCTCCTGCGGCTGCTTCAGCAGCCGACTTCTCGACTCCTGCAAATAAGCTTCCACCGCTTTTAATGCATGGGACCCGAGCGGAATAATACGCTCTTTGTCTCCTTTACCGGTGCACCTGACAAACCCCATATGCAGATGCAGATCACTCATTCTTAAGCTGCAGAGTTCTGTAACCCTCATGCCAGTAGCATAAAGCAGTTCCAGCATCGCTTTGTTTCTTTTGTCTAGAGGGGAGTTGGATGACGGACTTCCGAGCAGCGCCTCTACTTCTGCGGTGGATAAGACTTTTGGAAGCTGCTGCTGAAGTTTCGGCCGCTCAATGTGAAGGACAGGATCGGCAGTTGTAATTCTTTCTCTAATTAAAAATTGATGAAACGAACGAACAGAAGAAAGCATTCTTGAAACAGAGGAAGCTGCTCCTCCCCGGTCATGAAGATGATGCAGAAAAGTGAGAACGTGAGCTTTCCGCACCTCCTGCCAATTAGAGATCTTCTCTGTTTTTATTAAATAATCAGCGTACCGCTTCAAATCTCTCTCATACGCCTGGGTGGAATTAACCGCCAGCCCTTTTTCTATAACAAGAAAATTCATGTAAGCTTCTATTTGCTCCTGCAATGAAATCACCCGCTCCCACAGACTCTTTCCTATACTTTTAGAATACCATATCTTCGCACTAACGTGCATAGAGAGATGAAAAAATGTTATTTAAATAATCGTGTTTCACATATAACCTGTCCGTTGAGTCCCGCAACTTGTCCAGCAGCTCCCATGAATGATGTCTTCCCACAAAAAAACCGGTGGAAAATTGCTTCCACCGGTTTTTCATTAACTGTCATTATGTGATTCGTTGAATTATCAAGTTCTGCACCTGTAACATATTCCGTGAAAAGTAAGCCGATGGTCTTTAATTTCAAAATTCCATCTTTTTTCCACAATTTTTTCAACGTCTCCAAGAAGGTCTTCCTGAATCTCATCCACTGCTCCGCATTCCAGACAGACCAGATGATGATGGAAATGATCCGCCCCTTCCTGGCGCAGATCATACCTGGAGACCCCATCGCCGAAATTTATTTTGTCTACTACTTTAAGTTCAGTAAGCAGTTCCAGCGTCCGGTATACTGTTGCCAGTCCGATCTCCGGATATTTTTCCTTAACGAGCATATATACGTCTTCAGCACTCAAATGATCATCTTCATGTTCGAGGAGAACACGCACCGTTGCTTCCCGCTGAGGGGTAAGTTTATAGCTTTGCGAGTGCAGCTGCTTTTTAATCCGGTCAATTCTTTGCTCCATAGTCCATTTCCCCCAATCGATGCGTAGCCTTCAGGCTTTCCCTGCTAAAGCAGGGCCGTTCTTTCCTCCCTTATTATACTCAACCTTTAAAATAGCTGTCAAATGATAATGATTATCATGACAATGTAATAATTATTATAATTAACTACTTTTTCATCATTTCCCAGTATTGTACTGCGTACATTGTTTTTGCATCGTGGATTTCCCCGGTTTTGATCATATTTTTCGCTTCTTCCAGCGTTACATCTATACGCTCGACGAATTCGTCTTCATCTGTATGTACTTCTCCCGTTGAGAGATCAGCAGCTTCATATACATGAACAAGTTCATCTGCAAAGCCGGGACTCGTGTAAAAAGAAGCCACTTCCTTCATATAAGCGGCTTTGATTCCGGTCTCCTCTTCAAGTTCTCTCTGAGCACATAAACGGGGATCCTCCCCCTTTTCAAGTTTCCCTGCGGGGATTTCAGCTATAGCTTTTTCCAAGGCTTTTCGATACTGCTTTACGAGAACCATTTTTTCTGAGTCTGTGACGCAGATGACTGCAACGGCTCCGGGATGATGAACAACTTCCCTTTTCCCTTGCTCTCCGTTGGGGAGCTCGACATCCTGGACTTCCAGATCGATAATCTTACCTTTAAAAACAGGGTCAATTTTTATAGTTTTTTCAAACAATTTCCGGCTCATTCTTTCACCTCTTAAGTATATTATTTTCCATTATTTTAAATGAAAGTTCCGTGCTGTTTCCTACTGCTTCTTTAGGATAGGGTATTACTTGCGATTCTGCAATCCTTAACGTAGAGTGAAAGCACACTCAAGGACTAGAAAGGATGGAGATATAGAATGAAAAAAAATCAGCTCGGTTCTTCAAATCTTTACGTTTCTGAAATTGGATTTGGCTGTATGTCTTTATCAGATAACCAACAACAGAATGAGAAAATTCTGCACGAAGCGGTCGATTCGGGTATTAATTATTTTGATACAGCGGACTTGTATCAGTACGGTTTCAATGAAGAATCTGTTGGTCAAGCTTTAAAAAACAAACGTGAAAACGTTGTGCTTGCTACCAAAGGAGGAAATGAATGGGGGGATGGCATTGACGGCTGGCGCTGGAACCCTTCCAAAGAGTACATTAAAGAAGCCTGTAAAAATTCATTGAAAAGGCTTCAGACAGATTATATTGATTTATATCAGCTGCACGGCGGAACCGTCGACGATCCATTTGAGGAAATGACCGGGGCGCTGGAGGAACTGACAAAAGAAGGTCTGATTCGTTATTACGGTATCTCCTCCATCCGTCCCAACGTAATTAAAAAATTCACGGAAAAAAGCAGTATTGTCAGTAATATGATGCAGTACAGCATTCTTGACCGCAGGCCCGAAGAGTGGATGCCCCTCCTGGACAGAAGTCAGGTTTCCATTATTGCCCGGGGTCCTGTAGCTAAAGGCCTTCTGACGAATAATTATGTCAATAAACTGACGGAAGAAGGCTATTTGAATTACTCCAGAGAGGAACTTGAACGTTTAATAATAAATCTTCAAAAAATTGCTGACGAAGCAGGGATGCCTCTGAGCTCTCTGGCACTCCGGTACATTCTCGACCATCATACACCGGCCGCAGCAATTCAGGGAGCAAGAACACCGGATCAACTTCGTGATAATGTCCGTGCGTCAGAATATACTTTATCAGAGGATATTATTTCAGCCGTTAAACACGCATCCAAAGCTGCTGTATACGAAGCCCACCGGGAGTAATTCCGTGGTCTGTCAAGCAGCTGCAGTTTTTAAAAAATAACTTTATCATCCCAAAAACAGGGGTACAGGCCTATAAAACGTCCTGTACCCCTGTTTGGTAGTAATTAAAAAAATTGCAAGGGCCGGGTCTCCCGCTTTAAAGCCCGGCTTCGTAATTGTCCCGGATTTCCAGAAAGCTTTCTTCCAGTGCCTCATAGCTGATGTAGCCGGGGCGGTTCATCGCCATCCGACCATCCGGATCAATAATATACGTCGAAGGCATAACATACACGCTGTACTTATCTTCCATGATACCTTCTTCATCCAGGAGCGTATAAAATGGAATTTTAAACTCCTCTACAAACTGTTCAACAGCTTCAATATTTCTTTCTGTATCGGTCATATTTATACCGACCATCTCTACTCCTTCGTCTTGATAGTCTTCGTAGAACTTGACAAAATCAGGCATTTCTTCCCGGCACGGGGGACACCAGGTAGCCCACATATTTACTACTACATACTTCCCCTCCATGTCTTCCAGAGCCAGGCGGCTGTCTCCCTGGAGCTCAGGAAGCTCAAAATCAGCTGCCTTCATACCTGGTTCTGTTCCTGTCTCGTTTATACTTTCATGACTGATCGTATTCTCCGGGTCCGCTGCTTCCCGTTCGATCCCGTCCTGTTCAAGGTACGTTTCCAGCGCTTCACTTCCTTTTTCCTCTTCGCTGTACTGATCCTGGATAAAAATAAAAGCACCGATTCCTACAGCACCTGCCAGTATAATAAAAGATAGTAACTGTTTAATCATTCGATCCCCCGCCTTTCTCGCCCCTATTATACGTCATAAATACTTTCTATACATAACATTGCTGCATTATTCAAAAAATCTCCATACGTGCTGCCCCGGAAAGTTTTTCAAATTTTTTCCCGCTTCTTTTATGTATCTGTTACAATATTGATCGTATGTACTAACATAACGGCCCTGTAAAAGCCGACTGTTATTGTGGAAAGAGTTTCCCGCCTCTGCCATTCACCGAAACCGGCGGATTTTCCTTACATAACAATAATAACTTTTTACAAAGGCTGTATTAAAGAAAGGAAGTTGATTATGTCACTGTTAGAAGCAATTATTTTTGGGATTGTTCAGGGTCTTTCTGAGTTTCTCCCTATTTCCAGCACTGCTCATATAGTAATAACCCAGCTTGTCTTCGGGTATTCTTTCCCCGGACTCGCCTTCGAAATTTTCCTTCACATTGCTTCTGTATTTGCTGTCGTCTTTTATTTCTGGAAGGATGTATGGAACGTCACCGGAGGATTTTTACGATTTATTTTAAAGCGGAAAAAAGAAGACCGGCTCATGTTTTTCTTTGGGCTTTACATTATAATTGCTACGGTGATCACCGGAGGCCTCGGTTATGTATTTTCTGATGCAGTAGGAGATGGGATGAAATCCCCCGCAATTATTGCCGGTGCACTGACCTTAACGGGATTTGCACTGATATTTATTGAAAGATTCCATAAAACCGGCTCCAGAACTCCGGAAAATATGAATTCACTCGATGCTGTAATTATAGGTCTCGGTCAGACGCTTGCAGTGCTTCCCGGTATATCCCGATCCGGATCGACACTTGTCGTATCACTGCTCCGCGGCCTGGACAGGGAAACAGCTGTCAGGTATTCCTTTCTTCTTGCCATACCGGTAATACTAGGGTCCACAGTTCTCGGAATTAATGATGTATCGCCTGAAATGATGCATTATATCGGACCGGTAAACCTCATTGTATCTTTTATAGTGACATTTTTCTTTTCGGTGATAGGCATAGTATGGCTTATTGATTTTCTTAAGAAAAGCAAACTTATTTATTTTGCTGCCTACTGCTTCGCTCTTGCCGCATTTGTCTTCTTTTATATTGATCCTGCAACTATCATTGATATTTAATAATGGGAAATTTTTATTGAAGAAGATAAATCTTTCTACTACAAAAAACAGGTGCGGCTCTCTGCCGCACCTGTTTTCAGAGTGTTGATTAAGTCTTGGTTTCAGAATAATTATTCTTCTGAGCGTATAGCTTTCTCCTGCACTCCCCGGCGGAAGCTTGCCGTGGGGCTCGTCATCAGCTATTTTCCAGCCCTTCGGCCATGGAAAAGGATCTTCCGACTTCGCTTTATCCCACCGGCGTCCCCGCCGGTCGTTCCGGAGGAAAAGCCTCTCCTGAATGGAAGAAAGGACGGAATCAACACATTTTTTAGAAGAGAAACCTTCTTTTTATTTTCCTGCTGGAGCTGCAGCAGGCGACTCCGAGGCGAGATAGGACGAGCAGAAGATCCATTTCTTCCGAGCGTTGTGAGGAAGAAATTAGCTGAAGCCGGCCCGCCCGGAAAGCGTCCTGTGGAGGCGAAAACAGGGAAATGCATAGGCATGTATAAAAAACACTTTATAAACAGCCTGAAAACAGGTGCGGCTCTCTGCCGCACCTGTTTTTGTAGTACTGATTTACTTGGATGTTACTGTCATAATAACTGTTTCTCCGGCAGTTGCCGTCTGATTTTCCTGCTTATCCATTGACGCGACCGCATCTCCGTTAGTTATTATAACAGGTGTAATAGTGCTTTCTGCTTTTTCATTTACAAGGTCCGGATCAAATTCAATCAGCTTATCTCCGACTGCAACCTTATCTCCCTGTTCAACAAATGCTTTAAATCCTTCTCCCTGCATATTCACCGTTTCAATCCCAATATGGATAAGAACTTCCATCCCATTGACTGTTTTAATTCCAACAGCATGTTTAGTTGGGAAAAGCTGCATAATTTCACCATGCACAGGAGCAACAATTGTGCCGTCAGAAGGTTTGACTGCTACTCCATCTCCCATCATTTTTTCTGCGAAAGTCGGATCAGGTACTTCAGACAGAGCAACTACCTCTCCATTGGCCGGGCTGTGGAAAACGTCTTTTCCATCTGCCTCGGGCATTTCCACTTCCTGTTTCTTTTCCTTCTTATCGAGCCCAAATAATTTTTTTAACACAGTTCATACCCCTTTCCGAAATTAAATGCGATCATTATAGTGTGGCGGTACCGCAGTGAATTATATCAGACCTTCACTGACTGTCAAAGATAATTCCGCCTGGTTGTATTCTTTTTTCTCTTTCCCTGTACTTCCGTCTTTAAAACTATTCACCGGCAAGAGGCACGCGTTTCAAAATCGGCAGTACCGCTTCTGCGACACCGGAATCTTCGTTGTTCGCCGTAATAAAATCTGCCGCCTCTTTCACGCTGCTTACAGCGTTCCCCATTGCTGCAGAATATCCGGCAGCTTCAATCATAGACAGGTCATTTTCGTTGTCCCCGATAACAAGCGTTTCGTCGAGACTGATTCCATAAAAGGATGCGGCTCTTTTCAACGCTTTCCCCTTTGTAGCTTCCTTATGAGTAATCTCTATGTTCTCCAGCCCGGAAGAACTTACATCAAGAGGGAGCTTTTGAAGAGCACTTCTAACTTGAAGGCGGGCATTTTCAGAAGCAGAAAAGGCCAGCACTTTCAAAAGACGCGTGTCTGCGGCCTCAATAATAGCATTGTAGCTTGGAGCAAGCCGGACGCCTCCTTCAGCAAAACGCTGTTCCGCAAGACCGAGGGCTTCTTCTTTGGACATTTCACTATCTACTGCATGCAGTACGTCCAGCACTAGTTTCAATGCTTCCTCCCGATTTCTCGTATACGCACCAAAATTAGTGTATATTTCAAAGTAGGCCTGTTCCTTGTCAAGTATGTGGGAAATTTTTGTATACAGCTCTTCCGGAATTACTTTTTCGTCGATCAGCCCGCCCGATTCACTGTGGAATTCTGCTCCATTTGCTCCGATGACCGGCATCGAAAGCCCCGCTTCCCGGAGGGGGTGGGAGGCTTCCTTATAATCACGTCCTGTAGCTGCGATAACTTTTATCCCCTGGGCCTGGGCCTGCTTTAAAATTTCTGCGTTTCTTCCGGTTACTTTCCGTTCATTGTTTAAAAGCGTACCATCCATATCTGAAGCTATCATCTTTATCTCTTTTTTCACGAACAAATCTCCTTACTATATCTTTGTTAATTACAAAAAGCAGGTTCAATTAATGTCAAAAACCGAGTGTGTGAATGTTTATGTTTGAATACGAAAAACTTCCCTGCACCTGGATTTCCCCGGAGGTACATCCACGTTTTTTTCCTGATGCTGCATAAGAAAAGCAGATTGAGGGTAATTATTTGTATATCATGGCAGAAACACGCATCCTGTGCAAGCAGGATGAATTTATGGGAGGGTTCATATGCCTGCTGCATTTGATTTGTATTTGTATCGCTTTTTTATTGTTTGGTATGTAATTGGAGTAGTGCTGTTATCTTTCCATCTTGTACCTCCATGGCTGGAGTGGGCCAATGTTGTTTTTCTCATCACTTCAGGTCTCCTGGCAATAATGTTTTTTTACCGGAGCACTTCCAGAATGATTGGTATATTTATTGTGCTGTTTATTTTTTTTGTATCTATGTTCATGGAAAGTTTCGGAGTACATACCGGTCTGTTTTTTGGAAATTACAGTTATGAAACAGATTTTGGACCGAAGCTTGTGGGAGTACCCATAACGATCGGGTTTGCATGGATAATGGTAATCGCTACATCGCACGTTCTGGCAGCGCCTCTTTTAAACAAACTGCATGTGCTCGGACGGACTCTGTACGCACTGTACGGAGCATTAATTGCCACTTCTCTCGATCTTATTCTCGACCCTTTCGCCTACGAAGTAAAGCAGTACTGGGTCTGGCACGACGGAGGTCTGTATTACGATATCCCATTCACCAATTTTGCCGGATGGTTTGTTTTATCTTTTGTTCTTCATCTATGTTTAGCTGTACTTCTTTACCGGAAAGGAAGCTGGCAGAATAACCGCAGTTTCTTCTGGCAGAAACGCATGCTTTATTTGTATGGAATGATGGCCGGTATGTTTATTATTGTTTCTGTCGTTAATGGACTTGTTCTTGCCCCGATTCTGTCAATTATTACATTAGCAGTATTTTACACTGTTTACCGCCTGCTTAAAAGGGAGGTGCAGGTTATATGATGAGAGCGGAAAATAGCAAAAACTTTGAAAAACTGTTCAGTTTATATAACAACAACCTTTTAAAAAATAAATTTCATGGTATTTATAATTCTCCTGAATCGTCCCCTCTTCCTGAAAAAGGTTCCATTATAATTATGAATCACAGTTCGTGGTGGGATCCACTTATTTTGTTTTATTTAAACAGCAGTAAGTGGAAGACAAACGGCATTGCCATGATGGACGAAAAAGGATTAAACAGGTTTCCTTTCTTCAGTAAACTCGGTGCTTTTTCTGTAAAAGCTTCTTCTCCGGCCTCTGTCAGACAGTCTCTTAAATATGCCGCTGAAGAACTGAGGAACGGACGGCACCTTTTTCTTTTTCCGCAGGGGAAGGAGGTCCCTCTGGAACATCGTCCTCTGGCAATCTCACCGGGAACGGGATATTTGAAATTCCTCGTACCGGAAGCACCCGTAGTCCCTGTAGCTTTTTATCATGGCCTTTTTCACCATCAGATGCCTGAATGGTACATCCAAACGGGGGCTCCTGTACTCGGAGCTCCTTCATGGGGAAGAAAACGCTGGACACAGGCTGCTGAAGAAGCTTTAGAAAAAGAAATGAACTCTCTCCGGAATAAGGTTTTATCAAATCAGCCTTTTATTCCACTTATGCATGGGAGAGAAGGTACAGCAGACAAATTTGAAAAATGGAAAAAGAAATTGGGGGCGTACAATTGATTTATTATATTTTACTGCACCTCATACTGCTCAGCTGGACAATTTTTAACAGCTTATCCATGCCGCGGCTCGGCAGACATTCTGAAATAACCCCCTCTGTAGCTGTGCTGGTACCTATGCGTAACGAAGAAAAAAATGTAGAGGAGCTTCTCCATTCCCTTCAGAAACTTACTTATAAAAATCTGCGCTTTGTTATCCTGGATGATGGATCTTCGGACACCACCTGGGAGAAATTAACCGCAGCATCACAAAAAGATTCCCGTCTCAGTATACACAAAGGAAGTCCCCTTCCGGAAAATTGGGTAGGCAAAGTATACGCCTGCCACCAGCTGTCCATGCTGGCAGAAGAAGAATTTCTCCTTTTTCTCGATGCCGATGTCCGTGTTTCCCCGGATCTGGTTCAGGAAACGTTGTATAATTTCAAAAAAAACACCGGCCTGGTAACCGGCTTTCCACACATACCACTAAAAAGCATACTGGGCCACCTTTTAATACCAATGCAGCATTTTCTTGTTTTTTTTCATCTTCCTGTTCTCCTTTCGAATCTGACCACCTGGTCTCAAGCTTCAGCGGCCCATGGAGCGTTTATGATGTTCAGAGCTTCTGCCTACCGGAGTATCGGAGGCCATTTTTCAGTAAAAAATTCTCTTGTGGAGGATATTCACATCGCACGCGTCCTGAAAACCTCCGGTTGGAGAGTTCGTCTCGTAAACGTGACAGGAAGTGTATCCTGCCATATGTACAATACTTCCAAAGAAGTCTGGAAGGGGTTTTCAAAAAATTTTTTCCCGGGTCTTGGAAGAAGCCTTCCGGCAGCAATTCTGTTTATCTTTTTTTATACGTTAGTGTTCCTTGTTCCTGTTCCTGCAGCTGTGACAGGGGTGGTAACAGGAAATTATCTACTTCTGCTCCCTCTTGTATTGACATTCTTTCTTAAGTTGACGATTGATCTGATAACGAAACAGAAATTCTGGCTCGCCTTTTTCTTTCCGCTCTCGGTAATGGCAGCATTTATTATATTAATTTACTCGATCTCCCTCAGCATTACGAAACAGGGATTTACGTGGAAAGGAAGAACGTATCAATGACTAAAACAGCAGTCGTAATCGGCGCGGGTCTTGGAGGCCTGTCTGCAGCAATAAGCCTTCAGCACCGCGGTTTTCAAGTGACCATCATCGAAAAAAATTCCCATTCCGGCGGGAAACTGCATGACGTACAACTCGGCTCCGCTGGTTTTGACTTTGGACCGAACACTATTACTATGCCACATGTCTTTAATAACGTGCTGAAGCAGACCGGTAGAAAACCGGAAGATTATTTCGAGTTTGTCCCGCTCCCCCGTCATACGACCAATTCATTTGAAGACGGGAGTTCCTTTACCTTTTCTTCTGTAAAAGAAGACATGAAAGAGGAACTGCACGCGCTGGATCCTGCTTCTGCCGATAAGTATGAAGCCTACCGGAAAGAGGTGGAAAAACTTTTCAGGCTGGCAGACAGACACTTTTTAAAAAGAACTTTCCGAAGCTGGAAAGATTTTATTTCACTCCCTCTAGCTAAAGGGCTTCTCTCTTCACGCCCCCTGGAAACGATGGACAGTTTTCACAGAAGATTTTTTAAAGACGAAAGAATCATTTCTGCATTTAACCGTTATGCAACTTATATTGGTTCCTCCCCCTTCAATTCCCCGGCGACATTTGGTTTAATCGGGCACCTGGAACTAAACGACGGCGTTTACTACACAAAAGGTGGTAATTACAGGATCGCAGAGGGTTTAAAAAAAGCAGCGGAAGAATCAGGAGTGAAATTTATATACGGAGAAGAAGTTGTTTCTTTGACTGTTCAGAACGGCACTATTTCAGAAGCTGTTACGAACAGGGAAAAAACTGTGCCAGGCGATGTTTTTTTATTAAACGGCGACCTTCTGAGCCAGTATCCCCGTCTTGTCGCCTCAGAGCACCGGCCATCTTTTACTGATAAAAAAGCTGTTTCCGCCGATCCGTCCGTCTCGGCCTACGTGCTGATGGCTGCTTCAAACAAGCGTCACGCACTTAACCATCATCAAGTTTTTTTCAGCCGGGACCCTAAAAAAGAATTTGAAGATATTTTTAATAAAGGAGAATACAGCAGTGACCCCACTGTATATATATGTACTTCTTCCAAAACAGAGCCTTCCCGATCTCCGGACGGCGACAATTTATTTATACTTGTAAATGCTCCCCCTCTCTCCACTGAAGCCGGAGCTCATCCGTTTTCCAAAGAAACTGTATTCGAAAAACTCCGCAGGTTTGGACTGGATCTTTCTACTTCCATTACAGACTCCATGGAAGTTTCTCCAGCAGTTATTGAAAAAAGGTTCAATGCATACCGTGGAGCACTGTACGGCCTGTCTTCAAATAAAAAGAAAAACACTTTCCTTCGCCCTTTTAATAAAGCATCCGACCTTAATAATCTCTATTTCGCCGGTGGAAGCACTCACCCGGGAGGAGGATCTCCTATGGTCACTTTAAGTGGTCAGAATGTGGCCGAACTGATTGTAAAACATCATTTGAATTAAAATCTACTGCGCAGATAATACGAATGTTGGTTTTTTGATTGACTACCTTGAAAATAAAAAATGAACGTCTGCTTTCGTTTCCATGGAGAGGCTTTCCAAGCGGGCCGGCCTCAGCTCATTCTGTCCTTCTTTTGTCGGTCAGAGTCGGGCACGGCCCTGCCCGCTCCGGAGTTCCTCCCTATCCACTACAGCTTATGGTAAAAAAAACCAGCCATACACAGGCTTCGTTCCACCTGTTTGGATAGAAGGTAATCTTACTGGAAAAGGACCTTTTCATTCCTCACGCTGCAATGAATTTGCATGAATGTCTCTGTTAAAGCTCTGAGTTCTTACGTGAAGAAAGGGAAATTGGCTTTCCTGCTCTTGATTACGATAGGAAAATTTATTTAAAAAGCTGGTAAAGCGAGCTCAAACGATTGTGATTTTTAGGGGAGTAGCTTTTTTGTGAGATATAACTTATTTTCACCAAACGTGCGTAAGAGCCAAACTCCTCGTTGTTTTTGAAAGCCGCCTGCGGCTCTTTACACCTGGAGCGGAGAAAGCATGCTTCTGTCCTTCCGTCCGGGAGGAGCTGCGTGATTCCGCAGGTGTCTCTGCCCCGGCATCGGTTTTACGAATAAAGAGCAGCGTTCATGAAAAGCAGTACTTTTCTTTTTCAATGAAGCAAAAACGAAGCGAAAACCGGCCGCTGTAAGAAGGAGATTGGGGGATAGGACGCAGACCGTCACTTCAAAAATATAAATAAGCCACAAAAAAAAGACCCGCTCCCGAAGCTGAGTCTTTTTTGTACTATTATTTTACATGAAATAGTTTCAACGGCTGAAGCGGCTGGAAATAAACCCGGCCGCAAGTTTAAAGTAATTCTACTTTGTAGCCGCAAGTCCGTTTAATATATTGCTTTTTTCTTCCTGGCTCACTACCGCCCTGCGGCGGAAGACGTCATATTTATTTTGTCTTGCCGTATGAAGTATTTTCCTGTAAAAATGCGCTGCTGCCTGCACTGGGAGTCTGGATGAAACAGGATAAAGATGAATAGATTCAAGACTTTCTTCGTAAAATGCTTCTGCTTCTGAAGCCATCTCCTCCCAAAGTCCAATAAAGGCATCGTTAATTTCACCGGCATCGAGCATTTGCTCTGTATAGCCGTATTTAACCATCAGTTCCTCAGGAAGATACTTTCTGCCTTTTTCCCAGTCTTCCCCCACATCCCTTAAAATATTTGTTATCTGCATGGCATAGCCCAGTTTTACAGCGCTTGGCTTTAACTCCTCTTTTGTATCCGGTGCAAGAACGGGCAGGAGCATCAGCCCTACAGTGCCTGCAACCCTGTAGGAGTAATCGAGTACATCTTCGAAGCTTTGGAAGCTGTATCCGTATAAGTCCATTTCCTGTCCGGAAATCATTTCGTAAAAAGGTTTGAGGTCAAACGAAAAGAGATGGAATGTATGATTAAGTGCTGTCCAGAGAGGACTGCTGTCAGGAATATCTCCAGCTGCAAAGCGATCCAGGTCGTGTTTAAATCTCTGAAGTTCTATTTCTTTATTTACACCCTCATCCACTATATCATCCGCTGTTCTGCAGAAAGCATAAACCGCCCAGACTGCCCTGCGTCTGTCTTTAGGCAGATGCTGAAAAGCTTTTGCAAATGTTTTCGAGTTGTTTTCAATTACTTTTCTGCAGTAATCGTACGCCTGACGTACTTCCATTTGTTCCTCTCCTCTCATTTGAAAGCCTTTCTCTAAATCAGGAGGCTGTTCTTTTATTTTAGACATCTTCCGGGGACGCACCTTGTCCGGCGGCATCTTCGTTAAGTACCCGGGACAAAATTTTTGCTCCCTGCATCACTACCGGGATCCCCCCTCCAGGGTGTACTGAAGCTCCGACAGCATATACATTATCGTAGGCAAAAGGCTTAACCTGCGGTCTGAATATTCCAGACTGGCTCATCGACGGCGCGAGCCCGAAGCTGCCGCCGGAGAAAAGGCCGTCAATCTTTGCTTCATATGGGCTCCGGACATGTTCCCATACGGTTTTTGTTTCCAGGTTTTCATCCACTTTTTCTATTAATTTCCTCTTAATAAGTGTAGCATAATCCTGGTATTCTTTTCTTGTAATGTGACGTCCAGCCGGGACGGGAACGAGAACATAAGCTACCCCCTGCCCCTCCGGTGCCAGCGATGAATCAATTAAGGAGGGATTGAATACATAAAAAGAGGGGTCCCGGTTCAGCCGGTATTTTTTAAATACATCGTTCATATGGTTATCGAGATTTTCTCCCATGAAAAAGTTATGCACGTACTCTGTATCCAGCGGTTCATTCAGTCCGAAATAAAACAACAGACATCCGGAAGAACTTTTATAGGATCGGGAAGGTTCTCTTACAAGTTTTTCAGCAAGCGGGAATTCACCGTTTAAAACTACTCTGTCTGCGTTTTCAACAACTTCATCGACCTTTACTCCTGTGCAGCGCGTCCCATCCGTTACGAGAGCCTCTACTTCTGCATTTGTACGAACGGTAACACCTCTTTCTTCCATTGCCTCTGTAAGTACTTCTGCAAGACCTGCGTATCCTCCTTTAACATACCATATTCCATGAGCATGCTCGCTGTAAGAAACAAGCGAATAAATGGCTGGTGTTTCGGAAGGAGAACCTCCAATATACAGTGTCTGCAGGGAGAAAGCATCCTGGAGTTTAGGGTGCTTAAAATAAGCAGCGGCCTGTTTACGAACTGACTGGTAAGCCCGGAGTTTCCAAAGTGTTTTTACATTTTTCGGCGTCCAGAAGGAGCGGCGTGTCAAAAAAGCTTTTGTAAGAAAAGCCTCTTTCCCTTCAGTAAATCTTGTTTCCATGTCTGTCATATATTTATCAAAGTTTTTTTCCTCTCCTGGAAACAGCCGGCGGATTTCTTCTTTTTGTTTTTCAGTACTGCTCCACTTCAAAAACGTTGTGCCGTCGGGAAAATGCAGGGGATAAAGCGGATCTATCCGCTGCATCTCCACCCTGTTTTTTAAGTCGAGCTCTTCGAGAATCTCTTTAATCATATCCGGCAGAAGAACTACGGTCGGCCCTTCATCCACTTTGTAATCTCCATGCCGGTGATAGGCAAGCCTTCCACCGGTGCTCGATTTTTTTTCGAACAATGTCACTTCACTGCCTGCTTTATTTTCGTAAAGGGCAGTGATCATTCCGCCTATTCCACCGCCAGCTATAATTGTTTTCATGATTTAACCTTCTTTCTGACTTCGTGCACCAGCAGGTTCGAAGTGATTCGTGCAGATTCAAAGATAGTTGGAAGTCCGCTTCCCGGGTGAGTGCCTCCTCCTGTAAGCCAGAGACCATTGATATCTTCAAACTGATTGTGGGGACGAAAATACATCATCTGTCCGAGATTATGGGAAAGATTGAATGTAGCCCCCTGATAAATATCTTTTTCATATTCCCATTCGTAAGGTGTCAGTATTTCTTCCACTTCAATATAATTCTCTATGTCAGGAATCCCTGTTTTAGCAGCCACTTCCTGCATAATAAGATCCCGGAACCTTTTTTTATTTTCCTCCCAGTTTATACCACTGAAGTTATTGGCTACCGGAGCCAGAATGTAGAGCGCTGATTTTCCTGCCGGTGCCAGAGTGTCATCGGTAACGGAGGCATTATGGATATAAATCGATGGATCCCGGGAAAGCTTTCCGAGTTTCGTGATTTCTTCAACATTTTGTTTATAATCTTTGGAGAAAAATATTGTGTGATGATCGAGATTCACTTTTTTATTAATTCCAGCATAAATCATAAAGGTGGAGCAGGAGTATTTTTTCTTTTCAAGTTTTGCGTCTGTATATTTGCTTCTATATTTATCATCAATTAAGTGCTTCATGCTGTTGGCAAAGTCTGCATTCATCACAATATGGTCTGCGCGTATCACGGAGTCATCTTCCAGCCTTAAAGACTGAACTTTTTTATCGTGAACTTCAATCTTTTTTATACCCTTCTGCAAATGAATACGCGCCCCGTTTTCTTCTGCTGCCTGAGCCATTGCTTTGGTCAGCTGATTCAATCCGCCCCGCGGGTGATATATACCGTATTCGTGCTCCATAAACGAAAGAATACTGAAAGCTCCCGGACATTCCCACGGGGACATCCCCAAATATTTCGACTGAAAGGTAAAGGAAAGTTTCAGGCGTTCATCATCAAAGTATTTGGAAAGAACGTCGTGAAGTGTTTTACCGACCTCAAGTTCCGGAAGTGCTTTAATACTCCGCCATCTCATATAATCGAGAAGTGAAGCATGATTTTCCTGAAGAATTGGGGAAAGAGCCGCAAGTTTCTTTCTCGTATCACGCATAAATTTCTTGTATGCAGGACCGCTTCCGGGAAAATGTTTTTCTACTTCTGCAAACATGTTTTCTTCATCGCTGCTTGCCCTGATTTTCATCCCGTCAAAAACGAGTGAATACATTGGGTCCAGCCTGATTAAATCGACATAATCATGAAGATTTTTCCCGCTGTCCCTAAAAATATTTTCCAGAATGTGCGGCATGCTGAAAAACGTAGGACCAAGGTCGAAAGTGTAGCCTTCTTTAGTAAAAGAAGAAGTTCTCCCCCCCAGATAACTTTGTTTTTCATAAACATCCACATCGTATCCTTCAGCTGACAGCAGCATTGCTGCAGCCAGTCCTCCGGGTCCGGCACCGATAACTGCCACTTGTGTCATTTTGACTCACCCTCTTCCTCAATCTATGCTTCTAATCCCTTTAATACCCCTGTTTTATAACTGATAAACAATATTTGTATAACATTTGTACGCCTTCAAATTGAAAAATCGGCTCTTTCTCCTATGGACGGAAGAGCCGGAAAAAAATCTCTTATTTTTTCTTTTTCAGCGTAATTAAATACCATCCGCCTTCACGGATTAAAGGCTTCATTCCTGCGACACGGAAACCAGCTTCCTTAGCGTCCTTTTTAATGCTGTCGGGAGAAGGAAGTGGATAAAGATTGCTGTGAGCTGTCATAAACGTATTAAAAGCTGCAGTGAAAGCCGCCCCGTGTTTTGCTTTTACAAGCGGGCAGATAATAGTAACGGATCCTTGTTTGGAAAGCACTCTCGCAAAGCGGTGGAAAAGACCGGCTCTGTCTTCCGGCTTAAAGTAATAAAGCAGGTTATGGGCCATAATCATATCTGCTTTACCGTCATAAGATTCCAGAAAATCAATAATGTCGCCTTCGCGAATATCAATATGACTGCTTACTTTTTCCCTCGCTTTTTCAACAACTTCCGGACTTAACTCCACTCCAATAAGCTCTGTTTTAGGATGCTTTCGATGGATGGAGCTTAAATAACCGCAGTATCCGCATCCAAGATCGATAATGGCATCAGGTTTTTCTTTCTTCACCCACTTAAGAATCGGGGATACCGCTGCCTTTTCAAGAAATGTAGAAGTTTCTGCAACTATCTCTGAAAACTTTTCGGATAGATATGTAAGACGCTCATCCGATTCGAGAAGCTCTGGATATTTCAGCAGGGTAGGTATATGAAGTTCCATCATCTCACTTAGTAAAATACCTACTGATTCACTGCTGGCTTTTGAGGCGTATTTAATCATTTTTTTGTTTGCTTTAAACTTCCCTCTCCCAGTTTCTTTCAAGTGTCCTACTTCCACACCTACGTCCACCCACCGCTGAAGCAGTTCACTCGACAGATTAAACCTGGAAGCGGTATCTTCAACAGAAGCAGGGCTTTCAAACCTATCAAACAGATTCAAGTCATACCCTACGTGGGCATGCCATGTTTCCAGAAAATTTTCGTTCGTTTTCATCCAGTTCCGTGCCTGAATCATACGCTGCAGTTCACTCACATAGTCCACCTTCTTTTCTTTAACTTTAATATGACCGACGGAGGTTTGTAGAAAAACAGCTCGTCGTTATGGGTTGTAAGCCCTATTCCCTGTCATATTCCTCTATAAACCAGTGCTATAATGAATTTTAAATATTTTCCTGTTCCCGGATATAGGAAAGAAGCGCATCCGTGCCCTCATCTATGAGTATGTAGGTTTCATTAAAATCTCCTGTCATATAAGGATCCGGAACATCCGGTTCTTTTTTTTCCGAAAGAAGGTCCAGCAGCCGGAAGGCATTGATTTCTTTTTCGTGCCCTGCCATCCGGTGAATAAAACCGAGATTGGAAGCGTCCATCGCAGCGACGTAGTCCGCTTCGAGATCTTCAGGAGTAATTTCACGGGCAGTCATTCCTCTATCAGGAATATTCTCCCGTTCCAGAATTTTTTTCGTTCCTGCATGAGGTTTACTTCCCGCATGCCAACTGCCGGTACCTGCGGAGTCAATGTGAATGAGATGCGAAAGCCCTGCCTCTTCTACTTTCTTCCGGAGAATGGCTTCCGCCATTGGAGACCTGCAGATATTGCCTAGACAGATAAAAACAACCCGTATCATTAAATTACACCTTCCTTACAGTTATTTTTTACTAAGACGGCTCCCGGCAATTCGTTCCAGCAGCGAGGGAGCCAGCTGATACATTTTGGCTGCTGTCCCCATCCACCATGGCAGATTCAGTTCACGCCTGCGGCGGAAAAAGATACGCACCGTTTTTTCGGCTACTTTTGAAGCTTCCATCATCATTGATGCTACATTATTACGGTATGTACCTTCCCTGTCAGCAATATGGAAAAAACCGGTTTCTACAGGCCCTGGATTAATCGTGCTGACATAAATGCCTGAATTACGCAGCTCCATTCTGCAGGCATTTGCAAAACCATTCACGGCGTGCTTTGTAGCCGAATAAACACTTGATTTAGGCGTAGCAACTTTGCCTGCAAGAGAAGATACAAATAAAATGTGACTGCCTGCATTCATTCTTGGGACAGCCGCTTTTGTACAGGCAATGGTTCCAAGTACGTTTACACGAAACATTTCTTCAGCATCTTTCATATCAATGTCAGTGACATAATCAAATATGCCAAACCCGGCATTGTTTACGAGAACGTCTACTTTCCCTGCTTCCGCTTCCACAGTATCAAATATCTCTTTCACGCGGTCCGCATCTGTAACGTCTCCTTTAAATACGAGCGGCAGAATGCCCGTCTCCATCTTTATCCGTTGTGAAACTGCATGCATTTTATCTTCAGAACGGGCAATGAGGACAGGAAGGGCACCTTTACGGGCTGATTCTGCAGCTATTTCAGCGCCTATGCCGCTCGAGCCGCCGGTTATAACGATCACTTTTTTCTGTAAATTCCTTTGCATACATAATCATCCTTTCCAATTAACAGTATAACTTTTTTGTTTTCTGCTTGCGAATGATTGTGTTTTCCATATTGACATCCGGGGACGATTCAATAGATAATAAGAATAATTTTCTATTCAGAGCCGCAAAGGAGTTTTACACATGAAAATAACAATAATAGGCGGAGGCTCTATGGCTGAAGCATTAATAGCCGGCTGGACGGACGGTGTTTATCCTTCCGCTTCCCAAATATTCGTCACTAACCGCTCGAATGATGAAAGGCTTGAGGCTCTGGCTCAAACATATGGCGTAACGGTAACACGGGATCCTGAAATTTTGACAGAAAACACGGACTTTATCCTGCTTTCCTGTAAACCGAAAGACTGGGAGGAAGCTTTGGAACCTCTCCTGCCGCATTTGGACTCCCGCACAGCTGTAGTTTCGGTAATGGCTGGTGTAACGACAGCCTCGATGGAGGAAGTGGTGCCGGGTCAAGCCGTCATACGGACAATGCCGAATACTTCAGCTGCTGTACGGGCATCCATGACTTCTCTTTCTTTTGGTTCTTTCTGTTCAGATGAACAATCCGAACGGGCTGTCGAGCTTTTCCGGGAAGTTGGAGAAACGGCTGTAGTGGATGAAACAATGATGGACGCCGTAACTGCACTTACCGGTACTGGGCCTGCTTATATTTACTATTTGATGGAATCGATGGAAAAAGCTGCTGCTAATATTGGCGTGCCGGAGCACATAGGCCGGGAACTCGTAGCCCAGACACTTGTAGGTGCAAGCCGCAGGGTTCAGAAGGAGGAATCTTCCCCAAAGGAACTTTATGAACAGATTATGAGTCCCGGCGGCACGACCGAGGCCGGATTTGATGTACTGAAAAGCCGTGGGGTTCAGGAGGCTCTTATAGACTGTATTGCCGGTGCTTATGAAAGATCTCAGGAACTTGGTAAAAAGAAAAAGCTTTCCAGCCGGTCAGACAATTAACTTTCTCCTGCCATTCCGGCGGTAAAGACCTTCTGCTTTTTAAGAAGGTCTTTTTTACGCAGTGAAAGCTTCTCCGTCAGCAAAAATACAGCTGCAATCTTTATTTTTCGAGAAGGGGCGGTGCGATATAAACAGCTTCTTCCTCCTCCTGCTGATTGAAAAGCTCTCACCCCCTACTTTGTCTACTCTCTTTTTTCTTAAATACTTTCCTTTCTGCACTGCTTCTTTTTTAGTAGAATAAACAGCATGTCTTACATATTTTTCAGCAGAGGACGAGGTAAAAATGAGAACAGAAAAACGCCGTTGGAAACTTTTTTTTCAAAAAATAACAAATAGCCGTCTGTTTACTCCCGTCATTATGACGCTTATTTTGATAAACGCTGTCATAGTCGGAATTGAGACTTACGAACATATTTACCAGGGAAATCAAATGCTGTTTTTCACTCTCGACCGGGTGCTTCTCTGGATTTTCACTGTTGAAATTGTGATAAGGCTTCTGGCAACTCCTTCTCTGAGGTATTTCTTTAAAAGCGGATGGAACTGGTTTGACTTTCTTATCGTAGCAGCGGGCCACCTTTTTGCCGGAGCTCATTTTGTAACTGTCCTGAGGGTACTCCGTGTACTGAGGGTTTTTCGTGCCGTATCCATCATTCCCTCCCTTCGACGCCTTGTCGATGCTTTAATGAGAACGATCCCCTCCCTGGGTAATATTCTTCTGCTGATGGGAATTATTTTTTATATTTTTGCCGTTATCGGTACTATGCTGTTTCAATCGACTGCACCTGAATATTTCGGCAATCTCCAGCTTTCCCTGCTTACTCTTTTTCAGGTGGTGACACTTGAATCATGGGCTTCACAGGTAATGAGGCCGATATTCGAAGAATTGTGGTGGTCATGGATTTATTTTATAGGCTTTATACTCGTTGGTACTTTTGTTATTTTTAACCTTTTTATCGGTGTTATTGTAAGCAACGTGGAAAAAAGCGAAAAAGAAGAAGACACATCTGAGGATGATACTAAAGAAGAGCTGAAACAGCTGAGAACTGAAATAAAAGAATTAAAAGATCTTTTAAACGAACAGTATAACCGATGACTATAGATGTAAGATAATCTCACATTTTCCCCCGACGTTCTTTCCGGTCATGGTATAGTAATAAAAAATGCCACATATTAACGGGAAGGATGGGGTTTCTTTGGCAGTTTCTACCTCCTATAAAAACAAAAAAGTAATTGGTATCGGTATTACCAGTGAACTGACCGGGCTGTCTGAAAGACAGATACGCTACTACGAAGAAAGAAAACTTATCCAGCCCGACCGCAGCAAAGGCGGCACGAGAAAGTATTCTTTTGAAGATGTTGAACGTCTTGTCGATATCGCAAATAAAATGGAAGATGGAATGCAGACTTTTGAAATACGTAAAGAAGAAATGAAACAGTCTGACGTAAGAAATAAAATGCTCCGCGGGCAGTTGAACGCAGCTTTCAAAATGCGCAAATAGCTGATAATCTCCCGGCCTGCAGGGTGTCAGAAATCACTGCAGGGCTTGTGATATTTCCCTTTTACTAATGGTTTGCACCTATAGACGCATCTTCAACGCCCCGGTCTGGAAGGATTCGTTCTTCTGCCGGGGCGATTGACATTCTTCCCCAATCCGGATATTATAATGCTTGGAGAAACAATTACTCTCTAATCTACCGATAGAAAGTGTGCATAGATCATGCCTGATACTCAAGATAGGGATCTGCTGAATGAAAAAATTACGTCGTTTATTATTCCTGCAGAAGAAGTCGCTCATGTACAGCCGGATAACTCCCTTGAGCATGCCCTGCTTGTTCTTGTAAAATCCGGATATACTGCTATTCCAGTACTTGATCTCAACAGCAGACTTAACGGTATTATAAGTAAAGCACAGATTCTTGATTCCATTCTGGGTATTGAAAGACTGGAACCGGAGAAACTGACGGACTGCCTGGTCCATGATATGATGACTTCGAGTTATATTGCAGTTCAGGAAAATACAACTTTTGAAAAAGTAATGCAGCAGTCCATACAGCATCCGTTCGTGTGCGTAGAAAATATGCGCGGAGAATTTGTAGGTCTGATTCCAAGAAGTAAAATTCTTGCCTTTTTAAATGGCTACCTTCACGACCTTCGCAAGAAACAATAGCTTTTGGCGTACTTTAAAGTGTGAACAGACTGCGTCTTATCAGGGGAGTAAGACGCAGCCTGCCACATAGAATACGATTTTATAAAAACAGCATAATTTTAAAAACCCTCCGGCTGCTCATTTTGCAGCCGGAGGGTTTTTATCTACACTGAAGAAATACCGGCATCGGTTAATCCTTAACAATTCAGCTGCCGGTATTATATTGTTTTTTCCAGCTTTCTTTTACGATCTGAAAACATCCCAAAAAGCATAAATTTTATCAGAAAGGCCGGGATGAAGGAGGTATATCTCACTTGATCCGTCATGAGAGTCCATCCGGGACGCAGCTCGATAAATTCATGTTTATGCTGCCATTTTATAAACGGAAAAGGCAGTTTCTCCCCCTCATCTATAAAATACCGGAGAGGCTGAACGTGTGAAATTTTACTTTCCCACGAAAGACGTACAATAAAAAAATTCATCTTCAGGTGGACTGCTGCACCTTCAAAAACTTTTTCATCCCCATGTAGTGTGAGTTTTGGGAACGAAGTTATAGCTGCAAGATTCCTGTTGTATTGAAAGAAATTCCAGACATCAGGCAGCGGTTTGTTTATTTTAGTGCGGTAATGAAAAGTTCCTTTAAACATCGTATTCTCCCCTTTTGTATAGATGCACCCGTTATCAGGCTTCAGCTTCCCCCGGGCACTGCTCCAATTTTTTACGAGACTCTCTTTCTTTCTTACTTTTCTCTACGGCATCATTAAATCCCTGCATAATTCAACTTAACACTCAGTAGGAATTCTACGGTGAACTGTTCCCGAATCCTCTTCTCAATTTATTCTCACCGTATTTTTCATTAATATCTCTCAAGAGCGCATCTTTTTCCCAGTCTGCTTTATCTTTTTCGTAGGAGAATAAATTCAGCTGTTTATGAGCTTCCCCATGCCTGATTAAGTCTGTTCCAGTTATACCGACAAGTCGAACAGGATTCCCATTCCAGCTTTCTTCCCAAAGTTTCACTGTATAATGAAGCAGCTCTTCCGTTTTATCAAGAGGAGCCGGAAGACGGATCGAACGCTGAATTGTATCCCAGCTGCTGTAACGGATAGTCAGCTGTAATCCTGAAGCATAAACGGCTTTCCGTTTCAGACGACGGGAAACAGATTCGGCCATCTCAATGAGCACAGGACGGACTGCTGTGAGGCTTTCAGCATCCTGGGCGAGAGTCCGGGAGTGACCAATGCTCTTAAATTGTTTTGCTGCTTCCGGGTCTACCGGCCGGGTGTCTTTCCCCCATGCCCTCTCATGAATTTTCCTTCCCCCTTCACCAAAGTTAAGAATAAACTCTGAAGCTTCAGCTGCTGCTATATCCCCTATAGTGTATATATTGTACCCTGCCAGCTTTTCAGCTGTCCGGTCACCGATTCCGTGCATCACAGCGGCAGGCATTGTCCAGAGTTTTTCCGGAATCTCCCGTTTACGGAGTACAGTTATTCCCATCGGTTTTTTCATATCGCTTGCCGTTTTTGCGAGAAATTTATTCGGAGCTATACCGATGCTGCTCGGGAGACCCAGCTCCTTCAGCAGCCGCTGCTGAATCTCTTCTGCAAGCGCAGGAGCTCCTGCCGGAATGCAGTCTGACACATCCATATATCCTTCATCGATCGAAACCGGTTCGACCATTTCTGTATACTCATTAAGTAATTCAAACATCTGACGGGACTTTTCTCTGTATCTTTCAAAGCGGGGTTCCCTTACAATAAGATCCCGGCATGCTCTTCTTGCTTCCCATAAAGGAACAGGAGGCTTCACACCTCTTGCTCTTGCTTCGTAACTGGCTGTGACAACGATTCCTTTTCGTTTTTTTGCATTTCCTGCTATAGCAAGGGGCTTCCCTTTTAATTCGGGATTATCAGCCGTTTCCACTGATGCATAAAAACTGTTCATATCCACATGGAAGATAACACGGCCACCCATATCATCAATCTCCTTTCAGGAGGACAAGATTATATTTATACTTTATACATTTTACCACAGGACAACAGATGAACCTTGCAAGGCATCTTTCTTTATAACTAATTTACTAGAAAAGTCTTACATACTATCGCCAATTTCCATACGTTTATGTTAAAATTGAATTGTTATAGAAAGGTGGTCGATGAATAAATGGATGCTTATTACACTACTTCCAGCTATCAGTCCGTTTTTTTTCTGGTAATCGAAGTTTTGAATGATTACGCCAGACATGAGAGACCATCACCTACGATTCAGCAGCTTGCTGCAAGAACAGGTCATTCCGAAGAAAAAATACTGGAATCACTTGAATTCGGCAGCATCAGTCCGAAATCCCTTCTCCACTAAGAGGGGGTTTCGGGCTGAAAAGAATACCTGCGAATATATATAAGAATACATCAGCGACTGCCCGGAGTGTTCATTATCAGTTTTTTCAACTGGAGTACTCGCTGTACACAGGGCAAAAAAACACACCGGCAATGCGGTGTGTTTTTTTATTTCGTTCATCCAGGAGATCCTTTTAAGTTTTCACTTCGTTTATAATCTGGACAACGAGACGGGTAAGAAAGTTGAGCTCTTCAACGGACATCCGTTCGTTCGTAGTGTGAATATCTTCGTAGCCTACACCAAGATTGATCGTAGGAATTCCGTGGCCTGCGATAATGTTCGCGTCACTGCCTCCCCCGCTCTGCTTCAGTCTAGGAAACCGGCCGATTTTTTCAACAGCACGGCTTGCTTTTATCACTACTGTGTCATCCGGATTCTGCTTGAAACCTGGATATACTACCTGAATCTTCACTTCTGCAGACGCACCCATTTCTTCTGCAGCTGCTTCAAACGCCTGTTTCATTGCCTCCGTCTGCTTTTCCATTTTCTCTTTTACAAGCGATCTTGCTTCTGCCGTAATATCCACTCTGTCACAGACGATATTCGTCTGGCTGCCGCCTTCCATGCGTCCTATGTTAGCCGTAGTTTCTTTATCGATTCTGCCCAGAGGCATCGAAGCTACAGCTTTTGAAGCGGCTGTTATAGCTGAGACTCCTTTTTCCGGTGCCACACCTGCATGAGCTTTTTTTCCGTGTATTGCAGCATACACTTTTGACTGATTGGGGGCTGCTGTCACAAGATCCCCTACCGGACCATCACTGTCGAGAGCATAACCATAGTCTGCTTTTACAAGGTTCATATCCAGCTCCCTCGCTCCTGCAAGACCTGATTCTTCCCCGACAGTAATCACAAACTGTACTGTTCCATGTTCCGTACCTTCTTCCTGAATAGTCCGCACGGCTTCTATCATAGCAGCTATGCCCGCTTTGTCATCTGCGCCAAGGACGGTTGTTCCATCGGAATAAATGTATCCTCCCCTCACCTCAGGCGAAACACCGAGCCCGGGGACCACCGTATCCATGTGAGAAGTAAAGTAAATTGTATCCCACTCTGTATTTCCTTCCCACGTTACAACAAGATTTCCAGCTCCGTGCCCTGTCCGTGTCTTGGAATCGTCTTCCTTTACAGAGAGGCCGAGTCCGGTAAATTTTTCAATCAGTCTGTCGGCTATTTCTCTTTCATATTTCGTTTCTGAATCAATTTGAACGAGTTCAATGAATTCGTTAAGCAGCCGTTCCTCATTCATTAGGATGTGCCTCCTCAATAGTTATGTACGGAGACGATTGTACCATAAATACAGTCTAGAGCGGGATATTGCCGTGCCTTTTTGCCGGACGCTGCTCTGTTTTCTCCTGGAGCATTTTCAAGCTCTCCATAATTTTCTGTCTCGTCTCTCTCGGGTCGATGACATCATCCACCATCCCATTTGCCGCTGCAATGTAAGGGTTGGCAAATTTTTCACGGTACAATTCAATTTTTTCTGCTCTAGTTTTTTCAGGGTTCTCGCTCTCCTGAATTTCTCTTGCGAAAATTACATTGGCAGCACCGTGGGGTCCCATTACGGCTATTTCAGCATTCGGCCAGGCATATACTATATCCGCTCCTATGGATTTACTGTTTAAAGCAACATAGGCCCCTCCATACGCTTTACGGGTGATCACCGTAATTTTTGGGACGGTAGCTTCTGAATACGCGTAAAGTATTTTCGCCCCGTGCCGGATAATACCTCCGTGTTCCTGCTGGACACCCGGAAGAAATCCTGTTACATCTTCAAATGTAACAAGCGGGAGACGGAAACTGTCGCAGAAACGGATAAAGCGGGCGATTTTATCTGAGGAATCGATATCGAGTCCTCCCGCCATTACTTTCGGCTGATTCGCAATTATTCCAAGCGGACGGCCGCCAACTCTGGCGAAGCCGATAACGGCATTTTTTGCAAAGTCCTTCTGCACTTCCATGAATGACTCTTTATCTGCTGTTTCCCGGATTACTTCCCGTACATCATACGACCTGGACGGATCTGACGGGACATGGTCCAGCAGATCGTATAGAAACTCATCTTTCTCTTCATAGCTCTGAATCGGCGGCTCTTCTTCCTGATGCTGGGGAAGATAAGACAGCAGATCTCTTACCTGGCGCAGAGCTTCTTCTTCACTTTTGCAGGAGAAGTGGGCATTGCCGCTCTTTGATCCGTGAACTTTTGCTCCCCCCAGAGCTTCGGAGGAGATTTTTTCTCCTGTAACAGTCTCTATTACTTTTGGCCCTGTAATAAACATCTGGCTTGTTTTTTCCACCATAAATACAAAGTCAGTTATTGCCGGTGAATATACTGCCCCTCCGGCACACGGACCCATAATAACTGAAATCTGGGGGATAACACCGGAGTATATTGCATTTCTGTAAAAAACATGCCCATATCCATCTAAAGAGAGAACACCCTCCTGTATTCTCGCACCGCCGGAGTCATTTAAGCCGACAAAAGGCGCCTTATTTTTTACGGCAAGATCCATTACGTTGGCTATCTTTTTTGCGTGCATTTCCCCGAGCGCTCCTCCGTAGACAGTAAAGTCTTGAGCAAAGAGGAAAATTTTCCGGCCGTTAACGTAGCCATATCCAGTGACAACCCCCTCCCCGGGAGCTGATCCTTTCTCCATCCCCTCTTCGTCAAAACGGTGTTCAATAAACGGCTGGAGTTCCACAAACGTGTTTTCATCCACGAGAAGCTCTATTCTTTCTCTCGCCGTTAATTTGCCCTTTTCGTGCTGCTTTTCCCGGCGTTTGTCTCCTCCTCCCATTTCCACTTTTCTTCTTTTATCATAAAGTTCGTTCAGTTTTTCATACATGTCCATCCGCTGATTCATCCTTTCTCTCTACAAGTTCCAGTAGGCTTCCGTGTGTGGATTTAGGGTGAAGAAAAGCTATTGGATGCCCCTGGGCTCCCGTTTTCGGTTCTTCATCAATGAGCTGGACCCCGGAACGCTTCATTTGTGTCAGTCTGTCCTGAAGATCTTCCACAGCTATGGCCAGATGATGAAGGCCCGGTCCTTTTTTATCAATAAATTTTTGTACGGGGCTGTTTTCGCCGAGCGGCTCAAGAAGTTCCAGCGTTACTGAACCGAGCGGAAGAAAGGCTACCCGTACTCCTTGTTCCGGAACTTCCACAACATCCTGTATATCAAGCTGAAAATGAGAGCGGTAAAAAGAAGCTGCCTCATCAATAGATGTTACCGCTATACCGATGTGATCCACACCCCGCGGCTTTTGAAAAAGCCGTGTTTCTTCCCCCCGTCTCGCTTTTACGGATTCTTCAATGTATGAAGCAATCAGACCTGTCGGCGTACCCGGAGTAAAAATCTTTTCCACTCCTGCTTCTTCAAGTCTAGCTATGTCATACACTGGAATAACCCCGCCTCCAATAACGAGAATGTCTTCCGCTTCTTCTTCCTTAAGCTGTTTTACCACGGCAGGAAATAATACATTATGCGCTCCTGATAAACTGGAAAGTCCTATTACGTCAACATCCTCCTGAACTGCAGCCCGTACGATCTGTTCTGCGGACTGCCTGAGTCCAGTATATATTACTTCCATGCCGGCATCTCTCAGAGCCTGGGAAATCACGAGTGCCCCCCGATCGTGGCCGTCCAGTCCCGGCTTTGCTATAAGTACTCTAA
The DNA here is from genome assembly GCF_003044065.1 of Alkalicoccus saliphilus. Classification (GTDB taxonomy): domain Bacteria; phylum Bacillota; class Bacilli; order Bacillales; family Salisediminibacteriaceae; genus Alkalicoccus; species Alkalicoccus saliphilus. The sequence goes on from NZ_PZJJ01000001.1 coordinate 122,360, forward strand.
TTCTTTCCATAAATGGCGCCTCCTCTACGACGTATATTCTCCAAACACATTCCTGAGTGTATGACATATTTCTCCAACTGTTGCATAAACTTTAACAGCTTTTACGATGACATCCATCATATTTTCCCCGTTTTCAGCAGCTGCTTTAAGCTCCTCAAGCACAGCCTCCACCTTTTCACTGTCCCTTCGCTCCCGGAGGGTTTTCAGTCTGTGAAGCTGCTCTTTAACAAAAGCGTCATCCACCGCCATCAAGTCCGGTGCCTGTTCTTCGCCTGCCTGAAATTTGTTTACTCCTACAACTATATCTTCTTCCTTTTCAAGGCGTTTCTGTGCGTCATATGCAGCACGGTGGATTTCTCTCTGCATGTACTGGCTTTCCACCGCCTGCACCGCGCCTCCCATTTCATCAATTCGTTCAATATAACGGAAAGCTTCTTCTTCAAGCCTGTCGGTTAATTCTTCAATAAAATAGGACCCGCCGAGCGGATCAATAGTATTTGTCACTCCGGTTTCATGAGCGATGATCTGCTGCGTACGCAGTGCAATTCTCGCGCTGTCTTCCGTTGGAAGCGAAAGCGCCTCGTCTTTCGCATTCGTGTGAAGACTCTGAGTCCCTCCAAGAACTGCGGCCATAGCCTGCAGCGCAACTCTTACAACGTTATTTTCCGGCTGCTGGGCAGTAAGCGTAGAGCCTGCAACCTGGGTATGAAAGCGCAGCTGTTCACTCTTTTCTTTTTTTGCTCCGAAACGCTCCCGCATCATCTTTGCCCACATTCTTCTTGCGGCACGGAATTTTGCCGTTTCTTCGAAAAAATCATTATGTCCATTAAAGAAAAAGGCAAGCCGCGGAGCGAATTCATCCACATCAAGTCCCGCCTCCATCGCCGCCTCGACATAGGCAGCGGCATTAGCCAGTGTGAAAGCAAGCTCCTGTACTGCTGTGGATCCGGCTTCGCGGATATGGTAACCGCTGATACTGATAGTATTAAAAGCCGGAGCTTCCCTGCTGCAAAATTCAAAGATGTCCGTGATAAGTTTCATGGATGGTTTAGGCGGATAAATATATGTTCCCCGGGCAATGTATTCTTTTAAAATATCGTTCTGAATGGTCCCGCGGATCTTTTCCGGCGGGACCCCCTGCTTTTCTGCTACTGCTATATACATTGCAAGCAATACGGCAGCCGGTGCATTTATTGTCATGGAGGTACTGACATCACCAAGTGAAATCTGGTCAAATAAAAGTTCCATGTCTTCCAGAGAATCGATGGCTACACCAACTTTTCCTACTTCCCCTAAAGACATCGCATCATCAGAATCGTATCCGATCTGTGTAGGCAGATCAAAAGCGACCGATAAACCGGTCTGTCCCTGATCCAGAAGGTAACGGAATCGTTCATTTGTTTCTTTTGCAGATCCAAAGCCTGCATACTGTCTCATAGTCCAGAGCTGCCCGCGGTACATCGTACTGCGGATGCCCCGTGTATAGGGATACCGGCCTGGAAAACCGAGCTTTTCTATGTAAGCGTTATCAATTTCCTCCGGGAAATAAGCTCTTTCCACATCCAGCCGGGAGCCGGTACGAAAAGTATCCTTCCTTTCCGGTCGTTTTTTCAGCTGCTCCTTTACTTCTTTCTGCCATGCTGCATAAGCCTCTTTATAATCTTCCATGGGCGCCTCCTTCAACTCGTAAATATGGTCTTATTATAACATAGAGTTGTTAAGTCTTCCCATCCTCTTGAAAAGTCGTTTTTTTCCGGCTAAAATAGAAGTAGTAAAAGTTTTGAGGAGGGAAAAGTATGCCTCGTAAGTTTCGTAAAGCGATCGTTTATATGATGATTATCGTAATGTTTGTTGGAACTGCACTTATGGGAGTTTCTGCGTTTTAATACTAAAACCAAAACAAACGGCTTCCCGGCTGATTTATCTGACCGGGAAGCCGTTTTTCTGTGGCTTTTTTAGAGCTCTGTGCAGATAAAAGGGCACCTGAAGTGGAGGAAGCTGAAAATCTCCTCCAGTTATAACCATCAAACCAAACTTTCACACAGCTTTTTGCTTAGTGATAGATTACTGAACGCCGCCGTCTTTTTATTACATTCAGCAGCCCTTTGTCACGTCGAGGAAAAGCAGGTCATATCAAACCTTATTTCACATATTACACTTTTGATTCAAATATTCCGTATTCCTGCACCGGACGAAACTGTTTTTTGATGGCAAGATACTGCTCCAGTTCTTTCACGAGATGGGCAAGTGCTGCTCTTGCTTCAAATTCTTCCCTCGTTTTAGGAAGCTCCATTTCTTTAAAAGAGTCCCGGAGCTCCTCCAGCTTATCTATAAAAAGGTAAGCCGTATTTTTTGAGTGGACACCTTCCGCCAGATCGTCCATAAATCCAGCGAGCATGTCTGCCTGCATTACATGATAATCTATTGAAGTCAAAAGCGGCATCATTCTTTCGATAATGTCGAGCTGTTTTTCCCTCATTTTAAAATAATGATAGTACGTGTCCTCATAGCGGAGAATATGGTTTTCCAGGTTTTGTACTGCCATATTTTTTGCTTCCTGGATGAGCTTTCCGGCTTCCACAATTTCACTTCCGCTCCAGTCAGAATCCCCGCGGCGTATATAAGAGGCAAACTCATGAAAAATCACCGCATAATTCTCTTCCAGACGGTTCTGAAGTTTGTTCAGCTCCGCCTCATTACTCGGCATATAAATATTCATAACGAGCGCCATTCCGACGCCGATAACTATTAAAAACAGTTCGTTGACTATAACTTCTGTACTGACAGTACCTACTGTATACAAATGAAAAATAATAACCATACTCGTGACGATCCCAGAAGTAATTTTTAACTGCACCGCAATTGGTATAAAAACAAGTATTACAAGCGCAATGCTGAGGAAATGGTACCCCAGCGCCTCGAAAATAATGGCTGCGGTGAGCAGCCCTATAATGCAGGCTGAAAACCTTTCCCAGGCGGATAGATAGGATTTTTTTCTTGTCCTCTGAATACAAAGAATCGTAAGTATTCCTGCAGAAGCATAAAAATCCAGCTGCAGTGTCTGTGCAATTAAAACAGCCAGTGCAGCTCCAACTGCTGTTTTCAGCGTTCTGTATCCAAGTCCTCGCATAATGTACCGCTACTTTCTATTAGTTTGGTAAAACCGGGAAGTTTCTTTTTTATTATAAAGCTATGTTAAAGTTCGCTGTTGACGGCTGGAGAAAAAGAAAAGTTCTGTTCTCATTGACGCTGCTCTTTATTCTACAAAACCGCCGCCGAGGTGATTTTTCGAGACGCCTCTGTAAGCGCGCAGATCCTCCCGGACGGACGGGACAGTCGAAGGCTTTCTCCGCGGCAGGTGTAAAGAGCCGCAGGCAACCTTCATAAACGACTCGGAGCTTTAACAGAGCGTATAATAAAGAAAAATTCTGTACTGGCCGCACAGCTCATTCAGCAGCTCCTGGCTCTTTCTGTTCAGGGAGCGTTAAGGCATGTACCCCCGGACGTGACAAAAAAGCTTTCTTAAAAAATATTTTCTCAGAATCATTCGGTATTATACTTCCATATGAGAGCACGGCTTTCCTGCCGTATCTCTGCAAGCGGAGTAAATTGTTTTCTGAGAAGTAATTCACAGCCTGCTGAACTGTTTATACGGAAAGTGGCGATAGGCGGAAAGCCTCCCTATGAAAACATAGGAAGCATTTTTTATAAAAGTTAATAAAAAAACCTCCAGATATAACTGGAGGTTTGTTAAATGAATTAATTTAAAGTGGCGCGCCCGCCAGGATTCGAACCCGGAACGCGAGAGCCGAAATCTCGTATGATATCCATTTCACCACGGGCGCAGAGCAGTGCGGTGATCTCCCACCGACACCTCATTATTATAGCAGTATAATTTTACAGATGCAAGTTATTTATTCATTTTTAAATTTTTCGTAGTCTTCGAACATTTTTTCAAAACGCTCATTCATCTGTTCCTCATTATAACCTTTTCTTGCCAGACGTGCAGCAAAATTCTGAGCCCATAGAGTCAGTCGTTTCGACATCTTCTTATATTTTTTTGATTCTTTTTGATCACTGACTTCTTTTGATCTTCCGTCGGCGTTGGACATAACATTTTCTGATATGAACAGTGCTTTCCAGATATCTTCTTCTTCGAATTCATCTGCATGATCGTTAAAGTACTTAATAACCCGCTTATAATAATTATCGAAAGTTTTAAAAGGAATTTCTTCTTCCTGATTTAAATAAGTATGTACTTCTTTATAAAGCTCCTGCATTCGTTCACCACTCCTAAATGATTTCCGGCACTTATGCTCACGGTTTAAAATTATAGCATATCCACTCCCTATTGCATAGACTGCCGGACGATTCTTCTTTCCGAAGGTATCTTGAGAGAAAAAATAACCGGGGCCGGCACTAACTATGCGGCTCCCGGTATTGAATGATCATGAAACAATATTATTTTTTGAAATGCTCATCAAAATACGATTCCAGTTTATTCACAACTTCGATCGGCTCGTGACCTTCTATTTCGTGGCGTTCAACCATTGCTTTCAGCTCGCCGTCTTTAAGCAGTGCAAAAGAAGGTGAGGATGGCGGATATCCCGTGAAATAGGAACGGGCCTTTTCTGTAGCTTCCTTATCCTGACCTGCAAATACGGTAACAAAACGATCCGGCTGCACTTCATAATTTTTCATATAAGCAGCAGACGGACGGGCGATACCCCCTGCACATCCACAGACAGAGTTCACGACAACAAAAGTAGTTCCCGATTGATTCAATGTCTCTTCTACTTCCTCCGCTGACTGAAGCTGTTCATATCCAGCCTGATCCATATCCTGACGTGCGGCCTGTACCACATCGTTCATAAACATTTGAAATTCCATGTATATTTCACCCTTTCTTCTTTAATTCTCTTCTTATTTTACACGTTATAAGAAGATTTTCCAAAGATTATCGCACCAGGCTCTTATATAATGATGGATATTTCACAGTGAACTGTCCAGTATCCTGCACGGAACGGAAATTTATACTCCGAAAACAGTACGCATAAAGGAAGTCACTTTTTCTGCTTAATATATAGATACGGAGCCTTCATTCATATTTTCGAGCGATGTTTTAATATGATTCATGAATTTCCCACAAATATAACCATCGAGCACCCGGTGATCCAGAGACATACAGAGATTAACCATATGTCTTACTGCAATAGCATCATTCTCAAGTACAACCGGACGTTTCACTATCGATTCCACTGATAGAATAGCCGCCTGTGGAGTATTGATAATCGGCTGGGACTGTACTGAACCGAATGAGCCTGTGTTGTTGAGTGTAAAAGTTCCTCCCTGCATATCTGCAGAAGACAGGGAACGGCTGCGTACTTTTCCGGCAATGTCATTTAATGAACGGGCGAGACCTTTAATATTTTTTTCATCTGCATTTTTAATTACCGGCACGAAAAGTTCTTCTTCTGTCGCAACTGCCATGGAAAGATGGACGTCTTTGTAGCGTATAATTTTGTCTCCATCCCATTTGGAATTCACCTGCGGATACACCTTCAGAGCATCGACGACAGCCTGCATGAAAAATGGAAGATAAGTAAGCTTAAAGCCTTCCTGTTTCAAAAAATCGTCTTTTTTCTTATCACGCAGACGCACGAGGTCCGTTACGTCTACTTCCACCATCATCCATGCGTGTGGAGCCTCTCTTTTGGAAGCAGTCATATTCTGCGCAATAGCTTTACGGACCCCGGATACCGGAATCTCTTCTGTCCGCCCCGTCGGTGCAGAAGAGATTCCCTGGCTCTGAACCGGCATGTCTTCAGGTTTCGGTCTGTCGGCTGAAGCTTCTGTTTGAGGCGTTTCGTTCTTTGGTGACCTGCTGACCGCTCCGCCTTCAATTACCGCGAGAATATCTTTTCTTGTAATTCTTCCTCCACGTCCTGAACCTTCTACTTCCGTAAGATTTATATCGTTTTCCTGCGCCAGCTTCAGTACTGCCGGGGAATACCGGCCTGAAGATGATTTATCTTTAACTTCTTCTTTTTTCTCTGCCTTTTCCGAAGTGTCTGTAGTGCTGGTTTTTTCCTCAGCTTTGGTATCACTGCTGCCGTTTTCACCAGCTCCTTCGATTTCCATCGTACAGATCACCTGACCTACTTCCACTTTTTCGTCTTCCACCGCAATGAGTTCCCCGATAGTACCCGTGTAGGAAGAAGGCACTTCTGCATTCACTTTATCGGTCATAACTTCCGCAATGGGATCGTATTTATTTACTTTATCACCAGGCTGAACGAGCCATTTTGTAATGGTCCCCTCCGTTACACTTTCACCAAGCTGGGGCATGGTAATTTCTGTTGCCATCGTAAAGGCCTCCTTTATAGGTTCATACTAAAATTCCGCAAGCTCCCGCATTGCTTCTTCCACTTTATCCGCATTTACCATGAATTTCTTTTCGAGTGCCGGAGTATACGGCATTGCAGGAACGTTTGGTCCAGCGAGCCTTTTTACCGGGGCATCCAGGTCAAAAAGACAGTTTTCTGCTATCACAGCTGAAACTTCACTCATGACACTTCCTTCTTCGTTATCTTCTGTTACAAGAAGAACTTTTCCAGTCTTTCTTGCTGCTTCAATAATTGCTTCTTTATCCAGTGGATATACGGTTCGAAGATCAAGGATATGAGCTTCATACCCATCTTCGGCCACCTGTTCAGCTGCCTGCTTTGCAAACTGGGTGCACAGGCCGTAAGTAATGACCGTTATGTCATCGCCCTCCCGCACTGCAGCCGCTTTTCCTATTGGAACGGTATAATCTTCTTCCGGTACTTCTTCTTTTAAAAGGCGGTACGCGCGTTTATGTTCAAAAAACAGTACAGGATCGTTCGAACGGATCGCAGCTTTTAAAAGACCTTTCGCATCATAGGGAGAGGAGGGAATAACAATTTTAAGACCTGGTGTGTTGGCAAAAAGGGCTTCCACTGACTGGGAATGGTAAAGCGCCCCGTGCACACCTCCTCCAAAAGGCGCCCGGATTGTAATCGGGCAAGTCCAGTCATTATTGGAGCGGTAGCGTATTTTAGCCGCTTCTGAAACAATCTGGTTCACCGCAGGCATAATAAAATCTGCGAACTGCATTTCCGCTACCGGACGCAGCCCAAACATTGCCGCACCAATTCCGACACCTGCGATGGCCGATTCAGCAAGCGGAGTATCAATTACGCGTTCTTCACCGAACTCATCATACAGACCATCAGTAGCGCGGAATACTCCGCCCCGTTTCCCTACGTCTTCACCGAGTACGAATACATTTTCATCTCTGGCCATTTCCTCTTTCATAGCCTGTGTTATTGCTTCTATATATGTTAAAACTGGCATGTCATTATTCCTCCTCGTAAACGTAGTGCGTCAGTGTACTGACATCGGCATAATCAGCCTCTTCCGCGTAGTCTGTCGCTTCATCGATTTCCCGGCGGAGCTTTGCACGTATATCGTTTTCCAGCTCGTCTGTTAAAATCCCTGCTTCCCTTAGATACTGACCGAACGTGTGGATAGAATCTATCTTTTTAGCTTCTGCCACTTCTTCTTTTGACCGGTACGTGCTGTCATCGTCGTCACTTGAATGGGGGGTAAGCCTGTAGGAAACCGTTTCAATGAGAGACGGCCCCTCCCCTTTTAATGCTCTTTTTCTTGCTGCTGCAACCGCTTCGTATACTGCGAGCGGGTCGTTGCCGTCGACGGATTCTCCGTGAATACCGTAGCCGTGGGCACGGTCCGATACATGTTCAATGTTCAGCTGTTTATCCAGCGGCACGGAAATAGCATATTTATTGTTTTCACACATGAAAATTACCGGAAGATCATGTACGCTTGCAAAGTTAATTCCCTCGTGAAAGTCCCCCTGGTTGGAGGAGCCTTCACCGAATGTAGTAAAAGCTACGAATTCCTGCTTTTTCATCTTTGCTGCCAGTCCAAACCCTACAGCATGAGGCACCTGGGTCGTCACAGGCGAAGACCCGGTCACAATTCGTTTAGCTTTGTAGCCGAAATGTCCCGGCATCTGCCGGCCGCCGGAGTTCGGGTCTTCCGCCTTGGCAAAACCGGAAAGCATCAATTCTTTTGCAGTCATACCAAAATGAAGCACTACTCCCATATCCCGGTAGTAGGGAAGGACGTAGTCTGCCGTGTTATCAAGTGCCATGGCAGCTCCAACCTGAGCTGCCTCCTGCCCTTGACAGGAAATTACAAACGGAATTTTACCTGCGCGGTTTAACAGCCACATCCGCTCATCTATCATGCGTGCTTCCACCATTGTTGTATACATCTTCAAAACATCTTCACTGCTCAGGCCGAGAGCTTCATGACGATTTTTTTCCATTGTTGAAACCTCCTTAAATTCATTACCCATGTATCTGTTTACCATCGACAGCGAGTGCCGCTTCCCCTATTGCTTCAGAAAGACTCGGATGAGGGTGGATGGAAGAAGCTACTTCCCAGTGAGTAGCGTCCAGCAGCTTTGCCAGTGCCGCTTCAGAAATCATATCAGTCACATGCGGTCCGATCATATGAACGCCGAGAAGATCATCTGTATCTTGATCTGTTACGAACTTTACGAAGCCGGAAGTGTCCCCATGGACGAGAGCTTTACCAACAGCCTGGAAAGGGAATTTTCCAATTTTTACATTATAACCTTTTTCTGCTGCTTCATCTTCTGTCATTCCGACACTCGCTGCCTCAGGTGAAGAATAAGTACATCTTGCAGTCATCTGCGGATCCACCGGATGAGGGTTTCCACCTGATATATGTTCAACGGCCGCAATTCCTTCGTGGGAAGCCACATGGGCAAGCTGCATTCCGCCAATAACATCCCCGACAGCATATATATGACTTTCTTTTGTCTGATAATTTTTATTTACTTTAATAAAGCCGTTTTCCACGATAATATCTGTATTTTCAAGGCCGATGTTCTTTACATTCGGCTCTCTGCCTACGGATACAAGGACTTTATCAGTTGTAACTTCTGCCTGCCCGCTGTCTGATGTATATGGGACAATTACTCCCTCACCCACTGTTTTCACCCCGGAAGCGTCGACCTTTGCACCGGTGTGTATAACTACACCTTTTGCAGCCAGTGCCTTTTCCATTTCTTTTGAAATATCCTTATCTTCTGTTGGAAGAAGCCGGTCCGTATATTCGAAGACGTTTACTTTCACCCCAAAGTCAGCGAACATCGATGCCCATTCAACACCGATAACTCCCCCTCCTATAATTGATATGGAAGAAGGAAGCTCTTCCATCGCGAGAGCCCCATTGGAAGAAACAATATTTGTTTCATCGAGTTCGAGACCGGGAAGAGTTCTCGGTCTGCTTCCTGTTGCAACGATTACGTTGGACGGTATAAGCATATCGTTTTCCCGCCCTTCTTCTTCGTATTCAACTGAGATTGTCCCAGGTGTCGGTGAAAAGATGGACGGCCCGAGAATTCTTCCTAATCCATGGTATACATCAATCTTCCCTTTTTTCATGAGAGACTGCACACCGTTATAAAGCTGATCAACGATCTGCTGCTTTCTTTCCATTACTTTCGGGAAATTCAAAGCAGTTTCCTTTGTTTCCACTCCGAATGTATCGGCCTGCTTCACCGTTTTAAAAACTTCTGCGCTCCGCAGAAGAGCTTTACTCGGAATACAGCCCTGATGGAGACATGTCCCCCCAAGTTTTCCTTTTTCTACTACTGCTACATTTAAATTCAGCTGAGCTGCTCTAATAGCTGCAACGTATCCACCGGTACCGGCTCCTAATATGACCAGATCATATTTTTCTGCCATACTTATCTCTCCTTTATTTTATCTGCTTCAGGTATAACGTATGTTTTTGGTCTTTCCTGCCCCCGAAGAACCCGGAGAGCTCCTTCGTTAAGCGCCTCGAGTTCATTTTCACCGGGCATAACAATTATATCTGCAATCCACTCAATACGGGAACAAATTTTTTGTATGAATTCTTTCCCGTGCGCAAGCCCTCCAGTCAGAACAATTGCATCCACCCTGCCTTCGAGTACTGCTGCACTGGCGGCAATTTCTTTGCTTATCTGAAGAGCCATAGCGCTGTATACGCTTTCTGCTTCTTCATCCCCCCGGGAAATTCTGTTTTCCACTTCCACAGCGTCGTTCGTCCCAAGATAACCGACGAGTCCACCGCCGCCTACAATTTTTTTCATAATCTCATCCGAATAGTATTCTCCTGAAAAGCACATTGCTACGAGGTCTCCTGCCGGCACCGTCCCTGCACGTTCCGGCGAAAACGGCCCCTCTCCATGCAGACCATTATTCACATCAATAACCCGTCCGAAACAGTGGGCTCCTACAGTTATACCGCCGCCCATATGCGTTACGATGAGGCGTGCATCTTCATAGCTTTTATCCATTTTTTCTGCAACCCGCCGCGCAGCAGCTTTTTGATTAAGTGCATGAAAAATACTCTTTCGTTCAATATCTGCAAAGCCGGAAATCCTCGCTTCCGGCATCAGTTCATCGACGACTACGGGATCAACTATGAAGGCTGAAATATTAAGCTGTTCTGCTATTTCAAAGGCAATGATCCCTCCCAGGTTGGACGCATGCTCTCCTGCATATCCTTCTTTCAGATCTGCAAGCATGTCTTCATTAACCGTGTAGGTGCCCCCCTCTATTGGTCGCAGCAGACCGCCTCTGCCTACCACGGCTGACAGTTTAGATAAATTGATTCCTGACTGATCCAGCGTCTGCAGAATCATATTTTTCCGGAAAGAGTACTGATCAATAATGGAGGAATAGGGCGCCAGATCACTTCTTTCGTGACGAATCGTTTTTTCCAGAACTTCGTGCTCGTTATCGTAAATCCCTATTTTTGTGGAAGTAGACCCGGGATTCAACGCTAGTATTCTATATTGCTTTTCCACATTTTCCTCCTTATTTATCTGCCACGGGATAAAATATTCATTCCGTTCTGCAGAAACTGCCGGCGGGATTTTCTCATCGTTTCGATCCGTTCCTCGGCCAGGCGGTTCGCAGCTGCATAGGTTGGGATATTATCTCTTCTGGATATCTCGAATATTTTTTCTATGCTGTCGTAGATCGTCTCCACTTTTCTCATAGCGCGCTCCCGATTGTATCCAAGCAGTTCATCGGAAACATTGATGACTCCCCCCGAATTAATGACATAATCCGGTGCGTATACTATTCCCTTTTCCTGCAGAATCTCTCCATGACGGTTTTCCAGAAGCTGATTGTTCGCTGCCCCAGCCACCACTTTTGCTTTCAGCTTCGGAATAGTATTATCATTGATCGTTGCTCCTAAAGCACATGGTGAATAAATGTCGCAGTCTACACTGTATATATCTTCTATATCTACAGGTTTTGCCCCAAACTCCTCTACTGCACGATTAACAGCTTCCTTATTTATATCAGTCACAATCAGTTCGGCCCCTTCTTCATGAAGGTATCTGCACATATTGAAGGCTACGTTGCCGACCCCCTGAACCGCTACTTTTTTCCCTTCCAGGCTATCTGAACCAAATGCTTCTTTAGCGGCAGCTTTCATTCCTACATATACGCCATACCCGGTCACAGGTGAAGGATTTCCAGAGGAACCAAAGGCAGGCGACACTCCTGTTACATAATCAGTTTCTGAATAAACAAGGTCCATATCTTCTACTGTTGTACCGACATCCTCTGCAGTAATGTACCTGCCGTTTAGACCTTGGATAAATCTTCCGAAAGCACGAAACATCGCTTCGTTTTTATCCTTTTTCGGATCTCCGATAATAACTGTTTTTCCACCGCCGAGATTCAGTCCTGCCGCAGCGTTTTTGTAAGTCATTCCCCGGGCGAGACGAAGGGCATCTTTGAAAGCTTCTTCCTCTGTATCATACGTCCACATTCTCGTTCCCCCGAGTGCTGGTCCGAGCGTCGTATCGTGAATAGCAATGATAGCTTTAAGGCCGGATTCTTTGTCCTGGCACACTACAACCTGTTCGTAATCATATTCTTCCATATGTGTAAATAATTTCATAATTAATTCCTCCTGTGAATCTGTCTATGTTTTTTAGTGTAATAAATATGTTTTATTGGGAAAAATTCGTTTTCAGCCCGGGATGAAATTATTGGGCCAGCATTTATTATTAAGGTGCATCAAGGTTTTGTTAAAATTTTCTTGAAGCAGCAGCCATAACTACTGATAACAATCTGCTTTTTTCCGTATCAGTTCTTGAAGTCAGTACAATTGGAGCGCGGGCTCCGACGATCATTCCCCCGGCTGTCGCCTTTCCGATATAAGTAAATGATTTATAAAGGGAATTCCCTGTTTCAATCTCCGGAGCTACGATAATATCGGCGTCTCCCGCTACCGGGGACATAATTTTCTTACGGGCTGCTGCTTCAGCCGACACAGCATTATCAAACCCGAGTGGACCATCGACTAAACAGCCGCCTATCTGCCCCCGTCTGTTCATCTGCGTGATTACTGCTGCGTCCAGAGTCGCCTGCATGGCAGGATTAACCGTTTCGACAGCAGCAAGAAGGGCTGCTTTAGGTTCTTTCATGCCCATTTGATGAAGGGCTGAGACAGCATTTTCAACGATCTGTACTTTTTCTTTAAGGTCCGGAGCAATATTCATCGCTGCATCCGTCAAAAACAAAACCTTTTCTCTTCCAGGCATCTCAAAACCGGCAATATGAGAAAGAACATTACCTGTCCTTAAACCATATTCTTTATGAAGCACCGACTTCAACAGAATGGAAGTGGATACCATCCCCTTCATCAGCACATCCGCTTCTCCATCGGAAACGAGCCGCACCGCCGTTTCGGCTGCTTCTTTTTCATCAACGCAGTCAGTAAAGGATGTTATTCCTTCCATTTCTTCAAAACCTGCTTCCTTCATAGCATCTGTCATCTCCTGAAACGGACCGATGAAATGAAAATCAGCAAGAGACTGCTCTATCGCCGTCTTTGCCGCACGGAATATTGAAGGGTCCACAGCGTGCGCAACAGCAATAACTGTCCGGGACCGGCTTTGAAGAACCGCCGTTTTTAAAGACTCGAAATTCATCGCCTACACTCCTTTTAAATGCTGTACTTTATATTAAAATGCAAGAATGATGCCAAGTTGAATACTCCTTTCAACCCGGTAATTCCTATAAAAATCATGCAATAATATGCATGATACGCATTTTTTTGCATGCAATTTTTTGCATCAAAGGTGGTGCTTCTCCATTTTATAATATAAACTGCGAAGGCTGATTTGAAGACGGCGGGCTGTTTTAGTTTTGTTTCCATTTTCTTCAATCAGCGCCTGCTGAAGAGCTCTTCTTTCTGCTTTCTCTATTTCTTCTGCCAGGGACAGCTGCTCAGAAACTCCGGTCTTTTCGCCGATAACCCCTGTTTTTTCCTCTTCGGGGAATAAATCAGCAGCCTGTATAATACGAGCGCTTTGGGACATGTGTATGATTGCTCTTCCAAGTACATTTTCCAGCTCTCTAACGTTACCCGGCCACTGATACTGCTGCAGCTTCAGGAGAGCTTCTTCTGAAAGATCCTGAACATTTCTTCCGTATTCCTGGTTGAGCTTTTCCAGGAGATAGCGGGAGATTACGGGGATATCTTCGTTCCGTTCACGCAGAGCCGGAATATAAATCGGCACCCGGTTCAGCCGGTAATATAGATCCTGACGAAATTCGCCATTTTCGATTTTCTTTTCAATATCTACATTTGTCGCTGCAATAATCCGTACATCGACTTCTTCTGATTTTGTCCCTCCGACTTTTACAATTTCTCCTTCCTGGAGAACACGGAGCAGTTTCGCCTGCATTTTTGCAGACAGTTCACCAATTTCGTCAAGAAATATACTTCCTTTATCAGCTTCTTCAAACAGTCCCTTTTTTCCTCCCCGCCTCGCCCCGGAGAAAGCACCCTCCACATAACCGAAAAGCTCACTTTCCAAAAGCGTTTCCGAAAGTGCGGCGCAGTTTACCCGGACAAATCTGTTATATTTTCTGCGACTTTCGTTATGCACCGCGTGGGCGAAAAGTTCTTTCCCGGTACCCGACTCCCCCCGGAGAAGAATAGCTGCCGGCGTCTTTGCTGCGGCTTTCGCCTGTTCAACGGCCATTTGTTGCTCAGAGGAGCTTCCTGCGATATCAGCAAATTCATATTTTGCCTCTAAAGTCCGGATAATCCGCCGTGCCTGTTCCAGTTCGGTTGTAAGAGCTTCCATTTCAGATACATCGTGAATGACACCAACACTTCCCTGCACCTCTGCGTCAACTATCAGGGGAGCTGCGTTGACAACGACATCGCGCCTTGATGGACCCACTTTCATCCTGGCTCCTCTTACGGACTTCCTGCTCTGCAGTACTTTCATATGTATGCTTTCTCCTTCAGAAATATCAGTAGCTGCAGGTTTACCTATCACTTCTGCTTTAGTAAGGCCGGTAAGACGGGTATAGGCAGGATTAATTAATAAACCGTGCCCCTCATTGTCCACAACTGATATGGCATCATTCGATGATTCGATTATCGCTTCCAGCATCGTACGTATGCTTTTCAGGTTGGTTACTTCCTCTGCCATATTTTCTATTTCTGTTATGTCACGGAAGACAGCGAGAACACCTATTATTGCCCCTTCATCGTACATAGGTACTCTTGTAGTAATAATCGTCCTGTTTTCACCGATCTGCTGTTTACGATTCAATTCAGTTTTCTCCGTTTTTAATACGCGCGGAAGTCTGCTGCTCGGCATTTCCTTTTGAATATACTTACCTATCGAACCCTCTGCTGACAAACCAGTCATTTCCTCTGCCCGTCTATTAATCAGGGTGATTTTTTCTTCCCTGTCTATAGCGATCATTCCGTCATGCGTACTGTTGACAATTTTATGAAGTTTTTTGTTTTGTCGGACTGCCGCCTGCAGCTTTATATAGTATTCGTGCAGCCGTTTTATCACACCGCGTCCTGATTGAAAACTTATTTCTGCTTTTTCTCCAATAATAAGCGCGTATGGAACTGCTTTTTCCGCTTCTTTCAATGAATTGTATTCTTCAATTTTAAGATCTGTTTTTTCGTTCGTAGTAATAACAATACCGCATATATTAAAAGGTTCGGGGATGGGAGTATTATTCAGAAAATGCTCTATTTCTCTTTTTGTACCGTTCAGAAGTATATCCATCTTTCATCTGCCCTTTCCACCCTGCATCGTATCAGGGGAATACTGTTTTTTAGCATGTTTCTCTCTACTATACAAAATACTGGCTTTACAGGCTACTCGACTTTTCTGCCGCAATCCTTTAGAATAAAGCTGAGATTACGGTTTGAAATGAGGGAATATGATGACGATCCAGCGATTTGCCGCTTTAGTTATTCTGCTTATCCCTATCATTACAGCAGGATATGGCATAAAACTTATGAGAGATACTCTATTTCAGATTTTGAACACTCCTTTCCCTTCCCATTATCTTCAATTTCTGGCAGGTATGATCTGTCTTGCTGTCGGTGTCTGGTTTATCGGAGGTTTTATTCTCCACAGGGACCGGAAGAATAACAAGGTAGCCCCCCGTTTTCAAAAGCGGCAGCCTGCCAAAAAAAACCTGGAAGTCTAAAATGACTTCCAGGTTTTTTTATTTTCCATGCTCCACCCTCAGTTTATCCGCTACCATCGCAATAAATTCTGAATTAGTCGGCTTCGATTTTGCGCTGTTCACTGTATATCCGAACATTTTGGAAATAGAATCGACATTTCCCCGCCCCCAGGCTACTTCGATCGCGTGCCTTATAGCCCGCTCAACACGGCTCGGCGTTGTATTAAATTTATCGGCAATATCGGGGTAAAGAACCTTCGTTACAGACCCGAGCAGGTCAATGTCGTAATAAACCAGAGTTATCGCTTCCCGAAGATACATATAGCCTTTAATGTGAGCCGGGACTCCTATTTCGTGAATAATGCTCGTAATACTGGCATCAAGATTCATCGGGGTAAAGGACTGTTGAGAGTTACTCTGACTCCGTTCTTTTCCAGACTGCTCCGCAGAGGCTACTTCCCGTACTTTATCAACAAGCAAATCCATATCAAAGGGTTTCAGCACGTAGTAGGACGCTCCCAGCTCCCCTGCTTTTTTCGTAACTTCTTCCTGACCGAAAGCTGTGAGCATAATGATGCTCGGTTTTTTTTCAAGAGGTGTTTCGTTTAACTTTTCCAATACTGCGAGCCCATCCAGATGGGGCATAATAATATCAAGAATAATAACATCCGGCTGCTCTGTTTTTATAATTTCCAGGCACTCCTGCCCGTTGTAGGCTTTGCCAATTACAGTTATATCATCCGTATCATTAAGGTATTCTTCCAACAGACCAACAAGCTCTTTATTATCGTCGGCTACACAGACTTTAATTCTGTTCACTCCCGCGTCCCCCTTACCTCTCTGCCTCGTACTGTATTTCCTGCAGTTTATGATGCTCCAAGTATAGCATAGTAAAAGTGTACCTTTAAAGCAGGGGCAGGCCCGATTAACAACAACTCTTAACTCCCGCAGAGTTTATTATTAAATGGGTATAACATCTATTATCTTCTGCAGAACCAGCAGTGGCAGGGCTTCACCGGATATACCGGACTGTACAGAATAAATACACATTCAGAGAAAGAAATATTTTATATATTTTTTTCGAATAAGGTAAAAGAAAATGTGAAATCAGCCTGCTCCAGGTTATTTCCGGTCAGATGCCTGGGAAATAAGCTCCCGCGCATGCTGCTTCGTTACGTCTGTAATATCAGTACCGGACATCATGCGCCCTACTTCTTCAATCTGCTCTTCACTGTTCAGCGGATGGACGCTGGTTATAGTCCGTTCATCTTTTTCCTGCTTCGAAATAAACAAATGCGTATCGGCCATCGCCGCCACCTGAGGCAGGTGTGTAATACATAAAACCTGGGAGCCTTCGGCAAGGCGGTGTATTTTCGATGCAATCGCCTGTGCCACCCTTCCGCTTACTCCCGTATCGACCTCATCAAATATGAGGGAAGTTACGCCTTCGTGACGCGCGAGAATAGATTTCAATGCGAGTATCATCCGGGAAATTTCTCCCCCTGACGCTACTTTTGCCAGCGATTTCAGCGGTTCTCCTTTATTTGTCGCGACCTGAAATTCTATTGAGTCAATACCCGACCGTTGAAATGGATGTTTTTTCAACAGCTGTTCCGCCGGGAATTCTTCCTGAGGAGCTGTCCGAACAAGCACTTCAAACTCCGTGTGAGGCATATATAAATCTTTCAGCTGCTGCTGAATAGCCTCCTTCAGTTTACCGGCTGCCTTTTTTCTGATTCCACTTATGTGCATTCCCTCCACATAAAGGTCTGCGGCTGCAGCCTCCAGTTCCTGCTGCCATTCCCCAAGCCGCTGTTCCCGGTTAGTAAGTGTATCCAGCTCTTCTTCGATTGAAGCACAATATTCCAGGATTTCCTCCACACTTTCTCCGTACTTACGTTTCAGCTGGCTTATCTCACTCAGCCGGGCTTCAATTTCATGAAGTCTTTCCGGATCAAATTCGATGGACTCATAATAATCCCTTAAAGAAAAGGCAGCTTCTTCCAGCATATAATAGCTTTCTTCCACTGTTTCTTTTAACTTTCCAATCTCCGGATCCATTTCAGCCGCTTCTTCCACCTGATTTTTTGCAGCCATCACCCACTCCAGACCTTTGCTGTCACCGTATAAACTTTCGTATGCTCCATGAATCGTTCTGTAGAGTCCCTCACTGTTGTTCAGTTTTCTCTTTTCTTCTATCAGAAGTATGTCTTCCTGTGGCTGAAGCTGAGCCTGCTGAATTTCTTCAAACTGATACTGAATCAGGTCAAGCCGCTGTGCCATCTGCTGTTCATTGTCAGAAAGCTGCTTCAGCTGCTTAAGTTTTTTATCAAACCTGTCATACAGAAAGGAATATTCCTTTTTAGCTTCTTTCAATTCTTCCTCAGCAAACCGGTCAAGAAACATACCATGCTTATCGGTCTGCAGAAGCTGCTGATGCTCATGCTGTCCGTGAATATCGACAAGCTGCTGGCCGATCTGACGCAGAATGCCGAGTGTGGTCAGACGACCATTCACCCGGCAGACGCTTTTACCCTGCTTAGTGATTTCCCTTTTTAAAACAACTGTTTCTTCTTCATCAAGCTTAATTCCAAGATCCTGGAACAATTCTGCTGTTTCTGCAGGAAGAGGTTCTTCCACCGTGTACAAACCTTCGATTTCTGCCCTTTTGCTTCCGTGCCTTACAAACTCTACAGAGCCCCGTCCGCCTATGAGCAGCCCGATAGCATCAATAATAATTGATTTTCCCGCACCAGTTTCTCCAGTTAAAACTGTCAGACCCTCTTCAAACGATACTGTCAATTCTTCAATTATGGCAAAGTTCCGAATTGAAATTTCCATCAGCACAGCTGATCAGCTCCTTTCAGATTGATAAACAGAAACTATGTAGTGTGTTATTCCAAATACTGTATAAAGAAACCGGTCGTAAAGTTCAACAACTTTCCATGTCATACATTATAAAAGGGAGCCTTGAAATAATACAGCCCACTAAAGACCGGCCGCTTTCGTTTCCATAAGTAGGATTTTCAAGTAGGATTTTCCTGGAAAACCGGTTGAAAGTGGAGTTTTTCTCCAGTCATTAACAGCGGACACAGCGTTATAAAAAAAGGCTGAATCCTGCTTTGTACCAGGCCAGCCTTTTTCTTTATAACACTGTTTAGGTTAACTCTGCAGAAAAAACAGCACCGCAGCTTGCTCTCCGTCTTCTGGAGGCAGTTATTGTTTTCAGCCGTCCCCTCACATGAAAAAAGTACAGCTTCCGGATCTTTTAAGCATGTAGCAGGGAGGCTGAAAAAGTTCCTCATGCCTTATTAAAGCATTTCCAGAAATTTTTCAGTCATCTTCCCCGGATCCTCTTCTGAGCGGCAGATAATGAGAATGGTGTCATCCCCGCATATAGTTCCCATAATTTCTGTCCAGTCAAGATTGTCAACAAGTGCCCCTACCGCATTTGCATTACCGGGAAGGGTCTTAATAACGATCATATTGGATGTATAATCTATGGATACGAAACTGTCGATCAGGGCTCTTTTAAGCTTCTGCAGCGGATTGAACCGCTGATCGGAAGGGAGACTGTATTTGTAGCGTCCGTCCATCATCGGTACTTTTACAAGGTGAAGTTCTTTAATATCCCGGCTTACTGTCGCCTGAGTTACATTAAAACCGGCACTTCTCAGCTGGTCTACCAGTTCATCCTGAGTTTCGACGTCATTATTACCGATGATATCCCTGATTTTTATATGTCGCTGTCCTTTATTCATAGAAGAGTTCCTCCAAAAATTCAGTTTATTGCGGCGGTTTTTCGTGGGCTTCTTTCACCGTGCCTCTAATTTCACCTTCTCCGTACTCTGATTTTCCGGAGGCCCTCAGATGCATCAGAAATTCAATATTTCCTTCTCCTCCCCTGATCGGGGAAGGAACAATATTAATGACGGCGAAACCTGCTTCCTCAGCAATTTCAGCTGTCCTCTTTAGAACTTTTTCATGAACGGAAGGATCCCGGACAATTCCTTTTTTTCCAACCTCGTCCCTTCCGGCTTCAAACTGCGGTTTTATTAGTGCGGACACCTCGCCGTCAGCGGATATTATTTCTTTCAGCGCCGGCAGAATCAGCCTGAGGGAAATAAACGATACATCAATAGTGGCAAAGTCCGGCTGCCCCTGGTCGAAATCTGCCGGTGTACAGTAACGGAAGTTTGTTCTTTCCATGACTATTACCTGTTCATGCTGTCGAAGTTTCCAGGCAAGCTGATTATAGCCTACGTCAAGTGAATAAACGAGCCGGGCTCCTTCCTGAAGCGCACAGTCCGTAAACCCTCCCGTAGAGGCTCCTATATCGAGAACAATTTTATCTTTCAGGTTTAAATGGAAAGCCTCCACTGCCTTTTTAAGCTTCAATCCACCCCTGCTCACATAGGGACTGATCTCCCCTTTCAACGTCAGAACAGCGTCAACCGGCACTTTTGTGCCGGCCTTATCCACTCTTTCACCGTCAGCCAGAACGAGCCCTGCCATTATCGTACGTTTTGCTTTTTCTCTTGAGTCAATTATTCCCTGGTCCACGAGCAGTACGTCAATTCTTTCTTTTTTCATTTTCAGGCCCGCTGTTTTTTAGTAGGAAGCATTTCCAGGATACGCGCTGCTGCACTTTCATCTGTAAGACCCACTTCTTTAAGAAGGTCCGGTACGCCCCCGTGTTCGATGTAGCAGTCTTCGATACCCATCCGCTCTACTACTGCGGAATGGATCCCCTGTTCGTGATAAAATTCCAGTACCGCACTTCCGAATCCTCCTTGAAGAACATGTTCTTCCATTGTGAGAATCGGTTTTTGTTTTTTATTGAGTTCAATAAGCTTGTCATGATCGAGAGGTTTGATTGAACGGGCATTAACAACTTCTGTATATATGCCTTTTTGAGCGAGAAGCTCTGCCGCTGCTTCAGCTACGGGAACCATCGTACCAAAAGCAAGGATGGCTGCATCCTCCCCTTTTTTAAGCACTTCCCACTGTCCGATAGGAATTTCCTGCAGAGTTTCGTCCATCTCCACACCAATTCCACTGCCACGCGGATATCTCACTGCCACAGGTCCATCTTCGTGCTGTACGGCTGTGAAAAGCATATGCTGAAATTCATTTTCGTCCTTTGGCGCCATGAGTTTCATGTTAGGCAGATGACGCATGTAGGAGATATCAAATACACCCTGATGAGTTTCTCCATCTGCCCCGACGAGTCCGGCCCGGTCAATAGCAAAGGCCACATTTAAATTCTGGCGGCATACATCATGGACAAGCTGATCGTATCCGCGCTGAAGAAACGTGGAATAAATCGCAAGCACAGGTTTCATCCCCTGTGCTGCCAGTCCTGCTGACATCGTTGTTGCGTGCTGCTCTGCTATGCCGACATCAAACATTCTTTCCGGGAATTCCTGAGCGAATTTATCGAGTCCGCTTCCATTCGGCATGGCAGGAGTAACGGTGACGAGCTTCTCGTCCGTTCTGGCAATTTTTTTCATCGTTTCTGCAAAGACTCCGCTGTAGCTCGGCGGCCCCGGTTTCTTAACAACTTCACCGGATTCGATTTTGTACGGCCCAAGACCGTGCCAAGTGCCTTTAGCATCATTCTCGGCAGGTGCATAGCCTTTCCCTTTTTTGGTTACAACGTGGATCAGTACCGGCCCTTTAGTTTTTTTGGCGTACTGGATATTGGAACGCAGGTCATTGATATCATGTCCGTCCACCGGTCCAAGATACGTAAACCCGAGCTCTTCGAAAAACATACCCGATACAAACATATATTTGAGGCTGTCTTTCAGACGTTCCGCTGTAGCGGCAATACGTCCGCCGAATGCCGGTACTTTTTTAATAAGCATTTCAAGATCTTCTTTTGCCCGGGTATATTTACCGGCTGTACGCATTCTTCCCAGCATATTGTGAAGTGCCCCGACGTTCGGTGCAATTGACATTTCATTGTCATTCAAAATGACTGTCATGTCCCGCTGCTCATGACCAATATGGTTAAGCGCTTCCAACGCCATGCCCCCGGTCAAAGCGCCGTCCCCTATTATTGGAACGATATGCTCGTCCGATCCTTTCAAATCACGCGCGAGTGTCATACCCATCGCCCCGGAAAGCGAAGTGGAGCTGTGTCCTGTTTCCCAGCAGTCATGAATAGATTCGGAACGCTTTGGAAATCCGCATAGTCCTTTATGCTGGCGGAGAGTATCAAATTGACCGGCCCTGCCGGTTAATATTTTATGCACGTATGCCTGATGGCCTACATCAAATAAAAACTTGTCTTTCGGGCTCTCATACAGCTGGTGCAGTACGAGAGTCAGTTCCACCACCCCGAGATTCGGCCCGAGATGGCCTCCCGTAACTGAAAGTTTACTGATCAAAAATTCTCTTATATCTTCAGCTACACTCCGAAGCTGCCTGTCATCCAGCTCTTTTAAAAAAGCCGGGTCCTTCATCTCTAGTACATCCAAAAGAAACCCTCACTTTCTTCCTTTTAAATTCTTTCGCTTCTTCTTTTTCTTCTTAAAAATTGTTATTTTCAATTTTACCTCTATCACATAAAATAATCTACCCACACGGTAAATGATCTCTGTAGAATATTGAATCGCAAGTGTTTTCCCTACTGATTTTCCACCGACGGTCAATGCAGCGACGATACTTGTAAACAATACTGATATAGCAAACTGGGTGGTGGAACCTTCTTCATGACCTAGCTGGGAGGCAAGCTGCAGCACCACATAGGCAGAGGCTGTACCACTAATTACCCCTGCAATATCCCCGATAACATCGTTTGTAAAATTGGAAAATTTATCGGCATTGCGTGTTATTTGAACAGCCTGCCTGGCTCCGGGAAGTTTTTCCGCGGCCATCGCATGAAATGGCTTTTCACGGGCTGCAGTCGCGGCAACCCCTATAGTATCAGATATTACCCCCAGAAGGACGATGAGAAACACAATCATCATTCCTACTGCCCAGGCTACCCCGCTTAATATCGCTGTGGAAATGACAGAAAAAATAGCCGCTAACACGAGTGTGATAACGGCGATCATCCAGCTCCATCTTAATGATTGTTTCATTGATTCCTTCATTTATAAATCCCGTCTCCCTTGGGCAGCTCATACTTATTATGTAGATGGTGAGTGGTCATTAAAAGAGTAAAGACTGCGCCTTAGGTCCAGTAGGTTTTCCCAGCCGGGTACCGCAGCGTCGCCGCCACGGTGGTTTCCCTTTAAACCCGGCTTGACGCTGTCGCCAGACGCCAGACTGGATTACCACTCAGTACGCACTATAATCCTCATTTAATGTCCTGTGGAACAGTCTAGGGGTTTTCCCCGGCAGTTCAAATCAACCTCTATCCTCTTTTGCAGAGCTGATTTCATATGGTTGGCTACCATAATCCCCTCAGACTCCACTCAAGGCAGGCTACGCTGCCCGCTCGTTCCCTGACTCGCAAGGCAGGTTCATACCTGCAAGCACAGCATCAGTGGGTCTGACGCCATACTTACAGGCCTCCGCGGCTGCAGGGTCATCGCCCACATGCCTTTGTGGATCGCCCTACAGCCTTTACTCCCAGTCAGGACCCAGGGCTGGGCGCCTCAAGCCAAGACTAGGAACTTCATCGATGTGCCCTTTAGCGGATTTTTAGGCCCGCTTTCGAGGCTGTAGAACCGACTAGAATACTGCACCACTCACCTGTATTATTATATCATGAAATAAGAGGTACGGACAATTAAATGGCTACTGATCACGTTCTGCAATGTAAACTGCCAGCTCCTGCAGTATGTGACTCGGCACAGAAAGCTCCTCCAGTTCGGAAAGGGCCGCTCCCGTGTGAAATTTCAAACGCTCTTTAGTCTTTTCCAGACCGAGCAGGCTCACGTACGTATTTTTATGATTACCTTCATCACTTCCTACCGGTTTTCCCAGCAGCTGCTCGTCTCCCTCTACATCAAGCAGGTCATCTTTAATTTGAAAAGCCAGACCTATATGGATCCCGAACCGGTGAAGTGCCTCCTGCTCTTTCTTTTCCGCACCTGCAATAAAAGCTCCCATCTGAAGTGCTACGGCCAGCAGATCCCCGGTTTTGCGGTTATGAATACTTTCCATTTCCTCTACGGTAACTTCTTCATCCTCTGCAAGCATATCAGCTGTCTGACCTCCTACCATTCCGTCCGGTCCTGCCGCACGGGAAAGAAGGCGTACGTTTTCCAGTCTTTGTTCGGGAGTAAGACGATCATCGCTGGAAATAAGATGAAAAGCATGCGTCAGCAGGGCATCCCCGGCCAGTATCGCTGTGGCTTCACCGAATATCTTGTGATTCGTCGGTTTACCTCTGCGGAAATCGTCATTATCCATTGCCGGAAGATCATCATGAATCAAGGAATAGGTGTGTATCATTTCCAGCGCACAGGCAGTGCTGTCTCCTGCTGTTTTGTCCATATCATAGCTTTCGAGCACGGCATAGAGAAGCATCGGACGTATACGCTTCCCTCCGGCCTGAAGAGAATAAAGCATAGCCTCCTGAAGTTGAAGAGGAGCATCAAGCGAAGAAGTTATATCTTCAAAGAAGCTTTCCACCCTGGTTTTATGGCTGTCGATAAACGTGTCGAGAAGAGGCTTATTCACGCTACAATTCCTCCTCGGGAAGATTCGATAAGGACCCGTCTTCAGACAGAACTTCCGTCATCTGCTTTTCCACTTTGTGAAGCCGGTCGTGACAATCTTTCGAAAGTTTCATTCCCTCCTGAAACATATCTATCGCTTCTTCCAGAGGGACATCTCCCTGCTCGAGTTTCTGAACTATTTCTTCCAGTTCCCGCATTGATGTTTCAAAAGAAGCCTTTTTTTCTTCCCCCATTATAATCCCTTCCTTTCTTCTTGAACTTGTTTTTTTACAGTGCAGTCCAGGGATCCGTCCTGCAGACGAATGGTTACCGCTCCGCCTTCGTACGTATCTTCAATCGATTTGATTAAGCTTTTTTCTTCATTGTACACAAGGCTGTAGCCTTTTTTCATGAGCTGAAGCGGACTGAGCAGGTCAAGTTTGGAAACCTGCATGGACAACTGCTGATTTTTATTCTTCATAAGCAGCTCCATCGTGCGCACAAGATTTTTTTCAAGCTGCTCTGCCTTTTCCCTTTGAGAAGCCGCTTGCTTTTCAGGATGAACATTTTTCAGCCTTTCGTGCCATGACTGCAGGCGCTGCTGCTGTTCCTGACTTGCCTGCCGAAGACTCCGTTTCAGTCTCTCCTGCATCATGTCCAGCTGCTGCTCCTTTTCTTCAAGAAGCTTCTTCGGATACTTGAAAGCATAGGAATTTTCCAGTCTTTTTAATTGATCTCCTGCCTGCTTCATATGTTGAATCATGGTCCGCTGAAGCCGTGCATGGCGCTCTGCAGTAAATGCTCTCATTTCCTGTATATCCGGGACGACCATTTCCGCTGCAGCTGTTGGTGTCGGTGCTCTGAGATCAGCCGTGAAATCACTTATCGTTACATCCGTTTCGTGGCCGACAGCAGAAACAACTGGGGTCTGAGATTCAAATACAGCTTTTGCGACCTCTTCTTCATTAAATGCCCACAGCTCCTCGAGAGAGCCGCCTCCGCGGCCGATAATCATGACTTCAAAGATTCCCGCCTCATCCGCCTGGCGGACAGCACGGGAAATAGACCCGGAAGCATGAGGTCCCTGCACGAGCACCGGAAGAAGCGTCACTTTTGCAAGAGGATATCTTCTTCTGAGAGTTGTGACAATATCTCTGACCGCGGCCCCTGTTGGTGATGTTACGACTGCGATACGTTCCGGTATTCTCGGAAGTGGTTTTTTACGGCTTTCTTCAAAGTAGCCCGCTGCTTCAAGTTTTTTCTTCAGCTGTTCAAACGCGAGATACAGGTCACCAATACCGTCGGGCTGCATTTCTTTTACGTAAAACTGATACTGGCCGAATGGTTCATAAACTGATATGTCACCGCGTACAAGTACTCCCATGCCATTTTCGGGTGTAAAGCGGAGAGATTTATTGCTGCCGGCAAACATAACAGACTGGAGTCGGGAACGGTCATCTTTGAGTGTAAAGTACATGTGGCCCCGGCTGTGTTTTTTAAAATTGGATATCTCAGCACGGACCCACACATTCTGGAGCGCAGCGGAAGTATCAAGCAGTTTTTTTATTTTGACAGTCACATCATATACTGATAAAAACTGACCATTCACACTATCCCTTCTTTCCACCGGCTGCACGCTCTGCTGCTTTCAGCGTGTTATACATGAGCATTGTAATTGTCATAGGTCCTACGCCTCCCGGTACCGGGGTCACGTAGGAAGCTTTGTCTTTTACCGATTCAAAATCGACGTCTCCTGTCAGCTTGCCCTCTTCCGTGCGGTTGATGCCCACATCAATAATTACCGCCCCGTCTTTAATGTAGGACTCATCCAAAAACCCGGCGCGTCCTATAGCGACCACGATGATGTCCGCCTGCTTTGTCATCTCACGGATATCTTTCGTCCGGGAATGGCAGTAAGTGACAGTAGCATTTTCATTAAGCAGAAGCTGTCCAACAGGTTTTCCTACTATGTTGCTCCGGCCGACGACTACAGCATGCCTGCCTTCGATAGGAATATTTTTCATTTTTAACATATGTATAATTCCGAAGGGAGTACAGGGCAGAAAGGAATCTTTTCCTATCATCATTCTTCCGATATTCACTGGATGGAAGCCGTCCACATCCTTTTCCGGTGAAATGGCTTCAATAATCTTCTCTTCAGAAATATGATCAGGAAGCGGCAGCTGTACAAGAATGCCGTGAATGTTGTCTTTTTTGTTCAGCTTGTCAATCTTTTGGAGAAGCTCTTTTTCAGATATAGTATCTTCTGTACGATCCACTTCAGAATAAATACCTGCTTCACGGCACGCCTTCTCTTTACCCCTTACATAGGAAGCGGAGGCAGGGTCATCTCCTACGAGAATGACCGCAAGTCCCGGGATAGTTCCTTCCTCTCCAAGCCGTTCTGCTTTTTCTTTAAGTTCCCGGCGTGTTTCCGCTGCTATTTCCTTGCCCGATATAAGCTCTGCACTCATTGATAAACAACTCCCCTTCAGATAATTATCATTACTCGTTTTCGAGTATTGAAGCTATTTTGGAGGCCACACCATTTACAAATTTCCCGGCTTCTTCCTCTGCGTTAAAACCTTTTGCCAGATCAATGGCTTCGTTAATACTTACGTTCACAGGAACGTCTTCTACGTATTTCATTTCGTAAACGCAGAGACGAAGTATCGCTCTATCCACTCTGGAAAGCCGTGACAGCGTCCAGTGCTCCAGCACACTGTCCAGCAGACCATCTATTTCTTTCTGATTTTCCAATGTTCCTTTTACCAGCTGAAGAAGAAAATCATTTCCTTCCTCTTCTTTTTCAAGCGTTGCTTCAATTGCTTCTTCGGCTGAGACTCCGGTCATTTCGACCTGATACAGCGCCTGGACGGATTTGATCCGCGCCACTCGTCGATTCATTTTATCTTTCTCCTTTTCTGCTAACAGGTCAATTCAATACTTACTCATAATAGCATAGAAAAGGGGCCCCTTGCACGAAGATGTCTTAAAACGTAACGCTCTGCACACCGGAGGATTTAACAGACCTTCAGTTGACCTGTGAAGATACTTTACAGCGGTAACCGTGAACAATAGTACAAACCGCAGAAAATTCTGTGAAGCCGGGCGGATTGCTCATTCACAATCAGAAAGCCGCCCCGGGAAAAACCGGAGCGGCTCTGCATAGTACGATCAGGAATCTGCCAGAACAGTTTCCTCGTCGTTTTTTGATTCAAACTGTATCCCTGTAATATGAATATTTACAGATAACACTTCAATAGATGTCATTGTTTTCAAAGTCAGTACAATGTTTTCCTGTACTTTTTTTCCTGTCTCAGGAATAGAATGTCCGTATTTAGCGACAATATAAACATCAAGAGTAAAACCTTCTTCACTGACTTCGGCTCTTACTCCTTTACTGTGGGTGCTTCTTCTTCCAAGGCGTTCCGCCACACCGGTTGCGAAGTTCCCTTGAAGGTGGTCGACTCCATCGATCTCCGAAGCTGCCAGTCCGGCTATAATTTCGATTACGTCCGGTGATATCTCGACTTTACCTAAATCATTTTTATGTCCCGGAAGCTGGATCATCTGATATTCAGCCATCCTTATTCCTCCCTCGGTTTAATCGGATATGTTTCCAGGAACTTAGTGTTAAAATCTCCGCTGCGGAAAACGTCGTGGGCAAAAAGCTGCTGATGAAATGGAATTGTCGTTTTAACACCTTCCACCATAAACTCATCCAGTGCTCTTTCCATTTTGGCAACAGCTTCTTCGCGGTCTGCGCCGTATACGATTAACTTTGCAACCATAGAGTCATAGTAAGGGCTTATCATATAGCCTGTATAAACAGCGCTGTCGACCCTCACTCCCGGTCCGCCCGGCGGAAGATAATACGAAATTCTTCCGGGGGAAGGCATAAAGTTTTTAAATGGATCCTCAGCGTTAATCCGGCATTCAATGGACCAGCCGTTGAAAACAATATCCTCCTGTTTTACCGAAAGCTCTTTTCCGGAGGCTACATTGATCATTTCTTTAATCAGGTCCACTCCTGTAACCATTTCCGTAACAGGATGCTCCACCTGTATCCGTGTATTCATTTCCATAAAATAAAACCGGTTTTCTGTGTGATCAAATATAAATTCAATCGTACCGGCACCTGTATAATCAACAGCTTTAGCTGCTCTGACAGCTGCCTGGCCCATTTCCTCCCGTATTTCCGGTGAAATAGCGGGCGAAGGCGTCTCTTCAACAAGTTTTTGAAGACGTCGCTGAATCGTACAGTCCCTTTCCCCGAGATGAACAACGTTTCCATAGTTATCAGCCATCACCTGGATTTCCACGTGGCGGAAATCTTCAATGAACTTTTCAAGATAAACGCCTTCGTTGCCGAAGTTGGCTTTAGCCTCTTTCTGGGTTACGGAAATTCCTTTTCGGAGCTCCTCTTCGGTTTTCGCTACACGGATACCTTTTCCTCCACCGCCGGCCGTTGCTTTTATAATAACGGGATAGCCGATTTCTTCGGCTACTCTTACGCCGTCATCCGGAGATTTTACAAGTCCATCAGATCCAGGAACAACGGGAACTCCCGCTTCCTCCATTGTTTTTCTGGCCACATCTTTAGTTCCCATCTGGCTGATGGCATAGGGGCTGGGGCCTATGAACGTAATGTTGCAGGCTCCGCAAATTTCTGCAAAATCAGGGTTTTCCGACAGAAAACCATATCCTGGATGAATGCCATCGGACTCCGTCAGTGTTGCTGCACTCATGATATTTGTGAAATTCAAATAACTGTCTGCACTAGAGACCGGGCCGATGCAGTAGGACTCATCCGCAAGCTTCACATGCAGAGCATCATGATCAGCTGTGGAATACACAGCCACTGTTTTAATACCCATTTCTTTACACGCTCTGATTATTCTTACCGCGATTTCCCCGCGGTTGGCTATTAGAATTTTTTTCAGCATAATATCCCTCTATTCCGGCTTCACAAGAAATAGTTCCTGTCCGTATTCCACCAGCTGGCCGTTTTCTGCAAGTACTTCCACAATTTCTCCGTCAATTTCTGCTTCTATTTCATTCATGAGCTTCATCGCTTCGACAATACATACAACACTTTCATTCTTCACTTTATCACCCTTTTTCACATACGGATCAGCATCCGGGGAAGGGGACGAATAAAACGTCCCGACCATAGGTGAGGAAATTTTATGGAGGTTTTCCGAATCGGAAATTTCTTTTTGTGGTTTTTCTTCTTCTGCGGCCGGTTTAACTTCCTGCTGCACTGGAGCAGAAGGAGGCTCAGCGGGCGCTTCCGGAGGTGATTGTTCCGGCTGGGGAATCTGAACAGTGCCACCTGAAGCACTGTTTTTCCTTAACTGTACTTTAGCACCGTTCTGCTCGTATTTGAATTCGCTGATGCTGGAATCATCAATTAATTTAATTAATTCTCGTATTTCCTGAATTTTCAACATAGATTTCACTCCTGTTTTTGTTTTGGCTTCGGCTGAAGCATGTTTATTGGAATACCAGAAAACAGAGCCTTGGAGCTTCTCTGTTTCTGTATGAACAACCCCGGCACAAACTGCGTTTATTATGTACCCTGCGCCAGACTGCCTATATAAGATTTATGCTACCTTAAATCAACCGGATTGAAAACCTTTTTTACATAAACTGCCGTATTCCAAAAATATATCTCACGTAATGGTGTCTTTCTTTTGGTAACGCTTACAATAAAAAGCAGGCACTGAAACTGATACCGGTATATTACCAGGAAGGGGGCGGACCGATGCTGTACGGGAACCGCCCCTCCTTTTACACTTCTTCTTCCGTCTTAGGGGTATTCTTATATTCTCTGAAGACAGGGAAATCAGAAAGGTTATCCGGAATTTTACCCTCTTCCAGCAGGATAATCTTAACCATATCTTTGTTTCTTGCCATATGATACTTTTCTCCATATTCATTTTCTTTTGTATATTGTTTCAGACTGTCGTAATCTTTTTCCTGGATGGAAACGGGGGCTCCTTCCGCTTCTTCGGGATTCTGTTCAAACCCTACTTGGAACTCCACGATTTGTATTTTATCGTTTTTAATGTTGCGCGTCTGCTCCAGTACTGCTTTAGCGCCTTCCGTTAAATCTGACCAATCCATACTATTACCTCCTGCATACCGGCCTGGCCGGTGATTTTATTAAGCCCGGGACACGTACTTTCCTTCCCGTGTATCGATAATGAGTCTGTCCCCCTGATTGACGAAGAAAGGAACCTGTACAGTAAGACCTGTTTCCAGCGTTGCCGGCTTAGTCCCCCCTGATGCTGTATCGCCCTTAATTCCCGGCTCCGTTTCAGTTACTTCCAGCTCGACAGACTGTGGAGGCTCCACACCGAGAATTTCATTTCCGTACATAAGTATGCTGACTTCCATATTTTCTTTTAAGAATTTCAGCTGGCGTTCAATCTGTCCGGTTTGAAGATCGATTTGTTCGTAGGATGAAGTGTCCATAAATGCATGGTCATCCCCACTTGAATAAAGGTACTGCATCGTTTTATTTTCGATGTGTGCCTTTTCTACCTTTTCACCGGCCCGGAATGTTTTTTCCTGGGTGTTTCCTGTACGGAGACTGCGCAGCTTTGAGCGTACAAATGCTGCACCTTTTCCCGGTTTAACGTGTTGAAATTCAAGCACCTGCCAAATATCATTATCTGTTTCAATTGTCAGTCCTGTCTTAAAATCGTTTACTGAAATCATGTTTGTTCCTCCTTTATTAAATGAACTGCTGAATCGGAACGTGCTTTTATGACGTCAAGCTGCTACAAAACAATCAGTTCCTTCGAAGACTTCGAAAGAATACGGCAGCCGTCCTCGGTAATAACTACATCATCCTCAATTCTCGTGCCGCCGGTGCCCGATACATATATTCCTGGTTCCACTGTCACTACCATTCCCGGTTCCAGCTTCTGACTGCTTCTGAAGGACAATCCTGGTCCTTCATGCACTTCCATCCCCATGCCATGGCCGGTGGAATGTCCGAAAAACTCCCCGTAACCTTTTTCTTTAATATAATCACGGGTGAGGGCATCGGCTTCTATACCAGTTATTCCCGGCTTTAGACCTTCCACCCCACGTATCTGCGCTTCAAGCACTGTTTCGTAAATTTCCCTCAGTTTCTCTGAAGGCTCTCCTACCGCAACTGTCCTCGTAATGTCTGAACAGTATCCTTTGTAATAAGCTCCGAAATCAAGGGTGACGAGCTCTCCTGATTCAATTTCCTTATGACTGGCAACTCCGTGCGGGAGCGCCGACCGGTATCCGGAAGCAACGATAATATCGAACGAAGAAGAATCCGCACCTTTTCTGCGCATGAAAAATTCCAGTTCATTTGACACGTCAATTTCTTTTACTCCTGGTTTTATAAAGCTTTGAATATGCGTAAAAGCTTCGTCGGCGATATTCACCGCCTCCTGGATGATGTTAAGTTCTTCATCCGTTTTCCGAAGACGCAGCTTTTCTACAAGGCCTTCCACCGGTACAAGTTCTACCCCGAGTTTTTCGGTGTATGTTTCATACTCACCAAACGTCACATGATTTTTTTCAAAGCCAAGCCGGTTAATCCCCATTTTTTTCAGCTGTGCGGCTGTTTCTTCCACAAGGGGTACTTTATGTTCAATCACTTCGAATCCCTCAGCCTGCTTTTCAGCCTGGTCTGCATAGCGGAAATCTGTTATAAACTTTGCTTCAGTGTCTGATATAACCGCTGCCCCTGCTGTCCCTGTAAATCCTGTAATATATCTCCGGTTGTATGTACTTGTAATAATGATCCCATCAATTTCGGCTTTTTTCATCTGTGTACGAATTTCTTCCAATCTATTCAAGAGCTTCCTCCTTCTATACCTGTTTTGTCTGTCTGCTTCCCCGGGCTCTGTTCTTTAATCTCAAACTCCGTTTAAAGCCGGCGCGAAACTCCTCACCATGCGGGAGGTGAATGAAGCGTAGTCGCTGCTAAAGACAGTACGGAGAATAAGCAGTCAGCAGCCTGAAACAGCTTCTGGCAATTTCCGAGGCGGTCGGCACCACAGTTTTCCTATGATTTCCGTGTCGAAAGAAGCGGACAAAGGTCACCGTACCTTCTCCCCACTGGTATTTTATCACAAGGCTCCCTTCTTGAATAGCTCGTCCCGCCGGTCCGTTGAAAGAGAGGTGTAATATGTTCGAAGATAGGGAATAGAAATACACAGATTTAATGGAGGTATTTAAATTAATAGTGTAGAATTATAATTAATAATATCCCTGATACCTGCCCCGAGCTGCCTGCAGCTAAACTTCCCTGGAGGTGTGAGCATATGTCTTTTAAAAGTCTGCCCCCTGTCCTTCTTGTTGTCATCGGACTCGCGGTTTTAGGAATCGGCGGACACCTGATTCAGGATCCGGGCGGTTTTATAAGGAACATATTTGTAACGATTGGTGTTGTTACGCTGCTTATTCTGGTCTTCCGGCGCTATATTCAACCCCGGCTTATGCAGCGTCAATCCGGTTTCCAGGTACCTGTTAAAAATGGGAGACCTGAGCCTGCTTCCTCAACGGCTCCCCGGAGTAAAAGCCGTCCGAAAACCCGCCGCGGGAATACAGCTCTAAAAACTGTAAAGCATGAAAAACGGGGAGCGCGGCCCTTGATTAAAAAACAATCAGATGTGAAACTTACCGTCATTGAAGGTAAAAAGAACACCAAGAAAAAGAGCCGGGCTTTGTTTTAACCGCTTGGCTCTTTTTCTATAGTTATGAGTGATATTGCTCTTTGGGAGGTTTTTTTATGTCGGCTCCTGAATTTTTTGTGAATATTTATTCGCAGCTGCTTTTTATAGGCTGGCTTATCACTGCCGGTACTGTTTATTGGGGGCTGGACAAACGCGCTGGTTTTCAGCTTCTTTATCTTACTGTTCTTTCGCTGTCCATCGGCTATATAATTATAATGTATTTTCCTTATATACAATTAAATAATCAGCAGGCTCTCGTGACCCATCCGCACGTTCAGACCACGGTTACGCTGTTTGCTTTTCTTCTGCCTCTCTGTAAACGAAAATATGAAGTAGCACTGTGCATGGCTGTTCCACTTGCAGTAAGCCTCGGCTATCTTCTGGAAGGTGTTTCCGTTTTTTCTATTACAGGCGGTATTATTATTGGGGGATTCATCAGCTATACTCTTTATCGAAGTCACGAATGGCTCGGCTCCATGCCTGATGCCTACTTGTTTACATTTTCCATCATTCTGCCGATATTTATTTCCGCGTTGATCTATCCGGAAGCCTACTTTCTGCTTCTGCCGGGAATTCTTCTCGGTATCGGCGTCGGAGCTTCCATGGAACAGTACAAAATCAGACTGCATATAGAAGCCACCCCGAGAAAAAGTAAAGTTATCGCTTTCTTTATCGGTTCGGCAGGAATTATTTTTGTTCTGTCTGCTGTAAGACCGGTGTTCAGCATATTTATGACCGGTGAACTCGTAACTGGTGTTTTTATAGGTTTATGGATAACACTTATTCTTCCTTTTCTTCTGCTTGTGGCAAATTTATACGTGAGACACGGAAATACCGAGCAGATTGTCCGGTAGCGTTAACAGATCGTTCTTAAAATATTTCCAATAAAAGACTTGATACCCTGGAAAAAAGGCTGCCTCTGAATGGGCAGCCTTTTTCTTTATTCGTTTATTTTTTTTATCAGCCATTCAATTATCTCTTACTGCTTCCTCATTTTTTTCCTGCACTTTACGTAGAGATTCCACTCTTTCCGGTTCTTCTTCAAAATATTGGACGAGATCCCCCACTCTGTCTATTGCTTCCCAGCTCAGATGATGTTCAATACCTTCAACGTCCTTATAAATTCTGGATTCATCGACTCCTATAATGCGCATAAACTCTTCCAGCAGCTCATGCCGGTATACAAGTCTCTTTCCTATTTTTCTACCTTTAGAAGTAAGTACAAGTCCCCGGTATTTTTCGTAAACGAGATAATCATTTGCGTCTAATTTCTGTACCATTTTAGTAACAGAAGAAGGATGTACGGCTAATGCCTCTGCTATATCTGAAACTCGGGCATATCCTTTTTCATCGATCAACTGGTATATTCGTTCTAAGTAATCTTCCATACTTGGTGTCGGCATATCGCATCCTCCAGACGTTTCCATTTATAAAGTGCAGAAACTGTAATACGCACTTTTATTTTAGCATAATGAATTGAGTATTTCTACGCTGTGGCGGGCCCGGCTGATAAATAAGCAGGCCGGAAAGAAGGTTAATACGGTCTTGAAGAACGTGAACGGCCTGTGCATAAAACATTATGAACCACTTATCCCGAAAAGAGGCCGGAACCCAGCTGGTTCCGGCCTCTCAATAGATTTTCTGACTGCTCTACTGCGTTTAAAAAAACAGCCTGTTTACATAAAGCTGATTTCTTTACGTAAGCTTTGGAAACTAATCATATAACAACCAGTTCTTTTTACAGACCACATTTCAGCTGGGCACTGCAGTTGGTGCACGTATTACACCCTCCAATATCCTCTACTGTTCCTTGTCGGCAGACAGGACATGTGTCACCGACTTCACTTCCGTAATTAACAGAAGTTGAGCGGAGATCGGCGATCGTATCAACGAGGACGACCGGTTTATTCGTTTCGCCACGTTCTTCCCCGCCCGTAAGATCGACTGCGTAATTATCGTTTTCTTCGGCTTTCAGCGTAAGAACCTGGGAATCGCGGCTTCCATCCACGTACACTGTTCCGCCTTTCGCCCCGCCCTTGTATAGACGCTCATAAACACCTTTTACCTGGTCCACTGTGTATCCTTTTGGTGCGTTCACAGTTTTACTCAATGAACTGTCCACCCATTTCTGAATTACACACTGGACATCCGCATGAGCTTCCGGCGGCAGGTCCATGCTGGATACGAACCATTCCGGAAGATTGTCCGGGTCCTGCTCCGGATGCTTATCAAGGTAGCGCTGGAGAATAGCCGCCTTCACTTCGATAAATTTCCCAAGCCGCCCGCTTCGGAAGTACGAGAAGGAGAAATACGGCTCAAGACCTGTTGAAACCCCCACCATCGTGCCGGTGGAACCAGTAGGTGCCACGGTAAGCAGGTGAGAATTACGAATGCCGTAATTACGGATTCCTTCATGAATATCCTCAGGCATTTTTTTCATATAGCCTGTCTCTGTAAATCGTGTCCGGAGATAATCCGACTCTTCAGGGCTGCTCCCCTCCAGATAAGGAAAGCTTCCTTTTTCCTCTGCAAGTGCAATCGACGTCCGATAGGCAGTAACAGCTATTGTTTCGAAAATTTTATCTACAAGAGCGTTACCTTCTTCAGAACCATAGGTCGTTTCTGTCTCAATCAGCAGATCGTGAAGACCCATAACTCCGAGACCAACGCGCCTCTCACCCAGAGCCTGTTTAGTGTTTTCTTCCAGGAAGTATGGAGTAGCGTCAATAACGTTATCCTGCATTCTCACACCGGTTGCCACTGTCTCTGCCAGTTTTTCGAAGTCTACTTTTTTCGAAACCGGATCTGCCATCTCAGCCAGGTTGACCGCTGCCAGGTTACATACGGAATATGGAGCAAGCGGCTGCTCCCCGCATGGGTTCGTTGCCACTACTTTTTGTCCGTAGGCATTGGCATTTGTCATTTCATTTGCATTATCGATAAAGAAAATACCAGGTTCTGCCGAGTAGGTGGCACAGACGTTAATTAAATTCCACAGCTCTTTTGCTGCTATTGTGCGGTAAGTCCGGATACCAAAACCGAGATCCTTCCATTCACGCACGTCTCCGTATTCCTGCCACTCCCGGTTGTACGCTTCCATTTCTGCTTCATTGTAGTTTTCGACGTCCGGGAAACGGAGTTCATAATCCTCATCCCGTTCGACCGCCTCCATAAATTCTTTCGTAATACATACAGATATATTTGCTCCCGTTAAAAACTCAGGATTGTTCACTTCGTAGGTACCACCGTCCCGCAGCTTGTTTTCTGCATCACGGATAATTTTAGGGTCGAAGCCTCCCTGTCCTTCTATATGCTTATAATTTACTATACTCTGATACATTGCTTCCTCGAGCTCTGTGAACGGCGTGAATTTTAATTTGTCCTTAATAAGTTCTTTAATCTGCTCGTCACTTGTATTTTCCAGAAGGTAGCGGAGGATCCGCGGATTCTGCATTTTCGAAATAATAAATTCAAGAACATCCGGATGCCAGTCCGAAAGCATGATCATCTGGGCTCCGCGCCGCGAGCCTCCCTGCTCAACAAGGTGAGTCAGCTTGGCAATATCATCAAGCCATGAAACCGATCCGGAAGACTTACCGTTAACCCCCCGGGCCAGCGTATTTCGTGGACGCAGCGTGGATCCATTTGTTCCGACACCGCCGCCACGGCTCATAATTTCCATTACCTGCTTCCGGTGGTCAGAAATACCTTCTCTGGAATCTGCAACAAAAGGCATAACATAACAGTTAAAATACGTAACGTCCGTATCAGCACCGGCACCGTACAGAACACGGCCTGCCGGAACAAAGTTCATATTAACGAGTTCTTCGTAAAACTTCGTAAACCACTCCTGCTGCTTCTCTTTCGTTGTTTCTACAGAAGAAAGTCCTCTGGCGTTGCGTTTGGCAATTTGTTCATAATATACTTCCAGCGGCTTTTCGATTGTAGCCAGCGGCCGCTCCACAATTCCTGTCTTTTTCTCTTCTGGTTCGTCAAGCACAGAAAGAAATTCTTCATCTACAGCAATTTTTGCTGTTCCTGTCCCCCAGTCCACTTCCGTAACAAATCCATAGCCACGCGCCGGAAATTTAGGATCCGATTTTACGGTCAGTACAACAAAATCTCCCGACTTCAGCGTTTTTTTCTCCGTGTCTTTAAATGTATAACGGTCCAGCATGACAAGTTTTGACACGCCGCTCTGCCTGCGGTGCATCTCCGGTGTTACAGGAAACACCTGTGGAAACTGCTCAATATCTTTGTTCAGCTGCTCCACATCAATTCGTTTTTCTGACATAAAGGTAGTCACAGGCCTCGCTCCTTTTAACTTTAAAATCCTCCGCTCTTCAAAAAGAAAGGAAGCCCTGCGGTAAAGGCTTCTTTTCAGCTGAGGTTACAAAACGCTATATATTGTGTCCTTAATTAAATAAAAGCACAATATATAGGATATCTAGTGTAATTCTATACCCTGGATACGTTGTTGTAAACTCTTATTTTCTTTTCCCGGCACGGTATACTTTCTTATAGTTCCGGAGAAAACAGCTCTGGGACAAGTACCGAGCTGTAAAAATCCTTCCATAGTCACATTAAAAATTTAGTACTTATACGTCCATTTTTCTGAAGCATATTTTTCTTCAGCGAGAGCTGCAGCTTCTTCCAGCTGAGAACTTGTCAGTTCATACGGTTCCAGATGAATATTCAGCGCTTCTTCAAAACCCTTTCGAAAAGCTGTTTTAAGTTCATCTATTGTTGCAGGGTGTTCCATCAGCTCCGACAAAGGCGCAGCCTTCGTTTTGAACCCCTGCTGCATACGTCTGCGCAGCCGTTCGCTGGAAAAATTAAACATATCAAACAGTTTTTCCTCGTCGAATGTACGTATAATGGAGCCATGCTGAAGAATGATACCACGCTGACGGGTCTGGGCACTGCCGGCTATTTTCCTTCCGTTTACAACCATTTCATACCATGATGGGGCATCAAAGCAGACCGCCGACCGCGGGTTCCGGAGTTCTGCTTTTTCTCTCTCTGTTTCCGGTATCGAAAACTGGGCATCGAGTCCGAGGCTGCGGAAACCATTTAAAAGTCCCTGCGAAATAACCCGGTAGGCTTCCGTAACGGAGGCAGGCATGAGCGGGTGCGATTCTTCAGCTATAAAGCTGTAGGTCAGTTCGTCATCATGCAGAACCGCTCTCCCTCCAGTGGGACGGCGTACGAGTCCTGCTCCGTGGGCGGTAACCATTTCTATATTTATATCTTTATGGATGCGTTGAAAATAGCCGAGGGAGAGTCCTGCCGGCTTCCATTCGTAAAAACGGACTACAGGGGGAATTTCCCCTTCCCGGTGCCAGTCCATCAGTTTTTCATCCAGTGCCATATTGAAGGCAGGCGATTGTTTTCCTGAATCTATGTAAAGCCAAGTTTCCACGTTGATATTCCTCCTGACTACTATTATCATACCTAAAAAAACACCGAGTTACAAAAAGAATTCTTCAAGGATTGCACAAATCATTATTAAGGTATATCATTTATGAAGATACTTGTAAATCATCAAAGGAGTGGCAATATGGACTGGTGGATTTTGATTATTATAACGCTTATTTTAGTAGGTTTTCTGCTTTACCGTATGAAAAAGCCTAATTATCTGACTGCTCTGACGCAGGAGGAATTTACTAAAAACTACCGGAAAGCACAGCTGATTGATGTACGGGAGGAACGGGAATTTAAAACGGGTCATATTCTGGGCGCCAGAAATATTCCTCTCTCCCAGCTGCGTATGCGCTCCGGGGAAATCCGTACCGATAAACCTGTCTACATGTACGATCAAAACGGTTCCCGCTCGATTCAGGCAGCAAAACTGCTGAAAAAAAAGCGGGGCGCTGAGGATTTGTATATGCTTAAAGGCGGCTTTAAAAAATGGACGGGAAAAATTAAAAAATAAAAAAGACCCGGAAGCCTTTATTACGGCTTCCGGGATCTTTTTTGTATTCTTTTAATAATATTTCTCAAATGATCAGCTTTTTGTTGAAACATAGGCTTCCCGGCTGTATTTAAGCACCGGTTTTCTGGCCGCTGTAGTTTCATCAAGGCGTCCTATTACAGTACTGTGAGGCGCTTCCTGAACTACTTCCGGAGTGTTTTCAGCTTCCTCCGCTATTTGAATCATTGCATCACAGAACTCATCCAGCGTCTCCTTGGATTCTGTTTCTGTAGGTTCCACCATCAGACATTCCTCTACATTGATCGGGAAGTAAATCGTCGGCGGGTGGTATCCAAAGTCCAGAAGACGTTTTGCCATATCCAGTGTACGGACGCCGAGCTTCTTCTGTCTTTTACCGGAAAGAACAAATTCATGCTTACAGTGCTGCTCGTACGGCGTATCGAAATAAGGCTGGAGCCGGCGCAGCATGTAGTTGGCATTCAGAACGGCCTGAAGAGAAACCTGCTTCAACCCTTCCGGCCCCATTGTCCGAATGTACGTATATGCTCTGACATTAATACCAAAATTACCATAATATGGTTTTACACGTCCGATCGTTTCCGGAAAGTCATAGGAGAACGTGTAGTGTTCCCCTTCTTTAGCAATTATCGGTGCAGGAAGATAAGGAACGAGATCCTTTTTCACTCCTACCGGCCCGGATCCCGGTCCCCCTCCTCCGTGCGGGGTAGTAAAAGTTTTATGAAGATTCAGGTGCACAACATCGAAACCCATGTCTCCCGGCCGTGTTATTCCGAGAATAGCATTCGAATTTGCTCCATCATAATACAGTTTCCCCCCTGCTTCATGGATAATTTCCGCCATTTCAGAAATCTGCCTTTCAAAAAGTCCAAGAGTATTTGGGTTTGTCAGCATGAGAGCTGCTGTATCGTCTCCCGTCAGCTCTCTTAGATGATCGAGGTCCACCAGTCCTTCTTCCGTCGAACGGACTGTTACAGCTTCAAAACCAGCGACAACAGCTGACGCCGGATTGGTTCCGTGAGCCGAATCAGGTACGATCACCTTCGTCCGCTCATAATCTCCCCGCCCTTCATGATAGGCACGAATCAGCATAAGACCGGTCCACTCTCCGTGGGCACCCGCCGCCGGCTGAAGCGTAACCTGATCCATGCCGGTCACTTCCTCAAGGGATGTCTGCAGTTTATACATAAGCTCCATCGCACCTTGAATCTGGCTTTCCGGCTGGTATGGATGCAGATGAGCAAATCCTGGATAACGGGCGACATCTTCATTAATTTTCGGGTTGTATTTCATCGTACACGATCCCAAAGGATAAAATCCGGAGTCTACACCGTGATTCCTTCTCGAGAGAGCCGTATAGTGCCGGACGAGCTGAAGTTCAGAAACCTGTGGGAGTTCAGCTGCCTCCTCCCGCTGAAAAGAAGAAGGAAGAAGTTCATCCAAGTCTATTCTGTCAACATCCAGTTCAGGTAGACTGTGACCGATGCGCCCTTCTTTACTCATCTCAAATATTAATGCCTGATTTTCTGTAGTCATTCTGCTCCCTCCAGTGCTGATGCCAGTGCATCGATTTCTTCTTTTGTACGCAGCTCGGTTACTGCAAGAAGCATTTGCTTTTCTCTGCCTTTATAAAAACGACCAAGATCCAGACCTCCGATAATACCTTTATCGAAAAGCTGCTCGTTGATTTGAGAAACTTCTTTAGTGAACTCTATAACAAACTCATTAAAGAAAGGCCCGCTAAAGGCAGGACGAAACCCTTTTGCTTCAAGTGCTTTTTTGGCATAATGGGCCTTCTGCATATTCTGTTCAGCCATTTCTTTAAGACCGTATTTCCCGATCGCACTCATGGCAATTGCCGCTCCAAGAGCGTTCAGTGCCTGATTGGAACAGATATTACTCGTAGCTTTATCTCTTCGAATATGCTGTTCCCGGGCCTGCAGCGTTAATACAAATCCACGCTGTCCACTGTCATCTGTCGTCTGGCCGACCAATCTTCCAGGAACTTTACGCATAAGCTTTTTTGTAACAGCGAAATAGCCGCAGTGTGGTCCTCCAAGCTGTGTTGGAATACCAAATGGCTGCGCATCTCCCACTACTACATCAGCACCAAATTCTCCAGGCGGCTTAAGCATCCCCAGACTCAGCGGATTGGATGATACAATCATATGACTTTTATCGCTGTGGGTTATTTCCTCCACCTTTTGGAGGTCTTCTATCTGACCGAAAAAGTTAGGGTACTGCACAATTACACAGGCCGTGCTGCTGGTGTATTTCTGCTCCAGGTCCTCCATGTCCGTACAGCCGTCTTTCTCTTCAATTTCCACCACTGTAAGATTCTGCCCTGCAGCATTTGTTTTAAGTACTTCAAGAGCTTCCGGATGCACTGTTTTAGAAACGAGAATTTCTTTTTTCTTCGTCTGACCGCAGCTCATCATCGCTGCTTCAGTCAGAGCTGTCGGTCCATCATACATTGAAGAGTTGGCAAGGTCCATTCCCGTAAGCTCACAGATCATCGTCTGAAATTCGAAAATCCCCTGTAGTTCTCCCTGCGATATTTCCGGCTGATACGGCGTGTAGGCAGTAAAAAATTCCGAGCGGAGAAGCATGTGATTTACTACAGAAGGAATATAGTGTTCGTATACGCCCGCTCCGAGGAAAGAGGGGTAGTCTTTAACGTTTACGTTTCTTCCTGCCAGCCGCTGCATTTCTTTAATGAGCGCTGTTTCGTGCAGTGCCGGTTCAATTTCCAGCGGTCCGTCAAACTTTACTTTGTCGGGGATATCTTCAAAAAGCTCATCGAGACTCTCTACGCCGATTGTGTCCAGCATTTCCTTCTGATCCCGGTCTGTCATTGGTAAATAGCGGAAATCGTTCATTGTTTTCCACCCTTTCTGTTTAAGATTTATTTCTTGCGTAAAAAGGCGTTTTCACTACTTCAGCTTTCAACGTTCTTTTGCGGACCTGCACACTGACCTCTGTGCCAATTTCTTTGTACTTACTGTCTACAATGGCCAGTCCAACATTTTTCCCGAGTGTCGGAGACTGGGTGCCTGTCGTAATAAATCCTATTTCTTTATCTCCGTCGAGAACTGGATATCCGGTTCTCGGGATACCTTTGTCGATCATTTCCAGACCAATCATCCGGCGTTCCGGGCCGTTTTCTTTCTGCTGTTTTAACGTTTTCTGTCCAATGAATGGAACAGACTTGTCAGGCTTTACCGCAAACCCTATCCCTGCCTCTATTGGTGTAATATCTTTGGAAAGCTCCTGGCCGTAAAGCGCAAGCTTTGCTTCAAAACGGAGAGTGTCTCTTGCACCGAGGCCTATCGGCTCAGCACCTCCTTCAATAATTTTCTTCCAGAGCGGGACGGCAGCTTCAGGCGTACAGTATATTTCAAATCCGTCCTCCCCGGTGTATCCGGTTCTGGAAACGAGGACGTTCCAGCCGTCAATTTCAACATCATTCTGGAAACGAAAGAAAGAAATTCTACTCAGGTCCGAAGCAGTCAGTTTCTGAGCAATCTTTTCAGCTTCCGGCCCCTGAAGTGCAAGCTGAGCGTAGCCTTCAGATACATTGGCTATAGTGACGTCTTCCTTTCCCACATGGGACTGAAGCCAGTCAAAGTCTTTTTCAATGTTGGCGGCATTAACTACAAGCAGTACTTCCTGTTCGGAAAATTTGTAAAGAACAAGATCGTCAACTGTGCCTCCGTCTTCGTAACACATAGCCGTATACTGACACTGACCGCTTTTTGCTTTGTCCAGGTCATTTGTGAGCATCTTCTGCAGGAATGAAACAGTATCCGGACCGGTAACTTTAAGCTCTCCCATGTGTGAAACATCAAAAAGACCTGCTTTTTCTCTTACCGCAGCATGCTCTTCTTTTATTGAAGTAAACTGTACGGGGAGATCCCACCCGCCAAAATCTATCGTTTTTCCTCCATATTCGCTGTAAATTTCATAAAGCGGTGTTCTGTTTCCCATTGTAGTGCACCTCCATTTGATTATGTAATGCTGTCTGCTTTTGACGACAAAAAAAGACAGAAACGCCCTGATTGTAGTCAGAACGCCTCTGTCTGTGTACCTGAGAGTTTTCTCCTCCAGCTGAAGAAATCAGGAGGTTTCCCCATCGGTGATCCTCTTTTGGATCTTTCCAGAGATGCGTCAAGCAGGAGTCTGCTTTGCCTGAGAGATTCACGCACCTGCGCTTGCTCCTTCGGCGACGGCCTTCGCCGTTCTCTCCCCCTGCTGTCATTCGCCTTGTTTTTAATTAACGTATGTGAAACAAGTTTATCGTACCACTATTCTCTTTTTTCAGGCAAGTGTTTA
The DNA here is from genome assembly GCF_003044065.1 of Alkalicoccus saliphilus. Classification (GTDB taxonomy): domain Bacteria; phylum Bacillota; class Bacilli; order Bacillales; family Salisediminibacteriaceae; genus Alkalicoccus; species Alkalicoccus saliphilus. The sequence goes on from NZ_PZJJ01000001.1 coordinate 165,603, forward strand.
TTCTCTATAAACGAGTACAGGAAGCTCTTTAAAAACTTTCTGTTTTTACGACTCTTCCTCCCATTGAAATATTCCTGCACCGTGTTCATATATAAACTGCACTTTCCGATGGTAGAGTCCCGATTCCGCTTCTATTTCCATCCGCCACTTCTCACCTTGATTTTCCGCTGTACCAACAACCTTTCCTTTTTCAAAATTCCCTGTAAAAAGAAGCTGTTCCTTATCGCTGTTACCCGATGCATCGATCAGGTAGTCGGATGCGGTCATAACAAGCTGCTGTGTATACATATCTTCCAGCTCGTGGGCGAGCAGTTTTCTTTCCATTTCGTAATGATGAATCAAATACATGGAAAATCCACTTATACAAAGGATAAAAAGCATTGTATACAAAAGCATAAAGCCTTTTTTATTGGCCAGATAATACATAATTATTATGTCCTTCAATATAGGTATATTTCTGCTCTGCCCATTCGGCAGGATGAAGCAGATAGCGGGTCCTCGTCTTGTTCCCGGCTGTCACCCAAATTTCCAGGCCGAAACGGTGCTTTCGAAAACCATAATCCGTAATATGCTGTAACGTTACTTCATGCCCCTGGGACATTACTCTTCTGCGGATTTTATCTTCATACCTTTCATAAGAGACAGTTTTTCCCTCAACATTCATCAGCAGCCGGTCGTTTGACGCAGTAACCGCATAGCTTTCACTCTGCTGAAACTCCTTTTCCAGCTGTTTTGTAAAAACATAGAATTCATGCATGGAAAATTGATTGATTTCCGGTTTTTGACTCATCCAGAAATGGTAGCCTGATAAAAATAAAGGCAGAACAAGTGTCAGCAGGAATAATCCTGCCAAAACAGCAACCAAAGTAAATCCTTTCTCATTAGTCATATCCTGGAAGACATACTGCCGGCTGTCTCCTGAATTCTCCTTCGGCTTTCAGACAGTATTCTTTACCATTCTCAAGGTAACGGACACTTCCGGAAAAAGAAGCGGCTTCTCCCTGAAACAAACCGGTTACCGAAGCGTCCTCCTGAATGAGTTCCAAAAGAAGCTGCCCTGCTTCCCGCTCAGCTTCCATCAAGTAAAATTCGCTGTGCAGAAATCCAATGAGTACCACAAAGCTGCTGCAGCCTGCAGTCAACAGAAGCAGAGAAGCCGACATTTCAAGAAGAAAATATCCTTTATTATTCAATTTCCAGAAAATAAAATCTCCCCCTTCCTATTTGAAAAACGAGATTGTACTTTTTTGAAGCTGCTGTTACCCGCAGCTGCCCGAAATGTCTTACATTGCCATTCGGATTAAACTGAACCTGATTCAACTTTAGTGAAAGCTCTTCGAAGGCAAGGGGATAAATTGGACGGCGGTCAAGGAGAATCTCCCCCTCAGAAACCGCCCGGTACTGCCCGGAGGCATAAAAACGGAAACTTACTTCTTTTCCCGTTTTCATTGCTTCAAGCTGCATGGAATGAAGATCCCGCTGCAGTTCATTTAATAAATATTCCGCCTGCATCTGACGTGTTATTTCAGAAACAGGCAGCAAGGCCGCCATACTGACTGCAGAGATTATCAGCAGTGAAAGCATTACTTCCGGCATGCTGTATCCTCTGTTACTCATTTCCTGCGCGGGCTTTCATTCCTTCTATCACGATCGATGTCCCGTCCGGGCACGTATCCCTGTCTATATAACCCCCTTCTTTCAGTGCTGATGCCGAAGCTGGGGACTGGCCATTGTTATCCATCTGATAGGCCATGATCTGTGCTTCCACAAGCTCAAGCGACGCTTCACAGCTTTTGGAATTAGCTACTGTCTGGTTTTTTGTCAGGTTCGGAATAAAAACGAGGAGCAGAATTGAAATAATTACGAGTACTACCATAACTTCTATCAGCGTGAAACCTTTTTTGGATTTGATTACTGCCAGAATTTTTCCCATTTTCATCATCCTTTTATTTGTTTTGACAGCATGGCCCTGCTTTTAAAACAGCGGGATTTTCTGCTGCACTGCATAAAACGGAACAATACTGTCTCATGTGTATTTCACGTTACGCTCTTTCATTATGAATTCTTCCATCCCGTCCTTTAATAATTACATTATCTTTCTTCTAACCTCCGCGTTGATTACGTCCCTGGCAGCCCTCCTGTTTTGAAAACAGAAACAGTCTTATAGACCCGGAGGAGGCCGGTTATTCAGGGACGCGACTTCTTTATTTCCTGCTTCAGGCGCACCGTAACGGAAACTGTCCGTTGTATGTTTAACTGCGTTATCAGCAGGTGTTTAACGAAGAGGTGTTTTTTCCGGCTCAGTAAACTGGAAAATATATTACGCAAAAGAATCAATAATTGAAAATACCGGCATCATCATTGAAACAAACAACACGATCACAATCGCTCCGATCAAACAGAAGACGAGCGGCTGCACAAGCCGGATAGCCTTATTTGTATGATCATACATCTGTTGAAACAAATAAGCGGAAAATGAATCGAGCTCCTGAGCCGCTGCACCGCGGGACTCCCCAAAAGACCAGACTGCCGCTATCTGCGAAATAAAATATGGACTGCTGTGCAGAACTTCAGTAAAAGAATCTCCTGCTTCGAGTTTCTCAATGAAGTTCCCCGCTTCCATACGAAAGAACGCAAGCATCGATTCTTCTTTCATCGTATAAAGGGCCTGCTGCAGAGAAAGGCCACCCTGAAGCATAGGCGCGAGCTGAGCTGTGAAATAATAGGATATCAATTGGCGGACATACTTATGAACCAGTGGAATTTTCATCATAAAGTCAACCTGTTCTGCCGCCGGCTTTCTGCGTATCCAGAGTACAATCATAATTCCACATATAAGTACAGACAGAAAAAGAGGCAGCCTGAACCAGTCAATAAAAAAAAGCATGCTTTTTGTAACTGCCGGAAGTTCATGATCCATCGCCTCAAAAAACTGCTGGAACTGAGGAAGTATCCCTTCCATTAAAACCATTCCCAGAATAACTACTCCAACAGAAAGCGCCAGCGGATAATGAAGGACGGACTGCATCTGCTTTTTCAATTCATGCCTTTTCAGCAGTAAATACCCGGATTGGGAAAGTGCCTTTTGAAAAGATCCGTATGTTTCCAGCATTCGAATAAAGTTAATAATTTCTTTTGTAAACCCTGCTTCAAAAAGCTGATCAGCAAACGTATCTCCTTTTTCCATCTCCTTATAAACACGGAGAAGCCATTCTCTTTTATCCTCCATCAAAAAAGCAGCATACAGTTCTATTGCTTCGCTAATGTTATAGCCTTCCTTCAGAAGAACAGATATATCTACGAGCAGCTTTCCTCTTTCGTAATCATTTTTAAAAAGCTTCTTCACAAGTAAGCTCCTTTTCCGAAACGCTTCCACTCATCTTCTGCAATATATCCGACAGCTATGCCTTTCTTCATAAGAGTTCCAAGATCGATCCGGGGCACTTTTTTGCCGGACCCTTTTTTAAGGTTATCAAAAGCTTCCTGCAGTTCTTCCTCCATTAATATTTCATAGATCGCCTTCCTGCGTACAAGTCTTCTTCTGCGGCAATGGATCGAACACTCCCCGGTGCAGAAGGGACACTTCACATCAACAAGTCTCTGGGCTGCCACTCCGCAAAGAACTTCCTGAAGATCTGCCTCGTCAATACCAAGATCTTTAAGCCTTCTGAGAGCTCCGGCAGTGGAGCTGCTGTGAAGGCTCGATATAACAAGGTGACCGCTCATTGCCGCTTTGACCGCAATAGCTGCCGTTTCTTCATCTCTTATTTCTCCTATTACAATTAAATCAGGATCATGCCTCAGCAGACTTCTAAGACCTGATGCATAGGTTACTCCTGCTTTTTCGTTAATTTCCATCTGCAGAAGTCCATTCTCCCGTCTTTCCACGGGGTCTTCCAGTGTCATGATATTTTCTTTTGCACTGCTCATTCTATCCTGAAGCAGTGAATACAAGGTTGTTGTTTTGCCGGCTCCGGTCGGGCCGCATAAAAGGATTAATCCATGGGGGCTATGTATAAGTTTCTGAAGGGATGCTACTTGATCCGGGAATAGTGCAAGCTCTCGAAGAGTATCTGATTTTTCGTATGGAAATATACGCAGTACGAGCGTTTCCATTAGGGAGGAGGGGAATGTTGAGAGTCTGATAAAAATAGTACGCTGTTCCATGAGTATTTCGATACGTTTGTTCTGTGGACGACGCCTTTCACCGATATCCATACCGGCAATGAATTTCATGTGGGAAATCAGCTTCCGCCCTGCCGGCAGCGCTACTTTTTCAACGTCAATCAGCTGACCGTCAAGACGAAATCTAACCCTTACACTTTCTTCATCAGGAAGCAGATGTACATCTGATGCTTTTAATGCCACCGCTTCTCTGATAATCTCTTTTAATTTCAGTGAAGCTTCCATATACCACTCTCCTTTTTATTTACCTTTGTAAAAACAGCGTGCTCCGCACCTGACCATCCGCAGAGACACTTAAACACTGCAGATAGCTTCCAGGTCTGTTACTCACCTGAAGCCCACTCATTTCACAAAGCTTTTTACAACTACAGAACATACATTCGACATGAAGGAATAAAAACCCTTCTTTTTCCAAAAAAAAAAAGCTGATTCAAAAAGAATCAGCTTCGTTCTTTACTTTTGATCTTCTTCCTGGGACGAAGTTTCTGTATGAAGGTCCTGCTCTTTATGGAGTGCCTCCACATCTCTGCGCAGACGTTCTTTTGTTTCTTCAATTTCCTGGACAACCTGCTGGGCAAGTTTTCTGCCTTCGGATTTCTCTTCCTCCATTACACCTTTAACATCCCCTGTCAGCTCTTCACCCATTCGAGAGGCTTTATCGGTAACTTCAGAAGTCCGCTCTGAGATTTTTCCCAGGCTTTCTTTTGCAGCACTCGTAATACTTCCGGATTTTTCTTTAGCAAGCTGGGAGTATTCTGCTCCTTTTTCTTTGGCAGTGTTCGTCCATTCGGTCGTTCGATCCACAGCAGCTGAGCTTTTTTCTTTAGCCGTATTCGTCCATTCCGCTGTGCGGTCTTTTGCTGATGAAGCTTTTTCATTTAAATCGGTCCGAAGTTCCCTTCCGGATTTAGGCGCCATTAAAACCGCTGCCGCAGCCCCTACCAGGCTTCCTACTACAGCTCCTAAAATGAAATCTTTCGTATCCATATTACTCATAAATTGCTTCCTCCTTTTATTCTTCGTGTATGTATATTATTCTACATACATTCTATAATACCTTTGTTTACCTTAAATTAAACCCTGAAATTTCAGGAATTGGGTAAATCACCCCCTGCTCTGTGTCTGCGTATTAAGTATTGTTAAACAGCTTTTTCATGAACCGTGCGGAAGCGGAGTTGTAGCTGCATTCTTAGAGAAACCTCCGCTTCCTGATACATGACGGATGCAGTTCAAAAGCTTTTCCTCAGCCGATGGAAGAAAATGCAGCGGCTCTGTCATCAGCACAGAGCTTTCAGAGCCTGAAAGTAAAAGAACCTTTTCGGAATTTCTCTTCCATAACGTAAGTAACTTTCTTTGAAAACAATACCTGCTTCACAAATTTCCGCCTTGGAGAGGCCCGGAGTTCCTGACGTTCCTGTATGACAGACTCCAATAAAAAGTACTGCTCATGAAATCCTCCGGAAGCAACAGTTTACAAACAAACCTTTTTCGATTTATAATGAGGTGAACTTACTTTCGTTCATCTGTATGTTTTCAGCTACATAAAAAGGAGGGGGAAGTCATGGAACGCATGTATCGAGTTCTCGGGTTCTGGACGGGGATATTTGCCGTTTTGTTCCTCGTAGGTGATATGCTTGAAGCAGCAATTTTATTCTTCGCACAAACCGGTATATTCATTGCACTCAGCTATCTCAAGCTTTCAGAGCGTGCATACGTTTATATCTTTGGTGCGTACTTAACAGTGTTCTTCGTTGGATTCACATATTACACTACATTTATTATGATCCCGGATGTCGGAGGCCACTAAACCTTGCCGGAATCAAAAAGCTGTATGCCCGCGGAGGAGCATACAGCTTTTTTATATTACCAGCCGAACCCGTTAATGAATGGGTTTGTTTCTTTTTCCTCCCCAATCACGGTAGAAGGTCCATGTCCATTCAGAACTTCTGTTTCGTCATTCATCACAAGAAGTTTATCGTGGATACTTTTCATTAAGGTTTCCTGGTCTCCTCCGTGAAGGTCTGTTCTTCCTACTCCGCCCCGGAACAGGACGTCTCCGGAAAAAGCCGCTTCCTCATTAATAAAATAATAAGTAACACTTCCAGGAGAGTGGCCGGGCGTTTCAAACAGGTAAAAGAAAAAGCTTCCAACTTGTTTTTCACCCTCTTCTTTCCATAAATAATCTGCTTCCCGGCATTCCACCGGTTCTATTCCCGGGAATACACCCGACCCGTTAAGCTGTGGACTCCCGAGCCAGTCCTTCTCCTCTTTATGCAGATAAACAGGACAGTTCAGTTCATCCCTCACCTGCTCCAGTGCTCCTATATGATCAAAATGGGCGTGCGTTAAAAGTACTGCTTCGACCTCCAGCTTAAGCTCTCTGATCCGGGACAGGAGCTTACCGGGTTCTCCACCCGGATCGATGATTAATGCTCTGCCATTTTCGTAAATTAAATACCCGTTTGTCTGTAGAGGGCCCAGCGGGATGCGTTCGTATTTCATATGTATCTCCTCCTTGCTTCCATTATAGGACATTTAATTGCCATAAACAAAAAAAGGAATTCAGCACTTCCGAAAAGTGACACTCGACAACTGGAGAAAAAAAAAGTAAAATATGAAGTGATAGAAGCTGTCCGACCATTTCGGATATTACAGACTGCTACATACAGGTCTTTTTATACTGAGAGAAGGAGGTATACTTAAATGTTTCTTGGACTTATTACTTTAGGTGTCACTATTTTATCGGTTTTTGGGTTAATCACAGAAGCTAAACGAAGAAACTTGTTCGGAGCCGGTTTTGCCCTCGTTTCCGTAGCTGTATTCGGATGGTTTTCCCTGCGGACCCTTTTCGCTGTGATCTTCACAGGCGGAGGCGGCGTAGTAGCCTGATCAAATGAACACTTTATGAAGCCCGGCACCACGAGGATTTTTTCCCGTGGTGCTTTTTATTACGTATAAAACTTTCCATATTAAAAACGGATTTCCTTCGTTGTGGTGCCGCCGTTTACAAAAAGCCTTTCTTTATTAATACTTCCCAACTGCCTGCTGAAGCTGCGTGTAAGCATATAGGGCAGTTTCTACATGTTTTTTTTCAGGTGGGGAAGTAGTATTATTTTTTTGAATCCAGGCAGAAAGAAACAGCAGTTTTTCTTTTAGAAACGATGACTTTTTATTCTTCATCCAGGGATGGAGAATAACTGTTCCTGCCAGCGCCCCGTAGGCAGCTGCCGGCAGCACGGATTCAAACCTGAGAAAAGGTGCAGCCAATAAGGTCAGAAAAATTGTCAGAGCTGCATACAGCAGGGCAGTATTCGTAGAGCAGTGCCTGTTCACTACGGGTTTCTCCAGAACTTTCTCTACCGTCAGTTCCGCTGTCTTTCCCTTTAAAGCAAGAACCTGGTGTTCTGCCGCATGAAATTTTTTCATCTCCTTAGGGAACAAGAAGTGAAAACCAACAATCAGCCATAAGTATATATACATCGGCAGAGATGGTACAATTCCGGAAGCCCCGCCCCCCAGAAAAACTATTATCCCGAAAAATATGAGCCGTGAAATCACGGAAAAAGTACCCGCAGCTGTCCAGAAGGCATAAAAATATGCTTTCATATTTAATGGGCGCAGCCAGGTACTTCTTTTTCCTTTTTTATAATAAGCACAGGACAGCCAGCCCCCGCCGGCAAACATTACTCCTCCAGGAAAAGAAAGTCCCCGTACCATCTGTTTACCAGCTTTCTTCAATGACCCAGTGATTTTCAGGAATACGCTCCTGTAAAACCTCTGTCAGATCAACAGGCCCCGTCGATGGAACCTCGGCCGCAGACCACGTATGGTAATATCTGACTGCTTCCACTTCTCCATTCAATGCAATTTCCCATGTTCCAGAAGCTCCATATATCTGCTCTTCTTCTGCGTACGTAGGAAATGGAGCAGCTGCACCTTCGGTAGTTTCAATCCACTCATCGGAAGAATATAATACTTCATCAGCCTGCGTCAGACGAAGTTCTGCTTCTTCCAGATCCCCATCCGTTACTATTTCTATATAGTCTTCCCCAGCAACTCCACTTTCCGGGAAACTTCCCCACTGCCACGCGACAATGTTTTCGTCCATTGTTATATCCATGTTCTGCTGCAGGTCACTGTTTGAAAATCCCGATGACTGATTTAACGAAAAATAGCCGAAAATAAATAATCCAAGCATTACCGCTATCGGCAGAAATATAATAGTTTTATTTCCTTTCATTTGTCACCCCTCCTCTTTAACAAAGAATTCTTTAGCAAGCCACGCTGCACCGATAACACCTGCATCATTACCAAGAGCAGCAAGGTTTATTTTCGTTTCACGCCCTATTTTAGGAATAGCATACTTTTGAAAAGAAGCTTTTATTTTATCGATGATAAAATCACCCGCTTTTGAAACCCCTCCGCCGAGGACAATCGTCTCCGGATTTAAAGAATTGCACAGATTTGCCAGCGCCAGTCCAAGATGTTCCATTGCTTCATCGACAACTTTTTCAGCAACAGGATCTCCAAGCTTGGCTCCATCGAGAACATCTTTGGCCGTAACCGTTCCAACGCTCTGCATTTTTTCCATTAAATAGCCTTTTTTCTCCCGCTGGACTGCCTCCAGTCCAAGCCGCGCAATCCCTGTAGCAGAAGCAACGGTTTCCAGACACCCTCTTTTCCCGCAGTTACAGGGAGCTCCTCCTTCTTTCAAGGCAGTTATATGCCCGATTTCACCAGCCATTCCACTTTCACCGTGAATAATCTGTCCACCGGCAATGATTCCTCCACCGACCCCTGTACCGAGTGTTACAGCGAGGAGATTTCGGGCGCCTTCTCCGGCTCCTTTCCATTTTTCCCCGCCCGCAGCCAGGTTGGCATCATTGTCTGCCACTACCGGTATTTGAAGCAGCGCCTCCAGTTCTTTTTTCAATTCATACTCTTTCCATCCTAAATTCACCGCTTCGTAAATAAAACCTTGCTCCACATCAATAAATCCCGGTGCCCCGACACCGGCTGCTGTTAATTCCCAGGAGCTTTCGAGCTGCTGTTTAATGGATGCTGCCGTTTCCACCATAATATATTTCCCGTTTTCTTTCTGATTCGTTGTAATTTCCCATTTCTTTTTTATTTCACCGTCTTCGGTAATAAAAGCTATTTTGATTGTCGTACCACCGACATCTATTCCTGCAATCACTTGTTCTTTCATAGTGTATCCCTGCTTTCCTGAATATAAATTATGATTTTATAACCGGTTTGCTTTTTATAGAGATGGACCTGTTCATATTCCACATTATTATGAAGGTCCCTGTGTTTCCTTTCACCACCCGCGTAGAAAGCTTTCGGCTTTACTAATCCAGCGGAAAATCGAAAACCGCTCCTTGGAAAAAGAAGACCGGAATTTTCCGCCGGAGCAGAAGTATACGCAGTACTCTGTCACTGCATCAGTCCTTGTCATTTCTGTTCTTTTTAAGTTTTGAACGCTCTCCTGATAGTACAAGCAGAGCATCTCGCAGAAATTTGTCATCAATAAGGCCGAGCTGGTGCTGCTCCTTTATTTCATCGGTAATCATGTCCAGGTCTGCTTCTTTATCCCCGGTATAAATAAACGCCTGATAAGCGCGCAGATGCTGCAGCAGTTCCAGATAAGTCATTATATAATAGGCCTCCCTGCTTTGTATTACAGATCACATTATACCAACAACAAGAAAGAGAAAACAGTTTTTCTTCAATAGAAGAGATGCTTATTGAGCTCTTCGGTACAACGTGATAAAATAAGATTGTGCACAACTTCACAAAAACATCTTTAGAATTGAGGGTTCCATTATGAAAAAGGCAAAACTTGAGCAGATCATACAGCAGGGAATATTCGGCACTCCGGAAATCCGTCCGGAAGAAAAACATTTGTTTTTAGGAACGTTTGCTGAGCGGGTCCGTCTGGCACTGACGAACGCTCAAGTATATAAAACCGGTATGTACGATGAAGCTCTCCGTCTCATGAAAACGAAAAAGGATGTGCGGATGCTCGTAAACGGCAGTCTGCCGTATTCGTCCTACAGTAATTACGTAAAAGCCGCCAGTGAAAACGATATTCCATTTACAATCCATAACGATTTTCATTCCACACCGATGGGAATAGTTTTCGCAGCAGAGCGGGCTGTGCATAATGAAAAAAACATGTTCATAAAAGATGAATTTTTTTATTATGATATGGAAGGTGAACAATAAAAAAATCACCGGGAGAATTGTATCTACCCGGTGATTTCATCCTGGATTTCGTTTTCGAGATCCTGGTATTCCTCCGTTTCCTCAATAGCTATTGCTTCCTGTATTAAATCCAGAGCTTCTTCATACTCCCCCTGCTCATAATACACCAGCGCCAGATTATAGTAGGCTTCGTGAAAATCCTCCCTTATTTCAAGCGCTTTCCATAGATTTTCTTCTGCTTCCGCCAGATTATCTTCCTGCAGATGAGCATAAGCCAGAAGAAAATAAATATTGGCATTCAGTTCGTCTTCTGGAATAGGGATATCAGATTCCCCTTCCATATCCCGTGCCTCTTCCAGATAATATACTGCATTTTCCATGTTGTCTGCTTCTACCGATTCCCTTCCCATTTCATAATAGATAACTTGAAGCTGACCGCTTTCCACATCCTGTGAATAACCTGCAAAAACGAGTATGAAAGCTCCTGCCACCGCTGCTGCTCCAGCGAGAGGCTGCGTCCTGATTACTTTCTTGCCGGGAAGGCCGGCAGCCGCTGCAGCTGCAAACCCTCCTACCAGACCGCCAATGTGAGCACCGTTATCAATCATCGGGACGGTAAAACCAAACACAAGATTAATGATAAGTATCACAACAATATTTACACCAAACGTACGAAAAAACAGCCTTCTGTACCGCGTTCCAAAGTAAAGAAGCGCTCCAAAAAGTCCAAAGATTGCGCCGCTGGCTCCTGCTGAAATATTGTCATTAAACACAAAACTCGATACGGAACCGAAAAAACCAGCTACAAAATAAACAAATAAAAATCTTCCGGAACCAAATATTCTTTCCACAGCTCCCCCCAGAAAAAATAAAGCGAGAGAGTTCATAAAAAGATGCAGGAAACCAATGTGCAGAAACATGGCGCTGAAGAACCTCCACCATTCCCCTTCGAGAATAAGCGGATCAAATTTTGCTCCCATCTCAATCAGCGTCAGTGTACTTGTAGAGGAGCCTTCCATTTCCACATACAGAAAAACTGCAAATACTGCAATGATCAACGCAAAAGTAAAAGAGGGGGTACCGTGCATGAATACACTGCGCTCTTCCTCCTGTTTATCTTCATACAGTCTTTTGACCTTCCGCTTCATCCTGCGGAGATACAGTTCCTGCTCTTCTTCTGATTCCAGATATTTATCCGGGAGATAGGAAGGCATATCCCGGAGCTTCCATTCAGTAGCAAGCGGGAAAAGCTGTTCCTGCATTTCCTGAAGAGGAAGCAGAATTGTCCTCATCTGATTTTTTCCACCAGCGGTCAGCGGAAGCGGCCGGGACGTAAACTGTTCGTAACTGTCCACCGGAGGATAGGGAGCCATAATTACATTGGTTACATTTGCCCGCGGAAGTTTCAACTTTTTCCTGACTGTTTTAGCTGATGAATACACTCTGTTGATATCCCCCCGGAGCTGATTGCTCCAGTCATAGCTTTTCAGCTGAAGGCGCAGAATACTGCTCTTTTTTTCTCTTACGTCCTCAAACCATACAATGCAGCCTTCTTCATTCAAATGAATAATTTGAAAGCCTTCCGCCCCGGCCAGGTGATAGGCAGTTTCCCAAAAGCGTATTTCTGCGTAATTATGCTCCAAATGATTGTCCCCCCTTCTCCCTCAGTAAAACATTCCGTAATAAAAAGATGCCTGTTTATGTGTTCCCGTTTCTCCGGGCATCATAAACGAAGCATCTTAACTTCTAATCTGGATTATACATTAAATATAGGTTTCATTGCTTCTTTCAGCACCTGGGCAGAATGATTGAGTTTTTCTTCCTCTTCTTTATTCAAGTCGATTTCAATCACTTTTTCTATTCCCTGCCGGCTGACAACGGCGGGAACTCCAATGTAAAGATCGTCCAGACCGTACTCACCTTTCATAAGTGTGGAAACCGTCAGGATAGAATGTTCATTTCTTAATATAGCTTTTGTTAACCTGGCCAGTCCCATGGCTATAGCATAATGGGTGGCGCCTTTACGTTCAATAATGTGATAGGCAGCATCCCGGACATTTATAAACATGTCGTCAAGATCCTGCTGCGTTCCTTCCGGCTTGTATTTTTCCATATAGCGTCCAATATGCTCCGAGCCGATGCGGGTCTGGCTCCATACCGGAAGCTCCGTATCACCATGTTCCCCCATAATATAACCGTGTACATTGCGTACATCCAGGTCAAAATACTCCCCGAGCATGAAACGGAACCGGGCCGTATCCAGTATAGTTCCTGAACCGATAACACGCTCCATTGGTAGACCGGAATACTTCCAGGTAGCATACGACAGTACATCCACAGGATTGGTTGCAATGAGGAAAATACCGTCAAAACCGGAATCCATCACACTAGTAACGATATTTTTGAAAATTTTAGCATTTTTTTCTATCAGGTCAAGTCTCGTTTCTCCAGGCTGCTGGTTTGCTCCGGCGGTAATAACGACGAGGTCAGCATCAGCACAGTCTGCATATTCACCAGCCCATATTTTCGTAGGTGCGCCGAAAGGAACACCGTGATTCAAATCCATAGCATCCCCTTCGGTTTTTTCCTTATTCAAATCTATGAGCACCATTTCATCTGTCAGATTTTGATTAATCAGAGAAAATGCATAGCTTGAACCGACATGTCCTGTCCCAATTACTACTACCCGCAAAGTTTTTTTAGCTGCTGCCATAAGTGCTTCACACTCCTTTTATCTTTGTGAAACTATTCACATTAATTGTACCTTATTCTTTCAAGTATGTCCAAGTATTTCTTATCAATGTATATTTCACCCTGTCACAATCATATAAAGCAGCATGGCAGATACAGCTCCCAAGGAAACTGCAGCAAAATTGACAGTATCGTTATTCCACCATTTGTTACCCTTTACTAATTTGGTTGATTCACTGCAGTGTACGGCCTGCTCTGTCTTTTCACCACAAACACGGCACTGAAACAACGATTGATAGACCGCGCCTAGCCACGCATCAGCGAACTGGGATAAAAACGCTGTTATAAACAGCAGGAGCACAATAATCATAGAAAAAACTTCCGGTTCCAGGAGCCAGGCAGCCGCTGTCACAAAACCACTTCCACCTCCTGCTGCCAGATTACCTAATCTCGTTACCCCTCCGGAAATACCCGGTTCTACTAAGCCTCCGGTACGGATAGAAACCGGCTGTTCTGTACTTTTCCTGCCGATAGCAGATGCCCATGTATCCGCCGCTGCTGCTGCATAGGCTGCTGTAAAACCAATTAAAAACACTGGATGAGGAAAAAAAAGCTGCAGAAACGCGCACACCGACGCCGGTCCGCCGTTTGCGACTACCTGCACTGCATCCCTTCTCGCTCCTTTTGCTTCTTTCTTATCCTCACTTTTCAATACTTTTTCCAGCAGCACCGAACTGAGAAAGAAGCTTCCCATTACAGCCATTCCCGTAAATCCAAAACCTGCCACAGCCAGTCCTCCGACGATAAATGCTCCAAAAGCTCCACCAGGCGTAAGAGATTTCATGCTCCATGCTCCGAAGGCCGCAGCGGCTGTGAGCATATAAAGAAACAGACTCATATTAATATTATTCCTCCGCTCTTTTTCCGATGAGCAGGCGGTTTACGGGAACATCAAAGGATTCTCTCGGTATATTTTCCATGAGCTGCTCCTGAAAAACGAGACTAACGGTGGAAACTGGGAGCCCCTGAAGAAACCGGTCAAAAAAACCGCCTCCGTATCCAATTCTAAAACCTTCTTTATCAAACGCCAGTCCTGGGGTAATTACAAGATCAATATGTTCCGGAGAAACATATTCGCATTTTGACGGATCCGGTTCAATTAGTCCGAAACCGGCTTCCCGGCAGTCCTCCATTTTATTTACAATATAAAAATCGAGCTCTTTTTTGCTCCCTTTTACTACAGGTGCTGCTATTTTTTTACCTTCCTTCCAAGCCCGGATGAAAATAGGATACGTATTCAGCTCATTTCCGACTGAAATCGTACATGCAGCAACCTCTGCTTTTTTCCACTCCGGCATTTCAAAAAGCTGTGAATACAGCATGCTTTCCTGAGAAAGCCGTTCTTCTTTTGAAAGTGTCTGCAGTTTTTCTTTAATAGTAATTCGAATTGATCGCTTATCCATAAGATTCCCTTCCTTTAAAACAGAACTTAATCAGACACCTCTGAATAACTGACAGGTGATTCTTAATATACACCGGTTTCGCTTTCTATCAGAAGCGCCCGTTTGAGACATTCCTGACCATGTTATCAGATCTGTACACCTTTGTTTTTAAAAACTTGAGGTGTCCCGCAGTTCTTAGCTTATCTGCACCTCAAATTGTACCCTTTTCAAATTCCTTTTAACTAAATCGTACTTCTTTTGAGAAATTAAGGTCAAATCTTATTATTTTGTAGATTGAAGTTTAACGAAGCTGCCAATAGAGGTAAATTAATAATAAACTAAAGCAGTTGAAGGAGGAAACGATGTGAAGCAGATTGTTTTAAAAACCCCTCACCCATTACGTCAGGTGGACGTATTTGAGGGAAGCTTTCGGGATGCACGATTATCCATAAGCCCCGGACGCGATCCGGAGGAAGACCTTATTTTCCACGTGGAGATTAACCACCCTTCTTTCAAAAAAACATTCTACGCCCAAAAGTACAGTCTTGCTGATGCTTTGGAAACGTTGAGAATTCAGTTGCATTACCTTTTCAAGGAAAAGTTTTCCACCGAGTTCTACATTATCGGTGAAGATCAAAATCTTTCGTCAGGTTATGAACAGGAAAAAAAATATTTGGTTTATGTATACGATTCAATTAAAGCTTCTGTACAGAAAGAATTTTCTCTTTCTGACGCTGAATTAAAAAAGGAAAGCCAGGCACCCTCGAATGATGAAGCGCTGAAAGATTATTTAAGCAGTAATGAAGAATTTTCTTTTGAAAAGTCTTAAAACAAACGGAAGGATGATATGTTTGAAAAAAGCCGGGATTATCCTGTTGTTAAGTACTTCTTTTTTGTTTACCGCATGCGGGGATCAAAACGAGCGCAATACCGTCGACCCGGAGGAGCTTAACGAAAATAATATACCTGATAATGAAACAGAAGAGTAGTTGCAGAGCATAAAGGCACGTTCAGTTTCACACGGTATGCAGGCATGTTAAAGAATCATTTCGAAGTTCACAAAAAGTCTGGAAGTTTTCAGAACACTTCCAGACTTTTTAAATAACCGCCTTCACTTTTTTCTGAATTTCATATTAACAGAATTTTTAAACTCTTCTTTGTAACTTCCAAGCGGTTCCCTGAAAATATAAATAACTATAACGATTAACACTGCAGTAAATACACCTAGAATCATGTCCATTTTATCCCTCCTCGTTACTTTGTTCCCTTTTTTTAATGCATTAATGCAGAAATAAACCGGTGTTAAGCTTTCTGAAAGGAGGTGCAGCTATGGCAGTTTACGTAGTAACCTACAAACTTAGTGCTCCGGAGAAGGAATATAAAGAATTAGAAAAAGTAATGAAGTCCTTTGGAAGCTATTCCAAACGATTTGACTCTTTCTGGATCGTGGACACCTATCACAGCGCAAAGGATATTAAAGAAAAGATTTTTTCCGCTCTTTCGGAAGAGGATCAGCTGTTTGTTATTGAAACGAAAAAGCACTGGTCTTCACGGAACACTCCGGATGGAATGGTAAAATGGCTGAAAAGTTCCCGACGTACTTTTTAACGGTGCACCCAAAAGCCTCTATAAGGCATTTTTGAGCAGAAATACGAGCTGTGATCTCTTCAAAAAAGCTATGTCAGAGTCGGCTGTTGATAACCGGAGAAAAACTTCGTTTTCCACCGGCCTGCCGTGGAGGAGATTTCCGGCTGTGCTTACGCCCTGCGGGATCTTCCAATCTCCTTCTTCCACGGGCCGGTTTTCGCTTCATTTTTCATAAAAAAGAAAAGTTCTGTTTTCATAGACGCTGCTCTTAAAAAAAAATCGATGCCCAGGCGATTTTTCGAGACGCCTGCTGAAAGCTTTCTCCGCGGCAAGCGAAGAAAAAAGGAGCTGCAGGCAACCTTCTAAAACAACCCGGAACTTTAACAGAGACATCCATGCAGCCTCATTGCACCATGATGAATGAAAATAGTTTTTTGTAGTAACATAACCGCCTCTCTAAACGGAAGATCGAAGCTTGTTTAAACAGAAGATCCTGTTCTGTCTTTTTACTGTAAGCTGAAGTGGACATGGAGGGACTCCGGAGGGATCAAGGCCGAGCCTTTCCTTGGAAACGAAAGCTAACGGCCCTCTTTATTTTCAAGTCATCCTCAAAAAAAAGCACCTGCCCTTCCTTGGCATCCAAGGAAAAAGCAGGTGCTTTTTTATACTTACTTTGTTTCTTTATGCATAGTGTGACGGCCTAGACGTGGGCTGTACTTTTTCAGTTCGATACGATCTGGGTTAGTACGCTTATTTTTTGTTGTAATATAATTACGGTCACCAGTCTCAGTGCAGGCAAGTGTTACTTGTACACGCATATTAATACCCCTCCAAACTCTGTTTTACTCATACCTTAAAATAATAGCAGACTATTGCTTCAGATTCAAGTAGATGTGTAAAGGAAATTTCCTTATCAGCATAAAATTTAAGCAGACTACTGACCTTCCACGTCATCTCCCTGATTTTCTTCTGTTTCTGCTTCTTCGGAGTCGTCCTCGCTCTCGTCTTCCTCAAAGTCTTCCACTTCCGGACCATCTTCGGGTTCCTGCGGGCCGCTTCTTTCTTCTTTCAAGTCAAAATATTCTTCCATGGCACGGCTTGCGATACCTGCAGCTATCCCGCCGCTTCCAGCCTGGTTACTAGTGCCGGGTACTACGACGGAAAAAGCTACTTCCGGCTCCTCAAATGGCGCGTACCCTACAAATGTCTGGTTGTTTCCGGGCTCCTCATCCACAAAGATCTGTGCTGTTCCAGTTTTTCCTGCAACTTCCTCATCGACCAGTGAAAAGAAATTCCGTGCAGTTCCCTGGCTGCCGTGCACTACCCGGTAAAAACCTTCCTGAATTCTTTCGAAATACTCCTCATCCACATCGATTGTGTTGAGAATTTTCGGTTCGAACTGGTGAGAAATAGTTCCAAGCTCTTCCCCTCCCGGATCGGGCTCAAGAATTTCACTTACTACCCGCGGTGCAATACGCACTCCACTGTTGGCTACTGTAGAAACATACTGGGCCAGCTGCAGCGGTGTATATGTGTCAAACTGTCCGAAAGCAAGAAACAGCATACTGCCGGGCGGAGCATCATTTCCCCCGTCTATTCCTGCAAACTCGTTCGGCAGATCAATCCCCGTCTCCACCCCGAGTCCAAACTGGGCGTAGTAGGACCGAAGAATATCAAATCCTCTTGTGTAATTCCCCCAGTTACTTCCGGAAACGCCGGGTGTGTAATCGACAATTCTCATAGCTACTTCCACCATGTAAATGTTGGAAGACCGTTCCAGCGCTGTCAGGTCGTCTACTCTACCAAGGTTGTTTACAGAACTGATCGTTCTTTCAGTACCCGGGAGCCGGATCGGCCTGTCATTGATCGTCGAGCCCGGCGGCAGGACGCCTGTATCGTATCCTGCCAGGACGCTTGCAGCTTTCATGGAGGAACCGACCACATAGCCCTGCGTAAAGGTTCCCAGATCGTTGCTTCCTCCAGCCATAGCGAGCACTTCACCGGTATCCGGCTCCATCATCACGACATAGGCGTCCTCGTCCGCTAAGAAATTGCCGCTTCTTTCATCGAGAGCTTCATCAATAATGTCCTCCAGACGCTGCTGCAGTTCCATATCAAACGTAAGTTTCAAATCGTATCCTCTGCCTCCAGGTGTGTCTTCCACACTCCGGATGACATTCCCATCAGTGTCGGTAAAGTTTTCAAGGGCTCCTTTACGTCCTCTGAGAACTGCTTCGTATTCCTCTTCCAGATAGCTCGTTCCTACTTCTTCATTTCGTTCATACCCTTCCGCGAGAAACCTTTCCACGCTTTCACGGGGAATGGACCCTACTTCCCCGAAAACAGGCCGGAGACTGTCTCCATACGTATATTTCCGGGCCGCATCTCTGATGATATCCACCCCCGGCAGACTTTCTATCTGTTCTGTAATAAGGGCTGCTTCTTCATATTCAAGACCGCGCTGCACTTTATGAGGGATATTATTGTACCCGCTGTTCAATTCTCTCCAGATCATAAAAACTTCCAGGTCTTCGTCACTCAGAGAAGCAAGTTCTTCGTCGGATACAGATTCGATTCTTACTGTATGTGCTTCTCCATCATCGAGACCTTGAGCATTCTGTTCCTCTACACTCAGCTTATCTTCAAACGCTTCAGGGTTTTTTAAAGCCCAGAATTCACGACGGTCTCTTTCGTAGCTTGAAGCCGCATTCTCCGTGTCCAAAGATATGAACTCGTTCAGCTTTTCTGCCGTCTCCAGAATGTCTTCCTGGGGTCTGTTCCGGTTCGTATAGGTTACGGTAAGAATCAGTTCATTGCCTACCATCAGATTCCCGTACCGGTCATACATATGTCCCCTGGGGGCTTCGATCGGCTCCATTACACTGACTTCCCGGTTCACCTGTTCATCATATTCCTCTCCCTGCACAATCTGCACGATGCCAAGTCGGAGGATTAATATCGAAAACAAAATGAAAACGAGAAAAAAGAGGAAATTGAGCCTCGTTGATAAATGTGTTCTATGTACCAGTTTTTCTCCCATATAAGCCACCCTCTTAATTCTTCCTGTGCCAACATTTATGTTTGTTTAAGTAAAGTGTCCCAAAAGCACAGCTTCTGGGACACTTCAGGAAAGGATTGCCCGCATGTGCGGTTATCTTCCAGATTTCACGAACCCGCCTAAGGCAGGTGGGTGCCTGCAGGGCGATTTTCAGCTTCCTCATAAAGGCATGCTGTCCGTCGCCCAATGTAAGGCTCCCAAAGTGAATTGGTGTTCGGTTCGAATTAAACTCGAAGTTCACCAACACCGCAGGCAACTTTTCTATTGATTTCATTATACAATAGGTCCAGAAAGTTTTTCAATCCTCATTCCAGCTTATATTGAGTCTTCTCTTTGTGCTGCCGGCTTACCGCTCGCCATACTGAAAGTTTTTCAACGGTCCGGTTTCCCATATAAAACACAACAATAATAAAAAGCCCGGCGCAGGACCGGGCTTTTAGTGTATTTAAATTATTTAGCGTTCTCGTAACGCTTCGCAACTTCTTCCCAGTTAATTACGTTAAAGAAGGCTTCCAGGTAATCAGGACGCTTGTTCTGGTACTTCAGGTAGTAGGCGTGCTCCCACACATCTACACCAAGAACCGGAGTTTTACCATCGCTGATTGGCGTGTCCTGGTTAGGTGTACTTGTAATTTCAAGTTCTCCATTGCTCACTACGAGCCAGGCCCATCCGGAACCGAATCGTCCGACACCTGCATTTTTGAATTCTTCCTTGAATTTGTCAAAACTTCCAAACTTGCTGTTGATAGCATCTGCGAGCTCACCCTTAGGTTCACCGCCGCCATCCGGAGACATGAGCTGCCAGAAAATAGTGTGGTTGTAGTGACCGCCGCCATTATTGCGGACTGGTGTCTTAATGTCATCCGGCAGAGAATTAAGATCAGTTAAAAGCTCTTCAATGCTTTTATTCTGAAGGTCGGAATGTCCCTCAAGCGCATCGTTTAACTTCGTCACATACGTGTTGTGGTGCTTACCGTGGTGGATGTTCATTGTTTCCTCATCAATGTGAGGTTCAAGTGCGTTTGCTGCGTAAGGTAAATCTGGTAGTTTAAATGCCATTCATATCTCCTCCTTAAATTATCGTTCAAAGTACTGGAGTTCCTTCCGATCATCGAAAAGTACCAGCATGATACACATTACCAAATATTCCACATCCATTCAAATGTTAAACCTTTGATTCTTTTCCTCTGTAAGTCATGCGCGGATTAAGCATCTGATTCGGCGACTTCAACTGAAACATGGAAGGAGTATCATTAAAATCGACGATGAGATGTTCGTCATAAATCCAGTCCACCCTTTTATCAATAGCTGCTGTAAATTCATGCGGTACTGTTTCCAGGCGGACAGCCGCATCCGGCAGATCTTCACTTTTCATGGCTATCAGGTCGCTCACTCCGTTGACGACACAGCCTGTTCCTGCTGTTTCGTGACTGATAAACAGAACACTTTCCTCCGGCAGAAATTCTTTCTGCCTAAGCTCTTCCACAGCTCGATCTGTAATTTCAACTTTCATACGTACCACTCCTTTCATCACCCTGTTTCCCTTTTTAACGGTAAAAGAAAACAAAAAAAGAGAGAAGCAGCTGCTTCTCTCTTTGGGAATTAATTTAAAATGGAGGAGGAAGAGGGATTCGAACCCCCGCGGGCTTTGACACCCCTGTCGGTTTTCAAGACCGATCCCTTCAGCCAGACTTGGGTATTCCTCCGGATAAAATGGTGGACCCTGCAGGACTCGAACCTGCGACCGGACGGTTATGAGCCGTCAGCTCTAACCAACTGAGCTAAGGGTCCAGAAAAGGTATGTAATTATGGTAGCGGCGGAGGGAATCGAACCCCCGACCTCACGGGTATGAACCGTACGCTCTAGCCAGCTGAGCTACACCGCCCTTTTGCAAAGACAAGTTATATATTAGCATGCTTTTTTCAGCATAGTCAATAACTTTTTCAATAAAATATATTTGATAATTTTCGATACCGTATCACATAAGACAGTCAAACGTACTCCGGAGCCCGAAAACTCCGGAGTACGTCTGCTGTTCTATTCCTCCACTACTGTTTCTGCAATATTTACAGCATGGTCCCCTACCCGCTCCAGGTTACTGATCATGTCCACAAAAACAATTCCTGCAGAGCCTTCACACAGTCCTTCATTGAGACGCATGATGTGTTTTTTCCTGAGCTGGCGCTCCATTTTATCGATTTCTTCTTCTTTGAGAATAGCTGCTTTAGCAATTGTCACATCATCTTCTTCCAATGATCTCACAGCTTCGTTCAGCGTTGCTATTGTCAGTTTAAACATATTATCCAGATCTTCAACAGCCGATTCAGACAGCTTGACCTTATTCGCAATCTGATAATCTTTCAATTCCACGATGTTTTCCATATGATCTCCAACCCGTTCAATATCCCTTACCGTATCCATAAGCACGGAATGGAGCCGGGAATCTCCGGCAGTCAGTGAATTTGTGGAAATTCTGGTTAAATAGTCTGTAATTTTTCTATCCAGGTTATTTATAGCATCTTCAAACTGATACGTCAGTTCAGCGTGACGCTTCTGCCCGGTAAGCACATATTGAGCGGATTCTTCCAGCCCCTGAGTGGAAAGCTCTGCCATACGGAGCGTTTCTTTTTTCGCCTGGGACAGAGCAATAGACGAAGACTGCGTTATAAGCGTCGGATCCAGATGCTGTGCCTTATATTCAATTACCTGTTCGTTGCCTGGAATAAGCTTTGTAACTACTACAGCCAGCACTGCTACAAACGGAAGCTGTATCAGTACGTTGGATGTGTTAAATATTCCGTGGGCCACTGCAATCGTCATTTCAGGATTCAAATTCCAGTTTTCCTGTATAAACGCAATCATCGAGATAAACGGCTGAATGACGATCAGTACGATGAATGTCCCTACAAGGTTGAAAATAACATGGGAAAGCGCTGCCCGCTTTGCAGCAATCGAAGCCCCGAGGGAGGCGAGAACGGCAGTGATCGTTGTCCCAATGTTATCCCCGAACAATACGGGCAGTGCTGCGTCGAGATCCATCGCCCCCTGGGCAAAAAGCTGCTGCAGAAGCCCGATAGCCGCTGTGGAACTCTGCACACTTACCGTAAATATAGTACCGATCAGCACCCCGAGAAGCGGATTCGTGCTCATGCTGACTGTTAACTCAGCGAAAGCCTCCACTTCACGTATCGGCCGGAGCCCGTCACCCATTAAACTGAGGCCGTAGAAAAGAGCACCGAAGCCGAAAAAGACCTGCCCGAAGTTGTTAATTTTTTTGTTCTTAAAGAAAAAGATTAAAAAAGTTCCTACTGTAAGTATTGGCAGAGCATATTCGGATATGTTCAGTCCAATTATAAAAGCTGTCACAGTTGTCCCGATATTCGCACCCATGATCACTCCAATAGCCTGACGGAGCGTCATAAAACCGGCGTTTACAAGTCCAATGGCAAGAACTGTCGTGCCGGTACTTGTCTGAAGAAGAATAGTCACAATAATTCCGGCGAGCACTCCCATTACCGGGTTACTCGTAAATTTGTCAAGGATGTCCCGCAGCTTATCACCGGCAACTTTCTGAAGACCATCCCCTAAATATTTAATTCCAAAAAGAAAAATAGCCAGTCCCCCGAAAAACATAAACAGTATATCTCTTAATTCCAATTCCAAAACGTCAGCCCCCTGAATTAAATAATCGACTCTAAATAGTTTATATCTTCATCCTTATCCATCCTACTCCTGCTTTGTTAATAATTAATTAACCGATTGTAAAGATTTTATTAAGATTGTTACTTTTATTCAACAGTTGTTTTAAGGTGCTATAATCTGTAAAATAAATTGCGCATCTTACATAATTGTGAGGAGAGAGAACAATGAATATTTTCCAGCAGTTTTTTAAAAGTCTTTATTCGCCGCCGACGATTGCAAAATTCCGGATGGCAAAAATAGGCCGTACCATTCTTTATGTTTTTTTACTGATGCTGATAGCTTCCATTCCAATGCTTATATCTCTCACCATCTCCATCAACTCGCTTTTTCAGGCTGGAGACCGGTATATTGAGGAAATGCCGGAGTTCGCCATAACTGACGGTGTTCTCGAATCGGACATGGATGAACCTACCATCAATGATGATGAAGACATGACTTTAATTTTTGATTCCACCGGTGAACTTAGTGCGTCTGACGTGGAAGAGTACGGAAACGTTGTTGCACTTCTGGAGCGCGAAATGATATTTGTTACAGGCGGCGCTTCCGACAGAATCAGCTACCAGGAATTTGGTATTAACGTTTCGAAAGCAGAGATTGAAAGTTTCTACAATACACTTGATGATCTTTCTTTTTTAATTATCGCTGTCGTACTGGCTGGTTTTTATCTTTTTAATACCGCCTTGAAATTTGTTGGTATTTTCGCCCTGTCTGTCATTGCGCTTCTGATTAAGCGGAAAAAAGCACCTCAGTTATCATACAAACAGTTATGGGTTCTTTCCGCCTATACGGTTACGCTCCCTACTATCCTGATGGCAGTACTTGAAAGCGTCGGCTTGTTTATACCATTTTCTTTCGCTGTCTACTGGATTATTGCTGTTGTCATGATGAACGCAGTTTTAAACCACGTGCCTGCACCAAGACAGCAGCCGGCAGAATTAAACGATTAATTTTCACCGGGGCTGGAATTAGTCATTTCGGCCCCCTTCTTTTTTGTAATATGCTTGTATTTCTAAGTATATATGTTTCCGATAAGGTTAATTTGATGTATATTAATAATAAGCAGGATTGTTGTGGAGGTGAACAAGTATTATGATAGGTGCCCGGGTAAGACAGTTCCGTACGGCAAGGGGTTTGACTATGAGTGAACTTGCTGATAGAGCGGGAGTGGCAAAATCCTATTTGAGTGCCATAGAAAGGGATCTTCAGACGAACCCTTCGATTCAATTTATCGAAAAAATCGCCAACGTTCTTGATGTCGATATCAATGCCCTTCTAAAAGATGAAGCAGCGACGAACAGCTCTGATGAAACTGCAGCACTGGACGAGGAATGGCAGAAATTGATAGCAGAAGCTATGGAATCAGGTGTTTCGAAAGAAGAGTTCAAAGATTTTCTTGAGTACAACAAATGGAAGCTCAAACAAAAATAAAATGCAGAGAAAAGCCGTCTACTGTCTGAGCAGGAGACGCTTTTTTTATACCCTTTAAGTTCTTAATAAAGTATTTTACATTTTATGTTTACATTATTAAGAACGTGCGTTATAATGAACAAAAGATATAGGGAGGGGCAGTGATAATATGAGTATTGGCGATATGATCCGCTATGAAAGAAAGAAAAAGGGATGGACATTATCTCAGCTTTCACGACGTACGGGGGTCTCCAAGTCTTATTTAAGCTATTTGGAGAGGAATCAGAAAAAGAATCCTTCTATTACTATTGTGAAGCGTTTATTTACCGTTCTCGATATACCATTGGATAAAGTAATGGATGAGGAAGATGACGATAAGCTTTCCATGTGACCGGGCAGGTCAACTTTGGTAAAGCTGATTTGCATCGGATCTCCCCTTTTAAAGGTAAAAAAAGTGCCGCCACAAATATGTGCCGGCACTTTTTTAGTTTTTCAACATCACCTGAGAGGAATTATTTGCTTTCTTCCTGCTTTTCTTCCTCTTCCATAGGAGTAACAAGAATTCTCGTTCCATCGGCCTGTACTACTTTGACTCTGCTCGCTTCGCCGAGCCAGAAATTATCGGTCGTTGCACTGTAGTACTTCCCTTCTATTTCCACTGTGCCGGTAGGACGGAAAGGAGTTTTTGTCTTTCCTTCCTTACCTATAAGTTCTTTGTAGCTCTCATTCATCGTACTGTATCCTTCTTCACTCGTCAGTCTGTCTTTCAGCAGAACTTTCTCCCACATTGTTCTCGACGGGAAGACTTTTGTGAACAAATAGGAAGTTGGTGCTGCTGCTACAAAAGCCATCGCTACAAGAAGACCGTACGTGAAAGATGGCGCGGGCAGGGCCAGACCAAATATCATAAGAAGCACACCTACACCGGCGATTGTACCGTCTGTAGTAACTTTTCCATCAAATATAATCAAAGCGAGTCCTGCGACATACAAAATCACAACCCAGAAGCTGTCTCCCGCCTGAAGATGATAGGAAAAGTAAAGAGTCATTATAACAATACCTATTACAGCAAATAATCCTTTGGCTTTTACCATTACTTCCCCAAAGATGAAAAGTGTTGCAATAAACACTACGAGAAAACCAATTACGGCCATATCGAGAAATTCCATAGTTCCTCACTCCCTCTCCTCTCGCTTACAGTTCAATTTTATCAGAACACTGTACTTAATTACACGTACGAAGGAGCCTGAAAAAAGTTTCAGTTCTACTATTCCCTTTTCAACTTCTTTTAAAGCTTTTATTACTGTTACGTCCGAAGAGAAGCCTCTGATCCCGTGAATACCGTAAATGTTAACAAACGGAAGACTTAAACAGCTTGACAAAAACAGCCAGAGAGGGGGCCGGACGATTTCTGTCCGGCCCCCTCCTGATTCATGCTTTCTCAAAAAAAGTTTTAAGAGCTTCCGCTGCGGTTTTTTCTTCTGTTATTTACCTATCCACTGAATCTGAGCGAGCCAGCCGGCTGCACGATCCAGCAGGGAATGAAAGAAATCAATTATCGACTGAATAATTCCCTTTCCTTCATCGCTTTCCACAAACTCAGTAATATTACTTCTTACATTGTCCAGCTGGCCTCTTACCTGATCCCAGTCTATATTCAGTCCTTTAATACGCTCAAAAAGTGAAACGAGACCATCAATTTCGTCATCGGTCAAATTCATGCCAAGTTCATCAGCAAGTCTCACGATCAGCTCCCGCAGGTCTTCCTCGGTTTCTATATCCTCTTCCGCTATCGCTTCCTTAATCCGTGCCATCAGCTCAGCCGCATCCTCCACGCCGTGTTCTTCCCCGAGTTCGGCTGTTTTAACGAGCTCTTCGTTAGCGGTCTGTTTCTGTTCTTCCGGAATTTCTTCTTCTGTTGTTTCCTCATAAGCTTTTATCAGTCCCGTAAGCGCTCCTGTGCCGGAAACGTTGGAAGGAGCAGTGACGTACACTTCGGCATCCTCCACTCCAGCTGTGATCAGTGCATTCGCATACATGCCTTCCGACACCCACGTAATTCGATTAGTCTCCACATCAATGCCGCTGCTCTCTTCCCTTATCGTAATTTTCGAAGAAGACAGAGCATTGGAGCCTATTACCGAAGCGTCAATATAATCTCCTAAGTACTGATGTTCTTCCTCGTTAGTAACCTCGATAATTTTATCATTTTCATCTGCGTCCATTTCCTGCAGCAGCTCTTCCCGCTGCTGCGGATTTAAATCTTCTCCAAGAGTGATTGTTTCATCTCCCGGAGAGGCTGCAGAAGCCCCTGACGCTCCACCCAGACCAATAAGAAATGCTGCAGCTCCTGCTTTGATCCACTGATACATAATTAATCCCTCTCTTTTCTCATGCGAAGCTGAAAGCCCCGCTCTCTATTGGAGTTTACAGTATTTTAACTGTCTTCCAAATATATTGACGCTGCAGACTGCTGAAAAGTTTCATTCTTTCTGCGATTCGACTTCCGGGACTCGTTAAAATGTCTGCCACAGCCCTCTTCCGGTTCCAATAAGGTTTAACTCAGCCTCAGTTGGCGCTTGTAAGTTGCCAATCGCGTTGTTACAATGTATTCTGAACCTAAACGTTTATTCGTTCGAAGACTATAAAGGGGCGATGATGAAGAATGAGTGAGATTACACACCGTAAAAATACCAGACCGGTGAAAGTCGGTCCACTAACAATAGGCGGGCATGACGAAGTGATTATGCAGAGCATGACCATGTCCAAAACCCACGACGTAGAAGCCACAGTAGCTGAAATTCTGCGGCTCGAGGAAGCAGGGTGCCAGATTGTGCGTGTAGCCTGCCCGAATATGGAGGATGCGGAAGCTATCCCTGAAATTAAAAAACGTATCAATATTCCACTTGTGGTTGATATTCATTTTGATTATAAAATGGCTCTTAAAGCTATCGAAGGCGGCGCTGATAAAATCCGTATTAATCCGGGTAATATCGGCCGTAAAGAAAAAGTTGAAGCTGTCGTAAATGCTGCAAAGGAAAAAGGCATACCCATCCGGATCGGTGTTAATGCTGGTTCTCTCGAAAAACGAATTCTTGATAAATACGGCTACCCAACAGCTGAAGGTATGGTGGAAAGTGCGCTTCATCATATTAAAATTCTGGAAGATCTCGACTTTTATGACATTATCGTTTCCATGAAGGCGTCGGATGTCCATCTGGCTGTCGAAGCATATGAACAGGCTGCAAAAGCCTTTGATTATCCTCTCCACCTTGGAATTACCGAATCCGGTACCCTGTTTGCCGGCACCGTTAAAAGCTCTGCCGGGCTGGGTGTGCTGCTTCAAAAAGGGATTGGTAATACGATGCGTATTTCCTTAAGCGCAGACCCGGTTGAAGAAATCAAAGTACAGAAAGAACTTCTTAAGAGCTTCGGTCTCGCGACAAACGCTGCAACACTTGTATCGTGTCCTACATGCGGACGGATTGAAATTGATCTGATCAGCATTGCAAACGAAGTTGAGGAATATATTCAAAATATTAAAGCCCCTATCAAAGTTTCCGTTCTCGGGTGTGCAGTAAACGGTCCGGGAGAAGCTAAAGAAGCAGATATCGGGATAGCCGGTGCACGCGGGGAAGGACTTCTCTTCCGAAAAGGAAAGACTATCCGTAAAGTTCCGGAAGAAATTATGGTGGAAGAACTGAAAAAAGAAATTGATATACTTGCTGAAGAACATTACAAAAAACAGAAACTTGAGCAGGAAGCAGAACAGAACGCCTGATAATACTATTTTACAGACTGACTGCTGCTGGTATCTGACCAGCAGCAGTCAGTCTTATTTTATTTCTTCGTTGACGGGCCTCAAAAACTTAACTTTAATGATTAACGAAAGTATGAGATAATGCCTTCAGCAGAAGATACGATGAGGTGAATTAACTTATGAAGAAATACCGCTTTGGCATAGATATTGACGGAACTGTTACAGACCCTGCCACCTTTATTCCCCACTTAAATAAGCACTTTAATAAAAACCTGACGCTCGATGATATTGTTGAATATGATCTGACAAAAGCGCTCGGAGTCACCGAAGAGGAGTTCTGGCAGTGGATGCAGAAGCATGAACCGATGCTTTACAGCAGCTCCACGATCGCTGATAATGCAAAAGATATTCTTCATACGTGGAGAAGCCAGTTTGAGCTCTTTTATATCAGCGCCCGGCCGAACCATCTGCTCGATGTGACGGAAGACTGGTTCCATCGTCAGGAAGTTCCGTATGACCATATCGAACTGCTTGGACAGCACGATAAAATTGCCGCTGTCAAAAAACATGAAGTTGATACGTTTTTTGAAGATAAACATGACAATGCAGTTAATATTGCCGAAGAATTTCAAATTCCTGTCGTGCTGATGGAAACACCCTACAACCAGATGCCGGTTCCGGATAATGTTTACCGGGCAAAGAACTGGCTTCATGCTAGAACGATCGTTGAAAATATTTTTCAGCCGGTGAAAAAATAAAATCCTTTTATTCATCCAAGAAAAGCAGCCCCTTCATTACGAAGCGGGCTGCTTTCTGCATTCACTGCAGTATCCATAAATTTCAAACTTGTGGCCGATAACGTCAAATCCGGCTTCCTGAACCGGCTGATCGTCCATAGGACAATGATGAATATGCTTTGTTTTGCCACATTCCAGGCAGATAACATGATGATGATGTTCATCCACTGCACACGTGAAACGAAAACGTTTTTCACCATTAAGTTCTGTTGCTTCGAGAATTCCGAGTTCGGTAAACAGGGACAGATTCCGGTAAATTGTATCGAAGCTCATGCCATCGTACGTTTTCTGCATCGTTTCCAGTACATCTTTTGCCGCAAGGTATCTGCTCTCTTCAGAAAACAACTGCAGCATGTCCTGCCGTTTATCTGTATACTTATAGCCTTTCTTTTTAAGAAGATCCATTGCCTCCTGCACATTCATGCTGTTTCCTCCTTACTAAAAAATCCTTCAGGCAGAAGCTTTTTTACAGCCGCTGCTCCTATCAATATAATTATACCAGTTACAACAATCATACCCCCTGTTGCAACATTTAAATAGTAGGAAGAGACAATCCCCCCCAGCACAGCCGCTTCCCCGAAGATAATACCGAGAAGCAGAACGTGCCGGAAACTTTTTGCAAAGAGAATAGCCGCTGCCACGGGAAGTGTAATCAGGGCGCCGACGAGAAGTATTCCTACCACCTTCATTGACATGGAAATCACGAGAGCTATAAGCAGAGAAAACAAAAAATTAATTTTCCTTACAGAAATACCGGATGTGGAAGCAAACTCCTGGTCAAAAGAAATCGACAGCAGTTCTTTATAAAAAAATCCGATAATAAGCATGCTTAGTACTCCGGTAAGAAATATAAACAGGAGATCACTGAGCGTTACCGTCAGTATACTTCCAAATAGATACGCGTACCACTCTGTGTACCCGGTTTCCGCTATGCTGATCATCACTGCACTTAACCCGACGCCGGCAGAAAGTATAATCGGTATAGCAAGCTCCTGAAAATGTTTGTACACCTGCCGCAGCTTTTCGATAAGCAGCGACCCGGCGAGGGCAGCAAGCAGTCCCGTGTACAAAGGGTTGATAAAAGCAAAAACAGCTGAAGTCTGCATCATTAAAACGCCCGCTGTAATGCCTGTCAGCGTCACGTGGGAAAGCCCTTCCGAGATGATCGTCATTCTTCGAACGAGCAGGAAAGCTCCGATCAGCGGGCTGATAAATCCAATCAGAAGACCGGCAGCAATCCCTCTCTCTAAAAAAGTAAGCTGCTGAAAAATTTCCATTCCGGTCACCCGCCTTTCCGGTTCAATATTTTTTCTGAGGTTGCTGCTAATACCAGCAGAAGAATAAGAACGTTAATCACAACGATCATACCACCCGGCGCAACATCCAGGTGAAAAGCTGCAAACATGCCTGTAAGCACCGAAATTTCTCCGATAACTACGGAATAAAGAAACATCTGTTTGAAAGACACAGCAAGACGCATAGCTGCTGCGACCGGAAGAGTCATCAGTGCAGACACGAGCAGAATGCCTACAATCTGCATTGAAATACCGATAACCACTGCCGTAATCAGTACAAATAAAAAATGCAGGGATCTGCGCGGTATACCAGAAATGACTGCCTGCTCTTCATCAAAACTTAAAAAAAACAGTTCTTTGTAAAACAGGCCGAAAATAGCAGTGACAGCAGTTGTCAAAACAAGTACTACAGTAAAATCGGTACGGGAAATTGCCGCTATGCTTCCGAACAAATAGCTGAACAGATCCGTCGTGAATCCGTCGGCGAGAGAAATAAATACCACTCCGACACCAATTCCTGAAGACAAAATAATCGGTACGGCAAGTTCCCGGTAGAAACGGTATGTGTGACGCAGTCTTTCAATGAGAAGTGATCCTCCAGCAGCAAAAATCATTCCCATATATACCGGGTTTAATACAGCAAAAAAGTTAATATATCTCCCAAGAAGCAGACTGAAGGCAATGCCTGTCAGCGTAATGTGGGAGAGCGCATCGGCCAGAAGAGAAAGGCGCCGGACCACGATAAATACCCCGGTCAACGGCGCCAGAATTCCTATCAGAATTCCTGTAAACAAAGAATACCGCAGGAAATCATACTGAAAAAACACTTCGATCATGAGCGGACGCCGCCCAGATCGTCGTGATCGTGAGAATGATCGTGATGGTCATGTGAATGATTATGCTCGATAACATTCACGTTGTGGCCGTACATCGCTGTCATCATCTCTTCCCTGTTTACTTCAAAATCATTTTTATTCCCATGAAAGTGAAGGCATTTGTTCAGGCAGGCAACATCCGTAACATACTCACTCATCGCACCGATATCATGCGTTACAAGAATGAGTGTGATATTTTTCTTATCATTCAGTTCTTTGAGCATATCATAAAAATTCCTGACAGAGTCAGCATCGACACCAACCGTAGGTTCGTCCAGTATGAGCAGTTCAGGCTCGCTTACGAGAGCTCTTGCAATAAAAACCCTCTGCTGCTGTCCACCTGACAACCGTCCGATATTCTTATGCATATACTGCTCCATTCCTACCTGTCCAATCGCTTCTTTAATTTTTTTCTTATGCTCTTTTTTTAAAAACCGAAACAGCCCGACTTTTCCGTAAAGGCCCATAGCCACGACTTCAAAAACGGTCGCCGGAAAACCGCTGTTAAAACTGTTCGCCTTCTGGGAAACAAAGCCTATCCTGCTCCAGTCCCTGAAGCTCTGTACAGGACTGCCGAAAAGCTCAATATTTCCTTTGTCTGCTTTTAAAAGTCCGAGCAGAAGCTTCATAAAAGTCGATTTTCCGGAGCCGTTTGGACCTACGAGGCCAAGAAACGAACCTTTTCGCACCTGCATATTAATATCTTCCAGTACCATTTGTTTCCCGTAGCTGAAGCTGACATTTTTAACTTCCAGTACATATGGGGCAGCTGAATTTTTCATTATATTTCCCCTTCTTTCTACCATCCATCTTTATCAGGCAGGTTTATCTCTTCTGCCTTTTCATAATAGTAATAATTCCGATTTAATCAATAAAAGTATACATGACGCGCAGAAGAATGTAAATAATGCTGATTTTACCTTAGTATATGTCGCAGCGATTGAGCATCAAAGTTATAATAGAAGAAACAGTGTGAAGGAGGCTTTAATATGGAAAAGCAGCAGATCGGTATTATCGACATGGGATCCAACTCAGTACGTTTTGTTATTTACGAAGTTGATACTGATGGATATCATCAGGAAATTCAAAATTTGAAAGTTTCTGCACGCTTAAGTACATATATAAATGATGAAGGAGAAATGACCGGCGAAGGAATCGAAAAAATCTTGAACCTGCTGGACAAATTTTCTGCCATCGCCGCAGGCTACAAATTAACTACAGTCCGCGGTGCTGCGACGGCTGCCGTCCGTAACGCTAAAAATCGGGAGGCAATACTTAAAGCAGTCGCCCAGCACTCCGCGTTTCCTTTTGAAGTTCTTTCTGAAGAGCAGGAAGCTTATTACGGGTATCTGGCCGTTACCAATTCCACTGATTTTCAGGAAGGCGTCACCATTGATATAGGCGGTGGCAGTACGGAGATTACGTATTTTGAAAACAGAGAGATGAAACATTCTGTAAGCTTCCCCTTCGGTGCCCTTACACTCAAAAAAAAGTTCGTGAAAGGCCATACTCCGACAAAAAAAGAAGAAAAGCGCCTATTCGAATTTCTTCAGGAATCTTATCGTTCGCTTCCGTGGCTGAAAGATCTGCAGGTCCCTGTCATTGGTATAGGAGGCTCTGCAAGAAACCTTGCGCTCGTTCATCAAAATCGTCATTCCTATCCCCTTTCCGGTCTGCACCAGTATGTGATGACAGCTGAAGAAACAGCAGAAACAGCAGCATGGCTTACAGACATGCCTCTGAAAAAACGTGAAAAAACTGACGGGTTGTCCAAAGACCGGGCTGATATAATTCTGCCGGCAGTTCATGCGATGCAGGCACTTTTGACAGAAACTAACTCCAACGAGTTTATTATAAGCAATTACGGACTGAGAGAAGGTCTCTTTTTTGAAAAACTTCTCCAGCCGATCGAGGTCACCCATTTTCCGAGCGTAAAAGAAGAAAGTCTTTATCAGCTGAGTAATCATTACCGCCTTAAAGCAGAAGATCAAAAACAGCTGGCAGTACTCTCTTCCTATATTGCAAATGAACTTATGCGGCACAGGCTGGTCGATTTTTCCGAGCAGGAAGCCCAGCTTCTTCGTCTTGGAGCAAAAATGTTTTATGTCGGGAAAACGATACATCCGGAATCCAAAAGCCAGCATACGTTTTACATGCTGACGAATCAGTCTATAGACGGTCTTTCCCATATGGACCGTCTTGGCCTGGCTTTTACCGCTTCATTTACTTCCCGTTCCCAGCTGAAGTTTTATGCCCGGCCTTTCAAACAATGGGTGGATAAAGAGTCTCTTTCTTCTTATGAGCTGCTTGGTGCTGTAAACAAACTTGCCTATGCATTGAACATCACCGGCCAGCAGGCTGTGAAAAAAATCGAAATTACAAAAGCAGATAAAAAGAACCTTTATCTGCGGCTCACCTGCCGGGGGGATGTTCACTTTGAAGAAGAGCAGGCCGACAAGTACAAAAAACATCTGGAACGCGCTCTGAAACGGAATGTTCATCTTCGTTTCGTACAGGAAGAGCTGTCTTTATAAGTTCACCGAAAGTCATTATTCAAGACAGAACGGAGGAAACAGATGCCGTCCATCAATAATTTCGATCGTCCTGACTATTATCATAACAGAGAGTTAAGCTGGCTTCGTTTCAACGAAAGAGTACTGGAAGAAGCAGAGGACGAAGGAAATCCCCTCTTGGAAAGACTCAAATTCACTGCTATTTTCAGTTCCAATCTCGACGAATTTTTTATGGTCCGTGCAGCAGGATTGAAAGATCAGGTGAAGGCCGGATATACAAAACCGGATAATAAAACCGGCCTTACGCCAGGTGGACAGCTGCAGCAGATCGGACAGTTTAATCGTTCCCTCATACAGAGGCAGTACCTCCACTATAAAGAAAAGCTGCTGCCCCTTCTTCAAAAAAAAGGTCTTGCTTTTACACGTATGAGTGAGCTGTCCTCAGCAAATAAGAAGCTTGTAGAAAAACATTTTAAACATTATATTCTTCCTGTATTAACACCAATGGCAATCGATGCCCACCGGCCTTTCCCTATCGTTTCCAATAAAAGCATCAATCTTGCAGTTGCATTAAAAGAAAATGACCTGCGCAGACTCGCTATCGTCCAGGTACCTTCTGTTTTAAACCGGACAATCCCCGTGCCCGGGACCGGGGAAACATCATGGCTGATGCTTGAAGATGTAATTACAGCATTTCTGCATCATTTATTTTCGGGCTATGAAATTGAATCGGTCTCCTCTTTTCGCATTACAAGAAACGCGGATTTAACGATACATGAAGAAGGTGCGAGAGACCTTTTGAGGGAAATTGAAATAGAACTGCAGAAAAGACGGTGGGGAGCGGCCGTGCGTCTCGAAACAGAGGCAGGCAGAATGGATGAAAATGTGCTCTCCCTGCTGATAAGTGTACTTGAGCTTCAGAAGGAAGACATCTATCTCGTTGACGGGCCGCTTGACCTTTCTTTTTTATTTCAATTCTATAAGCTTACGTCCCCGAATTTTGAAAAGCTTACGTATACCCCGGCAGTGCCCCAGACGCCAGCTGACTTAATCGATGAGGAAAATATACTGCAGGCAGCTCTAAAAAAAGACATTTTTCTTCACCACCCGTATGAGTCTTTTCAGCCGGTCATTGATTTAATGAGACAGGCAGCCGAAGACGAAAATGTTCTCGCCATTAAACAGACCCTATACAGAGTCAGCGGTGATTCTCCCATTATTGCAGCTCTTGCAAGAGCTGCTGAACTCGGCAAACAGGTAACTGTACTCGTTGAATTGAAGGCACGTTTTGATGAAGAAAATAATATTCAATGGGCCAAAAAACTTGAAAAAGCCGGCTGCCACGTCATTTACGGAATAACCGGATTAAAAACTCACAGTAAAATCACTCTGATTGTAAGACACGAACAGGATAAAATACAGCGTATTGTTCATCTTGGAACCGGCAACTACAACGATTCTACTGCGGAACTCTATACAGACATGGGAATTCTTACGAGCAGGCCTTCTTTCGGTGCGGATGCGACACATTTCTTTAATTATTTGAGCGGGTATACGAGCAGACCGGAATGGAAAGAAATTGCAACGGCCCCTTTCGAAATCAGGGAGTTCTTTCTTAAAGCTGTGGACAAAGAGATTCAAAGTCATAAAAAGCACGGCCGGGGACGGATTGTTGCTAAAATGAATTCATTAACCGATAAGCCGATTATTATGAAGCTTTATGAAGCAAGCTGTGCGGGAGTGACAATTGAACTGATCATACGGGGGATCTGCTGCCTGAAGCCGGGAGTTGCCGGGGTTAGTGAAAATATTACTGTCCGCAGTATATTGGGCCGTTACCTTGAACACAGCCGTATTTTTTATTTTCATCGCAATGGGAAAGAAATCACCTACCTGTCTTCCGCCGACTGGATGACCAGAAACATGGAGAAAAGAATTGAAATCGTTTTTCCTGTGTACTCAGAGCGCATTAAAGAGCGTATAAAAGAAGTGCTGTTTATTTCGCTGGAAGACAATCAAAAAGCAAGAATGCTGCAGCCCGACGGCTCCTACGAATATGTACGCCCCCGTTCGAAGGCCCGGCTTAACAGCCAGGAAATCTTCCGAAAAAAAGCAGTCCTGCCTTTTGAAGATGATTAAGCTTTCACATCGTAAACAAGAGCGTTCACAGCTTCAAAGCCGTGATATGCTCAACAACAAATATAATAGACCTGCAAAAAAGGCTGTCAACGTATTATTGGACAGCCTCAGGGTTTTGATTAAGTTTTGTATTCATAATAATTAAATTGCCGTACCGGTGTCTCCTGCCCCCTTTCCTTCCGGAACGATTTTTATGAGGAGCTGCAGCATTAAGTTCCGGAAAATCTGTAAGGAAAACTCTTTCATACAGAAGACCGGCTGGAAAGTAATATTTTATGCCGCTCTTTCAGATTGCTTTTCCGGACGCCTCAAGTTTTTGAACAACAATCCCTGTTTCGGTGCAAAAAGAAAGGCAAGCAGGAAAAACACGGATGCAGCAAGTACAATAGAGGCACCTGAAGCCACATCGTACATGACAGAAAAGAAAAGTCCGATCACTGCTGAGAGAGCTCCAAAAAAGGCGGAAAGTACGAGCATAACCGGGAATCTGTCTGTCAGCAGATAAGCCGTAGCACCTGGTGTAATCAGCATAGCTACAACAAGAATGATTCCCACCGTCTGCAGGGAAGCCACCGTTACAAGTGAAAGAAGAAGCATAAACAAATAGTGTATCCATTTAACAGGAAGCCCTGCTGCCCTCGCCATCGTTTCATCAAACGTGCTGAGAAGAAGCGGGCGGTAAAATAACAGCACAGAAACTAATACAATTACTCCAATAATCAGTGTAATAACAAAATTCACGGATGAAACAGCCAGCACATTTCCAAACAAATAGTGCATCAAATCCACGGATGTGCCTCTCAGGGAAGTCATAACGACGATCCCGAGAGCAAACATGGCGGTAAACATGATCCCGATGGCAGCATCATCTTTTATTCTGCTGTTTCTCGAAATAAATCCGATCGCAAGAGCTGTTACAACTCCCGTAATGAAAGCGCCGATAAACATGCTCGTACCAAGCATATACGAAAATACGACACCGGGAAGGACAGCATGGGAAATAGCATCCCCCATCAGCGCCATTCCCCTGAGAATGATAAAACATCCAATAACGCCACAAATAACACCGACCAGCAAGGCGGTTAAAAGAGCGCTTTGAAGGTACGGATACATCATCAGCTGGCTGGTAAAATTCTGTATTTCGCTGATCATGGGCCGACAACCACCATTTCCGAATCATCAGCCAGTACTGCAGCATTTCCCCCGTAAGCCTGTTTTAAATTCGCAGGAGTAAACACTTCCTTTACACCTCCTGAAGCAATAAGCTGCTTGTTTAATATAAGAATCTGATCAAAATATGTTTCTACTTTGCTTAGATCGTGATGGATAACAAAGATCGTTTTACCTTTTGACCTGAGCTGTTTAAGCAGATTAACGATGATTTCTTCCGAGTTTACGTCAATACCTACAAACGGCTCATCGAGAAAAAACAGATCTGTATCCTGTGCGAGAGCTCTCGCGATAAAAACACGCTGCTGCTGCCCTCCGGAAAGTTCTCCGATCTGCCGGTTCTTATATTCCTCCATTCCCACTTCCTCCAGTGCTTCCTCTGCCCGTTCCCGGTCTTTTCTGCTTACGTTTCTATACCACGGAACATGAACATATCTGCCCATCAAAACTACGTCCTTTACAAGAACGGGAAAATCCCAGTCTATCGAAGTGCGCTGAGGTACGTAAGCAATATTTTTTCTTATGTGATCCACTTTCTGTCCGAAGACAGATACCGATCCCCTGTACTTTACAAGCCCGAGCACCGCTTTCATCAACGTTGATTTCCCCGCCCCGTTCGGGCCGACTACTCCGATAATATTACCTTCTTCCACGTTCAGTGAAATATTTTCGATTGCTGTGTTTCCGTAATAATGTACTGATACATTTTTTAATTCTATTGTTTGTTTCATTTGTGGTCCTCCTTTCCAATCAAAACTTGTGTGATAACTAAAAAGTTTCCTTAATACAACTTTTTCTGCTGATTCTATTATAATTCATATCGTTTCTCATGGCAAATGTCTTCATCCGTCTTTACAAACTGCTTTCTCCATAAATTATTTCCTTAACGGAACGTTTTCCAGTAATACACACCATCAATACATGAAAATAAAAGTGTTGTTAAATGGGAATGCTTTTTCATAAGAAGATGCTTAAACGGGAATCTCAAACCGCAGAGGCAGTTCCCGGCATCATTCGGAGGAAATTTTGCCAAAGGCGTTGAAGTTTTTACCCGGTCTGTCTGTTACTTATGAACGGAATATAAAAAAAGCCCTCCGTTATAAAGAGAAAGTAAAATTCTCATTAACAGAAGGCGTACAGCTGCTTATTTGATAGATATTTCTGCGGTTAATTCATCTTTCAGCGATGCATCAAATTGACGCTGTCGAAGCATAGCAATTTCTCGTTCGTACGGAGCCTTTTTGTTCTTTTTATCCGGTCCTACATAAGGTGTTTCAAGTATTTTGGGAATATCTTTAAAAGCCTCATGATAAACGATTCTCTCGATTGCGTCGTATCCAATATATCCGAAGCCGATGTTTTCATGACGATCCTTATGGGCTCCCTGTTCATTTTTACTGTCATTTACGTGAAGTACCTTTATACGGTCGAGGCCGACAGTCTGATCAAAATGCTGCAGTGTTGCGTCGAGGTCGTTTACCAGGTCATATCCGGCATCGTGTACGTGACACGTGTCAAAGCAGACGGAAAGACGGTGGTTGTGTGTTACTCCATCGATTATTTCTGCTATTTCTTCAAATGTTCTGCCGCATTCGGATCCTTTACCGGCCATGGTTTCCAATGCAATCTGAACGTCCTGATCCGGATCAATAACTTCATTCAGACCTTCTACGATTTTTGCAATTCCTTTTTCAGCCCCCTGACCGACATGAGCCCCCGGATGCAGAACGATCTGCTTCGCACCGAGTGCTTCCGTCCGGTCAATTTCACTTTTGAGAAAATCGACACCAAGCTGGTATGTTTCCGGTTTTACACTGTTAGCAATGTTAATGATATAAGGAGCGTGCACAACAATATTGGAAATATTATGTTCCTTCATGTGCGCCTGCCCCTGATTGATGTTCAGATCCTCCACAGATTTACGTCTCGTATTCTGTGGAGCACCTGTATAAATCATAAATGTATCTGCTCCGTAAGAGGCGGCTTCCTCACTTGCCGCCAGGAGCATCTTCTTTCCATTCATTGAAACATGGGATCCAAGAAGCATTGTTTCTCCTCCTGACAGGTATTATTTTTTTCTTCGGTCAATGCGGCGCTTCCGCTTCATTTCCCGCTCGGCTTTTTCACGTGCTTTTTTCTTATATCCGGGTTTCACTTTTGTTGTTTTTTTCTTTGGAGGCAGAGGAGCTTCCTTCTGTTTCGGCCGGCTGTCGCTTCGTTTCTCTACCGTTTTCCAGCTCCCCTGCTTCCATTCTTTATATACAAACTGTATACCGCGCTGTTTCAGCTTGGCAATTGCTGCCTCATCCGTCCGGCCATAAATCGTCAGGGCCATTCCGTCCCACCCGGCTCTTGCTGTTCTTCCGACCCGGTGCACGTAATACTCCAGCTCTGTTGGTATTTCCGCATTAATTATGTGACTCACACCTGTAATATCAATACCACGCGCGATCAAATCTGTCGCTACCACGTATTGAATCTCGGCGTCCTGCAGTTTTTTCAATACTTTTTTTCTTTTTCTCGGTGGAACTCCTCCATGAAGGACGTCGACGTTCAGTCCTTTATCCAGAAGCACCTTGTAAAATTCATCTGCTGACTCTTTCGTATTCGCAAAAATAATGGCAAGAAACGGATTGATTCTATCTGTCAGACGGGAAAGAACTTCTTTTCTTTCTCTGTCGCGGTCGTTGATCAGCCAGTGCTCTATCTTCTGCGGTGCAGCTGTTTCCGGCTCCACTTCCACCTGTTTCGGCTGATTCATATATTTTTTAAGAAATGGCATGAGACTTTCCGGAATCGTCGCAGAGAAAACGAGCAGCTGTACATTCTCGTGCAGAGAAGCTGCAATGCCGTTTACTTCTTCAAGAAACCCAAGGTCCAGCATCTGATCAGCTTCATCCACGACAAAGCCTTTTACTGCGTCTGTCTTAATGGCATTTTCTCTAATCATATCCAGTACTCTTCCCGGGGTTCCGACTATAATGTGCGGTTTCTGGGAAACTTTTTCGGCCATACGCTTCCGATCGGTTCCCCCGACAATAAGCTGGGAAGTAACATCTGTCCCTTCAGTATAGACCTGACATACATCATACAGCTGAGAAGCAAGCTCTCTTGTCGGAGCTGTTATCAAATACTGGGTTTCCCGCTGGCTTGTATTTATCTGATTGATAATCGGAAGAAGAAAAGCCAGAGTTTTACCGGTTCCGGTCTGGGATTTTCCGATAACATCGCTTCCTTTATCTATGGAAGGAATAAGTCTCTCCTGTATAACTGTCGGCTGCTCAATCCCCTCTTTTTTTAACGTTTCAATTAACACGGGGTTCAGCTGAAATCTTTCAAAGTTATGTTTCATTTATTCATCATCCTTTTTATTCGTACCTGTACGTTCAAAATCACTAACAGTTTATTTTAGCATGAATGCATCCGTGTGCCTACTGTTATGTGAGTTATGATTAGGCTTATTTTTTGGAATATGGTAAACTGGTACTATTACACAAAGATAGGAGGAGTGCGCATGTTTAAAGTAGGAGATCATGTCGTATATCCCGGACACGGTGCTGGAAAAGTACAGGAAGTTATGGAAAAAACAATTTTAAATGAGAAACAGCTGTACTTTGTCGTATTTTTCCCTCTACAAGGTATTACGCTTATGCTTCCTGAAAAAAAAGTTATGAAGTCGGGGCTGCGTCCGGTTACAGACGCGGACCATCTGATGCAGCTTCTCGCAGACTGCGGAAGGAAAAATATTATGGAAGAATTTCAAAAGCCTTCCCGCCGTCAGGACGAACGGCTTGCTTCAGGCACTATTGAAGACTGCATCGAAGTTTATTTCGAGCTGACATGCAAGAAATCCCACAGTCCACAGAAACTCCACATAGAAGAAAAGAAAAGCCTCGATCTTGCACGGAAACTTTTAATCAGTGAACTCATGCTTGTTCATAACACTACTGAGATGGAAGCTGTTTCCATGCTTGAAGCCCGGGTAAATACTCCTCTTAAAGAAGCATAACCCTTTCAGGATGAACATTATTTGTCACAACTTTTCTCCCGTACTATAATGGAAACAGTACGAACTCAACCGGAGGAGGATTTAGTCGAATGGAAGTATTAAAAATATCCCCCCGCGGCTACTGTTACGGTGTAGTAGACGCAATGGTAATGGCTAAAGAAGCAGCAGCAAACCCTGATCTGCCGAGGCCGATTTATATTCTGGGGATGATTGTCCATAATAAACATGTAACCGACGCATTTGAAGAAGACGGAGTTGTTACGCTCGATGGTGAAAACCGTCTTGATATACTGCGAAAAGTGGAAAAAGGAACAGTTATTTATACCGCGCACGGTGTTTCTCCTGAAGTCAGACGCCTTGCTGACGAAAAAGGCCTGACTGCGATAGATGCCACCTGTCCCGATGTGACTGTGACACACGATCTGATACGCGGACGTATGGATCAGGGATACGAATTTATTTATATAGGTAAACACGGCCATCCAGAACCGGAGGGTGCCATCGGTGTGGCTCCCGATATTGTTCATCTCGTTGAAAACCTTGAGGATGTAGCTGATCTTGATATTAAATCGGATAAAATTATTATTACAAATCAGACGACGATGAGCCAGTGGGACGTCCGTCATCTTATAAAAGCCGCAGCGGATAAATATCCTCATGCCGAAATTCATAATGAAATCTGCAATGCCACGCAGGTAAGACAGGAAGCCGTTGCAGAACAGGCCGGAGGAGCAGATCTCCTGCTCGTTGTCGGAGACCCGAAAAGTAATAACTCCAACCGCCTCGCGCAGGTTTCCAAAGAAGTTGCAGGTACACCTTCCTACCGTATAAGCAACGTATTTGATATCAATGTAGAATGGCTCCGCGGTATAAATAAAGTAGCTGTAACAGCCGGAGCAAGTACTCCTACACTGATTACAAAAGAGGTTATCAGATTTCTCGAGCAGTTCGATGAAGATGACCCTCATACGTGGGATACTACGAGCATGGTAAAACTATCTAAAATCCTTCCGAAAATCCGTAAAAAAAGGAATCCCGGGGCTAAATAAACAGATATGAAAGCTTGAAGCTCCTCCCGCATGCTGCGACGAGAGAGCTTCAAGCTTTTTTATGCAGATATTTAAAGCGTTCCTCCGGATAAGATATTAACTTCAGCCGCCCATGCCGAAACAGGAGCTTCAGGCCCATCCCGCTCTCCAAATACGGCAGCATTAACACAAAAAAACTGATCCGGATCTCGGATCAGTTTTTCCAGAGTGTTGATTAAGTCTTGGTTTCAGAATAATTATTCTTCTGAATGTATAGCTTTCTCCTGCACTCCCCGGCGGAAGCTTGCCGTGGGGCTCGCCGTCAGCTGTTTGCCCTGCGGCCGTGTAGGATCTTCCGACTTCGCTCTATCCCACCGGCGTCCCCGCCGGACGTTCCGGAGGAAAAAGCATCTCCTTTATGAAAGAAAAGACGGAATCAACACGTTTTTAGAAGAGAAACCTTCTTTTTATTTTCCTGCTGGAGCTGCAGCAGGCGACTCCGAGGCGAGATAGGACGAGCGGAAGATCCATTTCTTCCGAGCATGGAGAGGAAGAAATTAGCTGAGGCCGGCCCGCCCGGAAAGCGTCCTGAGGAGGCGAAAGCAGGAAATCGCATAGGCATGTATAAAAAACACTTTATAAACAACCTGAAAAAACTGATCCGGCATTCCGGATCAGTTTTTCAGCTTATACAAAGCGAAAGGGGTCGGTATTAACAGCTGAAACAATTACTTCCGTCTCCCATTTTTCTTCCTTCACAAAATTGTTGAGCCTGTCTGCTGTATCCTGCTTCATGATCTGTTCAACATGATGTCCGGGATCGATCATCATGAGCCCTTCCATCCAGGCGTCATGAGCTACATGAAAATACAGATCTCCGGTTACGTAGACGTCAGCTCCTTTATGAAGGGCTGTCATTGCATATTTGTTTCCATCCCCGCCGAGTACTGCCACTTTCTCCACTTCAGCTGACCCGTCACCGACAACCCGGAGCCCTTCGACACCGAATGCTTTTTTTACTTTCTCTGCAAAATCATTCAGCGTCGTTTTTTCCGGAAGCCTGCCAATACGCCCAAGCCCCTGTTTCCTGCCAGGGACCGCCATATCGAAAATATCGTAGGCCACTTCTTCATATGGATGGGCTTTTTTTACTGCCTGCAGAACTTTCTTTTCCTCTGACGCATAAAAAAGTGTTTCTACTTTTTCCTCCGCCGGTCTTTCCAATTTGCCGGGTTCTCCGATAAATGGATCTGCCCCTGCTTCGGGACGGAAAGCCCCTCTGCCTTCTGTTGAAAAGGAACAGTGCGTATAATTGCCTATGTGGCCTGCCCCCGCATTTCCGAGCGCTTCCCGAAGGTCATCTGCGTGATCTACTGGAACAAAAACACTGAGTTTCTTCAAGGTATCTTCAAAAAGGGGAACGAGCACTTCTGTATTTTCCAGCTGAAGAGCATCAGCCATAAGGTCGTTGACTCCACCTTCTGTAACATCGAGATTAGTGTGCGCGGCGTAAACCGTTATATCATGCTTAATCAGTTTTTCAACCGTTCGTCCATAGGCTGTATCTGTATTTAGTACTTTAATTGGACGGAAAAGAAGCGGATGATGGGCGATAATTAAATCCACTTCCGCCTCAACAGCTTCATCAACCACCGGTTCCAGCACATCGAGCGTTACCATAACTTTTCGAACCGGTTTCTGAAGAGAACCTACCTGCAGTCCGATTTTATCCCCCTCCACAGCAAGGTGTTTAGGAGAATATTTTTCAAATGCCTGTATAATTGTTTGAGCATGTGCCTGTTTCAATACAATACCTCCTC
The DNA here is from genome assembly GCF_003044065.1 of Alkalicoccus saliphilus. Classification (GTDB taxonomy): domain Bacteria; phylum Bacillota; class Bacilli; order Bacillales; family Salisediminibacteriaceae; genus Alkalicoccus; species Alkalicoccus saliphilus. Next base: position 209,289 of record NZ_PZJJ01000001.1, read on the forward strand.
CAGCCATTTCATTTTTTGCTGCAGTTCCTCTTCCCTGTGTCTTGCCTGTTTTTGTCTGGCGAGCTGCAGCTGACTGTATATTCTTTTCAGCTGATCATATTCCCTTTCCCATTTAACATGAAACGCTTCCGGCCGTTTTTCCATTAAGTAGGGTCCCAGCCAAAGCTGTTTTCTTATCTTATCCGCTTCGTATGGGTCCACCCCTGAGCGGTCTGCTGCGAGTATTTCGTATACATGCCCATCTTCCATTACTATAGCTTCATCGATTAACGACCACCCATTGCTCTTCAGCCAGTATCTCACCTGATCAGCAGCTACATTCGGCTGAAGAACAAGTCTTTTCACGTCCGGCAGATATTTCTGCCCTTTTTTCAGGATGGATACAATTAATGGGCCGCCCATCCCTGCTATTACTACCGTGTCTGCTTTTCTTCCTTCAAGAACGCTCAAACCGTCTCCCTGCCGTGCTTCCACCCGGCCTTCCAGATCATTTGCCCGGATTTTTTCAATAGCCGAAGCGTACGGGCCTTCATTAAGCTCTCCGGCAATTCCGTATTCACATAACCCGTTTCCTACGAGATATACGGGAAGATAGGCATGATCGGAACCTATGTCAGCAACCGTTCCTTCCTCCAATACATATTCTGCTACCTTTTCAAGCCGTTTTGATAAATGCTGCTCATTCACCTGTACCACCTATTTTCTTAAAATTTCTCATATCTGCATACATTTTACCAACAAAGAAGGTGTCTTAAAAGAAAATCCTTTAAGACACCCTGCTTTGTTGGTTATTAATTTTCGGAAAGAATAAATTCTGCAACAGCGTCGGCTTCTTCGCCGTCCACAAGTCCTGCCGGCATGCTGCCCGGACCTTCTTCAATTGCCGTCAAAATAGTTTCCTCGTCGTAATCGCCGGAATCAAGCGCCGGACCTGTTCCGCCTTCAAGTTCGCCTCCGTGGCATGATGCACACTGTCCCTCATAGACGCTCTCGCCGAGTTCAATTGGGTCATCAAATTCCTGTTCTGCATTGTTTCCTTCCTCTGCATTGTTTTCTGCTGCTTCTTCCCCGCCGATGTTAAGACCTACGAGCGATAAAGCAAAAACAAGCAGAAGCCCAAGCAGAGCTGTCGCTGCAAATGGGAATAGAGGTGCTCCTCTCATACGTATGTACCTCCCTTACTACACTGAAATCAAAATTAAATAAGGCGATAAACGCCAGTTTTTCACTCTATTACATTGTATATGAAATACCCCTGAATGGAAAGTGTTTTCAAAATAACTTTCCACCGCAGTTGTATAAGTTCATAAATTAATCAAATGTTGAGGGCCGTCATCTGTTCAGGATCGTCTGTAATAACACCAGTTATCCCTGCTTTTCGGCAGCGGTTAAAATCAAAGGGTGTCCGGATATTGTATGCTCTCACAGTAATATCCTGCTTTTTCCAGGGACGGTAATACATAGATGCCTGAACACTGTGACGGATGTGAATACCATCTGCTGCCACTTTATTTGCGTAATTACGCCCCCTCCGGAAAGGAGTTTTCGTAAGCAATGCCGTTTCGAGCAGCGGCTGCTGCTTTTTCACTTCCCGGATATACCGGTGATAAAAAGTCGATATCACTGTATTCATTACTATCCCGTGGTGCTTTAAAACAGCGAGGCAGCTCTCTACAAAAGCTTCTTCACTGACGCCTGTCTGTTCCTTCAGTTCCAGATGAAGGGTAAGCTCTTTACTTGAAATCCAACTGCAGAGTTCGTCCAGTGCAGGAATTCTTTCCGAGGCATAACGTGGATCAAAATAACTTCCTGCGTCCAGCTTCTTCAGCTCCTCCCACGTATGTGAGGCAACAGGTCCACTGCCGGAAGTTGTTCTGTCTACGTCAGGATCATGGATAATAACAGGCACGTGGTCCTTTGTCCATTGGACGTCGCATTCTATTCCCTGTATTGGAAAAGCAGAGGCAGCCTTAAAAGAAGCCATCGTATTTTCCGGGAGTTTTCGTTTAAATCCCCTATGTCCTATAATCTCCATAGTAACTCCTTTCTATACAGCATATCTGTGTCGTAATTTGAATCAACAAATAATAAGCCGGCTGTATACACAGCCGGCAGGTATTATTCCAGAAAATCCTTCAGACGTTTACTGCGGCTTGGATGACGCAGTTTACGAAGGGCTTTGGCTTCAATCTGCCGGATCCGCTCCCTCGTTACCCCGAATACTTTTCCTACTTCTTCCAGAGTACGTGTACGGCCGTCGTCGAGTCCGAAACGCAGTCGAAGAACGTTTTCCTCCCGGTCTGTCAACGTATCAAGTACATCTTCGAGCTGCTCTTTTAACAGCTCATAAGCTGCAGCATCTGACGGTGCCAGCGCCTCCTGGTCTTCTATAAAGTCTCCAAGGTGAGAATCGTCTTCTTCCCCGATTGGTGTTTCGAGCGATACAGGTTCCTGGGCTATCTTCAGGATTTCACGTACTTTGTCAGGAGTAAGGTCCATTTCTTTAGAAACCTCCTCCGGTGTAGGTTCACGACCGAGGTCCTGAAGCAGCTGACGCTGTACGCGAATCAGTTTATTAATCGTTTCCACCATGTGAACCGGAATACGAATCGTTCGTGCCTGATCGGCAATAGCTCTCGTAATAGCCTGGCGTATCCACCAAGTAGCATACGTGCTGAATTTGTATCCTTTATTATAATCGAATTTTTCAACCGCTTTGATGAGACCCATGTTACCTTCCTGTATTAAATCAAGAAACAGCATTCCCCGGCCTACATAACGCTTTGCTATACTGACGACAAGGCGGAGGTTCGCTTCTGCAAGACGTCGTTTCGCCTCTTCGTCACCGTCTTCTATCTTTTTGGCCAGTTCAATTTCTTCCTTTGCGGAAAGCAGCGGCACACGTCCGATTTCTTTCAGATACATTCTTACCGGATCGTTAATTTTAATTCCCGGTGGTACACTCAGATCATTCAGATCAAACGCCTCTTCTTTTTCCACCTGCTGCAGACTTGGAACCGTTTCGCTTTCGTTAATGATTTCCACGCCCTGCTCTCCGAGGTATTCAAAGAATTCATCCATCTGCTCGGAATCCTGATCAAAAGCTCCCAGGCGTTCCGTAATTTCAGCATATGTCAAGGATCCCCTTTTCTTTCCGGATTCCAGAAGCTGTTCTTTTACCTGATCGATGGTCAAATCTCCTTCCGCCAGCGGGCGGATTGGTTTCTCAGCCATACGATCCCTCCTTCCACGTTATCAAGGTGCTTTTTCTCCGATGTGCTGATTACTGCATTTTCGTTTTAAGCTCCAGCATCTTAGCGGCATAATTTTTAAGCTGCTCCACGTCATTTGTCTGTTTCATCAGCTGCTGAAGCTCCTCTATCTGTTTTCTTGCAGGAGTGCGGTGTATAATCTGTCTGGCATAATCCTCCATCACCTGCTCAGAAAGGTCAACGTGGACCTCCTTCATTGCAAGTGCTGCAGCAGTCTGCTTTAATTCCGCATCTCCGATTGTTTCCAGAAATCCTGCGGGATCACTTTCATGGCCGGCTGCATAGAAACTGTAAAGAAGTGCCGCAAGCGCCTGATAAGTTTCGTATTGAAAAGCAGAACCGATCCGATTCTCAACATCTTCGGCAGCTTCCCTTGAATGAATCATCATGGCAATGAGGTCACTTTCTGCCTTCTCATCTGCTGTAAGCATTTTTCTTACCTGCTCGGCAGTGACTTTCCGCTGTATTTGTTTCTGCTGTTTAGTCCGCGCCTGTACATTATTCTGGACGTGTTCCTTCATTTCCTGCTTCAGGACATCATAAGATAAAGAGAATTCTTCTTCCAGCCGTCTGATATAATGATCTCTTTCTATCGCTTTAGGAAGTCTGCTGATTTCAATCAGCATTTCTTCTACGAAACGAAGCTGATCCGCTTCCTGGGACATATTTTTATTTCTGCGCAGATAAACAGATTTAAATTCCATTAAAGTGCGGGGCTGGCCAATTACAGTATCGGCGAAACGGTCAGCCCCGTACTCTTTAATATAATCATCCGGGTCCATTCCTTCCGGAAGTGCAGCTACAAAGACCTCCAGCCCGGATTTTTTTAAAATCTCCGCGTTCTTCCAGGCCGCTTTCTGCCCTGCTTCATCTCCGTCGTAACAGAGGATCACTCTATCAGCATTTCGGCGGAGCATTTTCGCCTGCTCTTCTGAAAGTGCCGTCCCGAGTGCCCCTACTCCATGTTCTATACCCGCACGGAATGCAGATATAACATCAACGTATCCTTCGAACAGGACAGCTTCATTTTTACGTTTCACAGCCGGCCTGGCACCGTGGAAGTAGTAGAGAAGCCGGCTTTTATTGAACACCTGGGATTCTGGACTATTTAAATATTTCGGCTTGTCGTCCGCCTCCAGCACACGCCCTCCAAAAGCTATAACTCTGCCTGACTTGTCCCATATAGGAAACATAATTCTGTTCCGAAAACGATCAAATGGTCTGCCGTCGCTTTCTCTTAAGGCAAGCAGCCCACAGTCTGCCATATCGCGTGGGAGAAAATTTCTTTTCTGAAGAAAATCGGTCAGAAAAGACCATGAATCAGGAGCATATCCCAGCTGAAACCGCTCAATCATTTCTTTCGTGAATCCACGCTTCCTTAAATATTCACGAGCTTTCCTGCCTTCGGGGGAGGAAACAAGCAGATGATGGTAAAGCTTCATAGCGAGTTCGTGGCCATCGTACCAGACGCCAGCTTCTTCCTGCTCGGGTGTACTTTGTTCCGGAGCTATTTCCGGAAGTTCGACAGATGTCTTAGAAGCCAGTTTCTGCACTGTTTCCAGAAAACTCAGTCCTTCAAATTCCATTACAAAAGTAAATATACTGCCTCCCGCTCCGCAGCCGAAACAGTGATAAAGCTGCTTATCCTGGGAGACAGAGAAAGAAGGTGTTTTTTCTCCATGGAATGGGCAGAGTCCGGTAAAATTGCGGCCTTGCTTTTTCAGCTGTACATACTCACTTACGACATCAACTATATCCAGTTCCCTCCGGACTTTCTCCACCGTCTCTTCAGGAATACGCTGGGCCATGCTTTGTCACCACCTCTGTTAGTCAAAGAGATACTTATGTACAGTCTGCAGCAGCCTTTCTCAGAGAAGCCGCAAAAGCTTTTTCATCCTCTATCGTCCTTTTAGCGGGCCCTGAACGATACTTCCCCCGGCGTCGTTCCTTTTGTGCAGCATGACGGATTTCCAGAAGAAGATCCATCTCCTGATGCTGGATCAGTTTACCTGAAGAGTTCACTACTTTGACTCCTCCGGAAAGGACTATACCTGCGAGCCCGAGATCATCTGTAATGACGATATCTCCTTTTTCAGCCCGGCCGGCTATTTCATAGTCTGCCGCATCCGGGCCGGACTCCACGATAATTACCTGGACATCCTTCGGCAGAGCATCTCTGCGAAGATGAGACCGGGAATGAACGAGAACTACACGAGCTTTCAGTTCTTCTCTCATGGATAATACAGTTTTCACGACCGGACTGGCATCAGCATCAATATATATGGTAAGCATAGTTATCCTCTTTATCTCAAGTTCTTTCAGTATCAGCTGTCATTGCAAGAATATCTTTTCGGACTTTAATAAATCTTCACCTTAAAAGAGATTCGTTCTTTATAATAAAAAATCCTGCTTGTTTCGAAAATCTAATTTTCTTTTAAACTCAACACTTCATTATAATAGATATTCTTAAAAATAGCCAGCGGAAAATTCAAAAGGACCCACCGGCAGCGCAGGTCCGATGGGTGCTGCTTCTGAAATTTATTTCTAATCAGACTGTACCATCTGGAAAATAATATTTGCTGTTTCTTCTACGGCCTTCGCTGAAACATCAATGACACGGCAGCCAAGACGTTTCATTACTTCTTCCGAATAGCTGAGCTCTTCTTCAATCCGCTGCAGTGTGGCGTAGTTAGCCTCTGATTTCAATCCAAGAGCCTTCAGACGCTCTGTACGGATCCCATTTAATTTTCCGGGGCTGATTTTCAGCCCGACTATTTTTTCAGGACTTATGTTGAACAGCTCCTCCGGAGGCTCTACTTCCGGGACGAGGGGAACGTTTGCTACTTTCAGCCGTTTATGAGCGAGATACTGGGAAAGAGGTGTTTTAGACGTTCTGGAGACTCCCACAAGCACAACATCCGCTCTTAAAACTCCTCTTGGATCTCTGCCGTCGTCGTATTTCACAGCAAATTCTATTGCTTCCACTTTACGAAAATAATCTTCGTCAAGTGTATGAATCAGGCCCGATTCATTTTTGGGCGGTACCCGCAGCCGCTCTTCCATCATCGTCAGAAGAGGGCTGAGTATATCATAGACAGGCAGCCCTTCTTCGTTCGCACGTTTAACAATGTGCTGTTTCACGTCCGGAAGTACCATCGTAAAAGCAATCATGCCCTGGTTATCCCGCGCTTCCGCTATTACTTCATCAACAGTACCTATATCTTCGACGTAAGGAATTCTACGGATAGTCGTTTTATTTTCATCGAACTGGCTTATCGCTGCTTTTACTACGAGCTCAGCAGTTTCACCTACCGAGTCAGAAAGCACATATACAGTAACGTGGTCCTGCTTCTCAGACATAGTACCGCTTCCTTTCTTCAGCTTTACTCTTCCGCCCCGATGTAAACAAAGGCTTTCGTTATATTAGTTTTAGTAATACGACCGATGACATCATATTCTCCATTGTCATCCTTTTTCACCACAGGGAGGCCGTCGATCTGCTTGCTGATAAGCTTATTAGCGATTTCCAGCATGGAATCCTCTGCTGTACATGTCGTTACGTTCGGCATTCTCGTCATAATAATACCGATGGGCAGAGCTTCCAGGTCCTGCTTTCCCATGCTGGCTCTGAGAAGGTCTTTTCTGGAAACAATCCCGATCAGCTTCCCGTTTTCATTTACAACGAACAATGTTCCAACGTCTTCCAGAAACATGGAACAAATTGCATCGTAAACAGAGGAATTTTCAGGTATGACTACAGGAATGGACTGAAAATCTTTGACTTTCATTTTCAAAAGCCGCTCCTGAAAAAGCTGACTCCCTGTTTTCCCTGTATAGTAATAGCCTACTCTCGGCCTGGCATCCAGGTAGCCGGACATAGTGAGTACTGTGAGGTCCGGCCTGAGTGTAGCTCTGGTCAATTCCAGAATATCTGCAATTTTCTCACCGGTGATTGGACCTTTTTCTTTAACAATCTCTACGATACGCTGCTGTCTAGCTGATAATTCCACATTTTTCACCGCCTTTACGCACCGTATTTAAAGTGCTGTTAACTTTGAGAGTGGAACACGATTTTCTGAAATTCTGCAAATGAGAGAATCAAGGCAGCTGTCTGTTTCATCTGTGCCAGTCTGTTTGCCTTTATTTTTTCATCTTCTGCCATCACCATAATATGATCGAAATAATTATGAATATATGGCACCAGCTTCTGTAACGATTCATACGTTTTTTCCACGCTGTCAGATGCAAGGCTTTCGGAGGCCTCTTTAGCTGCTTCTTTAACTGCAGCATCCAGGTCTTTTTCCTCCTGCTGCTCGAAAAGCTCTTCATCCATTGTATTGTCCAACTCAGATGCTTTGCGTGAAATGTTTGTTACCCGGCTGAAAGCTTCCACTTCTTTTTTGAATTCCGGGCTCTCCAGACGGTTCATTAGAAATTCTGCTTTTTTTACAATGAGCCCAGGGTAGTTCAGCCCGGTCTCCATAACCGCTTCTGCTACATCGTACCGTACACCGCGGTCTTTAAGAAGGTTTTTCCACCGGAGTTTAAAAAATTCCTGCAGATCTTTGAGAACTGATTCTTTATCTTTTTTAAGAAGACTGAGCGAATCGGTGTGATCCACCGCTTCTTGTATTAAATCAGATAAATTAAATTCCCATCCGTCGGCCAGATAGATCTGGAGAACCGCCGCCGTCTGCCTGCGGAGGCCGTGGGGATCCTGAGAACCTGTCGGTATATTCCCTATACCAAAACTCGTTACGAGTGTGTCGAGCTTGTCTGCTGCACTGACCAGGCTCCCCGCTTCAGAGGAAGGTGTCTTATCCCCGGACTGTTTAGGAAGATAGTGCTCTTTTACAGCCAGAGCAGTTTCCGGCGTTTCCCCATCATGAAGAGCATAGTATTCTCCCATTCTGCCTTCAAGCTCCGGAAATTCATCCACCATGTGCGTGACAAGATCTGCTTTGCACAGTTGAGCTGCCCGGTCGGCGGTCTTTTTCGTTTCCTCAGAGACTTGTGTTTTATCTGCAAGCAGTGCAGTAAGCTGCCGGATTCTTTCGGTTTTATCTGCAATAGTTCCGAGATCCTCATGGTACACAACGGATGCAAGCTTGGGAAGGCGGTCTTCGAGAGAAACCTTCTTGTCTTCAGCAAAGAAAAATTCAGCATCGGCCAACCGGGCCCGCAGTACTTTTTCATTACCTTTCTGGACATTTTCCAGATGGCGGTGGTCTCCATTGCGGACAGTGATGAAATGTGCAAGAAGCTCTCCTTCCTGGTTCATCACCGGAAAGTAGCGCTGATGTTCCCGCATTGAGGTAATTAATACTTCTGCCGGGACGCTGAGAAAATTCTTATCAAAATCTCCTGAGAGAGCGGTAGGGTACTCCACAAGGTTATTAACTTCTTCAAGAAGACCTTCGTTCACAGGGACGTTCCAGTTTTCAGCTGCCGCAATTTCTTTTATCTGGTTATGAATAGCATTTTTTCTTTCCTCCGGGTCTGCAATCACGTGCTGTGATAAAAGAACGTTTTCGTAATCCCCTGCACTTTTCAGTTCAGCAGATTCTCCAAGAAAACGATGTCCCCACGTGGTTCTTCCGGATGTCACATTTGTTACTTCAAACGGGATTATCTCCTCACCAAATAAAGCAGTAATCCATTTGATCGGCCGGACGTAGCGCAGTTCATAGCTGCCCCAGCGCATATTTTTAGGAAAAGTAAGCTGAAGCATAACTTCCTTGATTTCCGGAAGAAGTGTTTCCAGCTCTTTACCTTGAGTATGCTTTTTTGCAAACACGTAATTTTCACCTTTATATTGTTTCATGTACAGGTCGGACGGCGATACACCCTGGCCGCGCGCAAATCCTTCAGCGGCTTTCGTCCAGCTGCCATCCTTTACAGCAATTTTCTCTGCCGGCCCCTTCGCTTCTTCTTCCGTGTCCGGCTGCTTTTCGGGCATTCCGGTCACCTGGACGGCCAGTCTTCTCGGAGTAGAGAAACGGTTAACATGATCATAATCAATGCTGCGTTCTTCCATCCATTTTACGAGCCGTTCGGCAAGTTCATTCATTGCACCGGTCACAAAACGCGCCGGCATTTCTTCCAGCCCGATTTCAAATAAGAGAGTTTTTTTATTCATAGCTTTTCTCCTCCTTACGCATCGGGAAGCCGAGTTTTTCCCGGGATTCATAATAAGTTGCGGCACAGTTTCTTGCAAGTGTCCGGACTCTTCCAATGTAGCCTGTGCGCTCTGTAACAGAAATAGCTCCCTGGGCATCAAGCAGGTTAAAAACGTGGGAGCATTTCAGGACATAGTCGTAGGAAGGAATAACAAGACCGAGTTCCAGTGTTCTTTTCGCTTCTTTTTCGTATGTTGCAAACAGATCGAACAGCATCGTACGGTCAGCCGCTTCGAATGAGTATTTGGACTGTTCATATTCATTCTGCCTGAACACATCACCGTACGTAAAATCACCGACCCACTCCAGATCGTATACATTTTCCTTGTCCTGAATATAGGAGGCGAGCCGTTCAATTCCGTAGGTGATCTCCACGGTAACAGGATTTGCTTCCAGTCCCCCTACCTGCTGGAAATAAGTAAACTGGGTGATTTCCATTCCGTCGAGCCATACTTCCCAGCCGAGGCCCCAGGCTGCCAGTGTGGGTGCTTCCCAGTTATCCTCTACAAAGCGAATATCATGCTCATCCGGGTTAATACCTAACTTTTTCAGGCTTTCAAGGTATAACTCCTGAATATTGTCCGGGGACGGTTTCATTACTACCTGGAATTGATGATGCTGGTAAAGACGGTTTGGATTTTCTCCGTACCTTCCGTCAGCCGGCCGTCGTGAAGGCTCCACGTAGGCGGCGTTCCACGGTTCGGGGCCGATACTTTTTAAAAACGTCATAGGGTTCATTGTCCCTGCCCCTTTTTCGACGTCGTACGGCTGAAGAAGCAGACAGTTCTGCTTTCCCCAGAAGTCCTGCAGTGTTAAGATCATCTCCTGTACGTTCATTACAATCCCTCCATTGTCATTAGTTGACTCCGCGGCAAAAAAACTCCCGCCGCTATATCTTGAGTCAAGATATAGGGACGAGAGTTACCCGCGGTTCCACCCTATTTGTGCCATTCCGGCACCACTTTCTGCGTACTGCTCCAAAGCGCCTTCCCTGAGCAGTAATCACCCGGCTTGCACTATCCCGGACTCGCTGACAAAATGATTCTGTCTTCAGGTACTATTCTTCTTCCACACAGCTTTTATACGTGTTTAAATACTACGAGAAATCCTTGCCGCTGTCAAGATTTCCTGCTTCAAGATCCTCCATTTGTTTAAGAAAACGCTTGGCTTTAATATACACTCCGACATATTCTTCGTAATATGCCTCCAGCGTGTCCTTAAGCTCTTTTTTCGTTGACGATTTTACGGAAATTTTTCCTATTCTTGAAGGGTTGATCTGCTGGAAAAGCCGGAGCAGCTTTACTGCATGGGGCCCTGCTGGAGACGGCCTATCATCGATATGAGCACAGTGGCGGCAGAGGACACCTGCATACTTCAGGGAGAAACGTGTAATTTCATCCATATTTCCGCAGTTTACGCAGGCATTCAGCACCGGTGCAGCCCCGGATACGTAAAGCATTTTCGTTTCGAAAATACGTATGAGAATTTCCGGATCATCTTCTTCGTTCATTCGTGAAAATATTTGAAGCAGCAGATCGAAAAGCGGAGCAGCCGGCTGTTTATCCTCCGTCAATTTATCCAGCAGCTCCACGGCATAGGAAGCGTAGGCTGTTTTCATCAGATCACTGCGTATATATCGGAAAGAGTCCACTATATCCGCCTGATTAAGACTTCCCATTCCCCGGGACTGGTGGTAAATAAAAACTCCGTGGACGAACAGCTGGCTTGCCGAGGCAAATTTACTTTTCGTTTTTTTAGCCCCTCTCGCCATAAGAGCAGTTTTTCCGTTTTCACGGGAATAGATAGTAATTATTTTATGGTTCTCACCATAATCTGTTGTCCGGAGTACAATTCCTTCTACTTTTTGCAGCATTGAACTCCCTCCGCCCGGCCTGGTTTAGTATTCGTCCTGATCGTAGCCGAATTCCCTGAGATATTTCGGTTTATTCCGCCAGTCTTTTTCCACTTTCACCCAAAGCTCAAGAAATATTTTCGTTCCCAGCAGATTTTGTATATCCTCCCGTGCACGCTGACCAATTTCTTTAAGCATCTTTCCCTGGCGCCCGATAAGAATTCCTTTCTGGGAACTTCTTTCTACTACTATCACGGCTCCAACGTATAATGTATCGCTGTTTTCGCGCTCCTTAATCTGTTCAATATCGACAGCTATGGAGTGCGGAATTTCTTCGCGGGTTAAATGCAGGACTTTTTCCCTGATCATTTCAGACATAAGAAACCTTTCGGGATGATCCGTCACCTGATCCTCCGGATAAAAGCGGGGACCCTCCTCGAGCTTGGCAAACACCTGATCCACGAGTGTTCCGACATTGTTACCTTCTATAGCGGAGACAGGAATGACCTCATCAAATGCATAACTTTCCTGATAAGAAGCAATGAGAGGAAGCAGCTCATCGGGGTGCACCTGGTCAATCTTATTTACTATAAGGAAAACCGGAGTCTGCACGTTACGTAGACGCTCGATAATAAAGTCATCTCCGGCTCCTCTTCCTTCTTTTGCATCTACAAGAAATAATACTACATCTACTTCCTTCAGTGTGCTCTGCGCAGCTTTTGCCATAAAATCCCCGAGGCGGTGCTTCGGTTTATGGATCCCCGGCGTATCAATAAAGACGATCTGTCCACGTTCCTCAGAATAAACGCCTTGAACCCGATTACGGGTTGTCTGGGGTTTATCGCTCATAATCGCTATCTTCTGCCCGAGAAGCTGGTTCAACAGCGTTGATTTACCTACGTTCGGTCTGCCTATAAGTGCCGCAAAACCTGATTTATAAACTTCCTTATCCATGAAGATCCTCCTTGGAAAACGCTCCAGGCAGGAGAGTCGCTACTGTCGTTTCCTCAATATCACCTTTAAGATTGGACAGATAAATTACGGTGTCCTGCTGCAGAAGCTCTGCCATTACCTGCCGGCAGGCTCCGCATGGAGAGACCGGTCCATCAGTATCCGCTGAAACCGCAAGCGCGGCAAAGTCCCTTTCGCCTTCAGAAACAGCTTTAAAAATCGCAGTACGCTCACCGCAGTTACACATGCTGTAAGCCGCGTTCTCTATGTTGCATCCGCCGTATACCCGGCCGTCTTTTGTTTCCAGTGCAGCTCCTACTGCAAACTTGGAGTAGGGTACGTATGCCTGATTTCTTGCTTCTTCCGCTTTTTTAATCAGTTCCTCTCTTTTCATCATGCTGATCCCGCCTTTATTTAAAATAAAATATGTACAATCCTGGGTATGAAAATAATCATTCCAACGACAGCAGCCGTTGCTGAAAATACAAGAACCGCCCCGGCTGCTGTATCTTTAATTATTTTGGCTCTTTCATCAAACGTCTGGATAATAAGATCTGTTATGTGCTCAATGGAAGTATTGAGCAGCTCCAGGCATAGAACCGCGCCTATAGAGACAGCGAGCAGTGCCTGTTCAGCAGCTGAAACGTTTAATAATTGAGCAGCAACAAAAACAACGACCGCTGCACTCGTGTGGATACGAAAATTCTGTTCATTTTTCCACGTATAAGCAATCCCCTGCGAAGCATAGTAAAAACTTTTTTTCAACCGGGTCCAGGAAACAAACGAACGGTTATTTTTCGATTCCATGAGCTTTCAATATCTCTTCCTGAAGTGTAAACATTTCTTTCTCTTCTTCTTCCGATTCGTGAATATAACCATTTAAGTGGAGAAAGCCGTGCACTGCAAGAAAACTGAGTTCCCTGTCAAGGGAGTGGCCGTATTCTGCGGCCTGGGCGGCAGCTCTCTCCATTGATATAACTACATCCCCCATGATGTTCGGTACATTCTCCATCGGTCCCGGATCCTCCGATCCTTCATTAAGGGCGAAGGAAAGTACGTCTGTCGGCTGGTCTTTCCCCCTGTAATCCCGGTTTAAATTCTGAATTTCTTCGTCATCCACAATACTCAGCGACACTTCTGAACCGGCAGCAACTTTTTCCTTTGTCATCGCTGTTGCAATTACCTGTCTGATAAGACTGCTCTGCTCTTTTGTGAGCTGCCCGGTATGGTCCGTTATTTCGATATCAAAATCGTTCATCCTATTTTCCCTCCGCTTTTGGAAGTTTGTCATCTTCCGGATAATCTATTCTGGAATGGAACGTGCCTTTTAACGTTTCGCAAATAGAAGTATAGACGATATGAAGCTCCTTTAACGTGAGATCGCATTCGTCGAACTGACCGTCTTCCAGTCTGTCATTAATAATCTTTTTAACAAGCTGTTCGATTTTCTGCTGGGTAGGTGCCTGCATTGATCTTACCGCGGCCTCCACGCTGTCTGCAACACCTACTACGGCACTTTCTTTTGAAGATGCTTTCGGTCCCGGATATCTGTATTCTTGTTCCTGAGGCTCTTCGCCGGCTTCTTTGGCTTTAAAATAAAAATATTTTAATAACGTCGTTCCGTGATGCTGCTCTGCTATATCAATAATCTCCCGGGGCATTCTCTCTTTTTTCAACATTTCTGCCCCATCGTAAGGATGGGCTATTATTATTTCTGCACTCTTCTTTGGAGGAGTTCTGTCGTGCGGATTTGCCATTTTAAGCTGATTTTCAATAAAATATTGAGGCTTTTTCGTTTTTCCTATGTCGTGGTAGTAGGCTCCCACTCTGGCGAGAAGACCGTTTGCGCCTATAGCTTCACACGCCCCTTCAGCAAGGTTTGCCACCACCACACTATGGTGATACGTCCCCGGCGCTTCCAGCAGTATTTTTCTAAGAAGCGGTTTATTTGGATTCGATAGTTCAATCAGTTTGGAAGCTGATAACACCCCAAATCCTGCTTCAAAAAATGGAAGCAGACCGACAGCCAGAATAATGGAAGCATACCCGCCTGCCACAGCAAATCCGGCATAAAATCCGGTCTCAGCAAGAGGGAGAGGCAGCCCTTTCAGCAGCAGAAGTGCTGCAACGACACACAGGTTGACTGCGGCAATCAATGTTCCGGTTTTCAGCATATAGGAAAGCCGATTCGACTTATTCAGGAAAAACACCGAAGCTACCCCGCTGAAAAATACATACAGCATATATGAGTAATCCATTACTGCTGTCGTCTGCTGGTTGAAAATAACTCCCGCCGCGACGCTGAGAAGAAAACTCAGAAACAGTGCTGCCCGCTTCTGCAGCAGCATGCCTGCGAGAAGAGTCCCTGCAGCTGCCGGGACAATGTAGACAATTCCTTCTACATCATACACCTGGAGCAGACTCGTCAGCTTCATGATAACGAGAGTAACAGTGTATATAAGTACAAAAAGCAGAAGGTGTGTATTATTGGATTTTAAGCTTGTGTTTGCCTGACTTAAATATTGAGAAAGCATCACCATAAGCAGCGTAATAATCAGCGCTAGTCCACTGAAGGGAACCAGAGCGGAATTTTCCTCCGTCAACCCTGCCAGATTCAGCTGGTTATATATTTCTGAAGTAATAACCTGCCCTTCCTCCACAATGAGTTCTCCCTCGCGGATCAATACAGGATCCACTTCTTCGGCAGCTGCCTCACGTGCCTCCATGGTAGCTTCTTCGTCAATCATATAGTTCGGAGTAATACTGTGGCGTGCCAGGTCTGCCATAGCATCCTCCATCGTTCTTCTGACAGAAGCTGCTCTTACACGTGATTCGGCACTGTCACGGGCTTCTGTAACTTCGTTCAGTCCGATCTCTTCTGACATAACATCGTATACTGCACTGCCTACTGTTTCCTGCATATTTTGCAGTTCCTCTGAAGAGGCGTCCAGGAGGGTTTCAAATGTGTCCTCCTCGAGCTGTTCTCCAATCTCAGGGGAAAATCTGGAACGCAGTTCATCCATCTGCTCGGCTCTTGTCCAGAGCTCTGCTTCTTCCGAATTTTCCGCTCCTTCATCACCAACTGCTGCAAGTTCACCTTCCTGCTCACGAATTTCGAGCTGCACAAGCCGCACAGACTGAAAAACATCGTTCAGCCGCTCGAGCTGATTATCAGCGTACCTTGATTTTAATGAGTAAACAGGCTCCACACTTCCGGCGGCTTCCTGTTGTCTTCTTTCTGTTTCTTCTCTATCCTCCACAGTAACAGGTGAACGGATGTCTTCAGGAGAAACTTCTCCGGTTTCTACATCGAGATTTTCCGGAGCAGTATTAGTGAAGAGCAGGGCAAATGTTATCAGACCTGCTGTTAAAAATAAAATAAATCGGATATAGGGATGGTCCTTTATTTGCTTCCACCATTTCTGCTGATCTATAGATGAGCGGTCTGCCAAGCAGTTCCCTCCTCTCCGCACCTGAAGGTAATGGAAAGCGTGCATGAGATACACTCATCCACGCTTCAGATTTTATCCGGCTTTTTCACTTCTTCTTTATCATAAGCATCAATAATTTTCTGTACGAGAGAATGACGGACAACATCTGTTGACTGCAGATAAATAACAGATATTCCATCAACTTTCTTTAAGGTATGCAAAGCTGTTTTCAAGCCGGATTTTTTGCCGGCGGGAAGATCCACCTGCGTTAAATCCCCGGTTATGACCATTTTGGAATCGAACCCAAGACGGGTCAAAAACATCTTTATCTGCTCCGGGGTTGTGTTCTGCGCTTCATCCAGAATAACAAAAGCATCATCGAGAGTTCTTCCTCTCATATACGCGAGCGGAGCAATCTCTATCGTTCCCCGTTCAATCAGCCTCGCTGTATGCTCGGTCCCGAAGACATCGTGGAGCGCGTCGTAGAGAGGTCTGAGATAAGGATCCACCTTTTCTTTCAAGTCTCCCGGAAGAAAACCAAGGCTTTCCCCCGCCTCTACAGCCGGGCGGGTAAGCACAATCCTCTGGACGTGCCCTTCTTTGAGCGCGTGCACTGCGAGTACAACAGCGAGATAAGTCTTTCCTGTGCCGGCAGGACCGATTCCAAAAACTACATCGTTTTTACGGATGGAGGAAACGTAGTGCCTCTGCCCTAATGTTTTAGCGAGTATCGGCTTTCCTTTGGCTGTAACTGTAATTTTATCATCGTACAGTTCGTTCATTTCACCGAGCATGTTTTCTTTAGCCAGCTGGGCCGCATATATTACGTCACGCTCATGAATTCTTATTCCTTTGCGGATAAGCTGGAGCAGTGTAACCATTATATCTTCTATCTGCTTTGCCTTTTCTTCATCCGCCTGAACAATGATGTCCTGCCCCCGTGTTACAAGGGATATATTGTATGCTTCTTCCAGCCGGGAAAGATGCCTGTCATTCGGGCCGAAAAGGGCCTGAACTTCATTTGCACTATCCGCCGGAATAGCTATCGTACGGTTCAATTCTGTCAATAGCCTCAGTCTCCTTAACTTTAAGAGGTGTTTTCTGTAAACTACCTTTACTTTACCACTCCCGCTAACGAGGTGCAAAACGTTTTATAATTATATGTATTCCCGGGAATCTATAAAAAGTAACGGTTCTTCTTTTAAATCCGGAACATTGCCGCCGCTTCGAAAATCGGCCATCTCCTTATTTAATAAAAAAAGCGCCGGGACCTTAAAGTCACGACGCTTTTCCATCTTTTCAGTTAATACTTCTTTAACAAAAAGTATTAACGGTGCTTTTTCTGTCTTGAACGCGGCTTCCCCAGTACTTCAGACCATACTACACCTTTCACAACATCCTGTTTCGAGATGTTTTTAAAGTCCAGATCTATTTTCTGGTTTGCCTGGCTGGTAATATCTCCTTTAACTATAGGGGAGTTTTCTATTTTCCCGGCAGACTCTTCTGCCCGGCGCTGCTTTTTCTTCGCTTTTTCATAATGCTCCTGAATAGCAGTCATAGATTTTGAAGACTCAGCCTCAGCAGGTGCATGTCTCTGCGGCTCCTGCTTTTTCGGTTCCTGCTTCGTCTCTTCCCGTTCGAAAAAGATATCTTTCCAGTCTATGTCAGGACGGCCTTCCCCGGGAGGACGCTGTGTTCTCCCTTGCTCCTGCTGCTGAGGTCGGGGTCGCTCCCTTGATTCTTCCTGCTTAGAAGAGTTCCGGGACTGTATAAAACTGAAAATAGCAGCAAGAATAAGAAATAAAAGGAGCGGCGATTCCAACAAAAGGTTAATAAAACCTGTCATACTGATCGCTCCTCTCTACTCATCATAGCTTGGAAGTGCGGGACTGCTGGGAATCGTCTTCCTCTCCATCACCAGTCGCTTTACCAATAGAATCACGCATATCAGTGTCCGCTTTAATATTATTGTAGTTCATATAATCCATTACTCCGAGATTACCCTGGCGGAGCGCTTCGGACATAGCCATAGGAACTTCAGCTTCAGCTTCCACCACTTTCGCACGCATTTCTTCAACTCGGGCTTTCATTTCCTGCTCCTGGGCTACTGCCATCGCACGGCGTTCTTCAGCTTTTGCCTGGGCAATCTTCTTATCTGCCTCAGCCTGGTCTGTCTGAAGCCCTGCTCCAATGTTTTTACCGATATCAATATCAGCAATATCGATGGATAAAATTTCAAATGCTGTTCCGGCATCCAGACCTTTTTTAAGTACAGTCTGGGAAATCATATCCGGATTTTCAAGGACAGCTGCGTGGCTGTTCGCAGAACCAATTGTTGATACAATACCTTCACCTACACGCGCAATAACCGTATCTTCACCTGCACCACCGACAAGGCGGTCAATGTTGGCACGGACTGTAATACGTGCTTTAGCTTTTACTTCAATTCCGTCCATTGCTACACCGGCAATAAACGGCGTTTCAATTACTTTCGGGTTAACACTCATCTGTACTGCTTCCAGTACGTCCCGGCCGGCAAGGTCAATTGCTGCACAGCGTTCGAATGTGAGTTCAATATTTGCACGCTGGGCGGCGATAAGCGCATTAACTACACGGTCTACGTTACCCCCGGCAAGATAGTGACCTTCCAGCTTATTTGTGCTGATGTCCAGTCCTGCTTTAACCGCCTTGATGAGCGGGTTGACTACACGATGCGGGATTACCCGGCGGAGCCGCATACCAACCAGCTGAAAAATTCCTACCTTAACGCCGGCTGCCCATGCAGAGATCCACAGTGCGACCGGCACGAACGTAAATAATACGACGACCCCGATCACGATAATCCCTAGGATGATATACACCCCGATTTGATCTGGCATTATTCATCTTCCTCCTTCTTTTTTAAAGTTTCATCTTCCGTAATTTCACGGACGACAATCCTCGACCCTGAAACGGAAATGACCTTTATTTTCCTACCTTGTTCAATATATCCTCCCTCGGATACTACGTCAAGACGTTCCTCATTAATCAGGGCTGATCCTGAAGGCCGGAGTACGGTAAGAGCTTTCCCCGTGCTCCCCTGAAGTTCGCTGCGTGTTTCAGTGGAAACATATCCGAGCTCGGAAGTTGTAGCATCTGTCAGTATAACGCGCTTCATAGGACCGGCACGGTCTGCATACTTTATAAGCAGTGCCATTCCGGCAATGGTAACGAGCATAGCAATCACAAAAGATATAAGAATATTTACTGTTGAAAAAGAGCTGAGCACAAGGCTTGCAAGAATCGCGCCGAGACCGAGTATACCAAAGATACCAAAGCTCGGCGAAAAAACTTCCAAAACAAGCAGCCCGGCCCCGACAACAAATAGAATAAGTGACTCAAGACCAGCAAATCCAGCTACCGTATGCCCGAAAAAGAATAGAAAAAGAGCTGAAGCCCCCATAATTCCCGGTATACCAAAACCCGGTGAGTACAGCTCCAGTATAAGTCCAAGTCCCCCGATAGAGAGAAGAATTGGAATTACTACGGGGTGAGTTACGAGCCGGGCAATATTTTCAGCCAGGCTGAGTTCGAATTCTTCCTGGGAAGCTTCCTCAAGTCCTAAATACTCCATTAATTCTTCCCGGTCGTCAACTACCGCTTCTGCATACCCTACTGAAAGCGCTTCTGAAGCAGTCAGCGTAAGAAGTTCTCCTTCTCCAACGTTGAGATCTTCCAGCTCAATGGAGGGATCTGCCATAGCGAGAGCATACCGGGGATCCCGGTCATTTATTTCGGCCGCTGACCGCATATTGCCGAGCCACGCCGACTGTGCTTTATCGTCCGCTGCCTGTCCTGTCCCATCGATCACCTGAGCGGATCCCATTTCGGTGCCCGGCTGCATGACGATTTCGTTCGCATTAAGCGATATATAGGCACCGGCAGACATAGCTTCCCTTACAATGAAAGCTGTAGTGGGAATTTCCGTTTCCCGGACTATCTTAGCTATTTCTCCGGCTGCATCAACCCGGCCGCCGGGGGTGTTCATTTCAAATACGATGTGATCAACGTTTTCTTCTTCAGCAGTTTCCACTGCCCTTTTCATAAAAGCTTCAAGTCCACGTTCCACCGTTTCCTCCACGGGAACAAAGAAGACAGTCTGACCTTCTCCATCTTCTGCCTGGGAAGGTGAAACCCAGATTAGAACAAAAGCGACTGCGAGCAGCGCTGAATACAGGGCAATCCGAGTCAGTTTCACTTTTCCGGCCTCCTCTCCTGTACCTATAGTTACAGTATAGCTTACGTACGAAACCGGGGAAAGTTTCAGAGTTTATGTAGCCAAACCATTTTTTCTACTCTTTTCCTTTATAGTGCCAGTGCATTTTTTGAGCAGGAGCGTGTATAAACCTGGAAGCAGTCGACGCACCGGAGCGGGAAAAGATAAAGGCAGTATGCCGGCATTCAAAAAGCCTGTCGCTCAAATTGACAGGCCATCGTCCGGAAGCCGCCCTTATTATACAGGGACGGCTTTTCATCCACAGGGAAATTCAATTTACTATCAGGATTCGTAATACAGCTCTTCCAGCTGTTTTTTTGTTTTCGTGGAACCATACTTGTAGATTAAATGAAACAAGTCGTTTTCATCTTCTCCCAGTTCCATTTTTTCTTTCTCATCTTTTGTTTCATCAAATGGAGAACCGAATACCTGTTCAGGCATAACATCTCCACTCCGTACTTCTGCCAGTTTGTCTTCCAGATTTCCTTTTTCTGCACTATCAAGTTCTACCTCATAGTGGATGAGCTGGGTATCTGGGAGAATTGGAGATAATTCTACGTACGATCCACTTCTCCAAATTACAAAATGAGTTTCTTTAGTCATTTATATTCCTCCTTTAGCTTATTTTTCTATACCCTAATGTGAAATTCATTATTCATCCGTATACAAATTTCTAAGCATAAAGTTACAGAAAACTGAATCCGCGGGAACCTCAGGCTGAAATTTTTCACTTTATGGCATGAAAGGAAGTTCATAACTAATCCAATATAACGCTGCGGCCGCTGTTGAGGACTGGAGGAATACTTCAGGCTGCAACGAATCCTTCATACGTCGCCTCACCGTCTCCCCCTTCAGTCTTTTAAGCAGACGAAAAGTTTAACAGGAACCCCCCCATTTGTTTTTTAAAACTTTACTCATGAAATTGATTCAGAACAATATAAAAAACTGCTTTAAAAGTCGAGGATAGTATTATAAGGGCCTCAGCAGTTTTTCTGTATTCCGAACCAGCAAAGTTCCTGACAATTAACAGCAGTGGTCATCAAAAGAGAAAAACAAAAAAGCACAGGATTTGATCCTGTGCTTTCATTCGTTAACTTATTTTAAAGACTGCTGAACGAGACTTCTGACTGCGGTACCATCTGCTCTGCCTTTTACTTTCGGCATCACGGCTCCCATCACCCGGCTCATATCGGCCTTTGAGGAGGCACCGGTTTCTGCAATCGTCTCGTCGACAACCGCCTGCAGCTCCTTGTCGGACAACTGTTCAGGCATATAGTCTGCCAGTATAGAGATTTCCTGCTGTATTTTATCCACAAGATCTTCTCTGCCGGCTTTTTCGAACTCCTGGAGGGATTCGCGGCGCTGCTTCATTTCCCGATTCAACACAGTAAGCACTTCTTCATCAGATAGCTCGTGACCAGCGTTGATCGCTTCATTCTGAACAGAGCTTTTCACAGAACGGATCACGGTCAGGCGCTGCTTCTCTTTCGCACGCATGGCCTCTTTCATGTCCTGATTAAGCTTATCAAGAATCGATAAAGACACGGCAACCCTCTCCTTAGAACTTACGCTTGCGAGCTGCTTCAGACTTTTTCTTGCGGCGAATACTAGGCTTTTCGTAGTGCTTGCGCTTTTTTACCTCCGCTAAAGTCCCTTCTTTAGACATCGTTTTCTTAAAACGACGAAGAGCAGTATCGAGATTTTCATTTTTGCGAACTCGTGTTTCTGCCATTCTGTATCCCTCCCTCCGGACAACCAGTAACACATACATTACTGCATGTATAGATAGATTATATAAGATTTGCTCCTTCAGGTCAATATTGGATTTTTATGACAGTACTGAAAAAGCAGTTTCGTTCTCCTTTTTAACAAAAATTCCTTCGTTAAATGGATAACCTGCCTTTGTTATTTTCACTTTTACAATTTCTCCAATGTACTGTTCCGGCAGCTCCACTTTCACCTTCATATAGTTATCCGTATATCCTGTTAAAAGGCTGCTGTTTTCTTTGTCTGCTTCTTCCGGAATCATTTCCAGTACTTCTCCTTCAAAAAGCGAGGCGTATTCTTTCGCCTGCTGATTGCACAATTCGATCAGGCTGCGCACTCTTGCGTGTTTACGGTCGTCATCTACCTGATCTGTCATCCGTGCAGCCGGTGTACCTGTACGCTTGGAATAAGGGAAGACGTGAAGCTCTGAGAATCCGATATCTCTTACCGCATCGTATGTCTCCTGAAATTCTTCGTCTGTTTCACCTGGAAATCCGACGATAACATCGGAAGTTACTGCAAGTCCCGGGAGAGCTTCCTTCAGGCGGTCTACGCGCTCTTTATAAAATTCCATCGTGTATTTCCTGCGCATACGTTTTAATACTGTATCAGACCCCGACTGCATCGGTACATGAAGGTGTCTGACAATTTTATCCGAAGCATCAATCGCCTGAATTACCTCATCTGTAATCTGGCTTCCTTCAATGGAAGAAATTCTGATTCGCTTAAGCCCTTCCACGTTTTCGAGTTCTTTAAGAAGCCGGGCAAGGTTATAATCTTTCATATCTTCTCCGTATCCCCCTGTATGGATACCTGTGAGAACAATTTCTTTATAGCCTGCTTCCACGAGCTGACGGGCCTGCTTCAACACTTCTTCCGGATCCCTTGAACGCAGCAGGCCTCTTGCCCATGGAATAATGCAGAATGTGCAGAAATTATTGCAGCCTTCCTGTATTTTAAGAGAAGCACGGGTCCGATCGGTAAAAGAAGGTACGTCAAGCTCTTCATACACTCTTGTCTTCATAATATTACCTACTCCGTTGATCGGTTCTCTCTCCTGCTGGAACTGTTCAATATAGGGAATCATTTTATGCCTGTCCTGAGTACCGACTACAATATCCACGCCGGGTACAGCCATTACTTCCGCTGGAGAAGTCTGGGCATAGCAGCCGGTGACACATATTACGGCATCTGGATTTCTCCGCACCGCCCGCCGAATAACCTGCCGGCTCTTCTTATCGCCTGTATTCGTCACAGTACACGTATTGATGACGTATACATCCGCCGTCTGATCAAATTCTACTTTTTCATAATTTTCTTTTTGAAACAGCTGCCATATTGCCTCTGTTTCATAGTGGTTCACTTTGCACCCTAACGTATGGAATGCTACTTTACGCATACCTTTTCACCTCAATAATTCAAAATGGTAGGAAAGCACAGACAGGGCATACAGCGGTGCCGTTTCTGTACGGAGTATTCTCGGTCCAAAAGCACAGCTTATGCCTCCAGCCTTCTGAAGTGCTCTGACTTCTTTTTCACTCAATCCGCCTTCTGGTCCAATTACTACCATTACACTGTTTCCTTCTTCCATTGCTGAAAGAGTCCTGTGTAAAGCAGACGCCTCTCCCTGTTTCGCATCTTCTTCATAGGCTATCAGAACGAATTCTGTTTCCTCCGCCCTTTTTACGAGCTGTTCAAAGTCCTGCACAGGAATAACAGAAGGAATTTTTTGGCGGTGAGCCTGCTCCGCTGCTTCTTTAACTATTTTCTGCCATCTACTCTCTTTTTTAGCTGCTTTTCTTTGATCCAGCTTCACGATCGATCTGTCTGCACGAAAAGGAAGGAAAGTTTCTGCTCCAAGTTCTGTTCCTTTTTGAAGGACGGATTCCAGCTTGTCTCCTTTAGGGAGTCCATGCGCTATCGTAACTTTTACCGGCAGTTCCACGGACGATTCTTCTTCTCTCAGCAGCCTGACGGAAGAAGCCGGTTCTTCCTCCAGTTCTGCGAGGTAACAAATTCCATCCATCCGGCATACAATTAACTTATCTCCCGGACTCATCCTCATAACTTTATAAGCGTGATGGGATGATTCTTCGTCAAGCAGTGCCTTCTTTTCCTGAAACAGACTATTGGCCAAAAAATAGCGCTGCATGTTAAACCTCTTCCGGTTTGAGGGCAGCTACGGCGATCCAGTCTTCCATTTCCGTAATTTCCTCAATATAAAAACCTGCCTGAGCAAGTGCTTCTTTCACCATTTCTCTTTTGCGTTCTATAATTCCAGATACGATGAGCTTACCACCCGGACGAAGTGCTGTATAGGCGTCTTCTGTCATATTTACGATAACTTCAGCCAGGATGTTTGCAGTAATCACATCATATGTACCTTCAATGTGATCCAATAGATTGGCTTTTGTCACCTTAACCCGATTTTCAACATTATTCCACTTCACGTTATCTGCAGCCGACTGAACAGCTACGTCATCGAGATCAAGTGCTTCGACAGTCTCTGCACCGAGCCTTGCAGCAGCTATTGCAAGTACTCCGGATCCTGTGCCGACGTCGATCATCCGGTCGCCGGGGTTCAGATGTTTTTCCATCGCCTGAATACAGAGAACTGTCGTAGGATGGGTCCCGGTGCCGAAGGCCATCCCGGGATCCAGTTCCACTACCAGCTCCTGCTCGGTAACCGGCTCGTACTTTTCCCAGCTCGGGGAAATCGTAATGCGCGAGCCGACTTTAACCGGTTTGTAATATTTTTTCCAGGCAGTAGCCCAGTCTTCTTCATCCACTTCGCTTATGGAAACGAGGTTCTTTCCAATGTCGATGCTGTACCGGCGGAGCTGGGTGATGGACTCCTTAATCTCTTTCACTGTTTCTCCAAGGAAGCTGTTTTCAGGAAGGTATGCTTTAAGCAGCACTCCTTCTTCCGGATAATCCTCTTCCGACAAGTAGTATATTTCTCCAAATGCAGACTCCCTGTCCCGGTAAAGATCCTCTCTATCTTCAATTACTACACCGCCCGCTCCGGCTTCGTGAAGAATATTACTGATAGGCTCCACAGCTTCCTGAGTCGTGTGAATACAGATTTCAGACCATTTCATGTTCATTCCAGCTCCCTGTTTTTAATCTATTCCCCGAAGCTCTTAAAGGCTCTTTTTACTTTTGCAAAGAAATTCCGGCTTTGTTCGTCCGGTGCTTCTGTTCCGCTTTCTTCTGCAAAATCACGAAGAAGCTCTTTTTGTCTGTCGTTGAGTTTTTTAGGCGTAATAATCCTTACCTGGATATGCTGATCGCCCTGTCCCATTCCCCGGACATTCGGGGCTCCTTTTCCACGAAGACGGAAGTGTGTTCCTGTCTGCGTACCTGCAGGCACTTTCACTTTTACTTTTCCTTCAAGCGTAGGAACCTCTATTTCATCGCCTAGAGCAGACTGGACGAATGTAATCGGCATTTCACAATGAATGTCGTCCCCTTCACGGTGGAAAAATTCATGTTCTTTTACATTAAATACAACATAAAGATCTCCTGGAGGTCCTCCATTGACTCCCGGCTCTCCTTGTCCGGCTACACGGATCTGCTGACCCGTATCCACTCCGGCAGGAATTTTGATATGAATCTTTTTTCGTTTTTTTACCTTACCACGTCCGCCGCACGTACCGCACTTATCTTTTACCTGCTGGCCTGTTCCTTCACAGCGGTCACATACTCTCCGGTTGACTACCCGTCCGAAAGGCGTGTTCTGTTCCACATTCAGCTGCCCTGCGCCGCCGCACTGCCGGCATGTTTCAGGCTGGGTTCCGGGTTTCGCCCCACTTCCGTCACAGGTGGTACACTCTTCCTCCCGCGGAATTTCAATGTCTGTTTCTTTACCGAATACGGCTTCTTTGAATTCCAGTGTCATTGTGTACTGCAGATCGGATCCCTGCATCGGGGCGTTTGGATCACGACGTCTGCCGCCTCCACCGAAAAACATATCGAATATATCGCTGAAACCGCCGAAATCACCTGCTCCCGCTCCGCCGAATCCCTGGTTAGGATCTGTATGGCCGAACTGGTCGTAATGTGCCCGT
Organism: Alkalicoccus saliphilus; assembly: GCF_003044065.1. Lineage (GTDB taxonomy): Bacteria > Bacillota > Bacilli > Bacillales > Salisediminibacteriaceae > Alkalicoccus > Alkalicoccus saliphilus. The sequence continues at coordinate 235,066 of NZ_PZJJ01000001.1, forward strand.
TTGCTGCTGTCACTGAGCGTGTCATAGGCTTCCTTAACTTCCTTGAATTTCTCTTCTGCATCATCTTCTTTATTTACGTCCGGATGATACTTTCGTGCCAGTTTTCTGTATGCTTTTTTTATTTCCTGTTCTTCGGCATTTTTATCCACACCGAGAACATCATAAAAATCTCGTTTACTCATTTTTTTACCACTCCCGACTTTTCTCCATAACGAGTATCTTATCATCTGTCTCCTGGACAGTAAAGGTGCACTTCAGAGAAAAAAGTCAAAGCCAAGATACCCTGACTTTGACTTTCTTTCTCTTACTCTTTTTTCTCGTCGTTCACTTCTTCATACTCAGCATCCACTACGTCGTCCTCTGACTGGCCGGAGCCTTCAGAAGCGTCTGCCTGCTGCTGTGCAGCCTGTTCATACATTTTTGTGGTAAGCTGGGTTACAATTTCCTGAAGCTCTTCTTTTGCAGTTTTAACAGCTTCAAGGTCGTCTCCCTCAAGAGCTGACTTTAGTTTATCCTTCGCAGCTTCTGCCTTCTCTTTTTCAGAAGCTTCTACGTTGTCTCCGAGATCTTTCAATGTTTTTTCCGTCTGGAACACAAGCTGGTCTGCTTCGTTGCGTGTATCCACTTCTTCACGGCGCTGCTTGTCTGCTTCCGCATTTTCTTCTGCATCTTTCACCATCTGCTCTACTTCTTCGTCAGACAGACCGGAGCTGGACGTAATCGTAATAGACTGTTCTTTGTTCGTTCCGAGATCTTTGGCGCGTACATTTACGATACCATTTGCATCAATATCAAAAGATACTTCGATCTGCGGTACTCCACGCGGTGCCGGCGGAATATCTGTCAGCTGGAAGCGGCCGAGTGTTTTGTTGTTTGCAGCCATTTCCCGCTCACCCTGGAGCACGTGAATATCTACTGACGGCTGGTTGTCAGCAGCTGTAGAAAATGTCTGCGACTTGGATGTCGGAATAGTAGTGTTTCGTTCAATGAGCTTTGTAAATACTCCGCCCATTGTTTCTATACCAAGAGAAAGAGGCGTCACGTCAAGAAGTACAACGTCCTTAACGTCTCCTGTAAGAACTCCAGCCTGAATGGCAGCACCAAGTGCTACTACTTCATCCGGATTCACGCCTTTATGAGCGTCTTTTCCAGTGATCTGCTTGATCGCTTCCTGAACAGCAGGAATTCGCGTAGAACCACCTACAAGTACAACCTTGTCCACTTCTCCCGCGGAAAGTCCCGCGTCTTTGAGTGCCTGACGGGCAGGACCCATCGTACGCTCTACGAGTCCGGAAGTAAGCTCTTCGAACTTAGCACGTGTAAGGTTTAGCTCAAGATGTTTTGGTCCTGACTGATCTGCTGTAATAAATGGAAGACTGATCTGCGTCTGGGAAACACCGGAAAGATCTTTTTTCGCTTTTTCTGCTGCGTCTTTCAGGCGCTGAAGTGCCATTTTGTCCTGATTCAGATCGATGCCGTTTTCTTTTTTGAATTCTGAAACGAGATAGTCGATCACAGCCTGGTCAAAGTCATCCCCGCCGAGCTTATTATCTCCGGAAGTCGACTTAACTTCAAAGAAGCCGTCTCCGAGCTCAAGGATTGATACGTCGAACGTTCCACCACCGAGATCGTAAACAAGAATTGTCTGATCATCTTCTTTATCCAGACCGTAAGCGAGGGCAGCAGCAGTCGGCTCGTTAACGATCCGCTCTACTTCAAGTCCGGCAATTTTTCCGGCATCCTTTGTTGCCTGACGCTGGGAATCATTAAAGTAGGCAGGAACTGTGATTACCGCTTTTGTGACCGTTTCACCAAGATAAGCTTCAGCGTCAGCCTTGAGCTTTTGAAGAATAATCGCTGAAATTTCCTGCGGTGTATACTGCTTTCCTTCTGCTTCTTCTTTATGATTTGTACCCATATGACGCTTGATCGATGTAATAGTGTTCGGATTTGTAATCATCTGACGCTTAGCAACTTCCCCCACCTGGCGCTCTCCATCTTTAAAAGAAACGACTGACGGGGTTGTACGTGCACCTTCTGCGTTCGCAATAACTGTGGCTTCTCCACCTTCCATTACTGCTACACATGAATTTGTTGTTCCTAAATCAATGCCGATTACTTTACTCATGACTATATTCCTCCTCGATATCGTTATGCGTTAACTTTAACCATTGCCGGCCGAAGGACTTTATCCTTAAGCATGTATCCTTTTTGCAGCTCTTCCACGACAACATTGGAGTCAAATTCTTCTGACTCTACCTGCATAACTGCTTCATGCTTCGTCGGATCAAATGTTTCACCAACCGTTTCCATTACAGTTATTTCTTCCGTATTTAAAGCTTCATTAAGCTGATTATAGATCATCTTCATGCCTTGAAGAAGGCTTTTCGCTTCTTCCGACTCCACTTCTGTCATTAGTGCCCGGTCGAAATTGTCCATAGCCGGCAGCAGGTTTTCTGCAAGCTTTTCGGATCTATATTTAGCCGCGGATTCTTTTTCCTGTTTTGTCCGCCGGCGGAAATTATCGTATTCAGCCTGAAGACGGAGGAGTCGGTCTTCTTTCTGCTCCAGCTGTTTTTCAAGCTGTCCCACTGCATCATCTTCCTCTGCAGCAGACTCGTCCGTCTGGACACTTTCATCTGCTTCCTCCTGCTGAACCTCTTCTTCATGCAGTTCTTCCTGTTCCTTTTTTGACACTGCTTTCACCTCCTTCTATTAGTTAGTTTTTATTTTTTCTATCCAATAGGTCTGACATGTCCCGCGAGAAATATTCCATAAGGCTTATCACCCTTGGATATTCCATTCTTGTAGGACCGAGCAGACCGATGGTGCCTACATACTTACCATCCAGCGTATAGGTCGCTGTAACGAGGCTTAAATCTTCAAACGGCTTGAAATCATTTTCTTCCCCTATTCTGATGGTGAGTCCCTGATCCTCGGACCGGATCAGCTTTGATACAAGAGCATCTTCTTCAAAAATATTCAGGATGTTCCGTACTCTTTCGACATCATTAAACTCAGGCTGACTTAAAATGTTTGTTTTACCGCCATAGTAAACCTTCTCCTGCTGATGATCCTGGAACACTTCCCGTAATGCCGTAAGCATCGTTTCATATTTGGAAACGTATTTTTTAAATACGGATGCAATTTCCTGGGAAAGTTTCTGCTGAAGCTGGTAGATAGGCACGCCCCGCAGGCGGTCATTAAGAATGTTCACAACTTTTTCCACATCTGATCCGGAAACATTTTCCGGAAAATAGACCGTCTGGTTTTCTACATGGCCTGAATCAGTCACGATAATGATAACTGCCTGGGTGGCGGAAATAGGAATAAGCTGAATCTGCTGCAGTTTCGATTCAAACACTTCCGGACCAAGAACAATTGACGTGTAGGAAGTCAGCTGGGAGAGAATTTTAGCGGACTGCTGTATAACCTGTTCCGACTCCTGAAATTTTTCTGCCAGCTGGGAGCGGATGTCTGTCACGTCCCTGGAAGACAGCTGCATAGGTGATAAAAGGTGATCTACGTAGTAGCGATACCCCTTCTGGGAAGGAATGCGTCCGGCTGAGCTGTGGGGCTTTTCAAGAAAACCCATTTCCTCCAGGTCCGACATTTCATTACGTATCGTTGCGGGACTGAAATTGATATCCTGACGCTTGGAAATGGTCCGGGATCCGACAGGTTCTGCATTCGTAATATAGTCGTCGACAATCGCCTTTAATATATACAGCTGCCTTTCTGTTAACATCATCATCCCTCCTGTTAGCACTCTTAATCAACGAGTGCTAAATCTATTATATAAAGTACCAAAGAAGGATTTGGTTTGTCAACGAATCAGCGCGTATTAATCTGCAGCAAACAGAAATTTTTCAAAAACTTCATTACCGAGAAGGAGACCTTCATCCGTGAGCATAAACTGCTCCGGTGTTTCATAAAGCCATCCTGCTCTTTTAAGATCTTCCGTAACTCCCGGAAATGCTTCCTGGACTGTCCGGCCGTAGCGGTTCTCGAAACGTTCCTTTGACACTCCTAACCGTTTCCGGAGCCCCATAAACATTTCTTCCTCCATTTTTTCTGAAAAAGTTACTTCATGCACTTCCAGGTAGGGGAGCTCTTTTTCTCTGACAGCTTTCATGTATTTCGGAAGCGGACCATGGTTTCTGATCCTCAGTCCCTCTACATAGCTGTGGGCACCCGCTCCAATCCCGTAATATTCATCGTTGTTCCAGTACGCAAGATTATGTCTGCTGACGGCTCCCCTCCGGGCAAAGTTGCTTATTTCATAAGCATCGAATTCATTTTCTTTGAGGAATTTCAGCATGAAAGCATACATATCTGCTTCAAGTTCCTGTTCCGGAAGTTTGAGTTTCCCTTTGTTCATCATTTGATAGAAGACAGTTTTCGGTTCGATTTTTAAAGAATAAGCACTTATATGGGTAATAGGAAGAGAGACCGCTTTCTGCAGTGTATCTTTCCACTGCTCCATCGTCTGCTCCGGAAGCCCGAACATCAGATCAATCGACAAGTTTTCGATTCCCGCTTCCAGGGCAAGCCGTACTGTTTCTTCCACCTGGTCCGGCTGATGATCTCTATTAATCGCTTTAAGCAGGACCGGATCAAACGTCTGGGCACCGATACTCAGGCGGTTTACGCCTGCTCTGCGCATCATTGCAAATTTGTCTGCCCCGGCACTTCCCGGATTTACTTCGACAGTCCATTCTACATCCGCCGCCAGATGGAAATGCTTTGGTACGGCTTCAAGAAGACGCTGGAGCTGATCTGTCGTCAGCGAAGTAGGGGTTCCTCCACCTACGTAGATCGTTTCTACAGCATTTGTCTGCGGATACTTTTTTACCGTATGCTTCATTTCTTCTATTGTTAAATCAATATATTCATCCACCGGCTGGTTTTCCAGAAAAAATTTATTAAAATCACAGTAATGGCATATCTGCTCGCAGAACGGCACGTGAATATAAATTGATTTTCTCATACATCATTTTCCTTTCTTCAAGTAAACAAACAGAAAAAGGGTGACCAGGTCACCCCTCTTTTCTGTTTACTTATTTTCATCCATGCTGAGAACGGACATGAAGGCTTCCTGGGGAACTTCCACGTTCCCGACACTCTTCATCCGCTTCTTACCTTCTTTCTGCTTCTCCAGAAGCTTCCTCTTACGTGATATGTCTCCCCCGTAACATTTGGCAAGAACGTTTTTACGCATCGCCTTAATTGTAGAACGGGCGATAATTTTCTGGCCTATACTTGCCTGTACAGGCACTTCGAACTGCTGTCTCGGGATAAGGTTCTTTAACTTTTCAGCAATAATTTTTCCGCGGTCATAGGCGGAGTCCCGGTGAACGATGATGGACAGCGCATCCACCTTTTCTCCGTTCAGGAGAATATCCATTTTTACGAGATTGCTTTCTTTATAGCCGATCAGTTCATAGTCAAAAGAAGCGTAGCCTTTCGTGTTCGATTTGAGCGCGTCGAAAAAGTCATACACAATTTCCGAAAGTGGAATTTCGTAAACGATGTTCACTCTGTTCTCGTCCAGATATTTCATATCCAGATAGTCTCCGCGCTTCCGCTGGCACAGTTCCATCACTGGCCCAACATATTCGTTCGGCACCATGACTTCCGCTTTTACATAAGGCTCGCGTACGTGGTCCACCTGCTGCGCGTCCGGCATCTCGGAAGGGTTATCAATTTCAATAACTTCTCCATCGGTTTTCGTCACTTCGTAAATAACACTCGGTGCTGTAGTGATGAGATCAATACCAAATTCTCTTTCAATACGCTCCTGGATAATCTCCATGTGCAGAAGTCCTAAAAATCCGCACCGGAAACCAAAGCCAAGAGCCTGTGAAGTTTCAGCTTCAAATTGAAGCGAGGAGTCATTCAGTTCAAGTTTTTCCAGCGCCTCCCGCAGGTCCGTATAATTGTTTGTATCTACAGGATAAAGCCCGCAGAAAACCATAGGATTCAACTTTCTGTAGCCGGGCATAGGCTCAGCAGTAGGTTTTGCGGCATGAGTCACTGTATCACCGACCTGACTGTCCCCCACATTTTTTATGGAAGCAATCATATACCCTACATCTCCAACGGTAAGCTCTTCTTTAGGAACCGGCTTAGGGGTAAAAACGCCGATTTCCTGCACTTCGAACTGCTTGCCGTTAGCCATCATTTTAACTTTCTCCCCCGGCTTAACAGTACCTTCCATAATACGGATATACACGATTACTCCTCTGTATGGATCATACAGCGAATCAAAGATCATCGCCTTAAGAGGAGCTTCCGGATCACCGGATGGTGCAGGCACTTTTTTCACTACTGCTTCAAGAATCTCATCGATACCGATCCCTGCTTTTGCAGAAGCTGGTATACAGTCTTCTCCCGGAAGTCCAATGACATCCTCCACTTCTTTGCGCACCCTGTCAGGCTCTGCACTCGGAAGATCAATTTTATTAATTACCGGCAGTATTTCCAAATCATTATCCAGTGCTAAGTATACATTTGCAAGTGTCTGAGCCTCGATACCCTGGGCAGCATCAACTATCAAAAGAGCTCCTTCGCAGGCTGCAAGACTCCGGGACACTTCGTAGGCAAAATCGACATGGCCCGGTGTATCAATCAGATGAAAAATATATTCCTCTCCGTCTTCCGCTTTATACAGCAGCTGCACGGCATTCAGCTTAATCGTTATGCCTCTCTCCCTCTCCAGATCCATAGCATCCAGCATCTGATCCTGCATTTCTCTTGAGGTAAGCGCACTAGTTTTTTCCAAAATACGGTCTGCCAACGTGGACTTTCCGTGGTCAATGTGGGCGATGATAGAAAAGTTTCTAATTCTGTCCCGCCTGTTAATTCGATCTTCTGGTTTCATAATCATATCACTCCTACTTCCTGCTTCCGTGCAATAACACTGCTTTCTATTATAACAAGAATAAAAGCTCTTGTTCAATTATTGTTTATAAAGGCTCCTGCGTAAAATTATATTGCTTTTTAAATTTGCTTTTGATAAAATCTCTATTGTTGCAATTATTGAGAAACGGTAATGTTGCATCAGAGGAGGTGAAGCAGTTGGCAAACATTAAATCCGCTAAAAAGCGTGTCGTCGTTAACGAACTGGCCCGCGCACGTAATAATGCGTTCAAATCCGACCTTCGTTCTACAATGAAAGGCTTTTATGCAAAAGCTGAAGAACAGGAAGTTGAAAAAGCACAGGAACTTTTCGTCAGCGCCACTAAAAAGCTGGATAAGGCCGTAGGTAAAGGCCTCCTTCAGCGTAATGCCGCAGACCGACGCAAGTCGCGCCTGCAGAAGCGCCTGAACGAAATTACTGCATAATTTCTTTTAAGCAGAAAAAGCTGTACAGAGGTGATAATTCACCTCTTGTACAGCTTTTTTATTTTCCCGGGATTCTTGATATGTGTGTATAGAACTCTGCAGTACGTTATTCTACGTTCGTTTCTGTACTGACCGGCTTCTTGCCAGCAGGAACATTTCTACTCCCAGCTCTTCACTCACCTTCCCGGTTTTAATCCGGTAATCCAGGTCTGCAAGGTCATCGAGCAGCTGAAGAAGCATTTCTGCCTGAAAGCTGCGGGACTGTTTTGCAGCAAGTTTTACAGCAAAAGGATGCAGCTTCAGGCGCGAAGCAATCATTTTTTCTCCATAGCCCTGCTGCGCAAGCTGCTTAACCTGATAAAGTATACGGAACTGCCGGACCATAAGCGCCAGGATTTTCAGGGGAGCTTCCTTCTGTTTTATTAAATCTCTGTATATACGCATTGATGAAGATACGTCAGCTTTTACGACGTAATCCACCAGTGCAAATATATCCTGCTCGAGAGACCGGGTAACAAGCTCCTTTACCGCTTCTTCCTGAATGATTCCACTCGTTCCGGCATGTACTGCCAGCTTATTCATTTCAGAAGTAAGCATCAGCAGATTATCCCCGGCGAGTGTCAGCAGTCTTTCCTTTGCACGATCATCAATCGAAACTTGCAGTTCAAAAGCTTTCTCATCCAGCCACTTTCGCAGCTCCCCACTCTGAAGAGGCTTGGCTTCAAGTATCCGGCCGGCTTTACGAAGCTGTTTTACGAGTTTTTTCCTCTCATCCAGCTTTTCGTAAGGAGCTGAAACGATCATAATGGTTTCTTCCGGAATATTTTCCGTATAGGCTGCGAGTTTAGCTGTGTCGTGTTCTACTTTTTCCCTGTTTTTTTGAGCAGTGAGAAAATAAGCATCCTTGATGATAACTACTTTTTTCCCTCCCATGAACGGGAAGGTGTAGGCCTCTTCCACTGCGAGGTCCACAGGCTGCTCCGTCATGTCGAAGCGGAGCAGGTTCATTTCCTGCTCTTCAGGGGAGAGGGCACTGTTAGTAAGCCTTTGAATTAAATCCTCCATCAGGTAGGTTTCCGTCCCGTACATCAAGTACAATGGGCCCATATCTCCTTTTTTCACTTCTTTAAGCCGTTCTAAATAGGACATATATTTCCCTCCATGTTTTGCTTTCTATATATTATCACACTTGTTTTTACTCGATCATACAAAAAAATTTCCGGCGCTTTACATTTTTATATTCCTCTATGGATTTTTCTTTAATTTTCGCTTATACTTTTTATGACAGGAGGGATACGTATGAACGAGTTCGAAAAAGACGTGCAGTCGAACCGCAACGATGCGATTGATAGTGGGATCGGCTTTGTCGTTTCCTTTGTTTTCTTTATGATTATTTTCTCTATCGGTCATATTGTAGACCTGTTTTTTTAAGAACTTACACAGAAAGGCTGCCCCGAATCGATTATTATCGGCTTCGGGGCAGCCTTTTTTTCTCCGGTACATCTGGAGAAAAAAGTTCACCCGTCTTCAGTATCATGTAAAAAAGGCAGGGTTTCCAGTACTCCCGCTTTTACTTTCATCGTTACAGTCCCGTGCAGATTCGTTTGATATACTGTAATTCCCTTTGATTCCATCCGTTCCAATACTTCTTCATGAGGATGCCCGAAGCGGTTATCCACTCCCGCTGAAATTACTGCGGTATGCGGATGTGAAGTGTTCAGAAAAGTTTCAGATGACGAGGTGATACTTCCGTGATGTGCTGCTTTCAGCACGTCAGCTTTTAAAAGCTCCGGGTTCTTTTCCAGTTCCTTTTCCGCCGGCTCCTCAATATCCCCTGTAAATAAAAAGGAAAGCCCTTCTATTTCTGCTTTCAATACGATAGAACGGTCATTTTCACTCCAGCTTTGACTTTCTGCAGGATGGAGAACGTAAAACCGGCTTTCTCCCACTGCCCATTGGTCGCCTTTATTTACAAAATAAACAGGTACGTTTTGTTCCTCCAGACAGGCGAAAGCTTCCGTTACAATTTCCGGTACCGTTTCGGATACCGGATAAATAACCTGACCAATAGAAATTCTACTGCTCAAATAACATATTTCTCCCATATGATCAGCATGGCCGTGGGAAATAATCAAAGCATCAATCTTATCGATGCCCCGCCCTTTTAAAAACGGCAGCACTACCTGCTTCCCCGGTCCGTTACGGGATATCTCCGTTCCTTCTTCTGTATACTTTACGAGTCCTCCTGTATCGATCATATATACCGCTTCTCTTCCCGGCAGTTCAATTACCGAAGCATCTCCCTGACCAACATCGAGAAAGTGTATATAGGCGTTTTTATCTAAAACAGGGGGCACGAGAAGAACGAGCAGTACGGCAGAAGACAGCAGCGCAGCCGCAGTCCATTTTTTTCTTTTTTCCCATATGATGAATCCGATCAATATAAAAACGTACCACAGGATGATAAATACAGGCAGAGGTTTTCCGGCTGCAACCAGATGCCCGGGAATAAGCTCCATCATATCCAACCACTGATGTAAAATATACATACACGTTTCCACCCGGGAAAATACCCACTCTGTCCCCCAGGGAAAGCCGGGCTCCATAAAAACGCCGGCAAATGAAAGCGGCAGAACAATAAATGAAATAACTGGAATAAACAGAGCATTCGCTGCAAATGTCATAAGGGATATGGAATAAAAATAATATATGAGGAGAGGCAGCGATATAATCTGAGCGGCAAATGTTACTTTCATCATTAACGAAAAACCGTTTCCCTTTAAAATTCCTGCGGATAAAATCAACCCTGCCGAAGTAACAAAAGAAAGCTGAAAACCTATATGGTAAATAATAGAAGGCTGCATTAATACATATAAAATACCTGTTACGCTGTATATTTCAAGAAGTGGTATCTTTTTTTTACTAAATAGAAAAAGCAGTCCGAGCATAGTCATTACGCCTGCTCTTATTACAGAAGGAGCCGCTCCGGCATAAACAATGTACAAAGGCATGAGTAAAAAAAGAATGACAGCTGCCGTCTCCCTCGTCATTCCGATTCTCACGAGCAGAAGCCAGACTCCTGCCGTGATCAGGCCTACGTGCAGGCCGGAAACTGCAAGAAGATGAATGACTCCCAGCATCTGATATTGATCGATTCTTTCCTCTTCAATAAAACTCCGTTCACCAAAAACAAGCGCAGCTGCAAGTGCACCTCCCGGCCCCATCCCTCCTATTCGATGAAGCTGTTCAAAACGTCTGTCGAAAAATTCTGCTCTTAAGTTCCTACCTTCCGAACACTCTATTTTATCAGCAAATATCTGCCAGTATATGTTCTGCCTCAGCAGATAATTTTTATAATCAAACTGGAAAGGACTTCGTGCTTCCTCCGGTTTAATGAGTGTTCCGTACACAAGACACTTATCCCCTGCTCCCGGGCGTTCAGAAGCATAGACAGTAATTTGGTCCTTTTCTTCTGTCCGGAGTATAAAACGATATCCTTCCCCGGCCACTTCTGCACTACCGGCTGTTCCTTCTACGTATTCTTCCTCTCCTGTCAGATGACTTGAAAACTCTTCAAAAGCAGGGGCAAACAAAACTCCCAGCAAAAACGCGGCAGCCACTGAAGGCTTCCGGGACACACGTATAAAAACGATCAGAGCAGCAGCTGCCGCTCCCACTCTCCATTCTATTCCTGTCCCGGAGGCAGCAGCCATTCCGCAGAGCAGTGAAATGAACATATAAAAAAACGGATACACGGCGCTGCTCCTCTCCTGTTTAATAAAGCACTGCGCCGTATATCCGTTCCGTTAAAAAGTCTTTCGAATTCTGCTTATTTACATCGGTTGTGTAAAAAGCGAATTCGCTTTGTTTCTCATGTCCTGCAGCTCTGCGTCCGAAAGCCCTTTTTCTTCGAGTTTTCCGAGCAGTTCTGCTGTAAAGGCGAGTTTTTCTTTGTTTTTAGTATCGAGTATCATTTCTTCCAGTTCCACCTGAGCCACTTCAACGCCTGCTTCTTCAAATAAGTTTTCAGCGAACGGATGATTTTTATAATCCGCTGCATAGTACATTTTCTTAATTCCCGCCTGAATAATCGCTTTACAGCAGTTAAGACAGGGGAAATGTGTAACGTAGATTTCTGCTCCTTCCGACGCTACACCAAACTTTGCACATTGGATTATCGCATTGATTTCAGCATGAATCGTCCGTACACAATGGTTATCAACAATATAGCATCCGTCTTCAGAACAGTGGCTGCCCCCGGAGATTGAACCGTTATAGCCTCCGGCAATAATGCGTTTTTCTCTTACTATCGTCGCCCCGACCATCAGCCTTGTGCACGTGCTTCTTAGTGCAAGCAGATGACTCTGGGCCATAAAATACTGATTCCAGGAAATACGTTCCATATCGTTCTCCCCCTTATGATGTCTTTCATCAGTTTAGGGAAAAATATATCCTTTCGTCAACTTATTGTTTCTGCAGGCTTCTGGCAGCGAAGAAATAATTTAGTAAGTTGAGAGATGTTCTCTCAGCGTCTCCATAGTTTTCTCGCCGATCCCCGGTACATTGATTAAATCATCCACCTGCTGGAATGGACCGGTTTCCTCCCTGTAGCTGACGATCGCTTCTGCTTTTGCAGGACCTATTCCCGGAAGCGTCTCCCACTCTGCCTGTTCCGCCATGTTCATATTCAGCCTGGAATTATCTTCCTGGGGAGACTCCCCACTTTCCCCGGTTACTTCAGAAGTGCTGACCGCTGGAACGTTTATGACCATTTCATCAAATGCACGCTGGGCAAGATTCACTCCAGCTATATCTGCCTCCTCCGTGAGACCCCCCGCTTCCTTTATCACTTGTTCAACCCGCTGGCCGTCCTGCATTTTATATACTCCGGGATATATCACCTCTCCTTTTATATCCACTTTTATATCCCCCTGCTCTGTTAAGGCCGTTTCGTTTTCCTGCAGCCCTTCTGCTGCTGTTTCGGCGAGGGGACTTTCTGCTTCGGAATGATTCAGTGTGTAAATTATTATCAGCAGCAGTATAGCAGCTCCACCCGCAATTTTCATCAGCAGACTCCGGTCGACACTGATCAGCCAGGATTTCAAATTCTCCATTTTTTCACCTCTTTTACGTTTTTATTTCTACTTAATCAATGAGTGTAACGGCCGCTGCCCGTAAAGATTACTCCGGCGCATAAAAAATCCACCCGGCCGGTCATCGGCGGGTGGATACGAAGTTATCAGGTTCTGTTAAGGTGTACCGCCTAAAGCGGTAATTATTGAGAGTGTCTCTATATTATAAGAAATAACTGGAAAAAAATCCACTATTTTTTCACGGCTTTAAAAAAGTACCTGTCATCCTCGGGGCCGGGATTCTTTTTTCCGAAGTCTCCGGAAAGTTCAATTTTATAAAATCCGGCTTCTTCCAGCCATTCTTTGTAGAGGGAAGGCTCAAAGGTCCGCTGGTACAGTTCTTCATCATACCTTTCATAATTCCCATTTTCTTTTTTTAGAAAAAAAGTGAGGATGTGATGTACGCTCATCGGTTCTTCGCCGGGTTCACAATACCACATATATGTGAGGTGATCCCGGTCTTCCCCGTAAAGCTGCTCAAAAAACTCATTTTCCATTTTGTGAACAGAATGTACATCAAACAGGAAAACTCCTCCCGGCTTTAAACTGGCTGCTGCGCGGCGGAAAGTTTGTTGAACTTCCTCCCTGGAGGGAAGATAGTTTAATCCGTCACAAAACAGCGTGACCGCATCCATGTTTTCGAATCCATCCAGTTCTGTCATGTTCTGCTCATAAAAAGAAATCCCGCTTCCTTCTGCCCTGGCTTTCTGTTCGGCTTCCGCAAGCATTTCTCCTGAAATATCGACGCCATGAGCTTTAAAGCCTTCTTTCTCAAGCAGAAGCGTAAAAGATCCGGTACCGCAGGCCGTATCCACTATCTCGGCTCCAGCCGGTACGTTCTTCTTCGTATATTCGAGCCATTGGCTGTATGGGACTTCCTCCATCAGCTCATCATACAGTGAAGCAAAGTGGCGCATAAATGATCTCCTTCCCGGCTACCTTAAAACTTCCTCTGAACTGCTTAAAGGAGCGTCTCCCCACAGTTTTTCCAACTGATAATAGTCACGATCTTCTTTATGGAAAACGTGGACAATAACGTCCCCGAGATCGATTAGCACCCACCTTGACTCTTTCAAGCCTTCCATACGGTTGATTTCAACACCGGCTTCCGCTGCTTTATGCTTAATTTCATTAGCAATCGCTTCCACCTGCGTTTCAGAATTACCGTGGCAGATAACAAAATAATCGGCAATCGAAGAAAGCTGGTCCATTTCCAGTGTAATTATATCCCGTGCATTCTTTTCATCGGCAGCACGTACCGTTAAATCCAGCAGATCTTTATTTTTCATTAATTCATGCATCCTTTCTTTTTTGTATGAAATCATTGTACGCTTCAAAGGTATCCGGATACACCGCTGTGCGCTTTGACACCAAAAATTCTATTGTCTGGGAAAGAGCGGTCAGACACCCTTCATCAAGACTTGAAGCCGCTGCTTCACGGGCCTTTTCTGCCCCGGAAAACGTCCTGCCGGGCTCAATATAATCTGCAAGAAAGAGAATCTTCTCCTCCAGGGTCATGTTCTTCCGTCCTGTCGTATGCACAGCGATCATCTGGATAATATCCTCGTCCGAGATACCAAGCTCCTCTTTTACGAAAAGGGCCCCGACGAACGCGTGCAGCAGTTCATCTCCATAATCGTTCAGCCGGGACGGAAGCTCCGGATGCTCTTCCACCTTTTTTCTCATTTCTTCTGCCGGCCTGTATTTAGCATAATCGTGGAGAATAGCTGCCTTACGCACTTTTTCGGTATCTCCTCCATATTTACGACAAAGTTCTTCCGCTGTCTGTACTACACGCCGTGTGTGTTCATACCGTGCAGGTTTCAGGGAGTGTCTGACTGCTTCATAAGCTTCTGTTTCATTCATACAGGTCCTGCTCCTTTATATAGGCATCCACGTCTTCTGTTACAAGAAATTTGTTCCACATCCCTGTCGATGCTCTATCTCTTAGAGCTGTGGAGGATATGTTCAGTTCCACCTGATTCAGGAACAGAATCTCTTTAAAATCCTTTTCCTTTACCTGCGCCCCTGCAGTCCCTGGTCTTTTCATAACTATGAAAGAAATAAGCTGCTGCAGCTTCTCATAATTATTCCACAGATGGAAGTTTTCATAACTGTCCCCGCCCATGATAAAGTAAAATTTATCTTCCGGGTACTGTGCAAGAAGAGACTGAAGAGTTTCAGTCGTATAGGAAGGCCCTTCCCGTTCCATCTCTTTCAAGCATAGCTGAAAACTTGAAGATAATCGAACCATGTGCTTAACCATGTCGATCCTTTGTTCTTCCGTCGTATCCGTCCGGGCTTTGTGGGGAGGGATTTTGTTCGGCATCCACCATACTTCATCCAGCTCCACCTCCAGCCGGGCTTCTTCCGCCATAATAAGATGTCCTGTGTGGGGAGGATCAAACGTCCCTCCGAGTAGACCGATTTTTTTCATCACCTGTAAACTCCCTCAGCTTGGAAGTACTATTTCTTTGTTTTCTTTTGATTCCTTATAAAGAATAATAGTACTGCCGATGATCTGTACAATCTCTGCACCGGCTCCTGAAGCAATCTCTTCTGCTGTAGCATTTTTATCGTCAGAATTATTCTGAAGAATGCTTATTTTAATCAATTCCCGGGCTTCCAGAGCATCTTCCGCCTGTTTAATCAGGTTCGAGTTCACTCCGCCTTTTCCTACTTGTAGAATAGGCTTAACATTATGTGCCTGCTTTCTCAAAAAGCGCTTTTGTTTTCCACTGAGCATATTTACACCTCTCTTAATTTTTCCACAACTGTTCTTTCCATTACCTTTACAGGCGCCTGAATGCCTGTCCAGATTTCAAATGCCATCGCTCCCTGGTGAACAAACATGCCGGCACCGTTTATCGTTTCTGCTCCCTTTTTATCAGCTTCCCGAAGAAACCGCGTCTTCCACGGTGTATAGATCAAGTCACTGACGAGGGTTCTGCTGGACAGTTTTTCAAGAGAAATCGGCATCTGCCCCGTGTTGGGTGTCATTCCGACAGACGTAGAATTGATTACGATATCAAATTCCATCAATGAAGCCTGGGCGGTTTCCAGAGGAAGAGCTCTTACTTCTTCACCGCAGTCTTCGGCCAGCGCCTCGGCAGAAGAAAGTGTCCTGTTGGCAATTGTTAGCTGCCGGACTCCCTTTTTAGCAAGCGTTACTGCCACTGCTCTGCCTGCACCACCTGCACCGAGCAGAAGCACCCTTGTGTCTGCAAGCGGCTTTTTCAGCCGTGGACGTAAAGAACGAAGGTACCCTTCGCCGTCTGTATTATAGCCTATCAGTTTATTCTGCTTTTTATCGTGAATAATGGTGTTGACAGCACCTATCATTTCGGCGGTTTCATCCAGCTCGTCCAGATATTCCATAACGGTAATCTTATGAGGAACCGTTACGTTAATTCCAGCAAGGCCAAGCCCCCGGATACCACGTACAGCATCAGACAGACCGTCATCTTTTACGTGAAACGGGACGTAGGCAGCGCTGATACCGGTTTCCCTGTATGCTGCTGTATGCATCATTGGCGAAAGACTGTGAGCTACCGGATTACCTATTACTCCAAAAACCTGTGTCATCCTATCATTCCTCCACTAAAAAATTGAGTCACGCATCGTTACGTGCACACCTTCCGGTACATGAGTGCGAATAACACTTCCTTCCCCGCTGACAGTGACCCAGCCGAGTCCGGAAAAAACAATGTCCACTTTTCCAGATGGAAGTTTCCACTCTTTCATTTGCAGCGGAGGGAAACTTTTTAAATCTTCCACATCGGGCGGAGAAAGCATTTCTCCGGCATGCTTATCGTACAGCTCATCCGCTTTTTCCGTTTTCGTTCTGTGAATATGGAGTTCATTTGACATATATACGATAAAGGACTGCTTCTGTCCCTCTTTGAAATCCATCCGGCTCAGTCCACCGAAGAAAAGCGTCTGGGCTTCCTCCAGCTGAAAGATAATCGGCTTTACTTCTTTACGGGGATTTATAATTTTGAGGTCTTTTTTCGAAACGAGATGAGCCATTTGATGATGATTGATTATTCCAGGGGTATCATAAAGCGTTTTCCCATCTTCCAGTGGAATATCTATCATATCCAGAGTAGTTCCCGGAATGTTGGATGTAGTAATCATTTCTTCTTCTCCTGCCCCAAACTCTTTCAGAAGCTTGTTGATAAACGTGGATTTACCAACATTGGTGCAGCCTACTACATAGGCATCGCCGCCGTTTCGGAGCTCGTCTATTGCTTTTGCCGTTTCCATCACGCCTTCTCCGGATTCTGCACTCATAAGCATGACATCCACCGGTTTAAGTCCGTATTCCTTTGCCTGCCGGCGCATCCAGTTTATTACCTTATTTCTTTTAACCGATTTCGGCAGCAGGTCGATTTTGTTTCCGACGAGAAGTACAGGATTTCCTCCCGTAAATCGGTGCATACCCTCAAGCCAGCTGCCATCAAAATCAAATAGATCAACCACTTTGACAATAAGCGCTTTTTTTACGGACAGCTGATTCAGCATATTTAAAAAATCATCATCCGTCAGGGAAACATCCTGAACTTCATTATAATGCTTCAGCCGGAAACATCTCTGGCATATTACAATATCTCTTTTCAGAGCCGAAGGAGGGGCGTAACCCGTTTCCCCTTCATTTTCTGTCTGTATTTCCACTCCGCATCCGGAACAGATTATTTTTTCTCCCATTCAATTAACCCCTTTCGTTTCATTGCTCTGAATACCCGGCGTTCGATCGCCCGGTTAAACTTCGTAGCCAGCCCGTCCGTTTCAGCAACCGGAACAACGAGTATTGTTTGAAATCCCGCTCTGTTGCCCCCCAGAATATCTGTCAGAAGCTGGTCTCCAAGAACTACAACTTCGCGGCGCTGCAGGCCCATCAGTCTGCATGCAGACTTAAATGCTCTGCTGAAAGGCTTTTTGGCACTATGAATAAATGTCAGGCCATGCGGCGCAGCAAAGGTATGCACTCTTTTCTCATTATTATTAGATACAATCACCACTTCGAATCCAGCTTCCTGCAGTTTTTCAAACCAGTGAAGCAGTTCCTCAGTAGCATCTTTTCTGTCCCATTCGACCAGTGTATTATCAAGATCTGTAATGATTCCTTTAATGCCCCGTTCTTTCAATTCCTCGATTTGTATATTATATACAGATTGAACATACTGATCGGGTATAAAATTTTTCAGCATAGGCTTCCTCCATTTCTGCTCATCACAATATCATACATTTATTTTAACAATCATTTCAATCGAAACAACAAAATCTGTTAAAAATATTGTGCGTTTTCTGCTTTCTCGCTGAGATTTATAAATTTTTATGAAAAATTTTTTCTGCGTCTCTACATATATATTAGTTTTATAATTATTCGCCTTACGTACAGCACCGGGGATGCAAGGCTTTACGTTTTATATTATAATTTACGTTGTGTCTGACTAAAGGATAATACCTTGTCATTTTGTGGAAGGAAGCGCATGCTTCCTTTCTTGTTTTCCCGGGGTGTAAACGGGGAAAGTAAAGCAGAGCGCTGAATGCACTGGCTAACAAGATAAATTATTAAGGAGGTTATAACCGTTGTCGACTTTACATTTTGTTGCTTTAGCTCCATTTATTATGGCGGTTCTGATCCCGGTATTTTACTTCAAATTCCGTAAAATACATACCGGGTGGTTTGTTCTGCCGCTGCCGCTGGTGCTGTTCATTTATCTTTTGACATACATACCAGCCGGTGGAGATCCAATGAACCCGGTGCTGAATTCAGTCCCGTGGGTGCCATCTCTCGGTATTGACTTTACTGTCTACCTGGACGGCCTGAGTTTATTATTCTCCCTTTTGATCACAGGAATTGGTACACTCGTAGTTCTTTATTCTATCTATTATATTGCGAATAAAAATGGAGAGCCCCTCCATAATTTCTACGTATACCTTCTTATGTTTATGGGGGCTATGCTCGGCGTTGTGCTATCGGACAATCTGATAGTTCTTTATGTGTTCTGGGAATTAACGAGCCTGGCATCTTCTCTCCTTATTGCTTACTGGTTCCATAAGGAAAAATCCCGGTACGGGGCACTTAAATCCATGCTGATTACAGTTACCGGCGGATTTTCGATGCTGGCCGGGTTCTCTTTTCTTTATGTACTTACCGGCTCCTTCAGCATACAGGAAATTATTGCTGCCGCCGGGACAATTTCAGGAGAACCGCTCTTTATTACAGCGATGCTGCTGATTCTTGTCGGTGCTTTCACTAAATCAGCTCAGTTCCCTTTCCACATCTGGCTTCCCGATGCTATGGAGGCACCGACTCCAGTCAGTGCCTACCTGCATTCAGCTACTATGGTGAAGGCCGGCCTTTATCTTGTCGCAAGAATGACGCCGGTCTTTGGAATGCTGACTGAGTGGTTCTGGATTCTTGTCATTTTCGGACTGACAACCCTTTTATGGGGATCTGTGTCGGCCGTCAGACAAACTGATTTAAAAGGGCTTCTTGCCTTTTCCACCATAAGTCAGCTCGGATTGATAATGTCCCTTCTCGGTATGAGTTCAGCTGCTATGCATTATGGAGCAGCCGGTTCAGAGGCACTTTACACGACTGCAGCTCTTGCCGCTGTTTTTCATTTGATCAACCATGCCACCTTTAAAGGAAGCCTGTTTATGGTAGTCGGTATTATCGATCACGAAACAGGAACGAGGGACATACGCAAACTCGGCGGCCTGATGACAATCATGCCGGTAACGTTCACCGTTTCGCTTATCGGGCTCGCATCCATGGCCGGTCTCCCTCCATTTAATGGCTTTCTGAGTAAGGAGACGTTCTTTACCGCTTCTTTGAATGTAGCAAGTATGGACATTCTCAACCTGGAGACTCTCGGATTTTTCATTCCGGTTCTCGCCTGGACTGCCAGTGTTTTCACTTTTGTCTATTGTATGATCATGTTCGTACGCACGTTTACCGGACGATTCAAACCTGACAATTATGAAAAGCATGTGCACGAAGCACCTGCCGGCCTGCTCGTTTCACCGATCATTTTAGGAGGTCTTGTCATTTTGTTCGGTATGTTCCCGAATCTTCTGGCTTACACAATTATCGAGCCTACTATGCAGTCCATTCTTCCGGGTCTATTGAACGGTGGAGAACAGTTTTATGTTAATATTTATCACTGGCATGGCATTAACGCGGAAATTATGATGACGATCGGAGTCGTGTTTGCCGGAGCTGCTATTACACTCAATTTGAAAAAATGGCAGCAGACTTTCTTTTTCAACCGGGAACGCGACCCGCTTAACGCAGTCTATGATTCTATGCTCGATAACCTTGTCACAGGCTCCCAGATTGTTACAAGAGCCCAGATGACAGGGCGTCTCAGAGATTATATGGTGTACATGTCCATTTTCATCAGTGCTCTTGGACTTTGGACATTCTTCCGCTACGATTCATTCGCGGTGGATTTAGGAGCTCAGACTCCGGTCCCGGTTTATATGTACATCATCACGGCTGTTCTGCTGATTTCTACCCTGGCACTGCCGTTCGTAACAAACCGTATAACGAATATTGTTTTGATTGGTGTTGTAGGATTTGTTATCGCCCTTCTTTTCGTTGTATTCCGAGCGCCGGACCTTGCACTTACTCAGCTTCTCGTAGAAACGGTTGTAGTCGTTCTTTTCCTTCTGGTATACCGTCACCTGCCGGAAATTAAAAAAGAAAGCGTCAAAGGCTGGTCAAAGGCTGTTAATGCCATTGTGGCCGCTTCCGTAGGGGTTTTCGTAATCCTTGCCGGACTATCCGTTCATGCGATGAGGTCAGCTTCCGATATTACGCCAATTTCAGACTTTTTTATAGAAAACTCCTACACGCTCGCAGGCGGTAAAAACATGGTTAACGTAATCCTTGTTGATTTCCGGGGACTCGATACTCTGCTCGAAGTACTCGTGCTTGGAATTGCCGCATTATGGGTAGTAACACTCGTTAAACACAGAATGAAGGGGGACGAAGACGTATGAGAACGAACTTTTTAATGCTCCATACCATCACGAGAATCGTTTCGTTTATTGTAATCTCCTTCTCTGTCTACCTTTTCTTCGCGGGGCACAACGCCCCGGGGGGAGGGTTCATCGGCGGCCTGATGATGGCTGGTGCCCTTATTCTGCTCTATGTATCATTTGATTTAACCACCATTAAAAAGGTACTTCCTTTTGATTACACATTTATTATCGGTCTTGGTCTGCTCATTGCTATACTGACCGGCCTCAACAGCATGATTTTTGGTGATGCTTTTCTTACCCAGTATTTTGATTATTATCAGATTCCTTTCATCGGTGAAGTTGAGCTGACAACGGCTCTGCCATTTGATCTGGGTATTTATCTGGTTGTAATTGCCATTACACTGTTGACTATTCTAACTATTGCAGAGGATGTTTCATAATGGAAATTTTAATGATTGTAACATCTGGCGTTATTATAGCTGTGGGTGTCTATCTGCTGATGACGCGGAGCATTCTTCGTGTAGTATTTGGCATAGTTATGCTTGCTCATGGAGCACATCTACTTATACTGACATTATCAGGGCTGCAGCAGGGAGCACCTCCCCTCTTAACAGAGGAAGCTGCTTCCTATGCAGATCCGCTTCCACAGGCTGTAATTCTTACAGCTATTGTTATCAGCTTCGGTATTACAGCGTTTCTGCTTGTTTTATCCTACCGAACGTATAAAGTACACCAAACTGACGACTTAGAAGAATTGAGAGGTAATGCTGATGAATAATATTGTACTGCTTCCAGTTCTTATACCGTTTATAGCTGGAACGCTGCTTATTCTTTTCCGCCATTACCCGCGGCTCCAGCGGATTTCCAGCGGAATCGTAGTTTTTCTCCTGCTGTTCAGTGCAGCTTTCCTTCTGTATTTAGTTTATCAGGAAGGCATACAGACCATCGCCCTCGGGAACTGGCCCGCACCATTCGGAATTGTGCTGGTAGCCGACCTTTTCTCCGTACTCATGGTCGTTCTGAGCAGTATTGTCGGGGTAGCGTGTTTATTTTTCGCCTACCAGACTCTTTCTCCGGAAAGGGAAAAATATTTTTTCTATCCTTTTTATTTCTTTCTGTTAACAGGAGTTAACGGTTCCTTTTTAACGGGAGACCTTTTTAACCTTTTCGTATTCTTTGAAGTTATGCTTATTTCTTCGTTTATTTTGATTGTTATGGGAGGAACTAAGTATCAGCTGAGAGAATCTTATAAGTATGTAGTTATTAACATGTTCGCTTCTATACTATTTCTCGTGGCTCTTGCGTTAATCTATGGATTGACAGGAACACTGAATATGGCTCATATCGCTGTACAGGTAGCCGAACTGGAACAGGCGGGAGTGCTGAACACAGCTGCTATGCTGCTTCTTGTCGTATTCGGAATGAAAGGAGCCTTGTTTCCACTTTATTTCTGGCTTCCGAAATCCTACTACGGCCCTCCGGCAGCAATTGCTGCACTGTTTGGCGGACTGCTGACGAAGGTTGGAATTTATGCGATAATCCGCACGTTTACACTTATATTTGTCCATGACACCGGCTTCACGCATACAGTTATTCTTGCACTTGCCGGCTTCACGATGTTCTTTGGAGTACTAGGAGCTGTTTCCCAGTTTGATTTCAAACGAATCCTTTCCTATCACATTATCAGTCAGGTAGGCTATATGGTGATGGGACTCGGACTGTTTACTCCATTGGCACTTGCCGGGGCGATCTACTATATTGCCCACCATATCATTGTTAAATCTGCTCTCTTCCTGTTTGCCGGTGCTACACAAAAAATTACCGGAACGACAGATTTGAAGAAAATGAGCGGACTGCTTAAAACACATCCGGTGCTGGCATGGACATTCTTTATCACAGCAATATCTCTTGCAGGGATACCCCCGCTCAGCGGATTTTTCAGTAAGTTTCCACTTATTCTTTCAGGTATTGAACAGGCAAGCTACGCGATCGTCATCGTTGCTCTGATTGTGGGACTGCTGACACTATTCTCTATGATGAAGATCTTTATTTACGTATTCTGGGGCACGCCCTCTTTGAAGAAAAGCGATTACGAACATATTAAAATGAAGCCGCTGCTTCTCCCGATTATGCCTCTGGTTGCCCTGACTATTATTCTCGGTTTTGCAGCCGAACCGATCTTTTCTTTCTCTGAAGTAGTTGCCGACCAGATTATAGACCCTTCGATTTATATCGATGCGGTATTGGAGGAATAAACTATGCAGTTTCAAATACTTGTAAACATTGTCATAGCGTTTATATGGATGTTCCTTCAGAATGAGTTCAGTGTTGTACAGTTCATGTTCGGCTATATCGTCGGTCTCGGAATGCTGTTCTTTTTAAGAAGGTTTCTCCGATACGAATTTTACTTTAGAAAAGTTGTCGCGATTTTCAAATTGATTTTTCTTTTCATTTATAAGCTCATTCTGGCCAATATTGATGTGATCAAGGTCATTATCAAACCAAAGCTTGACATTGAGCCTGGTATTATCGCCGTTCCCACTGTGCTTAAAACTGACTGGGAAAAAACACTGCTTGCTAATTTGATCTCTCTCACTCCGGGAACTTTAACGATGGATTTCTCCGAAGATGGACAGACACTTTTTATCCACGCTCTTAACGTTCCGGATAAAGAAGCGGCTGTGAGAGAAATTCATGATTCTTTTGAAAAAGCTATTTTGGAGGTGACAGAATAATTGCTGCCAATCGTAACTCAAATCTCAATAGTTTTTCTGTCCCTTTCCATGTTTTTTCTATTGATCCGTCTCGTGAAAGGTCCTTCCATGGCGGACCGGGTCGTAGCGCTTGATACGATAGGTATCAACCTGATCGGTTTTATCGGGCTGCTTATGATTATGCAGAATACCATTTTGTACGCAGAAGCACTGCTTATTATTGCTATTCTCGCCTTCATCAGCACCCTTTCCTTCGCGAAATTCCTGGAAGGAGGGATTGTCATTGATAGTGGAAATTCTGATTAGTATTTTCCTTCTTCTCGGCTCCGGTCTGAGCCTGCTCGGTTCATTCGGCATTCTAAGGTTTCCGGATGTTTACGGGAGACTGCATTCTGCTACAAAAAGTGCTACTCTTGGGGTTATCGGTATTCTTACCGGAACGTTCATCTACTTTATAGCAGTTCAGGGTGTGTTTGCAGGTAAGATCCTCCTTGGAATATTGTTTGTTTTCCTTACCGCACCTCTTGCAGGTTTCATGATTTCACGGACAGCGTACAGAATGAACGTGAAAATTTCAGACAGAACAGTCCAGGACGATCTAAAAAAGTACCGGGAGAATACGCCGGAAAAATAATCAAAAAAGCTGTCCCCTCGGGGGACAGCTTTTTTCAGAATGTTGATTAAGTCTTGGTTTCAGAATAATGATTCTTCTGAGCGTATAGCTTTCTCCTGCACTCCCCGGCGGAGGCGAAAGCAGGGAAATGCATAGGCATGTATAAAAAACACTTTATAAACAGCTTTTTTCAGCGTATTGAGTAAGTCTTATTTTAAAATAATCATGCTTTTGGTCAGGCGTGGACTTTTTCATAGCGTTTTTTAAAACAGCTCAGCATAAGCCGAATGACGTTCGGATTCAGAAAGCAGCGGGAGTAATGTTACGAACAGTTACCCCATTTTATTTATAAATATTTTTGAAAAATCCGGCTGCCTCCCCCTGCTTAAGAAAGTCACCTTCCTCTCCGCTCCATTTCATGACGCCCGGCTCGGCAAGCAGGATAACACTTGACCCGAACCCGAAAGAGGCAAACTCCTCCCCTTTCGTTAATTCCCGGCGCGTGTGCGTGTAATGAACACTGTTCACGTTCAGAGCTCCTACTTTAACAACTGCGAGTCTTCCTCCGGGCGTATCCATTTCCGTTATAAGCCGGTAGTTGGAAGCGAGCGGCTGAATCCCAAATTGAAAAGCGAGGTCATTCACCGGTTCCGAATAATCTCCGAGAGCCCATCTTGCAGTAACTATCCCGTCCGCCGGACTGTGAATCCGGTGATACTCTTTTGGTGAGAGATAAAACACCCCGTACGTTCCCCCGGCGTATTTCTCCACCTTTTTTTCGATACGAAGAAGCGAAGCAAGGCTGTGTTCTTTGCCTTTAACTGAAAAGTGATCATCTGCAGTTAATTCCCCACATGCAGTCAGCACTCCATCAACAGGACTGACCACTGATTTTTCCAGCTGGGACACCGGGCGTGAGCCCGGCTTCAGCTCTCTCATAAAGAATTCCTGAAGGGAGCCATATTGTTTAAGCTCCTCTGCGAGTTCTGCTTTATTTATGTTGAACGTATCTGCAAATGATGCGATTAAATATCTGCTCGCACCGCTTTCTGCCATTTTTTTTAAAAGAAAAGCATAGAAAGGATTATGTGATAAATCCATAAGCAGACGATAGGTTTCTTTTTTCATAACCGGCACCTCATTTATCTCCCTTACTATTTGTTTTATACTGGAGACAGCATAACCTTATAGAAAAGTATTTTTTTATATCCGCGAAATTCATTATACCAGAAAAAAACACTATAAAATAACCTGTCTGCCTCTTTATAAATTACCGGTCCTATCGGTAAAGTCTGACGGGCGGCGAAAGGAGTACAATTATGCAGGTCATACTTTCACACAACAACCTGGACTTCGATGCACTTGCCTCTATGATCGCTGCAGGTAAGCTGTTCCCTGACGCCTCCGCAGTGCTTCCTTCGAGAACGACTTCTGAAGTAGAACACTTTATAACTATTTATAAAAACGTTTTTCCTTTCCTGCGTCCGAATGAATGTTCCTGGGAAGAGGTAACCGAAGTCATTCTTGTTGATACGTCTCTTATCGACAGACAGCTGCCTGAATATCTCTACAGCCTTCCCGTTCATATATATGATCATCATACGGAACAGGAGCCTCCGATGGAAAATATTATAACCTATCACTGTGAGGGCGTCGGAGCCACTATTACACTTCTGAGTGAAAAACTGCGGGCCGAAAATTTTTCTGTTACACCGCTCGAGGCTACTGTTTTTGCCCTTGGTCTTTATTCAGATACAGATTCCTTTACCCTCCCGGGAACAACACCGCGTGATCTGCAGGCAGGCGCCTATTTCCTCACCGAAGGTGCCAATCTGAAAGTAGTCGATCAGTTCCGGGAAGTGCCCCTGACCCAAAGCCAGCAGCACCTCTTTCAAAAACTGCTTGAAGAAAGCGACGTACATACTGTTCACGGAATGGAAATTATGACTTCCTTTCTGGAGCAGGATGAATACACAGGGCACCTGGCACACATTACGAGAAAACTGCTTCAGATTTCAGGACTCGATGGAGTTATTGCTGTAGTAAGAATGGGCAGGAAAATTTTCGTAACCTGCCGTGCCCAGACCGAACACATCGATTTCAGGCCTGTTGTAAAAAAACTTGGCGGAGGCGGACACCCCCAGGCAGCTTCCGCCACCCTGAAAGATAAACAGCTTCACGATGTGCGTGGAATCATCGAGGAAACACTCCCTAAAGCTGTCCTCCCCGCTCTAACAGCCCGGGACATCATGACTTCTCCTGTCCGTGTTATCGCGCCGGAAACAGCAGTGGAAACGGCCTCGAAAATGCTCTATCGTTATGGACACAGTGGATTTCCTGTTGCCGACAGCGGCAGACTGGCTGGCATTATTTCACGCAGAGATATTGACAAGGCCCTCCATCACGGCCTCGGTCATGCCCCTGTCAAAGGGTTCATGCAGCATGATCCATTCTGGATTACCGAAGATGCCCGCTTGGAATCCATACGCACAATGATGATGGATGAGCAGATCGGCCGGCTGCCCGTACTAAAAGAAGGGGAAATGATCGGGATCGTTTCACGGACAGATGTTATTCAGGCTATGCACGGCTTTTCTGTGTATGACCGTCCGGCAGAATTTTCCTCCCCGATCAAAAGACAGGTAGCCAAAACGATGGAACACAGTTTTCCTCCCGTTCTTCTGGAACTTTTGAAGCAGGTGCAGAAAAAATGTGACGAGCTGGACGTAAAAGCTTTTTTAATCGGCGGTATTGTCCGGGATATGTTCTTAAATATCCCGAACGAGGATCTTGATATTGTAGTGGAAGGAGATGCGGTGACTGCAGGAGAAAAACTCGTAGAAGAATACGGCGGGAAACTGCGCTCTCATGATATTTTCCGGACAGCAACCTGGTCCCACCCCGGAGGCTATAAAATTGATCTTACAAGTGCCAGAACGGAATATTATGATTTCCCTGCTGCTCTTCCAAATGTAGAACCTTCCACTATCAAGGAAGATCTTTACAGGAGAGACTTCACCGTTAACACGCTGGCTGTTTCAATTAACCGGGAAACGTATGGTGAACTGACGGATTATTTTAATGGGTTAAAGGATATTTACGCAAAAAGATTAAAAGTACTTTACAATCTGAGCTTTGTGGAGGATCCTACAAGAATTCTCCGCGCACTCCGTTTTGAATCACGTTTTGGTTTCCGGATGGAACCTCAGACGAAATTTCTGGCTGAAGAAAATATGCATCTTCTCGGATCCGTTTCCTATGCACGTCTGTCCGACGAACTGTCCCGGCTGTTCTTAAATTCAGACCCCCGCATAGGTACTGAGCGGCTTATTGCTTTTTCAGCAGGAAATGCTCTTTTTAAAGAAACAGCTGCCCATACGCTTACTTCCCTCCGGGTCCGGAGACTGAGCAGATATGAAACGTTATTTAAGAAATGCGGCTGCAGCTTTCCATCCAGCATATGGATCGGCTACTGGCTTCAGTTTCTTCCACCTAAACTGGAAGCTGTGCAGGAGCTTCCCGCTTATTCCCTGAATAAGCAGGATGAAAAAGCTTCCCTGACCTGGGTCCAGTGGCTCGAGGAGAACCGGCTTCAGGAGTGGAACTATACAGAAACGGCCTCTCTCCATAAAATTTTCGTTCACATTCCCGTTCACATTATTCTTCCTTTTGCCACAGCATTTGCACCAGAAAAACTTCTGCAGAAAATAACCCGTTATCTATACCGAAGGGAAACTGCTTCAGACTGGCTGACTGGAAAGGATTTAATTCAGGCAGGCTACCGGCCCGGACCGGACTTTTCCAAAATACTTTTTGCAGCAGATATTAAAAAATTGGAATATCCGGAGACAACTAAAGCGGAGCTGCTCGATTTTGTTTCCGACCTTTCTTTCAGTAAATAGCATCCCCCGGCAGAAGGCGCATTCGTTCATCCGCAGCCATGCAAAACCAGAAAAATTGGCTTTCAGCATTCGGACATACATCGTTTTTCCACCTGAAACAATGGCACAGCTGAAAATCATTGGTTACATTCGGAAATATTATTGTGCCATGTTAACTTAAGGGGGGATATTATGAAACTGCGTGAAACAATGCCTGAACTTAAGGGTGTTTCGGGGTGGCTCAATACAGCTGGGAATGAAGAACCTGCAGTACAAAAACCGGTTTTGATTCATTTCTGGTCTGCCAGCTCTCCTGTCTGCAGAGAATCTATGCCTGATTTAAATAACATCCGGGATGATTTTGAGGCAGATATGCATTTTATTGCCGTTCACGTTCCCCTTTTGGAGGAGGATGTTTACCGATCTGTTATAAAAGAAACAGCCGAAAACCTGAACATTATCCAGCCGGTCGCTCTGGATAACCAGAGAGTGCTGGCTGACGCTTTTGAACTTCCAAAAGTCCCTGCCTATTACGTGTTTGACAGGAACGGCAGACTGCGTCATTTTCAAAAAGGCGGCCGCGGTATGAAAATGCTGCGAAGGCGTATCGAACGGGTCCTGAACAGGAGTAAATAGAACCTGTTCATAGGCTGTATTCCGAGGCGAAGCATTGATACTTTCCAATTATACTGAGTACTCTTCTGCCGAGTCCGGTGTTTAATGGGTTCCTTCCGACTAGCTCCCCCTTAAAACTTTCAGCTGTCTGCTTGGCATGCCGGTCCCTGCTGTGTTAAATTTATAAAGAAGACTTATGAATGAGGAGATGAACAGAATGAGTGTACATATCGGAGCCGAACAAGGAGAAATTGCAGAGGCTATTCTGCTTCCCGGCGATCCCCTGCGGGCCAAATATATAGCGGACAACTTTCTTGAAGATGTAACACAATACAACGATGTACGGGGAATGTATGGGTTTACCGGTACTTATAAAGGGGAGCGTGTTTCTGTACAGGGTACAGGGATGGGAGTTCCTTCCATCTCGATTTACGCCCACGAACTGATTAACAGCTACAATGTTAAAAAGCTTATCCGCGTAGGCACGTGCGGTGCGATTCAAAAAGATGTTAAAGTGCGTGACGTCATTATTGCGATGAGTGCAACGAGCAACTCCGGCGTGAACAAACAGTATTTTAATGGTATCGATTTCGCTCCTACCGCCGATTTTGCCCTTCTTAAAAAAGCTTATGACGGAGCAGTTGCCCAGGGGCTTCAGGTAAATGTAGGAAATGTCTTCACGAGCGATGTATTTTATAATGAGGACGAAAATCTTATTCCGATGCTTGCCCGTCATCAAGTGCTGGCTGTAGAAATGGAAACTTCCGCCCTGTATACAATTGCAGCCCGCTTCAACGTGCAGGCTCTGTCTGTTCTCACTGTAAGTGATCATATTCTCACTGGTGAAGAAACGTCTTCACAGGAGCGCCAGGAAACATTTAACGAAATGGTTCATGTAGCTCTCGCTGCCGCTGTTGACCACCAGGCTTAAAGATACCCTGGATATCAAAAAGCTGTCCTCGTCGAAATGACTGATGGACAGCTTTTTTAATTTTGGATTTTGGTCCCTGCCGTATTATTGAAAACAGGCAGCAGCGGAACCATTAATATATTAGTTCGACGAGACTTGTCTTTTCTACGGGACCAAAATAATAAGAAGGATCAATGTCTTCCAGTGCCTGATGAATAGCATTTTTTTCGTATTTTGTTCCGGTCAGACGCTGTTCAATTTCCTTGACATCTCCGACACCGAAAAAATCCCCGAATATTTTACTTTCGGTAATTTTCCCTTTGGAAACATTCAGCCGCACATCGATTGTCCCTGCTCCTTCAAATCTTTTGGAACGCTGAAGATCAAACTTCGGAGATCTTCCGTAGTTCCACTCCCAATTTTTATATCTTTCTTCTGCGAGTTTCTCAATTTCCTTCCATTCTTCCGGAGTAAATCTTTTTACCGGAATATCCCCCTCCTTGAAAATATAGCTGAGAATAATTTGTTTCAGCTCTTCCACATCAATTTCTTTTTCGATAAGTTCGTTTATATTTGCTACTCTGGCACGGACTGATTTAATTCCTTTGGAACGGATTTTTTCTTCGTTGACGTTAAGTGAGTCCACAATGTTCTCCATTTTCACATCGACAAGCAGCGTCCCATGGCTGAACATCTTACCTTTCGTCGAATACTGGGCGTTCCCGGAGATTTTTCGTTCCCCTACCTGAATATCATTCCGGCCGCTCAATTCGGCGTGCACACCGAGTTCCTGGAGCGCCTCGATCACAGGACGGGTAAACTTCGCATAATTGGAAAAGCTGTTTCCGTCATCTTTTGTTAAGAAGCTGAAGCTTAAATTACCGAGGTCCTGATAGACCGCTCCTCCACCGGACAGCCGGCGCACAACTTTCACGCCATTGTCCTCCACAAATTTTTTGTTAATTTCCTGATGAGTATTTTGATTTTTTCCTATAATTATGCAAGGCTCGTTGACGTAAAAAAGCAGATACGTCTGATCGGCTGGAAGCTGCTTCAGGGCGTATTCCTCTAGAGCGAGGTTGATCCCCGGATCGGTTATGTTTTCGTTATCAATAAAGATCATCATTCTTCCTCCTTCTAAAATAGCTCTATTTATTTTATCATATTTTTTGATTTCCCATGATCAGCCGGCTCCGGAAGCTTCTTCGCTTTAAAAAATATATGATACAATAAAAAACACAAAATTAATGTTTCTTTTTCACAAAAAAGGTCTATTAAGTATAGTGCAGGGATTTGTATTTATAACTGTATATATGGGCAGCTGTAAAAGAAGTAACAGCATCTTCAAAATACAGTAACTAGAATTTCCTGTAACAGAACGGCCGTTGACAGTGTGGTTTAGATAGAAACAGAATAGTTATTTTATAATTCAGGAGGCGTCCGCATGGAATATGTTACTTTGAACAATGGTCAGACTATGCCGAAGCTCGGATTCGGCGTATGGCAGGTTGAAAACGACGAAGCCGAGAAAGCCGTGAAAAATGCAGTAAAAGCCGGGTACCGCTCGATTGACACGGCGATGATCTATAAAAATGAAGAAGGTGTCGGAAGAGCGCTTAAGGCAATTGATGTTCCGCGCGAAGAAATGTTTATAACTACAAAGGTGTGGAATGCCGATCAGGGCTACGACAATACGATTAAAGCGTTTGAAGCCAGTCTGGAGCGTCTCGGCCTTGAATATGTAGATATGTATTTAATCCACTGGCCGGTGCCCGAACACGATAACTACGTGGAAACATATCAGGCAATGGAAAAACTGTACGAACTTGGCCGGGTAAAAGCCATCGGCGTGTGTAACTTTGATCAGAACCACATTGAAAGGCTGCTGGAGGAGTGCAGCGTGCCCCCTGCTGTCAACCAGGTGGAGTGCCATCCTTTTCTGGCCCAGAATGAATTGAAGGACTTCTGCCGGAGTAACGATATTTTTATAGAAGCGTGGAGCCCTCTTATGCAGGGAGGAGAGGTTCTGAATCATCCTGTTATTCAGTCCATTGCAGACGATCACTCGAAAACGGGTGCACAGGTTATACTCCGCTGGCACCTTCAAAACGATTCCATCGTTATTCCTAAATCAGTTACTCCCGAACGAATTAAAGAAAATATTGATGTTTTTGATTTCGAACTTTCAGACAATGAAATGGATCTGATCAATAATCTTGACCGGGGTATCCGCAAAGGTCCTAAACCTGCTGAAATGAACCGGCTGTAAAGATCTTTTTAAAGATGGAAAAACGATAAATATGTTTATAAAAGATCAGGCCTGCCGTGGGGATCGTCGTCAGCTGTTTGCCCTCCGGCTTTGAAAAGGATCTTCCGGCTTCGCTTTTTCCCACCGGCCTCCCCGCCGGACGTTCCGGAGAAAAAAAGCCTCTCCTGAATGGAAGAAAGGGCGGAATCAACACGTTTTTTAGAAGAGAAACCTTCTTTTTATTTTCCTGGTGGAGCTGAAGCCGGCCCGCCCGGAAAGCTTCCTGCGGAGGCGGAAGCAGGGAAATGTCTACGCATGTACAAAAAATACTTTATAAACAGCCTGGATCGGGCCTGCCGGAGTTGCCGGCAGGCCCGATCAGTTTATTAATGAAGTTTTTTATCGGAATAGATGCCCTGCCGGCTGAATCACTGCCGTGGGTCATTTATCATATACTGAAGCTGTTTCAACTTCACCTGACGAATCTTTTTGATGAACTGCTATATGCTCAGTATGCCTGTACACCAGTTTCAGCAGCATAATGTGCCATTTTTTCGTAAAGTCTTTTTTCTTCCGTAAAGTCTTTTTTCTTCCGTACACTCATCCCCGATGGATTGTTCAGATCGAGGGAAACGGTGCCTTCAAATTCATAAGTGGCATTTCCACGCAGTTTGATATAAAAGTTTTCGTCTTTTTTATTCACAACTGTCTGCACCATGCCTCCCGGGTTATAGACAGTAATAACTTCGTTAAACGGCTGACCTCCGAGAATGCAGGACACAAGTGTGGAAGCCGACATAGCCGTTCCACAGGCATTCGTTAAACCCACTCCCCGTTCATAAGTCCGGACGAAGATTTTTTGATTTGCGAGGATTTTTACAAAACTCACGTTTGTACCGTTCGGAAAAAGCTGCCTGTTGTCGTTCGCTCGTTCTCCCGCAGACTGGACTGTACTGTCGTCCACATTATCAACTACTGCTGCGAGATGGGGATTAGGAACGCTCAAAGCAGTGAAGGATATGTCTTCCTTAATTTCCGGAAGAGGAGTGTTTATCCACTCAGCTTTCTTTGTGATCATTGGAAGGGAAGCAGGATCGAATGAAACGGGTTCAATTGCCACTTCAAACGTGCGGATTCCTTCATAAATTTCTGGAACTTCCGCCACCGGCAGATCAGCTTTCATAGTTTCAAACACGAGCTCCTTTTTACCGGTACGGTCAATGGCATATCTGGCTGCACAGCGCAGACCGTTTCCGCACATTTCTGCTTCACTTCCGTCAGAATTAAACATGCGCATCCTTACATCAGCCGTTGTACTGCTCATGACGAAAAGAATTCCATCCGACCCTATCGGTCCGCCCCGGCGGCTGAGCTGAACCGCGAGCATTTTTCTTTCTTCTTCTGAAAACGAATAATCATTATTCCATTCATCAATAATTATAAAATCATTGCCTGAACCGTGACATTTTAAAAATTCCAGATCCACTTTATCTTCTCCTTTTATTAAGTTTTAAAGCCATGTTTCTACATATTGCCAGGGGCATTACGGGAAAAGTATTTGAATACGTCCAATGGATTTCGTTTTTCGTCCGCAGACAGATAAAGGGAATCCTCCGGAGTCTTCCAAAAAAAGCCTTCATAACACACTGTGTTATGAAGGCTTTTTTGAACCGTCAGGCTTTGGACCGCCAGCTTTAACAGCAGTCGCTGCTGCCATTGTTCATGACAAGTCCACCGCCGTCGTCTGTCTGCTGAAAAGCAAGTTCCAGATTTCCAGACTGCTCGTGGGCAACCCGGTCAAAAGCTACCTGGAGCCCGTTGATTTCTTCCACAATATCTTCTTCTGCCGGCGCATCCAGCGCCAGTCCAAGCTGAGGCCCTCCTCAGCCCATACCTGCTGTGAAGATTTTAATGTTGGAAGCTTCGTGTTCTTTCATAATATCAGTAATATACTGCTTTGCTTTTTCAGTAATCTGCATGATTTCACCTCTTTTACAGCTTTTCTTCAAGTATTTTATCAATAAAATCATAAGAAAACAATTACTCTGCCTCATTTCCACTTAAACCTTCTATAAAGGTTTCCGCATTATGTCTCATCATATCTATATACGAGGCTGCTTCGCTTCCTTCCTCTCCTATTGCGTCAGTATACACTTCTCCGGCAATTTCCACTCCGGAGTTATCCGCCACCGTCTCCATGTAACGTGGATCAACGGTTGACTCTACGAATACAGCCGGAACTTCTCTTTCCTGGATGACATCGATGATCCGGTTAATCTGTCCGCTCGTTCCTTCCTCATGAGAATTCATTTCCCAGATTCCATCGGAGTCAAAGCCGAAATCTTCTGCAAAATATTTAAACGCATTTTCACTGACAATGATCATACGCTGATCTTCCTCAATTTCCGCTGTACCCTCTTCGATTTCAGCTGAAAGATCTTCTATCTCCTGTTTATAATTTTCAGCGTTTTCTTCGAATATTTCTGCTCCTTCCGGGTCTCTTTCTGAAAGGTCGGCAGTAATATTATCAATATAATACTCTGCATTCTTTGGGCTCAGCCAGGCATGGGGATCAGGAGCCTCTTCTCCTTCCAGCGGAATCGGTTCAACTCCTTCTGATATTTCAATAATCTCCGTATCTGCCGCATTATCCATTATCCGCTCCAGCCATTCTTCAAGATTAAGTCCATTTGTGTAAAATACATCCGATTCGTTTACTTTTCTAAAATCGCTCGGTACAGGTTCGTATTCATGGGGTTCTTCTCCGATCGGCACAATATAATCAACTTCGCCCCGTTCTCCAAGAACTGCCTCGGTCATGTCTGCCAGTACAGAAAAACTGGCTGTCACATAAAGACCTTCACCGATATTACCTTCATTTCCGCCTTTGGCTTCCTCATTATTACTTCCGCACGCCGAAAGCAGGAAGAGCGACAGGCCAGATAAAACAAATATTTTTTTCATGTGCATGTTCCTTCACTTCTCCTAACGTATTTTTACTCTGGTTATAAATGTTTCTCCAAGGAAACATTTTCTCAATTATAATAATTAAAATGTTTGTTGTAAAGGAAAATAATTTGCCCTTAGGCAAATTATTTATATTTCGTTTCCCGAATTTTTCTGCTACGATATACATAATTCAATTTCAAGGAGGCATTTGATGAATAAACGAACAGTAACGATCAACGATTTGGATAAACTACATATGATACAGGAGCCGGTCTTTTCCCCTGACGGTAAAAAGCTGGCATTCGTACGAAAGAAAATAACGGGGGATGACTACTGCTCCCACCTCATTGTGCAGGACGTGACTTCCTCAGAGTCAGTACAATGGACATTTGGAAACGGCACAGCAGCCAGCCCTCAGTATTCCCCGGATGGAAAATGGCTCATTTTCAGCGGCACAAAAAGCACCGGTGATAAACCCCAGCTTTTTTTGTTTGCAGTAGACGGTGGAGAAGCAGAACAGTTAACGGACCTTCCTGAAGGAGCATACCGCCCTCGATGGAACGAAGATTCTTCCGAAATTCTTTTCTCAACTCCACTGGCACCCGGCGGAGACCCTGTAGTCCCTGAAGAAATATCAAAAAAGCCGGAGCCGCTAATAATTGACTCATTAAAATACAAATCAGATGCTGCGGGATTTTTTACAGACAAACGAAAGCAGCTGGCTGTGTTATCTCTTTCCACAAAAAAAATAAACGTACTTACAGAAGAAAATTTTGATCTGGCACCTGCTGACTGGGACCAAAAAGGCGGTCAAATTCTTTACCTTGCCGATAAACACGAAGATTCCTCCGTGGGAACTGACCTTTATCTTTTTAATAGAAAAAGCGGGCAGCATAAGAAAATCATGCAGGGGGCTTTTTCCCAGGCTTCGTTTTCCCCTGACGATACAAAAATAGCTGTGCTTGGACATGAACAGGAATTTAAAGGGGCGACGCAGAGTAAAGTCTGGGTGTATGATGTGGAATCAGCGCAGGCCGCTTGTTTAACAGGCCGTAACGATCTTGGTTTTACCGATACAATGATCGGTGATATTCAATCTGCTTCTTCCAGTGACGGTCCTTATTGGAGAGAGGACGGAAAAGCAGTTTACGCCTCTGCCTCCTATCACGGCAGTACTAATTTGTATGAAATTACGACAGATGGTACCGTAACCCCAAAAACAGAAGGAAACCATCACGTCTTTGCTTATGCTGTACACGCCCCGACAGGTGCAGCTGCCGCAGCCATCAGCCGTCCGGACGACCCGGGAGAAATCTATTTTTCGCCCCTTGAGGCCCCCGACTGGAAGCAGCTCACTTCGCTGCACGAATCTTTTCATGAAGAGATTCACCTGTTTTCGCCGGAGGAAATCTGGTTTAAGACAAAAGATGGACTGGACCTGCAAGGATGGGTCATACGACCGGATCATTCAGCTGGGGAGGGGCTGCTTGAGATTCATGGAGGCCCCCACGCGATGTACGGCAGCACGTTTTTCCACGAAATGCAGCTTTTAGCTTCCCGGGGATATACAGTTTTTTATTGCAACCCGCGGGGCAGCCACGGCTATGGGCAGCAGTTTGTTGATGCTGTAAGGGGGGATTACGGAGGAATGGACTATGAGGACATTATGAGCTTTACAGACGAAGTCCTTAACCGCTTTGAAGAAATCGATAAAGACAGGCTCGGGGTTACAGGAGGAAGCTATGGTGGTTTCATGACCAACTGGATAACCGCCCACACAGACCGCTTTAAAGCGGCTGCTACGCTGCGATGTATATCCAACTGGATCAGTTTCTACGGAGTGAGCGATATTGGCTACTTCTTTACAGAATGGGAAGTTGGCCGGGACTTTCTCGACGATCCGGATACGCTGTGGGCACACTCCCCTCTTAAATACGTCAGCCGGATGAAGACACCACTGCTGATTATGCACGGTGAACAAGACTTAAGGTGCCCGATTGAACAGGCAGAACAGCTTTTTGTGTCCTTGAAGAAACTTGGACGCTCTACCAGATTTATACGCTTTCCAGAAGCAAATCACGATCTTTCACGCAGCGGTCCGCCACATCTCCGCAGAAGACGTCTGGAGGAACTTGCAGCCTGGTTTGATGAGTATCTGCGTTGAAACAGTGCAGAGGACAGGGTGGTTTCTGCATGCTACAATACAGTCAGTAACTGTTGAAAGGAGGCTGTCTATTGTCCTGTCTTCCCGAAAATCTGCATCATTATTTTAAACAGCGAAAAGCTGGTGTGCTTGATTCTGAACAGTACAGACGATACGCCATCTTTGTACCTCTTGCAGTAGAGGATGGAGAATTAAGCGTTATTTTTGAAGTGCGTTCCGAATTTGTACCGCAGCCGGGGGAAATTTGTTTTCCCGGCGGCAGGATTGATGAAGGTGACAGCAGTGCCTCTGCGGCTGCAGAAAGAGAACTATGTGAAGAGCTCGGTGTTTCTCCGGAAGAAGTGGAAATTACTGGAGAGCTGGATTACATGGTTACTCCCTCCAAATCGATGATTTTTCCTTTTCTTGGAGAAATTAAGAACAGTTCTGTGCTGGAACCGAACCCTGGAGAAGTGAAGGAGATTTTTTCAGTGCCTTTAAAGGATCTTCTCGAAATGGAACCTTATGAGCATCGTATTCAGCTCGCTGTCCAGCCGGAGGATGGTTTCCCCTATCACCTGATTCCAAACGGCGAAGACTATCCGTGGAGTGCGGGGGTTATATACGAACATTTTTACCAGTATAAAAATTATATTATCTGGGGACTCACCGCACGCATTCTTACACATGTTCTGGAAGAAATGAAAAAAGCCCGGACCACAGTTTAAAGTGGCCGGGCTTTTTGTATGTGATGTCATCCTCTGCGGCGTATTTCCTCAAGCATGAGCAGTACCATCTTCGCGGAGTTTACTGAAGCTGTTTCTAAAAATTCGTCGTAGGATATTTTTGCATCCTGTCCTGCAATGTCTGACAGGGATCGAATTATAACGAATGGGCATTGAAACTGATAGCAGACTTGAGCGATGGCCCCTGCTTCCATCTCTGACGCATAGGCATCTTCAAATCGGCTGCGTATTAAAATTTCCTGTTCAACACTGCTTATAAAAGAGTCTCCGGAAATAATCAATCCTTCTACAGAGTTAATACCAACCTCCCCAGCGCATTCTTTCGCCACTCCGACTAAAAATTCATCCGGTTCGTAAAAAGCCGGCATACGGGGTACCTGGCCGTATTCGTATCCAAAAACAGTAGCATCTACATCATTGTACCGCACTTCGCTGGAGACCACGATATCCCCGACATTCAAGCTTTTGTAAAATCCTCCGGCTGAACCGGTATTTATAATATAGTCCGGGTAAAAAAGCTGATTGAGAAGTGTCGTACTAACAGCAGCATTTACTTTCCCAATACCGGATTTACCAACTATAACATCTAATC
This sequence comes from Alkalicoccus saliphilus, assembly GCF_003044065.1. Classification (GTDB taxonomy): domain Bacteria; phylum Bacillota; class Bacilli; order Bacillales; family Salisediminibacteriaceae; genus Alkalicoccus; species Alkalicoccus saliphilus. Next base: position 272,954 of record NZ_PZJJ01000001.1, read on the forward strand.
CCTGAAGCGTTCCCTCATAAAATTCACACCCTGCGATCACAGTTTCAGAAACGTTTTTCAATTCCGACTTCAGAAGCTCTACTTCTTCCTCCATAGCACCGATTATTCCAATACGCATGTAAACATCCTTTCCTGCCGGTTTATTTTCATTTTTTTATCTTACCCTACAAATAAAACATAAACAAGCAGTAACTGGAATGCAGAAAGAGACTTTCCTTTATTATTGCCGGATAATAGTTTTGAGATGTATTCTCTTTGGTTCCTTTAGAAAAATATCAAAAAGATCGGTATAATTTTTTTCAATAGTTTATACTGCGTCTGTATTTAAATAGCTATGTTAAAGTTCACTGACTGCTGGAGATACACTTCGCTTCCAACCGTCCTGCTGTGGACAAGGAGGGACTCCGGAGCGATGAAGACCGAGCCGAAGATCTATTCTATCCGACGGGAGAAGGATGGAATTAACTGAGGCCGCTCCGTTCGGAAAACATCTCCAGGAAAACGAAAGCAGACATTCATTTTTTATTTTCAAGGCACCCTTTAAATTGCCGGGCTGTTCCGATAAAATCATAGATGGAACAGGAGGGTGTATTATGATTTTAAGACCAGATGCGATCCATGATAAAGTAGAATTTTTTGAAGCGGCAGACCTTCAGAGGCTGGAAGAACAAATTCAGCAGAAAATTGATATTAATGCCGATCTGCTCCTGGAAGTCCATCACGTAACTTATCAAGTGGTAGCGGACGATAAAACAGGCAGAAACTACGCAACAGCTTCTGTTCATTTTAAACAGCGGAGCAGCCGGTAACCGTAAGCTTATATGTGAAAAACAACTCCACAAACAACCTGAAAACCTGCCGGACCTTATCCGGCAGGTTTTCCTGTTCGTGAAGTTTTATTCACTTAAGTGTTTAGCTTTTTTGATTTTAATAAGGATTGGAATTGAGACGTTCTACACTTACTGGCTGCCAGCCTTCATTTTCAACCCACTCCAGGTGAACACGGTAAGGCCGGTCACGATCTCCGTCAGAGGCACTGACAGTTCCTACAGCCGAATACTGATCACCGCCGTTTTCAAGCCGGTGGACGTTCAGTTCATCTTCATTTGAAGGGAGCCCGGTCGCATAGCTGATTGCTTCGATCATTTCATTCCAGTTCTGCCCTCCACGGTCAAAGTTCAGGGAAAAATTGTCCTGTGACGTTCCTATCGGCTCCCATTCCCCATCTTCAGGTGCTTCATTATTTTCGTTGTTCTCATTGTTTTCGTTATTGTCGTTTTCATTGTTACCGGTATTATCGTTGTTTTCGTTATTTTCATTATTTTCGTTGTTTCCTTCATTCGAATTATTTTCGTTGTTTTCTTCATTCGAATTATTTTCGGCATTGCCGCTGTTGTTTTCGAGATTTTCTCTTCCGGCATTCAGATTATTATCAAAGCTGTTATCATTATTATTTGTCCCGGTATCTGAGCCGTTGTTTACTGAAATATTTTCCGTGCTGTTATTTTCATTACTATCGGTTGCTGTTTCGTCCGAGCCTCCTCCTATAATCAGCCCGATGCTCACGACTACTATGAGAAGTGCTACCATACCTATGGATAAGTTTAAAACGGTGTTCAGCTTCCGGTTTTTCTTCTGTCCGGAGCGTTGTGGAATATTATTACTCACTTTTTTAAATCCTCCCTTGCCTGCTTTCCTATTCTTTCGTTATTATAAGCTATTTCGGCTTAAAATTCGACATAATGAAAGACTTTCAACTTTTTTTTGCAATTGCTTCTCTACAGTTCATCCTTTATTACTGTTTTCAGCAGGTACCGGTCTCCTTCGTTTTCCCGATAGAAACCGGCGAAAAAAAGAGAGGAGCTGCTCAGCAGCCCTCTCTCAATCCCCGGTTAAAATATTTCAAGTATTTCCACTTTCATGTCGCCTCCAGGAGTTGTTACAAGTACTTCTTCTCCCGGTCCTTTGCCAAGAAGGCTTTTAGCCATCGGAGAATCATTGGAAATTTTACCTTCAATCGGATCGGCTTCTGCACGTCCAACGATCGTATATTCTTCTTCATCCCCATCAGGAAGTTCTTTGAATTTGACAGTTTTACCTACCTGAACTGTAGTAGCATCCGTGTCCTCTTCAATAATTTCCGCGTTACGGATCATTGTTTCCAGCTGCTGAATGCGCCCTTCAACAAATGCCTGTTCCTCCTTGGCGGAGTCATACTCCGAGTTTTCGGAAAGATCCCCGAAGCTCCGGGCCACTTTGATTCTCTCTACTACTTCTTTACGACGTTCTGTTTTTAATAGTTCAACCTCTTTTTCGAGCTTTTCTTTTCCTTCTTCAGTCATAAAATGCTTTTCATCCGTCATATGGTTCCTCTCCTTCATTCCGATAAAATATGCAGGGAGCGTTTACAAAATCAAACAATCCACCGTATATAAAGGGTAAGCGCCCAACAGCTTTCCTAAAAAAGGCAGCTTATCAGGGCGCTTCATAACTGGGTATTTGATTAATATTCCTGCTGTACAAATGCTATTATAAAGAAGTTTGGTATAAATGCCAAATTTTTTATAACATTGCTTTAGATTCCAGTATCGTTTTTATTTTTGTAACCATTAAATCAATTGCGACGTGATTGTGTCCGCCTTCCGGAACGATAATATCCGCGTATCTTTTCGTCGGTTCTATAAACTGCAGATGCATTGGTCTTACTACCGATGTATACTGATCTATTACCGAGTCAATTGTCCGGCCCCGCTCATTGATGTCTCTCAGCAGTCTGCGGATGATTCGCATATCCGAGTCAGTATCGACGAATAATTTAATATCCATCATATCACGCAGCCGGTCGTCCTCCAAAATCATAATACCTTCGAGAATAATGACGTCTCTCGGTTCTACAGGAATTACTTCTTCTGCCCTTGTATGGTTAGGATAATCATATACCGGCTTTTCTACACTTTTTCCTTCACTGAGCTTTTGCAGATGCCTGATCAAAAGATCGTTATCAAATGCCAGAGGATGATCGTAATTTGTTTTCAACCGTTCTTCCATAGGAAGGTGCGCCTGATCTTTGTAGTAGGCATCCTGTTCTATCATCAGAATTGACTGCTCAGGAAATTGTCTGTAAACTTCCTTCGCCACTGTTGTTTTTCCTGAACCGGAACCTCCGGCTACACCGATAATAATAGGTTTTTTATGCATCATCCTAAATCCTTTCCTATCCTAATTCAAATATTTTCAGTCGGTAGTTATTTATCCAGTTTTTGTTTCCGGGAAACGAGCAGGCCGTCCCCTGCCGGGAGGAGAAAAGTGTGGAAACGGGGATGGTCCATCAGGCTTGTATTGAAATCGTGTATACGTTCCACCATTTTTTTAATTCTTCTGCTTTCCGGTTTGTTTTCTCCGGTAACAAAACCTTTAAAAAGAACATTGTCCGAAACAATAAGTCCCCCTTCTTTCACGAGCGGTTCGTAAAGCTGGAAAAACTTTTCGTACTGACCTTTTGCAGCGTCAATAAACAGTACGTCATACGGGGCAGAAGCTTTCACATCAGCAAAAACATCGAGAGCCTCTCCCTCTATAAGCTGAAAACGGTCTTCCATCCCTGCTTTTTGAATATATTCTTTTGCAGTCGCTGCCCTGCTTAAATCCCTTTCCAGAGAAACAACCGCTGCCCCCGGCAGGAATTCAAGCATTCGAATAGCAGAATAACCGATTGCTGTACCGATTTCAAGAATTTTTTCTGTCTGATTGATTTCAAGAATCATCAGCATTGTATAAATTCCTTCCTCATCCATAATAGGGATATGATGCTCCTGAGCATATATCTGCATTTCCTTAATAAGCTCATCTTCCGGCGGAAAAAAACGTGCCATATATTCATTTGTTTTTTTCGAAATTTCCACTTTTTGCGCGCCCCTTTATCAGCAGTAAGCAGTTTTTAACCGGGACAGCTTACCATAAAAAAGAGTACGGTGTCAAAAGGTTCCTGCACCGTACCTCTTTGTTACTCCCGGTATTCGCCGACAACAGCATTATGTTCATCGAGAGTTTCGTTGAAATATACCTCTCCGTCTGGAGAATGGAAAAAATACAGATAGTTATGCCCATCCGGGTCTGAGGCTGCTTCAAGAGAAGCATATCCCGGGTTATTAATCGGACCGGCAGGAAGCCCATCTACGTGATAAGTGTTGTATGGAGATTCTATTTCTGTATGAGTAATCAGCGTACGCGAAAACTGTTCCCCATGTGCATACTGCACGGTCGGATCCATTTGAAGACGCATTGGAACACGGAGCCGGTTTTCAATAACTCCGGCAATCGCCGGTCGTTCGTCATCGTTCCTTGCTTCTCCTTCGATAATGGAAGCCTTTGTTAAAAATTCATGAAAAGAGTCAACGGAAGAAGCTTCTGCCGCATTTTCCAGTTCTCTTTCCATTCTGGTAACCATTTTTTTCAATACTTCTTCCGCAGACAATTCTTCTTCGGTTAAGTCGTAGCGCGCTGGAAATAAATATCCTTCCAGAGGCTCCCTGATTTCGTCTGTCAGAATTTCTTCGGTAACGATACTGTACTCTTCTATAAGAGATTCCAAAAATTCTTCATCTCTGGCAGTTTCCTGGATCTCTTCTTCTGCAATATCCGTTTCCTCCGCTATCCGGTTATATATCTGTTCTGCCCAGAATCCTTCCGGCACAACAAAAGAGGCGGCATAATCCTCATAAAGCGTTCCTTCCTGAAGCTCCATAATGATTTCATCTGCACTCATTGACGGAGACAATTCATAATTCCCTGCCTGGAAATCGCTTTCCCCCTGGAGACGCACGTAATAGCGAAAAATTGCCGCGTTGCTGATAAGATTATTTTCTTCCAGCCTGTCCGCAATTCCTCCGGTAGAAGACCCTATCGGAATTTCCACTTCCACTGTTTCATCACTTTCTTCATCCATCGGCTCCAGGGCCCCTGCTATGTAACGATAAGCTCCAAACCCGGCTGCGGCTAAAACGAGGATAATAATTACGACTACCGCAAGCACAATCTTTCGAACTGTTCCCGCTTCCTGCTTGCGCTCTTCCACTTTTCTTTTATGCTCTTCTTTTTTCAGTTTTTTTTGTTCTTTTTTTGACATACCTTCCAAAAATACCTCACCCCTTCCCCGCTAATTATACAATACTTCCTTTCAAATGCCGAAAGAAATTACATGTTTTTTAACATTTCCTTCCCCCCTGGGCACGAAAGCTGCGTGTCAAAAACCTTCTGCTGATTTCTATGAAAAGAAGCAGCTCTACTCAATAATTACTTCCCTTTCTCCATTCCAATTGGCTGTTGTTCTATCAAAATCCCGCTTCGCTCCATATGACATGGATAAAGAGGCACTCCTCCTCAAACACTGACCGGACGAAAGAGAAGCTTTATTCAGTAATTGCCCATAAACTTTGCCCCAGCTATAAAAAAGGGCCTTCCCTGACCGGCATACCGGTTCTGGGAAAAGCCCCTGCTTCATTCCGTTTCATATTCCAGGTTATACTCCCGGAATCTTGTTATTCTTCAGGTTCGGTAAAGGTGTTCAGAAGCTCTTCTACCATTTCCCATTCCTCTTCCGTTTCTATAGGGAACAGGGAAAGATCTTCCCCTTCTTCTTCAAAGCGGAAAGCATGAACTTCGACCTCTTCTGATTCATCTTCGTTTGTTCCTTCCGGGGCAAGCACCATATAGGATGTTCCCGTACTGTCCACATCAAATGTGAAAAGTATCTCAAATAAATGTTCATTTCCATCTTCATCAGGAACAATAATACGGTTGTCGTCACCTTCCGGCCGGTTCAGTTTAATTTCAGACATTGTGCACCTCCATCATTTAGTTGCTTCTGCTGTCCAGATAGCCCTGCAGAATCATTACTGCAGCCATTTTATCAATTACTTTTTTTCGTTTTTTCCGGCTGACATCAGCCCCTACGAGCATTTTTTCTGCTGCCATTGTGGAAAGCCGCTCGTCCCACATAATAATCGGGAGGCCGGTGTGCGCTTTTATATCTTCAGCGAATGTCCGGCAGAATTCTCCACTTGGACCTATCGTACCGTTCATATTTTTGGGCAGACCGACCACTATGGAGCTTACTTCGTGCTCTTTCATTATTTCATCGAGCTTTTGAAAATCTTCTTCCTGTGTGGAACGGCGGATAGTAGTAATCCCCTGGGCTGTCCAGCCCAGGGCATCACTTACTGCCACCCCGATCGTTTTCGTACCTACGTCAAGACCGAGTGTTTTCATTCATTCTCCTTATCTTCTCCAGCAAGGTACGCCCTTACCAGCTCTTCAATTATTTCATCCCGTTCTATTTTTCTAATGAGCGTTCGTGCATCATTATGACGCGGGATGTATGCCGGATCTCCGGATAAAAGATACCCGACGATCTGATTGATAGGATTATATCCTTTTTCTTCGAGTGACCCGTGGACGCTGAAAAGTACTTCCCGGACATGCTTATCCATAGAATCATCTTCATTAAAATTAAATTTCATCGTTTTATCCATAGAAATTCTCTCACTCCCGCCCTCCTGGAATTGGTAAGAATAGGTCTGATATATTTATTTTAGTACGAACAGGCGAGAATGTATATGAAAATGAGTTATTTTCTTACAAGCTCATAAACCTGCTCCAGTGCCTCCGTGACTTTAGATGGGTCTTTACCACCGGCCTGTGCCATATCCGGACGGCCTCCGCCGCCTCCACCGCACATAGCAGCTGTTTCTTTGACAAGCTTACCGGCATGATAACCTTTTTCTGTAAGATCTTTGGAAACGCTGGAAACGATACTTACTTTTTCCCCGTTCACGGCGGCAAGAACCAGAATGCCTGAACCGAGCTTTTCTTTTAAGGAATCCGTCAGACTTCGGAGAGCATTCATATCTGAGGCGTTCACTTCTTTAGCAAGCACTGTTACGCCGTCAATATCTTTTGCTTCATCCAGCAGGCTCCCTGCCTGAAGCTGACTGAGCTTCGCAGTAAGAGAGTCGTTTTCTTTGTCTTTTTCTCGAAGCTGTTTCTGCAGCTGCTCCACCCGGTTCGGAACTTCTTCCAGGTTCGTTTTAAGCATGCCCGCAGCTTCTCTCAGCTTATCCACCTGACCGTTCATAAATTCATACGCTTTTTTACCGGTAACAGCTTCAATACGACGGACACCGGCCCCTATTCCACCTTCAGATACGAGCTTGAACAGACCGATTTCTGCTGTGGAATTAACATGGCATCCCCCGCAGAGCTCAAGGCTGTAGTCACTCATCTGTACCACACGGACCTGACTGCTGTATTTTTCACCGAAAAGAGCCATCGCTCCCATTTCTTTTGCTTCTTCCAGAGAAGTTTCCTTAATTTCCACAGGCACAGCTTCCCATATTTTTTCATTCACAATATTTTCGATTTCCTGCATTTCTTTTTCATTTACTTGACCGAAGTGGGAGAAGTCAAAACGCAGCCTTTCTTTTTCCACAAGTGAACCGGCCTGATTCACGTGATCACCAAGAACATCTTTCAAAGCCTGATGAAGCAGGTGGGTCGCTGAATGATTCTTAATAACTGCTTTTCTTATATCTTCAGAAACGACAGCGGTAACTTTCTCTCCTGTTCTTAAAGACCCGCTTACGACGACTGCTTCGTGCAGATGCTGACCGTTCGGTGCTTTCTGAACATCTTCTACACGCAGTTCTGCTTTATCAGTCGCAATAGTACCTGTATCCGCTTTTTGCCCGCCACTCTCGGCATAAAAAGGTGTTTCAGAAAGCATCAGGTGAACCCGGTCGCCCTCATAAGCCATGTCCGTCAGCGCTTTATTCTTAACAATCGCAGTTACCTTTGTTTCAGTAGTAAGCTGAGTATAACCTGTAAACGTGGACGGCTCCGTAATTCCTCCAAGAATTTCATCCTGCTGCTGCATGGAACCCGATTCCTGTCGTGCAGCCCGGGCCCGTTCTCTTTGTTTCTTCATTTCGGACTCAAAACCTTCCCGATCCGCTTCAAAACCGGCTTCCTGCACGTATTCCTCTGTCAGGTCGACTGGAAATCCATACGTGTCATAAAGCTTGAAGATATCACTGCCTTCAATACGGGATTTCTCTTCTTTACGGGCACGCTGAATTACTTTTTGAAGCTCTGTCAGTCCATCGTGCAGTGTTTCGTGAAAACGTTCTTCCTCGTTTTTCATAACCTTCTGAATAAACTCCGACTTATCGGGGACTTCCTTATAGAAATCGGACATGATACTGCTTACTATCGGCACAAGACGGTACATAAACGGTTCTTCCACACGTAATACTTTTGCATAACGTACCGCGCGTCGCAGCAGCCGCCGCAGAACGTAGCCCCGCCCTTCATTGGAAGGAAGCGCCCCGTCAGCGACAGCAAACGTGACAGTACGGACGTGGTCGGCAATTACTTTAAAGGCCGTGTCCTCTTCCTCAGAAGAACCGTATCTTTTTCCGGAGACTTTTTCTGTCTCTTCAATGATAGGTCTGAAGAGGTCTGTATCGTAATTTGTAGGAGCGTCCTGAATCACTGATACAATTCGTTCCAGTCCCATCCCCGTATCAATATTTTTCTTTGGCAGCGGCGTGTAGCTGCCATCCGGATTATGGTTAAACTGCGAAAACACGAGGTTCCAGATTTCCAGATGTCTCTCGTTCTCGCCTCCCGGATACATCTCGGGATCATTTTCATCCGCACCGTATGAAGGACCGCGGTCGTAAAAAATTTCTGTATTCGGTCCGCACGGGCCCTCTCCGATATCCCAGAAATTTTCTTCCAGCCGGATAATCTTTTCTTCCGGCAGACCGATTTCATCTTTCCAGATCTGAAAAGCTTCTTCATCTTCCGGATAAATGGTAACAGCCAGCTTTTCCGGATCGAATCCGATCCAGTTTTTATCCGTTAAAAATTCCCATGCCCAGTGTATTGCTTCTTTCTTGAAATATTCACCGATCGAAAAATTACCGAGCATTTCGAAAAACGTATGGTGTCTCGCTGTTTTTCCGACATTTTCAATATCATTCGTTCGAATGGATTTCTGTACATTTACAATTCGCGGGTTATCGGGGATAACACGTCCGTCAAAGTACTTTTTCAGCGTAGCTACACCGCTGTTTATCCATAATAAAGATGGATCTTCATGTGGAACAAGGGACGCGCTCGGCTCCACAGCATGCTGTTTTTCCTTAAAAAAATCAAGAAACATTTGTCTTACTTCTGCAGATGACAATTTATTCATTGATATGTTTCCTCCTTTGAATATGTTTGATCGGGGGCTCCTGGTATAAGATTTTCTGCCGTTATAAATTGGAATTCCCACGCCGCTTAAGTTGCCTGCGGAACAGGCCGGGACTTTCCCAGAACCTGTCCGATACAGAATGGAACGATAAAAAAATCCCCTCCCTAAGCTTCAGCTAGGGACGAGATTATATTCACGCGGTACCACCCTGGTTACAGCATAATCTGCTGTCACTCTGGACTGCACGTAACGGATGCATGCCGGCAGTTTTTACCTGCACTCGGGAGACAGCTGTCCAATGCACTTCTTACGGGGATCCTTCCAGCCGTGGGATCCTCTCTCTGTGTAAGGGCTGCAGTGACGTTTCTCCGTCATCATATTAATCTATATCCGTAAATTATTATAGATAAAATGCTGGATAATTGTCAATCGAAATATTCGCATTACTCTTCTTTCTTCAGCCTGCTGACGAGAGACGTATTTCTGACGAGCTCCCGGCTGCTTTCCACTCCTATCTGCAGAGCATCCCACTCCCCGCATAAAAGCAGAAATTTCTTTGCTCTCGTTATACCGGTGTAAATCAGTTTCCTCCTCAGCATCCGATAATAACTTTTGACAACCGGCATGATAACAATTGGAAATTCGCTGCCCTGGGATTTGTGGATCGAACAGCAGTAAGCGTGTGTAATTTGTGTAAGATCCTGTTTCGAGTAAATAACTTCTATGCCGTCAAAGGAAATAACAACCTGAAGCTTGTTATCCGCAGTTTCCCGCTCTGTTAAGACAGCAACAATTTCGCCGCGGTCTCCATTAAAGACGTTTTCCTCCGGATTATTCACGAGCTGCAAAACCATATCACCGACTCTGTATACGATATCCCCAAAAGGAACTTCCTTCGTTTTTTCTCCTTTTGGATTAAAAAGCTCCTGGAGCATACGGTTGAGACTGTCGATACCGGCAGCTCCCCTGTACATAGGAGCAAGCACCTGAATATCCCTTGCCGTATAGCCTTTGGAAGCCGCCCCCCGGCATATTTTTTCCACAGCTTCTGCTGCATCAGCAGGAGCACAAGGGAAAAACCGAAGATCATCACTTGATTTATCGACCCCCGGCGGCAGCGTTCCATTTTTTACTTCGTGGGAAAAAGTAATAATTCTCGAGTTTTCCGACTGCCTGAAAATTTCCGTCAGCCGGACGGTTGGAATACGGTCCGATTCCAGCAGATCTGTCAGCACCTGACCGGGACCGACAGAAGGAAGCTGATCCTCATCTCCGACGATAATGACCTGCATCCCGGAAGGTACAGCCCGGAACAGCTGATTGGCAAGCCAAGTATCCACCATGGACATTTCATCAAGAATCAGCAGTTCCCCATCCAAAGGGGTGTCTTCATCTTTTTCAAATCCTTCTTCATCCACTCCTTTATAACCGAGCAGGCGGTGAATCGTAGAAGCCGGCAGTCCGGTCGATTCCGTCATCCGCTTGGCAGCCCGTCCTGTTGGAGCAGCCAGCAGAAAAGGAAAAGGAGCGCTTTTTCCCTGGTAGTCTTCCGGGTTCAATGATAAATTTTTTAAGGATGCAAAAACTTCAATAACACCTTGAATGACTGTCGTCTTGCCGGTACCCGGGCCGCCTGTCAAAAGCATAACCGGCGTGTCGAGTGCTTTTTCGATCGCCTGCTTCTGTGATTCCGCATAGGAAACATTGTACTTCTCTTCTACTTCTCCTATCGCCTTCAGCATCTCAGATTCCGGATAATTTTCCCTGTTGTCAACGTAAAGCAGCCGGCTGAGACTCGTTGAAATTCCTTTTTCTGCATAGTAAAGAGAGGGAATATACATCGCGTCGTCTTCCACAATAATTTTTTCTTCTTCTGCCAGGCCAGTAATAATATCTGCCGTTTTAAGCGGATCCACGGGAGGCTGTCCACCGTGTTCAAGCAGTTCTATGGATTTTATGACTACTTCTTCATTTTTGACGAATACGTGCCCTTCATTCAGGCTTTGTTCGTAAAGTGTAAAAAGCACGGCTGCCTTTATACGGTCCGGATGATCCCCGGTAACCCCCTGCTTTCTGCCGATCTGATCCGCTTTAATAAAGCCGACCCCTTCAACATCCTCTACCATCTGGTAAGGGTTTGTTTCAATCATCCGAAGAGCCTCTGTCTGGTATGCCTGATAAATTTTTATGGCAAGCTTCAGTCCGAAGCCGTATTCATAAAGCTTCATAAGTACTTCTTCAATTCCCTGATCTTCCATCAGCTGTTCATGAATGAGACCGGCTTTTTCCGAATCAAGCTTAGGCACTTCCTCCAGCCGGCTTGGATGGGCCAGAATGAGGGAAATGGCATCTGTTCCGAAAGTGTTTACTATGTTTTCTGCTGTTTTTTTCCCTATTCCGGGAAAACGGTCACTGGAAAAATACAGTACGAGTCCCTGCTTCGTATCGGGCAGTTCTTTTTTGTATGTATCGAATTTAAACTGTTTTCCAAATCGGGGATGATCGCTCATATTTCCATGAAAAAGGTACGTTGTATCTTTTTCGGGTCTGGCCATCAGTCCTACTACCACCGCTTCTTTTTCCTGTACCTCGTCTGATGAACTGATTACTTTTAATTTGGCTACTGTATAAAGAGAATCTTCCTGATGATAAATCAGGTGGAGAAGTTCCCCTTTAATATACGGCTGCTGTTCCTCCACCTGATCCACCTCCTGTTTACTCTTCCATCTCTCCGGACAGAATTTTTTCCATCTGCTTTTTCCCATTCGCGCTTAATGAATGTTCCGGCTGAATTTCAAGTGCTTTATTGAACATATCCAGCGCCTGTTCTGCATCCTGTTTGTATGCATAACCTACTCCCAGATTAAAATAACTGTCGGCATGTTCTTCATCGAGCTTTAATACGGCGTTAAACTGTTTCATCGCTTCGTCTATTTCTTCCGCCTGGGCAAGCGCCAGGCCATAGTGAAAAGCAGCATCCTTGTCTTCGGGATTCAGTTCTGCCGCGCGGCTTAAGTGAGGAAGTGCGCGTACAAAGTCTCCTCCCTGGAAAAAGCTCATACCGAGCATATAATAAACGTCTCCCTGAATGAGTCCCTGTGCCAGGGCTTCCTGGTAGGCGTCCACCGCTTTTTTAAATTCTTCTTTATTGTAGTAGATGTTGCCAAGCCCGTAATGAGCTGTTCCTATGCTGTGATCGATTTCTGCCGCCTTTTCGAAAAATACTGCTGCACGATCTTCTTCCCCCACTGCAGCAAGGAGATTTCCGAAATTCGTAAATGCGACAGCATCGGAAGGGTTTTCCTCGATAGCATCATTGAGAAGCTTAGCCGCTTCTTCGATGTTGCCCTCCTGCATCTGCTTGACTGCTTCTGCGTTTCTATCCATTGTGTTTTTTCCTCCTGACCAAATAATATAATCTGCAAGCTGATAAACTGCAACAGCAAAGAAAGCTGCTGAACTGCGCGTTCTGCAGCTTTCCTCTGTTTACACTGGTGCTGCGGCTTTGATGATTTCGTCAATCGTTCCGCCGCCGAGACACTCTTCTCCATCGTAAAGAACGATGTACTGCCCTGGTGTTACAGCCCGCTCCGGCTCCTTAAATTCCACGTATAAAGTCCCGTCTTCCTGTGGTATAACGGAAACGGCGTGATCCTCCTGACGGTATCGGAATTTGGCGGTACATTCAAACGTACTTTCAGGCGGAGACCCGGAAATCCAGTTGACGTCCACGGCGTACAGACCTTCAGAATAAAGCTGAGGGTGATGATACCCCTGTCCCACTACCAGAACATTTCTTTCAAGGTCTTTGTCCACTACAAACCACGGTTCGCCGGCTCCTCCGATTCCGAGCCCCTGCCGCTGGCCGAGCGTATAATACATTAACCCGTCATGGGTGCCTTTTACCTCACCATCAAGAGTTTCCATATTTCCTTTTTGAGCCGGAAGATATTGAGATAGGAACTCTTTAAAATTTCGTTCACCTATAAAACAGATGCCTGTGCTGTCTTTCTTTCCTGCTGTGGCAAGTTCTGCCTCCTCTGCAATCTCACGCACCCTCGGTTTATCAATCTCACCAAGAGGAAACATCACTTTTTGGAGCTGCTCCTGACTCAGCGCATTAAGAAAATACGTCTGATCCTTATTACGGTCTTTTCCACGGAGCATTTTCACACGTCCGTTTTCGGTGATTGTTCTCGCGTAATGACCAGTGGCTACATAATCTGCTCCAAGAGCCATGGCATGTTCCAGGAAAGCTTTAAATTTTATTTCTTTATTGCACATGACATCAGGGTTTGGCGTCCTGCCGGATTTGTACTCTTCGAGAAAGTAGGTGAATACTTTATCCCAGTACTCTTTTTCAAAGTTGACGCTGTAATATGGTATGCCGATCTGGTTGCAGACACGGATAACGTCATTGTAATCTTCCGTAGCCGTACACATTCCGCTCTCATCTGTGTCATCCCAGTTTTTCATGAAAATACCAATTACTTCATATCCCTGCTGTTTGAGCAGGTGAGCAGTTACGGAGGAATCAACACCTCCGGACATCCCGACTACTACTCTAATATCTGCATTATTTGTCACTGCAGACTCCTCCTTTATTTAATTGCTTTAATACGACCGAGTATTCTGGAGACTGTTTTGGCTGCTCTTTCCACCTGCTCAGCCGTATTACCGTATCCAAAACTGAACCGTACGGCTGATCTGCTCCTGTCGTTTACACCGTGCATGCCAATCAGGACGTGGGAAGGATCGACAGAACCAGCCGTACAGGCAGAACCGCTTGATACTGCAATTCCTTCCAGATCCATGTTCATCAGAAACTGCTCCACGTTAACTTCAGGGAAGCTTACGTTCAGTACGTGGGGAAGCCCTTCTTCAGCATCCCCGTTAACTTTATAGTTAATTTTTTCTTCATCGAAAACATCCAGCATAAGCTTCCGGAACTGAACAGCCGATGCTGTTCTCGCTTCCATATTCATCGACGCTGTTTCAAGAGCTGCTTTCATGCCAGTAATTCCTGCTGTATTTTCTGTTCCGGCCCGTCGTTTTCTTTCCTGTTCTCCGCCGAAGGAGATCGGGACAAGTTCCGTACCTTTCCGAATATAAAGAAATCCGGTGCCGTTCGGTCCATTGAATTTGTGGGCGGAACAGGCCATTAAATCCACGTTAAGATCATCCACATTCAGCGGACACTTCCCGGCTGCCTGCACGGCATCCGTATGAAAAAGAGCCTGGTGCCCCTTCAGAATATTTCCAACTTCTTTTATCGGCTGGATCGTACCGGTTTCATTATTTACTGTCATTAAGGAAACGAGAATGGTATCTTCCCGTAACGCATCCTTCAGATCGCCGATGGAAATCTTTCCGTTTTCCGCCACTTTCAAATAAGTGACTTCATACCCTTCCTTTTCAAGTTCTTTGCAGGCATGAAGCACCCCGTGATGCTCTGTAACTGCTGTAATAATGTGATTTCCTTTATGACGGTTTTTCTTCGCTCCGCCAATAATGGCAAGGTTATCAGCCTCGGTGCCTCCTCCGGTAAAGATTATTTCGTTATAGGAAGCGCCGATTACCGATGCTATTTTTACCCTCGCTTCATCCAGTGCCGCCCGTGCTTCCCGGCCGAAGGAATGGATGCTGGAAGGATTCCCGAACTTTTCTGTAAAGTAAGGAAGCATAGCTTCAACCACTTCCGGATGGAGAGGTGAAGTGGCAGCGTGATCCAGATATATTCGTTCCATCAGAGTAATTCCTCCTAAATGTAAAACATGTAATTATCCTGGCTTCCCTCATCTTTATATTCGGCCAGATCTTTCAAAGTTGTTGAATCGAGTACTTCTTTGACAGCATCGCGGATTTTAATCCAGAGATCCCGTTTTGCCGGTTCCTCATCATCAATAATTTCCACAGGAGTTATCGGCCCTTCCAGAACCCGGATAACGTCCCCGGCAGTAACGTTTTCGGGCGCATCAGCAAGCATATACCCGCCGTAGGCTCCTCTTACGCTTTTCACGAGCATTGCGTTTCGAAGCGGAGCAATAAGCTGCTCAAGGTAATGCTCGGAAAGAGAATGATCCTTTGCGATTGATTTCAGGGAAACAGGGCCATCCCCGTGTTTTTTTGCGAGTGCAATCATAATTGTGAGTCCGTATCTGCCTTTAGTTGATATTTTCAACGTTTATCCCTCTTTCCTTAATTCGGTTCATCCATATGCTGCATATATTAAGAGAATATCCTGTTACGTGTCCTATCGTCAGGCTGAATAGGATAGTTCCTAGAAAAACCGGACCTCCAAGCAGCCATCCGCACGCGAGCACCAGAATTTCCATATAGGCTCTGACCCGTGCGACAGACGCTCCAGTTTTGTCAGCAAGGGCAAGCATCACACTGTCCCGCGGGCCTGCTCCGCAACGTGGAGATATATAAACACCGATGCCAAATCCCATAATGAGAATTCCTCCTGCCAGCATCGCCAGCTGTCCCCCCATCACCTGGGGCGTACTGATCATCCATAGAAAAATATCTACAAAAACCCCGACGAGAAGCATATTCGCGTATGCTCCTGCCTGAGGCAGTGTCCTTGTTAGAATTGAAGCTGCGACAAGAAGAAGAAATCCCATAATAACCGTCCAGCTTCCTACTGTCAGGCCGAACTGCTGCATAAGACCAATATGAAGTACATCCCATGGCGCACTGCCAAGTTCTGCACGAATCATCAGTGCAGCTCCGCAGCTCATTATCATCAGGCCGATAGTAAACACAGCCCACCGGAAAATGTTCCCTTCCGTATTTATTTTAAATACGCTCATTTCGGCCTCCTGTCCTGCCAGTCTGCTGTTCATTATATCATGAAATAAATAGTCGAAACAGCCTGCAGACTGGTTATAACCCTTTGCATTTTAACGGCCTTCCGCTAAAATTGCAATAAGCCCGCCTATGAAAGCAAAAAGCAGGAGGAAGATAACAAATGGATCTTTTTAACTATAAACCAGTCACCGGCAGACCCCTTGCCTCCCGGATGCGCCCCCGTACCATCGATGAGATTCATGGCCAGGAAGATATTATCGGTCCCGGAACACTGCTCCGCAGAGCAGTTGAAGCAGACCGGCTTTCAGCCATGATATTCCATGGCCCTCCGGGAACTGGAAAAACGACACTCGCCCGCGTTATAGCTGAATCTTCCGCTGCCTATTTTGAACAGCTGAATGCTGTTACTGCCGGAGTAAAAGATGTGAAAGACATCACTGTAAAAGCGAAAGACCGCCTCGGTATTGAAGGGCAGAAAACTGTCCTGTTTATCGATGAAATTCATCGTTTCAATAAAAATCAGCAGGACGCCCTCCTTCCGCATGTGGAGGATGGAACTGTCATCCTGATCGGTGCAACGACTGAAAACCCTATGTTTGAAGTGAATGCAGCTCTCCTTTCCCGGTCGAGGCTGTTTACACTTACCCGACTTTCGGATGAAAATATGAAAGAAGTTATCCGGGAGGCACTGCACGACAAAGAAAGAGGTTTCGGGGAATACGATATTGATTTTCACGAAGAAGCAGTGAATCATATTATTGATGTAGCCCAGGGAGATGCAAGGACTGCCTTAAACGCAGTCGAGCTTGCCGTTCTGACAACCGACCCGGATGATAACGACCGCATTGTAATAGATACTGCCACTGCAGAACAGTCTATTCAGAAGCGTATGATTCAATACGATAAAGATGGGGATAACCATTACGATACGGTTTCAGCCTTTATAAAAAGCATCCGTGGTTCTGATCCGGATGCGACTCTGTACTGGCTGGCAAAAATGATTTACGCCGGTGAAGATGCCCGCTTTATTGCAAGAAGACTTTATGTACATGCCGCAGAAGATGTCGGGCTCGCAGATCCAAATGCTTTATTAATCGCCGAAGCTGCCTATCACGCCGTTGAATTCATCGGTATGCCGGAAGCGAGAATCCCTCTTGCAGAAGCAGCGCTTTATCTAGCTACTGCGCCGAAAAGCAATACAGTCATTACTGGTATCGATGCCGCTTTAAATACCGTAAAAAAAGAAAAGACCGGAGAAGTTCCTCTTCATCTGAGAGACGCTCATTATAAAGGAGCAGAAAAGCTCGGGCATGGAAGCGGCTATCTCTATCCCCACCATTACGAACATCATTACGTGGTTCAGCAGTACCTGCCGGATCATTTGAAAAACAAACATTTTTACAGTCCTTCAGTGAATGGTTATGAAAAAACAGTGCAGAAGCGTCTCGACTACTTTAACGAGCGCAGAAAGAAAAACAAATAATAAAAAACTGACCGGGCTTCTGCTCCGGTCAGTTCTTAATATCGTTAAGTATAAGAGTCCCGGGCATGCCGTCCCTTAGACTCGCTTTGAACCTGCGGTGGCAGGTGGGTGCCCTGTCCGTCTGTACAAACTTCCTTCTCTTCCAAGGCGTGCTTTTCCATACGGAACCTTCAGGCTCCCGACGTGAAAATGTTGGCTCAAACTCGGTAGTATGCACGAGCATCTCAGGACTCTTATATTGGATAACGATGTCTATAGTTATACTATAATCCATAAGATGGAATGATGCAAGTGTTAATGATGAAAAATTCTGAATACAGTAAGCGCTTCCATAAACAAGTATAAGATACCGGCAGACGATTAAATCTGCCGGTATCCGGCTTTTCTTTGAAAACATACCCTGCGTCCTTTAGAAGCTCGTCATCAACAGCCGGTAATTTCAAACGAAGGATTCTTCAGTATGTTCTTTACTCTTTTTTCTCTTTCTTCGGCTTTATCTGCAGCTGCAGCTCATCCAGCTTTTCTTTCTCCACTCCGCTTGGAGCGTTCGTAAGAAGACAGCTCGCACTTGCTGTTTTAGGAAAAGCAATTGTATCGCGCAGATTATGGCGGTCCGCAAGAATCATTACTAAGCGGTCGAGCCCAAGAGCAATTCCTCCGTGGGGTGGTGTTCCGTACTCAAATGCATCCAGAAGGAAGCCGAACTGCTTCTTGGCTTCCTCCTCCGAAAATCCAAGCGCCTGGAACATCTGCTCCTGAAGCTTTCTTTCAAATATCCTCTGAGATCCCCCGCCGAGTTCATAGCCGTTCAGCACTAGATCGTATGCTTCTGCGCGTACCTCTTCCGGGTTTGATACAAGTTTATTTTCATCTTCCTTCACTGGACGTGTGAACGGATGGTGCTCCGCAGCGTATCGTCCTTCCTCCTCATCGTAGGAAAGAAGAGGAAACTCTGTAACCCAGAGAAAATCAAACGTATTCGGCTCGATAAGATTCAGATCTCTTGCGAATTTTGTCCGCAGTGCACCGAGAACATCCCATACAACTTTTATTTTATCCGCTGCGAAGAACAGTACGTCCCCCGCTTCCGCCTGAAATGACTCTATCAATTCAGCCTGGGCAGCCTCATCGAAGAATTTGGCTACTGGCCCTTTCACTTCCGTTTTGGACTCAACTTTTAGCCATGCCAGACCTTTGGCTCCGTAAATCTCAGCAAAGCTTCCGAGACTGTCGAGGTCTTTTCGGGAATAGCTCCCGGCGATGCCCTTGACGCAGATTCCTTTCACGCTTCCGCCCCCTGAAACTGCGGAAGCAAACACTTTAAAATCACTGTTTTTCACCTGCTCAGAAACATCCACAAGCTCCATTCCAAAACGGGTATCCGGCTTGTCGGAACCGTACCGGTTCATAGCTTCATCGTACGTCAGCCGTTTAAATGGAGCGGAAACTTCCACTCCCCGAAGCTTTTTGACGAGCCCGGCCATCATTTTTTCCATCATTTCCAGAAGCTCCTCTTTACCCATAAAGGATGCTTCAATGTCGACCTGTGTGAACTCCGGCTGACGGTCGGCACGAAGGTCTTCATCACGGAAGCAGCGGGCGATCTGGAAGTAGCGCTCGAACCCGGAAACCATTAACAGCTGTTTAAAAAGCTGTGGGGACTGTGGAAGGGCATAAAACTCCCCGTGATGGACCCTTGAAGGTACAAGATAGTCCCGCGCTCCTTCCGGTGTACTTTTTGTCAGCATCGGAGTTTCTATTTCCATAAACTGCTCTTCGTCCAGAAAATCCCTGATCAGTTTTGTCGTACGGCTTCTGAGCTTCATAGTTTCATGCATATTCGGTCGCCGCAGATCCAGATATCTGTACCTGAGTCGGACGTCTTCACTGAGCTCTGTTTCGTCTTCGATCATAAACGGAAGCCCTTTGGAGGCGTTGAGAACCTCAACTTTGTCTATCAGTACTTCGATCTGTCCTGTAGAAATTTTTTCGTTTACATTTTCCTCATCCCTCTTCAGAACTTCCCCTTCCACTTCCAGTACAAATTCGCTTCTGACATTTTCAGCTGTTTTAAGCGCTTCGGGCTGAACTTCACCGTTGAATACGATCTGCACCTGACCTTCTCTGTCCCGCAGGTCGATAAATATTACCTGTCCCAGATCACGCCGCCTCTTTACCCAGCCCTGCAGAACAACACGTTCGCCTGTCTGCTGTTCGGATAATTCTCCACACGTATGAGTACGTTTTTTCATCTTACTTTTCCCCCTTTTCTGTTACGCCGGTCATTAATTTTTCCTTTACGTTTTCAAGCGGTTCCAGGCTCTGGGTACCATCTTCCATATTTTTTACGTTTATTTTGTTCTCCGCAAGTTCATCGTCTCCAAGAATAAGCACATATTTTGCCTGCTGGCGGTTAGCCGCTTTCATCTGGCCTTTCATTTTTTTATCCATATAGTCCGCATCTGCGGAAAAGCCTGCAGCCCGGAGCTGATGAAGCAGTGCCGGCACTTTATTACGTGCTTTTTCTCCGAGCGCTGCGATATACACGTCCAGGTCATCATGCTCCTGCATCAGGTCAACTCCCTGAACTTCCAGCGCCATCAGAAGCCTTTCTATACTTAAAGCAAAGCCGATGCCGGGCGTCTCCGGACCGCCAATATCTTCAACAAGTCCATTGTATCTGCCGCCGCCTGCAAGGGTAGTGATCGCTCCAAATCCTTCCCCGTCGATCATAATCTCAAAAGCGGTATTATTATAGTAGTCCAGTCCCCGGACGAGACGTGCATCAATTTCGTAGTCAATCTCCATTTCCTCAAGAAAAGTCTGTACGTTTTTGAAATATTCCCGGGACTCTTCATTCAAGTAGTCAAGAATGGAAGGTGCATTCGTCATCAGCTCATGATCACGGTCCACCTTGCAGTCCAGAATACGCAGCGGATTTTTGTCGAGGCGTGCCTGGCAGTCGCTGCAGAATTCATCAATTCTCGGTTCAAAGTGATTCACTAAAGCGCTGCGGTGCGACTCCCGGCTTTCTTTATCCCCGAGGCTGTTTATAATCAGTTTAAGGTTATGAAGCCCCAGCTCTTTGTAAAACTCCATCGCAAGGGCGATCACTTCTGCATCTACAGCGGGATCTGCACTGCCGAGAGCTTCGACTCCAAACTGGACGAACTGTCTCATCCGCCCGGACTGCGGCCGCTCATAGCGGAACATAGGTCCGGTGTAATAAAGTTTAACCGGCTGATTTACCCAGCCGTGCATTTTCTGTTCCACGTAGGAACGTACTACCGGCGCTGTTCCTTCAGGACGAAGAGTCAGACTGCGGCCTCCGCGGTCCTTAAATTCATACATTTCCTTCTGGACGATATCGGTCGTGTCTCCGACTCCCCGTGCGAATAATGCCGTCTGCTCAAATATCGGCGTTCGTATTTCCCTGTAGTTGTATCTTCGGCAGAGATCGTGGGCTTTTGCTTCGATAATCTGCCATTTTTCTGATTCTCCAGGAAGGATATCCTGGGTTCCCCGCGGTATACTGAATGACATGATACTTTCACCTGCTCTCCTAAATTTCTCCATAAAAAAACTCCCGCCGCTGACAATGTCAGGGACGAGAGGAAATAAACCCGTGGTACCACCCTAGTTGAAGCATACAAGCTTCCACTTTTGTCATGTAACGCCTGACGCGCGGTCTCTTTCTACTGATCTGAATGTTCAAAAGGACGCCTCTGGAGTGTTCTTTCATAAAGGACCGACAAAATGCTTCCAGCCTGCGGCATTTCTCTCTGAAGTCGGGGAAGCTTTACTACTGTTCTCCTTCTACGGCTTTATTCATAATTTCTAATAATACGAATAGTTCAGGCTCCTGTCAAGAGCGCCTTATTATTTACTTTCCACTATTAAAGTTACCGGTCCATCATTTGTAAAGGATACATCCATCATTTCACCGAACATCCCTGTTTCCACCTGTAAGTCATGGTGCTGTTTAAGCCGGTTATTGAACAAATTATATATTTCCTCAGCATGCTCCGGCCGGGCAGCCTCCATAAAATTCGGTCTTCTGCCTTTGCGGCAGTCCCCGTAAAGCGTAAACTGGGAGATGGAAAGAATGCCTCCTTCCGTATCTTTGATGGAAAGGTTCATTTTATCATTTTCATCTTCAAAAATACGCAGTCCGGCTATTTTATCAGCTGTATAATGGGCATCCTGCACAGTATCATCATGTGTGACACCCACCAGCAGGACGAACCCGTGCTCAACCGCCCCTGTAATTTCACTGTTTACAGTAACCGATGCTTGTTTGGAACGCTGTACAACGACACGCATAATTTCCCTCTTTCTATTTATTAATGCATTACCCGTCGAACTGTGTAAATGTCCGATATTTGTTTAATTCTCTCCACTACCCGCTGCAGGTGGGCAGTATTCTGAATGGAAATGGTCATATCAATCATTGCCATTTTATTTTTATCCGCTTTGCCGGTAACAGCCTGGATATTAGTTTTTGTCTCGGCAACGGCCTGAAGAACGTCGTTAAGAAGAGAACGTCTGTCATAGCCGCTTATTTCAATATCCACATCGTAGTTTTTGGACTGCTGCGGGCGCGTATCCCATTCGACGGGAAGCAGCCGCGCTTTTACATCCTCCTGCTGGACATTCGGGCAGTCACTCCGGTGGATGGAAACACCCCGGCCTTTTGTAATATAGCCGACAATATCATCCCCCGGGACAGGGTTGCAGCATCGGGAGAGCCGAATAAGCAGGTTATCAATTCCTTTAACGCGCACACCACTGTCCGTCTTGGAGGAACTTTTATGCTGAGGTTTTAATTCCTCGACAGCTTCAGCAAGTGTCTGCTTTTCAACCTGCTCTTCCTGTCGGCGCAGATTATCTGTCAGCCTCGTAACAACCTGTGCGGCGGTAATTCCCTGATACCCGACGGCCGCATACATGTCTTCCTCCGTCGTAAAACTGAATTTATCCATGACGCGTTCTATATTTTCTTTTGTCAGTACCTGCTTAGTCGTAAAACCTTTTTTCTCGATTTCCTTCTCTACCATGTCGCGGCCTTTTTCTACATTTTCTTCCCGTTTTTCCCGTTTAAACCACTGGCGGATTTTATTTTTCGCATGAGAGCTCTGAGTGATTTTCAGCCAGTCCTGGCTCGGACCATACGAATGTTTTGATGTGAGAATTTCTACAATGTCCCCTGTTTTCAGCTGGTGGTCGAGGGGCACCATTTTCCCGTTTACTTTGGCACCGATACACCGGTTCCCTACTTCTGTGTGAATGCGGTAGGCATAA
Source organism: Alkalicoccus saliphilus (assembly GCF_003044065.1). Classification (GTDB taxonomy): domain Bacteria; phylum Bacillota; class Bacilli; order Bacillales; family Salisediminibacteriaceae; genus Alkalicoccus; species Alkalicoccus saliphilus. The sequence goes on from NZ_PZJJ01000001.1 coordinate 295,807, forward strand.
TCGAGAGGAACTGAACCTTTCGGCAGCTCCATAACATCCCCTTTTGGAGAAAATACAAATACCATATCCGAAAAGAGATCAATTTTAAGTGATTCCATAAATTCCTGAGCATCATTCGTATTATTCTGCCACTCCAGAATTTCACGGAACCACGACATTTTTGTTTCGAGGGATTCTGCATCATCAACAGATTTGCCTTCTTTGTACGCCCAATGGGCTGCTACCCCGAACTCAGCTACTTTATGCATGTCCTCCGAACGGATCTGCACTTCCAGCGGGTCACCTTTCGGCCCGATTACCGTTGTATGGAGGGACTGATACATATTTGCCTTTGGCATAGCGATATAGTCTTTGAACCGTCCCGGCATCGGCTTCCACTGCGTATGAATTGTACCAAGTACGGCATAGCAGTCTTTTATGCTTTTTACGACAATCCGCACGGCAAAAAGATCATATATTTCATTGAACTGCTTCTTTTGAAGAACCATTTTACGGTAAATGCTGTAAATATGCTTCGCTCTTCCATGAATATCTGCTTCTACGTTCATATTTCCGAGGCGGTCTTTCAGCAGATCTTTTACTTCATCGATATAACTTTCCCGTTCCACCCGTTTTTTCTTCATCAAATTAACGATACGATAATACTGCTGAGGATTCAAATAACGGAGGGACGTATCTTCCAGTTCCCATTTTATTTTGGAAATACCAAGACGATGCGCCAGCGGCGCAAAAATTTCCAGAGTTTCGTTGGAGATTCTCCGCTGTTTTTCAGGAGGAAGGTGCTTCAGCGTCCGCATATTATGAAGTCTGTCAGCAAGCTTGATTAAAATTACCCGTATGTCCTTCGCCATCGCTACGAACATTTTCCGGTGGTTTTCAGCCTGCTGCTCTTCCTTGGACTTATACTTGATTTTTCCAAGCTTTGTCACACCATCAACGAGCATAGCCACCTGCTCTCCGAACTTTGTTTCCAGCTCATCAAGACCGACATCCGTATCTTCCACGACATCGTGCAGAAAAGCTGCCGCTACCGTATCGGGATCCATCCCGAGATCCACAAGAATTCCTGCTACCTGCACGGGATGCCAGATGTAAGGTTCTCCGGAACGACGGTACTGCTCGCGATGGGCATATTCTGCCATTTCGTAAGCTCTGCGCAGAAACTCCACGTCTTTCTCCGGTAAGTATTCACTTGCCTTCTCCAGTACTTGTTCACTAGTCATAGGATCACCTTGCATTTTTAGAAGTCTCTACCGCAGCTTGTGTGACAGAGCGGAAAGCTATTGTCGAAAATACTCGATTATGTTTCATCTTATCATAAGTTATAGGTATATACATTTATAATATGTAATTTGTCTGTACAAATGAATCAAAAGCGGCAAGTCCCCCCTGGAGGCCTGCCGCTTTCCTGTTAGTAGGTCATAAGTGTAAAGACATCGTAATCCTGCAGACGATCAGCACCGTCGAGATAACTGAGTTCTATCATGAACGCAATCCCGGCTACTATGCCGCCCATTTTTTCGACCATTTTGATCGTCGCTTCGATCGTTCCGCCCGTAGCAAGAAGATCATCGGTGATGAGTACCCGCTGGCCTGGTCTGATCGATCCTTTATGAATGTTGAGTGAGTCTTTACCGTACTCGAGACCATAGTCAACTTCAAGAACTTCCCGTGGAAGTTTCCCTGCTTTGCGGACAGGCACAAATCCTTTGCCCATTGCATAAGCGACGGGACAGCCGACAACAAAGCCCCGCGCTTCCGGACCGACGATAATATCAATATCTTTGTCCTGTGCAAAGTGAACCATTTTGTCGATTGCTTTTTTGTAGGCTTCCCCGTCTTCCATAAGCGTCGTAATATCCTTAAAACGAATACCTTCTTTCGGGAAATTTTCTACTACCGTTACGTATTTTTTAAAATCCATTTCTGTTTCCTCCTACCGGTTCGGTTTTCTGCATTTCTGCAGAGCCGTCCTTCATCATCGCATCCAGCTGCTTTTTAAGCGATCGGAACGTAGAATAGCATAATTCCTGCTGGATACGGCTTTTTTGTATATGTTTCTGATAAGTATGAGACTCTGACAAATCTTTTTTCTCCGGATTCTCTTCCAGCGTCACAATACCATCATTTATTTTAACAAATTCCAGCTCTGAAAACACGCGGCATATAAAAGAAACAGCATTTTTATTCCATCCTTTATGACGGGCCAGGTCTTCAGCGTGCTTATTGAAATCAAATGTTTTCCGTTTTTGCATAAAAGCATAAAACCATTTGAACTGCTCACGTTCAGGCAGTGCCGTGAAGAAATAATCTTCTTTTTCATAAAATACCGCATCCACCTGTTCCACGTGTTTCATGGACCTCATAACTGTTTCTATCTGACTGATCGTTTCCGGCAGATCGTAAAGTACTGCGTAGCGAACTTCCGCAAGGCTTTCACTCACTTTTTCAGGGCTTAAGACAGAAAGAAGGTTCCACGATCGTGGCAGACGTGATGTATCTGTATTTTCCTGAAACGTGATGATCGTTCTACCCGGGGCTTCTTCTTTGCCATAACGCTGGTCACCGCGGTAGTCAAACAGCTGCCATTCACTCACTTTCATATCTTCTACAATAAGCTGCGGTTTGACACGTCCGTTCCATTCATTAATGGAGAGCTTGCCTACCGCGGAAAGTTTTGCTAATGGAGAAAGCTGTTTCATTTTATTTCCCATTCTGAACCCAATCGCATCCAGTGCGTGGGAGTGGTCTTCATCTGTCAGTGTCAGTTTAAGATGATCCTGACTGGAACCAATGCACTTTGCCTGTTCCACCGTTGTTTCCTGAAGAAGCACTTTAGGGGCAGGATTGCCAATTCCGAAAGGAGCCATCCGTGACAGGTCCTGAATGGTACCGACAGAAATCTCCTCTATTCCGACTGATAAATCTACATGAAGCTTTTTTTTCCAGTCGTCCTCTGACATCGTTTCGTCTGCCAGTCTGATCAGTCTGCTCTGCAGCTCTTCAACGTCCTCCATTTTCATTGTCAGCCCTGCAGCCATAGGATGGCCGCCAAAATGAGGCAGCAGTTCTCTCATTGAAGAAAGAGACTGAAACATATCGAACCCTGCAATGCTTCTTGCAGAACCTTTCGCCTTCCCTTCCTCCGGCTGCAGTGAAAGGACGATAGCCGGACGGTAAAACTTTTCGACCAGCCTGCTTGCTACAATTCCTATTACTCCGGGATTCCATCCTTCTTTCGCAACGACTATTACGGAAGGTACGCCCTGTTCTTCCACCATCGCTTCTGCTTCCTCAGCAATTTCTTTAACAATAGTCTGTCTTTCCTTATTAAGGTCATCAATCATTGCAGAGAGGTCCTCTGCTTCCTCAGGATCTCTGCTTAAAAGCAGTTCCACTGCAGGGTCCGCGCTGTCGAGCCGGCCAGCTGCATTCAGTCTCGGACCGATTAAAAATCCAACTGTTTCTTCGGTAATTTCCGACTGCTCTGCTCCTGCCCTTTTCAAAAGCGCAGCAAGACCTGGACGCAGGCTCCGTTTTAAAGAAGCAAGACCTTTTACCGCCAGAACACGATTTTCCCCGTGCAGAGGAACCAGGTCCGCTATCGTTCCTACAGCAGCAAGGTCGTAAAACTCCTCCGGAAGCTTTCCTGTCAACGCCTGGCTGAGCTTAAAGGCAACCCCGACCCCTGCCAGTTCTTTAAAAGGATACGTGCAGTCCGCCTGTTTCGGATTGATTACCGCATATCCGTCCGGCACCTGTGGGGGCGGCTCATGGTGGTCCGTAATTATTAGATCGACATTCAATTCTTTGGCTGTTTCTGCTTCATTTACCGCTGAGATTCCAGTGTCAACTGTAATAATCAGGGTCACACCTTCTTCTGCTGCGTGACGGAAAGCCGCCTCATTCGGGCCGTACCCTTCTGTAAACCGGTTGGGAACATAAAAACCTGCCTCTGCATTCATTTCTCTTAAAGTTGTATATAAAAGAGAGGTACTCGTTACACCATCCGCATCGTAATCACCAAAAACAAGAATTTTTTCCTTGTTTTCCACTGCCCGGTGAATCCGGTCTGCCGCCTTTTTCATATCTTTCATTAAAAGTGGGTCGTGAAGCTGATTTTCCTCTGCTTTTAAAAATTTATCGACTTCTTCTATATCAGTAATGGAGCGCTGCACTAAAAATTTCGCAGCAATACTGGAAAGTCCTGTTTTTTCCTGAAGCGTTTCCACCTGCTGCTGTTCAGCAGTAGAAACGATCCATTCCGCATCTGCATGAAGCATACTATCACCCCTGACCTGTTTATTATACATAAGCCCGACTGGAGTGACAATGTGCGCAGTATCTATTTTCGTGGAAGAGTTTTCCCGGATAGAAAGAAGGTGCTGCAGAGCAGAGTCGCCGGATCAAAAAATCTTAAAAAGCTCCTTTCGGACGTAAGATATCAGCCGTAGCCCGGACTGTCTGGAAAGCGGGGGCAGGAAACCAAAGGAAAGCAAAAACTATTTTTTCAACAGAAAGACGCCCATCATTACTATGATGGGCGTCCCAGGCTGTTGAAAAAGTCGCCCGCGGGCGGCTTTTTTTGCTTGATTTTGCCTCGGTTCGGCGTATGATAAAAGAAAAAGGAGTCGATTCCCATGATGGGCCACTGGCAGGACCGACGACATGTTTCC
>NZ_PZJJ01000010.1 GCF_003044065.1 Alkalicoccus saliphilus
GCCGTCTTTCATCAACAAACCATGGAAGGTCGTCTTCCCCGGCAAGAACTATGGGTTTGATAACGAAAAAACGAAAAAGACAGACCCATGGAGAATGAGTGAGAACGTGTCCAGAATTAGGGGGCCTAACCGATAATGATTAATGGGTGCCTTAATGACAAAACATCCGGTTATAATGATTAAACGAGTCCCGCTAATGACAATAACCATCCCTATAATGATTAAACCACCAGCTTTACCACTTCCGGAAACGACAAAAAGAAGGCTGCCCGTCGGAAACGGGTCAGCCTTCTTAAAAAATTCTATTCTTTGTTATTCATAATCTTCACGAGCTGGTTTATTTCTTCTTCCGTCAACGTAACGCCTTTTCCCATCTTCTCATGCTCCGGTGCCCATTCTCTCAGATCGTACTTCGGATCTCTTCCATTCCAGCTGACGAGATTGAGCTCTTTTTTCCATCCTTTTGATGATTCAGATAAGACGCCGAGATGCTCTACGATCTCATATTTAATATCTGCCAATGCTTTCACCTCCACGTAAGTTCATTTGCTTAAGGCAGCACGTTCAGTTCACGCTGACCCATCAGCCCCTCTTAACTGCGCAGCAGAAACCGCTGGATCTTTCCGCTTGGTGTTTTCGGCAGGTCCTCGACAAATTCGATTTCACGAGGATATTCGTGGGCGGACAAATTCCCTTTTACAAACCGGCTCAAGTCTTTAGCTAATTCATCACTTTCCTTAAAGCCCGGCAGCAGCACAACAAACGCTTTAACAATTTCTCCACGCTGTTCGTCCGGCACGCCGACTACCCCGGATTCCGCTACTGCTTCATGGCCCATTAAGGCACTTTCGACTTCAAACGGTCCGATCCGGTAGCCTGAGCTGGAAATAATATCGTCCGAGCGCCCGGAAAAATAAACATATTCGTCCTCGTCCCGGCTCGCGGTGTCTCCGGTAAGGTAATAACGTGACTCTTTTACAAACCGCTCCTGCGTTTTTTCCTCATCGCGGTAGTACCCACGGAACCAGAACAACGGGGAATTTTTTGTATCAATCGCCAACTGTCCTTCCTCCCCCGCCGGCAGTTCCGTTCCGTTTTCATCCAGGACTGCGGCACGGAAGCCCGGCATCGCCTGTCCCATCGATCCTGCTTTCACCCGTCGCTCGAGTTTCGGGTGGTGGTGATTGTTAACGACCATCCCCTGCTCCGTCTGTCCGTAATGATCAAAGACCGGGATACCAAAATTCGTTTCTGCCCACGTGCTGACGTCCGGATTTAACGGCTCGCCGGCGCTTGAAAGCACACGTACGTTCAATTCTTCCTTTAATCCTTCGGGTACTCCCGCTGCCCTGAGCGTGCGGTAGACGGTCGGTGCCGCCGCAAAATTAGTGACTCCGTATTCCTTCAAAATCCGATAAGCTTCTTCCACGCTGAACTTGGCATTAAACATAATAAACGACTGACCGAGAATCATAGGTCCGACCATCCCGTAGTACAGGCCGTACGCCCATCCCGGATCGGCTACATTCCAAAAAACATCGTCCGGCCGCAGATCAAGCCCGAACTGCATATACCCTTTGAACGCCGCCAGCGCCCGTACAGGTACTTCCACCCCTTTAGGGTGGCCCGTCGTCCCTGAAGTGTAGATGATAATAAACAGGTCGTCTCCCGCTACTTCCGTGCTTTCTTTCACAGGTTCCGCCTCTTGCAGTGACTCCCAGAAAGGAGTATCAGAAGAAGGCACTTCCTTATCCGCCGAAGAAGGTGCTGTAATCACACGGAAACTGGACGTATCTATCGTGTTCAGTTTCTCCCTGTTTCCTGCATCCGTAATGATCGTATCCGCTCCGCTGTTTCCAACCCTGTATGAAATGGCCTGCGGTCCAAAAGCAGTGAACAGCGGTACGTGGACCGCTCCAAGACGCCAGATCGCCAGTACCGAAACTAAAAGTTCCGGTCCTTTCGGCAGCAGCACAGCGACACACTGTCCTTTTTCGACTCCCTGTGCCTTAAGCACACCGGCAAATTTCTTTGAGAGCTTTTCAAGCTCCCCATATGTATACGTCTTTTTTTCACCTGCTTCATTTTCGTAAAGCAGTGCTTTTTTATTCGAATCATGGCGGTCGCAGAGCAGATGAGCGACGGAAAGACCTTCCCGGTCATACTCTTCGATCCATTGGTTTACCTGCATTTCCGGATTTTCTATCATAGTATCCACCTTCCAAATCATAAATGAAATATTTTCAATGTACTGACAATTACGATTATAACCTGAAAGAAGCAGGATTTAAACTTTTCATCTAAGGTATCTTCTCCTCAACGCGTTCCGGATTGTTTCAACTTCTATTTTATAACTCTTCCAGCACCTATCCGCTTGAAAGCTTCGAACAGCTGTCGGGGGGGGGGGGATCCCCCCTTTCTGAAGCCCTGATTTCGGCAGGACGGCTGTATATGACCGGTCTTTTCAGGACCGCCTCCTGTTTAAATCAGCTGCTTTCCTGCTCTATCTTCCGGCCGCTGCGAATGATCATCGGTCCAGTTTTATCTTCTTCTATATGCTCCAGGTACGTCTGCAGCTCTTTTGTTGTCACCTGACGCGGTACGTATCCGAGGCGCTCACGGAGGAGGTTTTCCAGCACGAAAATTTTGCGTGTCACTGCCTGATAACAGCTGCCGCTGAATTGTTCTTCCTCTATCATTCCACCTTCCGTGTCGGCTGCATTAATCTTCCGGAACGTCTGCAGGAGATCGTACATTTCTCTGCGCTCTTTACGCGCAATTTTTAATAAACCGAGCAGCTCAAAGGTGGATAATTTCATCAACTCCGGTGTTGTCTTGGAAAGATGAACGTCGAGTACCGTCGTTAAACGCCGTACAGGCAGCCGCTGATGGCCGGTCTGCACTTCCTCCGGGCGCAGTGCCATGACACAAAAAGAACATGAATAGTACTTACCCTGTTTATTTAAAAATGTTCCGCAGTAGGGACATGTCTTCTGCTGTTCCATATTGATGCTCCTTTCTGCCCTGCTTACTTTATAAAATTCGCCTGTTTTCATCTACTTTAACTATAACTCTATTTCCGGAAATAAACAAGAACAAACGTTCGATTTTACTATTCATTATAAACTTTATTATTTTCGCTTCATATGAAAACTTTAAACCACAGAAAAAAACCGCTCCAGGAAAATTCCCGAAGCGGTTTCTTCTTAGAAACAGTTTTTTTCCATCGCAGTGCATACGTGCGAAACAGCAGTTAAAACAACGGTTCGTCTTTTTCCGTAAACTCAAGCCAGAATGGATTGATGAGAATTGCTGCTGTGATAAGGACTCCGGCCACAGCCCAAATGAAGGAAAACGGCAGGGGTGCGGTCTGCACGATGACCGCTGTGATAATTCCCGCCACGGGACCAAACCACAGTCCCTGCCGTTTCCGCTGGGCAGTGATATACTGCTGCACGCCGCATTTTGGACATTTCTTTGCCCCCATGATGAAGAGCAGCTCTTTCCACTGAAAAGAATAATGGCATGTAGAACAGTCAGGCAGCTTCATTGTATTCCCCCTTCGCACACCGGAAACATATTTTATCCTCCCGATCAGTGATTTCGGATTAAAAGCCCCCGGAGCCTCCGCCGCCACCGCCGACGCCGCCCCCTCCTCCGACTCCGCCACTGCTGGAGGAACTGAAGGAGCTTGCGGCTTCCGCAGAGGAAGATTGAAACTGCGTGCTGGCAAGAAGCCCCCCTGTCATGAATACGGGTATATCGCTGCCGTATCCACTGGAAGCAGCCGGGGTACTTTTAAATTCTTTTGGTATGCCGCTACTCATTTTCTTTACCGATTTCAAGTTCAGACCGAGCCCGTATATAAAAGCAACTTTCTGCTCTTCCGGCGGAAGTGTCCGCCAGTCATCCGTCTCATACCGGGCTACTTCGTTTTTATAGTCCCACCAGTCCCGCATAAGCTTCCAGCCTTTTTCCGTTCTCGGTTGATACACTGCTGCGTATCCGGAAACAAAAAGAAACAGCGCAAGCAGAAGGACAAACGGCACGACCATTCCGTGCGCTAAATAATCAATGCCAAGTACTAAAGGAAGTAAAGATGCAGCTCCAAGTCCGATCTTGAAGCCGAGTTTATTAATTTTTAAATCGGCTTCTTTCTTTTCCGCGGTGACCGCTTTCTGCCACTCCGCTTTATTCGTTTCAAACGTTTCATAATTCTTTTTGTCTTTCAAGTAGTCGGACATGTCAGACAGACGAAAGACATTTTCTTTTCCCATTTCATCAAAAAGCATCGAAACGAGAATTTTCTCGTGCGCCAGCAGGCTCTCCCGGCTCTCAAGACGAAAGCTGTTTTCTCCCTCCTGCGTCACTTTTTCCTTTCTCACTAAATCCAGTAAAGAAGCGGTCAGCATTTCCGGCGTAACGGCCGGCTGCACGTAATACATCGTCGCAGGCATGCTCAGCTGAAGCTCCGGTGCTCCGGGAGTAAGATCGTTCGAGTAGGCGCTCTGCTTGAAGTGGCTGTATTTTTTCCGGTCTGCATAGATGACGCTTAAAAATAACAGAGCAAGCACCGGCACAGCTATCGGTGCAGCAGTGGATAAAAAGTCTTCACGGGCCGCAGTGGCTGCCGCAGCTTCCTCCCGCTCTGCTTCTTCCTCCTGTATTTGTTCCGCTGCCGAGCCTTCCGCCGTTCTCGTTACCCCGTCAAATAACTCCGCGTCAAAAGCGGCCCGCACATCGCCGTTTTCTCCGCTTTTAACATGGCCCATATCAAACAGCACGTAATCATCCGTAAGCTCTTCCGAATTTTCCGCTTCGTGGTAGCCGATCGCTTCCATTTCTTCCGATGGTGCCGGCGGGTGCACCCGAATCTCCATCGACTCATAGGCTGTTTCGTTCGAGCTGTCGAAAAACGCCCAGTAAAATTCCCCGAGGTCGTCGTAAAGTTCCACCCCGTCTTCGATCGTATACTGAAGATCCACGGTAAAAGTTTCGTCTTCTCCCTGACGGTGAATCCGGTGAACGAATTCGTCTTCCCTCTCGATTTCCAACGCCTCTCCGTCTTCAAAAGCTTCCAGGTTTTCAATGGAAGCATAATCCGGATAATTCAGCGCCCTTACGACGCCATTAAATTCTCCTTCAAATTCATACGTAAATGATTCTTCCACGTGGACATCCCCGTCCTCCTGCAGAAACGCATCAATTTCTGCTTCCGGGATCGTCAGTTCAAACGCGCCCGCACTTATTGGGGAGGCTAGTAAAAATACAGAAGTAAGTATCGTCGTATTGGTTTTAATCCCCATGGAAATCACCTCTCTTTAAGTACGTATACGCGTTTAAAACAGAAAGAGTTTCTTGATGAAGTGAATTTCTTAATACAGTCGGATGCCGGGAACCATGGATTAAAGAAGTTCCGCAAATTGTTAGCACCACTATCCGCAGGCTCTGTTTAGTTAACCGTCCTAAAAACTGCGCATGAAGAACCGGGATAAGAATTAATAAGAAGCAGGAAAACAGGAGCTGATTAAAAAGGGGTAGATAAGCCCCCCCATCAGTATTACTTTAATACAGCTCCCGCTGCTGCATAGTTTCAAATCAGCCGCAAGTGTACATACATTATTCTTTTCAATCACTCTATAAAAAACCTTCTTTTTTGAGCCAGGCCTCCACTGGTTCCTGTACTTCTTCCGGCGCAAGAGGAATATTTGTTTTCGGCTCCCAATGGGAGGTGACCGCCATGCTGTCCACCACTCTTCCCCCTTTCTTTTCTATCCGTTTGGTGATGGAATCGATCACCTGCTGAGGAATTTTTTCATCTCCTTTGGTAAGAAAAAGCCACACGTTCTTATTTTTAAACGAAGCCTTTTTTAAATAGTTATTTACAGCCGGAGCAGTCCTTCCTGCCCACACCTGCGCTCCAAAAAAGACATTTTCATAGTCCTGCAGTTCGAAATCCATCGGCTTTATCCTGCTTTTCAGGCCTATAACCGCTGCCATGGCTGCACCGGCGAATTTTCCAAACCTGCGTTTTGTTGTTTCTTCAATTTTCTGCATATCAAAATTTGTTCGTCTGTGAATTTCCTCCGCCACGGTCTCTGTGCTGCCCACCCAGGAATAATAAACAATCACACTGTTTTTCACGTTCCTCACTCCTTATCTTTTTTAAGGCAGGGGTCAGCTGTGATAACAAGGAAAAAAAAGAAGCCCCCCCATCCCGGTTCTCTAAGAGTTAAGATTACTTAACGGGCAGTTAGGGCTCTGTCGAAAAAGGCCTCGATTTCTTTATCAAAATGCTTCATATGCTCTTTTTCGAACCGGAAGTTCGTGACGTATTTGATTTTATTCTGCTGTTCTTTCGGAAGAAGATTGTTGATCCACAGTTCGGCGACTGCCGCCGGTTTCTCGGGTGTTAATGCGGAAAGCTCAGCTGTTATTTTATCTTTCTGTCCGTCCGCCCCGCTGCATAACGTTATAAACGAATAATTCGCCGGCTTCTCCCGCTGGATGAATGTTCTCATCGGTGCCGCTATTTTTCCTGCCCAAACAGGAGCAAGCAGGAGAACCGGGCTGTAGCTGTTGACTTCCACATCCAGCGGTGCGAGGCGTGACTTACGCTTCACGAGGAAATCCACAAAGATGGAAATGTTTTTCCGTTTCTTTTTTTCTTTAATTTCATACATCTCACAGCCTAGTCTGTCCTGCAGCTCCTGAGCCAGTTTTTGATTGTTTCCTGAATGAGAATAATACATAATGACCGGTTTCATCGTATTTCCTCCCTCTTAGCAATATTGGGAAACAACGCAGATGCCGGGCTCTCCGAATTGATTTCCAGCACCTTTTAGAAGATAAGAACCGTACATGGCAGAAACTGATTTCATTTATGAAGAACAGTCGGCTGATTACCTTGAATGCCGCGGAAAGCGTTACTGCTTCCTTTATTTCTTCTCCCACTTTTCCGCATAAATGTCATACTGTTTATGCGGCTGTCTGATGTCCGTCCCGTGGCAGAGACTGAGAAGTTCCGGCTGTAGAAGTTTCACGATGCTGCCACTCGCAACGGCGAGCGGCATATTTGCAGTAAAGAGCGGTATAGGACGCCTCAGTTTTCCTTTCCGGGAGGAAGTAAATAAATCCCCTCCGAGCAGTACATCATCTTCCTGATGGTAAAACACCAAGTGACCGGGAGTGTGCCCCGGAGTCAAAAAGGGCTTGAGGCTGCCGATACCGCTTAACTCCCCATCTGCTTTCTCAAGAGACTGCACCAGTCCCGGCCGGACGAGTACAGAAGCTTTCTTTTTGTCCGGGTACGGGGCTTCCCCTTCCATATAAGGAATCTCCAGCGGGTGCGCGTAAACCGGAATGTTTCTGTCCGCGCGCAGCCGCTCAATCGCACCTGTGTGATCCGGGTGCCCATGGGTGAGGACAATCCGCTGCAGCGGACCGAGCTTGAGGCGGTCGATTTCTTTTAAAATCCCTTTCCCCATCTGCTTTATTCCCGTATCGACAAGTGTGAGCCCGTCCTCTTCTTTTACTGCCCAGAGGCTGATAGGAAGGCCGATCCAAATAGACAATTTGTAGATATTTGGAGAAATGTGCCTGACCTGCATGGTGCTCTCCTCCTTCGGTTTTTCTTGGGACCTGAGAAAAAAGACGTTATTTCATATACCGGTGCTCCCGCAGGCTGTTTAAATTATCAATTTCCTGGAGCAGCCGTTTGCCGATGTTCGTCTGTTTTACTTTTTTCCGCTCCAGCTCTTCATTGACGAGCCTTTTCACAGATAATACGTCCGTTTCTTTCGTCAATACGTCTTCTTTGGAGTTAAACAGCTGGTGGGCTACGAGCTGCATGCCGTACGAGTTGTACAGAAGCGTGTAGCCGGCGATCCCTGTCGTCGACTGGTACGCCTTGGAAAAGCCGCCGTCGATCACGATCATCTTCCCGTTCGCCTTGATCGGATCTTCCCCGTCGATTTCTTTTACCGGCGTATGGCCGTTGATGATGCGTCCTTCATCGGGGTTCAGATCAAACTCCTCGAGCATCTTCCGGCACATGTCTTCATTTTCCCGCATGAAATAATAAGGGTTTTTTCTTTCTTTATGTGTTTCTTTTTCTGCAATAAAATACCGTTCAAACGTCGTCATTTCCCTTTTTCCGAAAAGAGAGGAATTTTCACCCGTCCATAAGTACCAGATCATGTCGGTCGCAAAGTCGTCGGTTTCCTCCGGGCGGGCAAATGCGTGCCGCACGTACCGTTCGAACACGTCGAGGAGTTCCCGCCCGGCGTACGTCTTATCCTCAATTTCCATCGCTTTCATGCTTCCGTCCTCGTCGAGAGGAATACAGCCGTGGATAAGCAGGTTTCCGTTGTATTTTAAATACAGGCCGCCTTTTTTCATGAGGAAGTTCATATGTCTCGTCAGCTTCTCGGAATGCTGAATCGAGAAAAGCAGTTTGTCGATTACCTGCTTTTCTTCTTCCAAAAGCTCCGCCGGTTTTTCCGGGTCGACGGTGGCAAAACACGTGTCTTTTAAGGCATATGTTTTTCCGTGCAGCGTTACTTCGCTGTTTTCGTAATCAACTTTTTCCAAAAGCAGCCGATTTTCCATGTGTAAACACGGGCGCCTTTTAATGATCGGGCTTTCCAGCTTAAACTGGATAATGGAAATCGCCTGATGAATTTTTGTGATCTGCATCTGTTCCTGCTCGGTTAGTATTTCATCGGAAATGCGCTTCGGGCGGAACGACGGATTGTCCCCGTAGTATTTCTCCGCAAGATTCAGAAGCGGCCGCAGGTTGATTCCGTAAGCATCCTCTATAATATCGAGGTTGTTGTACCGTGCGCAGATCCGGATAATGTTTGCGAGACACACTTTTGAACCGGCGTATGCCCCTAGCCAGAGCACATCGTGGTTTCCCCACTGAATATCGACCGAATGATGGTTGATGAGCGTATCCATGATTTTATGCGGATCCGGCCCCCGGTCGTAAATATCCCCGACGACGTGCAGATGATCGACGACGAGCCGCTGCGTCGTATAGGCGAGGCCTACAATCAGTTTGTCCGCCTGTCCGAGGGAAATGATGCGGTCGAGCATTTTTTCATAGTAGTCTTTTTTGTCTTCAAGCTCGTCTTTTTTATATAATAATTCTTCGATTATATAAGTAAACTGTTCCGGGAGTGCTTTCCGGACTTTTGAGCGCGTGTATTTGGAAGACGCATAGGCAACAAGCTTCAACATCCGTCCGATCGTTTCCAGGTACCACTCCCTGAGCTCCTCTTTGCTCGTGAAATGGCTTTTTACGAGTTTCATTTTTTCTTCCGGGTAGTAAATGAGTGTCGCAAATTCGTTGATCTCCCACTCATTCATTTCTGCCTCAAACAGGTCTTTCACTTTCATTTTCACATTCCCGGATCCGTTCCGCAGTACGTGCTGAAACGCATGATACTCGCCGTGGAGGTCACTGACGAAATGTTCGGTGCCTTTCGGCAGATCGAGTATTGCTTCCAGATTAATGATCTCTGTCGCCACTTTTTCTTCGCTTCCGTACTTCTGCGCCAGTAAATCCAAATATTTAATATCGACCATCAAAAAACCCCCTTCATTTTTTCACCACAGTCCCACTAACCAAAAGCCCTGCTTCATGTACAAGAAGGCGCTTTCTTTATACTTCCAGTTTAAAGCAGATGGGCGCCGGTAGCCAGCATAATAAGAAGATTTTTACAGAAACTAAGCGTCTCTCCTCCTCATATATAATTTTTTATTACAACAATAGTCACTATAAAGAATGATTTCTATTGTAATTATTAGAATATTATGTAATATTCAATATATTGAATATTACATATTTTGGAAAATGAGAGGTTATGAGATGAAGAAATGGTTTGTTGGCATTAGTAGTGTGGCTCTTGTAAGCTTTGGCGGCATGGCTTCCGTGCATGCGGATCACGAGGAAGGCACAGTAAACTGCAGCGCGTTTGAAACGGGAGGAGAAGTCTGGGACTTCTGGACAGAGCATGGTTATCATGCAGATAATGACCCTGAAGGACTGGACGGAGACAGCGACGGCATTCCGTGCGAGTCGTTAACTCTGCCTGATTATGAAGCTGAATTTGTAGACTGGCAAGAGAACGAACGCTGGGAAGAAAATGGGGACCCTGTTGAGGGAGAACCTGAGACTGAACCATCAGAAGAACCTTCTGAAACAGAAGAAACGACAGAAGATCCTGCTGAATCCAGCGAAGAAGAAATTGTAGAGGAAGAAGAGGCTGAAGAAGGAGAGGCGCTTCCAGCAACAGCTAATACGTATCCGACGCTGATGCTGATCGGTGCTTTGGCTGCAGGCGCTGGAGCAGTAATGTTCTCCCGTAAGAAAACAGCAAAAGCTTAAATCAGTCGTGCTACTTTCTATACTGCAGACACTCTCTATTTCAAGGGGAGTGCCTGCAGTTTTTTTCGTTTATATCAGTGTAACAGTTTCTGCTACACCTCTCTTCTTAATAGTAACTTATTACTCTAACGAAGATTGAAGCGTCGTTACGATAATTTCCGGACGATTAAAAACCCGGACAGGAATAACGCTGTTTCCTAACCCCCTGTTCACTACCATCGTTGTATCATCCTGCGTATATTTCCCTGCTGTATACTCCGGAAAAATTCCTTGATCCGGGGCAGCAACCGCCCCGAGAAAAGGCAGTCTTACCTGTCCCCCGTGCGCATGACCAGTGAATACAAGCTGAATTTCATAATCTGTATATATACTGAAAACTTCCGGTCTGTGTGATAAAAGTATACGGAATTCTTCATCGTCAATGTCCTCTGCAGCGAGCTGAATATACTCCTCCAGTACCGCTGTACTGTCGCTGTTAATGGACTGTGCAGGATCATCAATTCCTATCAGCTGCAGCGATTCTTCATTATTCGAAATTTCCACGGATTCGTTTCTCAATACGTGGACTCCACTATCCATCAGCTCTGTTTCGAGCGTTTCGTAGTTTCCGGACCACCATTCATGGTTTCCTGTGACAAAATATGTCGGTGCCTGTTCCGCCAGCTCCCGCATCAGAATAATGCTGTTGGTCATATCTTCTGTATCCTGATCAATTAAATCTCCTGTAAAAACAATCATATTCGGCTCCGCCTGCTCCACTCCTGTAAGAAGCCTATGCTGATTATCACCAAATGATTTGTTATGTAAATCTGTTAAATGAACAATTTGAAAATCATCAAAAGAGGAAGGCAGGTCCGGAGAGCTGTAGGATATTTCGGTTGTTACGAGGGCATTGTTTTGATAATAAATAAAAAATGCCCCTCCTGTGCAGGCAAAAAACAATAGTGATATTACTAAAAGAGTTTTTCTTTTCACGATTTCCTTCCTCCTTCCATTTTAAGTCTGCTTCTTTTACTATACCTCTCATCAGGCTCAAACCTAACATCTTTTATCTACCTTTTATTGCGCACAGATTGAATTACTCACAGCAATTGTCAAGCTGACTTCTGTAAGACTTTAAGAGGTTGCGCCCGCCCGTTTTCTTTCTGATGCAGGCAGCTTCTGCCATGGCTGAAGTATATTCAAAGAAAAACAAACTTCACCATCCGGGGGACGCCGTCCATAAAAAATTCGCTGCACTCCCTTCACGAAAGAATGCAACGAACAAAAAGTAACCTAGCACGGGTCGTCTCTTTTTTTCTGCTGATCGGTGTATAACAGTAAGCAATTGGACGCTTTCAGAAGATGAGCCACTTCTTTTTCACTGGCTGTATTCCTATGCCCCATTAGGCATGTACCTTATGATATGCCTTCCACTGATGAATAGATTTTTTTCTTCACGGCTTCTGCATTCGTAAACACTATATACGTTTCCGCTTTCGTTTTTATAACTATCCTGTCAGCCGTTCCATAAGGAAATCCAATGCGGAGAGCATCTTTTACTTCTCCCCCGTATGTATTGTCTTCAGCCACCTCTGTAATGTCAGATAGAGGGATTTCAATTGTGGACAGCTGCCATTTGATAATCAGCTTACCCTTCGACTTTGTTACATTCACTTCAAACAATGCATCTCCACTGCTTCTTTCTTTTTTAAAATTTCCGGATGATCATCTCATTTCGGATGCTCTATTGATTAGTATGGCTGCTCTTCATACTCGTGTTCCGGCTCCGGTTTCGTTACTTCCCGATATAGGACCGTATACCCTGCCACATAAAATAACGTGACGAACAGCCCGATGAAATTCACGACTAATCCGCCAACAACGCTGTTGCCTAAAAGAGCACCGATTATAAACTGAAACAAGAAAGTCACACCGGCACCAATTAAAAACAGCAGAATGAAAAACCCAAAGACATAGCCTGTTTTTCCCCGTGTAAGCTCCCAGCTTTCGCCGAATCCGAGTCCCTGTCTAGTATCTGCTAATACGATGTGTCCGAGAAACAAGCTGATTTTAGATAAGAAGAGTCCCATAAAACCAAAATAAAAAACAGCGAACACAACTTCAGCCATCCAGCCGGTATAAAGAGGCATGATCAGTAGAAACACTAGAAAAACGAGAAACACCGCTGTGAGGATCACGGTGAAAAGAAATAGAGCCCCTAAAGAAACCCCGTACTTCTGCATGGCCTGCGTTCGTGCTTCTTTTACTTCGAGCTTATTACCATCCCGCCATCCGGAAATAAACAAAATAAGAGAAGCGTAAACAAAAGGATAAACGAGCAGGGATAAGGCTTCGATCACACTTCCCAATACGCCTGCCGGTTCACCGACTAGGTTATCCTCCCCTTGTAACACCACATTCAGCTGCGCAGCCCAGTTTAACTGTGCTGTTTCTTCAACAAACAGACTTCTTCCCTGCATATATGCAGCAGCTGCCTGTAATAACAGAAACGGCCCGAGAACAAACAATAAAATGATAAAAGACTTTTTCACGTTTGCCCGGGAAGCTTGAAATGTTTCTCCGATTAACTGCGGTACCTTCTTTCTCGTGGCGAGTGCCAAAAAATCCACCCTTTCTCTGAACGAATCGTAAAATCTTTTCCTTACTAAAGTACACTTCCGTCTATGGAAAGTTTCATCATCCCATCTATAGAAAATAAAGTATATTAGGAAACTCTAAGAGGGGGGAGCACAAGTGAGAGAATAAGGCTTCACTTCGAATTGTCGATTTCAGTATTAGTTTGCTCTTTCTCTATTTAATCCCATTAAGAAAATCTACTATCTATGTTGAACTTTATAATTAGGTTTCGCTTCTGTAACCAGCCGCTTTCGTTTCCATGATTTCACACCAAAGATGCCCCAGGCTGCCCAGATGCCCGGCTCCCAAACTCTCCCAGATACTATTTACATGATAAGGAAGTTAACGCCACATTAACACATGCATATAGCTTACCGTCCACGCTTTTTATGATTGCGCGGTACATCTAATAGAAAAAACATTTAATCTTTGAGAAACTATCATGTAAACTTGAATAATTAAACTTTTTTCCCATTAAGTCACTAAGAAGGGATTATTTCAGACTATGCTTCGTTCTTATTTAATAATTACTTTAGCCATGCTTTTCTTTTCAGGTAATTTTATAGCTGGTAAAGCTTTTGAAGGTACTATTTCTCCCGTTACATTAGCTTTTTTTCGAGCCTTTATGGGTGCACTTATATTAATCCCTCTCTCCTGGAAAACAATTGTACAAAATATCCCTCTATGGAAACGGGAGTGGCGCCCTCTTTTTGGGTTGGCAGTTACAGGAATTATTCTTTTTAATATATCGTTGTATTGGGCTGTGGCACTTACTAGTACGATAAACGCGGCTATTGTAGATGCGCTGACGCCCGCAGTCGCTGGTGTAATGGGGTTTATTCTTTTAAAGGAACGGCTGCACCCTATACAAAACGCGGGAATCATTCTTTCATTTTCAGGAATATTATGGATTATCTCAGAAGGTTCTATAGAAGTACTCGTGAATCTGGATTTTAATGTTGGAGATATTATTATGTTTGCGGGGATAATCTGCTGGGCACTATATTCAATTATTATTAAACAGCATAGTTATAAGTTTCCACCTGTCGCCGGACTGGCTGTTACTATGATTCTTGGAGCGGTGATCATGTTTCCATTTGCTTTACTTGAGGGCAGTATACTCGGTTTTCCAGCGTTAAATAACTGGGCGGTAATAGGCGGCCTTTTTTACATCGGAATTTTCCCTTCCGCCATTGCACTGCTCCTCTGGTATAGAGGGGTGGGTGAAATCGGTCCCTCTAAAGCTTCCGTGTTTTTTAATTTAGTTCCAGTGTTCACTACAGCTTTGGCAGTTACCTTACTTGGAGAAGAATTTACTTATCATCAGCTGTTCGGAGGAATAGTAGTTCTCCTGGGTGTGTATATTTCCACGAAAAGACCAATAAAAAATCATCCTTCCATGCATAAAGAGGACTTACAATAGTTCATGTAAATGACTGAAACAAAAAAAGCAGGGAGTGTCTCTTTCGCGGCAAAAACGAAGCGGAAACCTGCCCGTCGAAGAAGGAGATTGGAAGATTCTGCAGGACGGAGGTGCCAGCCGGCGATCTCCTCCACGGCAGGTGGAAGCGGAGTTTTCCGCCTGTACCAACACTAGAATGTTTTAACAGAGCTAATTAATTAGTTACAGGGCTGTCCCGTCGATATCACCGACGGGACAGCCCCCTTTTTTCGTTTAGTGCTATTTATCTTCCGCCTCTGTACGTACGGATCAGCACATTACAATGCTGCTATACACTTCCTATGACAAAGCGTTCCACGGCGTTAAACCGACAGTTCAACTACAATGGTCTCTTGATAATACGACGGTTAAAATTAACGTGATTACTGTTCGTATTACGAGAAGAAAATTAAAAATTCTTTGCGAACTGGCAATGAAAAAGCCGCACCCATTTCAGGTACGGCTTTGGCTTAATTAATTTTCTTCTCTTTTTCATTCATCGGACGCGGCTCAATTGACTCGTGATCGAGACCGTTACCGAGTGATCCATAGACAAGTTCGGCCTCGGGATCAATTAACTCTACCCCGTTATAATACACCCGGGGTGTGTTCCATAATGCTTTTAAGGCATTTGACATCGGCATTTCATGATAACGTTCCGGCCAGTTATTTTTAATGTGCTTTTTCACTAAAGGATAATACTTGGAACTCATACTCGGAAAAATATGATGCTCTGTATGATAAGAAAAATTGAAATGGAGGACGTCCACCCATTTCGGCACCGTCACGGATAAACTGTTCGCGAGCGGATCATTGACCGGCACGTGCGGGTTCAGCCGGTGGTTCGTCGAAATATACCCCATTACAATGGCGTTGGCAATTAAAAGTGGAATTAAAAAGAGAAATACCCAGCTCGTAAAGCCGACAAAGAAAAGGAGCCCTGTCCACGCAGCCCATGGAAGTAAAAACTGGACCCAGACACTCAGCTGTTTTTTCGGCTTAAATTCTTTCACATAAACGAAGAACATGCGCGTCGAATGCAGCGTAAACGTGACGCTTAAAGAGAGAAATTCCAGAAACGCCCGCATGGAAAGGGGCAGCCGGTAAATGACCTTCAACGCCGGATTTTTATCCAGCTTTTCTGTCGATAGCCAGGCATCCGGATCCTTTTCTTCGTTTTGCGTATGTACATGGTGTGTCATGTTGTGCCATTTGCGCCACAGCTTCGGCCCGGTAAGAAGAGGAAAAAAGAACACCGCTCCGAGCAGATCCCGCAGCCATGCTTTTCTCACGACTGTTCCGTGCAGGATTTCGTGACCTAAAAATCCCATCGCTGCAAAGCTCGCACCGATCGCAAATGCGATGACGATGTTTGCAAGCAGAGGCAGATCATATAAGCCAATCGCAAACATTCCTGTCAGGGAGACGAGTAAATAAGCGAGTCCTCCCAATAAACGCGCCGGCACCGGTTTAAATGCCTTCTTAGGCAGATGCGGTTTAATTTTGGACGCATACCATCCAAACGAATGAAATTCTTTCTCCATACTTATCCCTCCAATTAATGATCAGAGACTGCGGTTTTTACTAACCGGGTCCAACCATAACAAATGGTCCTTTATATTGTACACTCCTGAAAGTATCCTATCTTCCGAGGGGCAAAGTCAATGGTTCTATTTGGAAATGCACAAACTGAAAGGCGGCCGCTGGCTTAATGCCTCAGCATGATATAGTATGCCCGTATGACAAAGGATAATCATTCTATATGACGGAAGTTAATTTCACTCAAAAAATAAAGTAATAAACAAATAATTTAAGGGCTCTCCCATCAGTCGATATCACCGACGGGACAGCCCCCTTTATTCGTATAGTTCTATTTATCTTCCTTCTCTGTACGCACGATCAGCACATCACAGGCGGCGTGCCGGGTAATATACTGCGATACACTTCCCATGACAAAGCGTTCCACGGCGTTTAATCCAGTAGCCCCGGCGACAATTAAATCAACATTATGCTTTGCCGCCACATCTTCAGCAATTTTCACTCTTGGGGAACCGTAGTCGAGAATCTCCGCGACGTCCTTGACCCCTTCCTTTTCAGCAAGCACTTTATACTCCTTCAACATGCTTTTGGCATACTCCTCAACTTCAGGAAAATCAGTCTGGCTATAGCGTCCCACAGCAGCCGTTTTACGGGTATCGACGATGCGGACCAGAAGCAGCTTTGCCTCGTGGACTTTTGATAACAGAACGGCTTTTTGAAACGCGTGTTTGGCTTCGTTCGATCCGTCTACCGCGACAAGGATTGTGTTATAACGAACGGTCATATCAATCTCCTCCTCGTAAGTGCAGATTACGTTACAGACAGCAGTTTTAGATACTTTATACTACCGATTATCTCATGTTTTTCCATTTGAAACCATATAGATGTCCCCATGAGATTTCCCGTCGAATAAAGAGAAGTAAATACGTTCCATGATAACAAGTAACTTCCTTTACAAAGACGGTACTATTTATGTTTTAAACCTGGATCACAGCTGTTACAAAAAGGAAGAAAACAGCCGCTTTCGTTTCCATAGGGAAGCTTTCGAGGTGGGATTCAGCTGATCTATTACTCCCCGCCGGTCGGGAAAGATCTTCATTTCA
The DNA here is from genome assembly GCF_003044065.1 of Alkalicoccus saliphilus. Classification (GTDB taxonomy): domain Bacteria; phylum Bacillota; class Bacilli; order Bacillales; family Salisediminibacteriaceae; genus Alkalicoccus; species Alkalicoccus saliphilus. Next base: position 17,096 of record NZ_PZJJ01000010.1, read on the forward strand.
TCCGTATCTGCCCGGGAGCCTCCCCATGTCCACTGCAGCTGCTTGAAAAGTATTACTTTTATATCCTGCACGGTCTTGTTCTTATTTCCTATTAAAAAATCACAGCGCTTTCCAGCGGCATTCGTTCCAGCTGTGCAGATAAAAAGTTCAATTTATAATCATGAAAAAGCTCTCCCGCCGACAGTATCGACAGGAGAGCTCCCTTTTTCGCTTATGGTTATTTATCTTTCGTTTCTGTACGTACAATCAGCACATCACAGGCGGCATGGCGGGTAATATGCTGTGATACACTTCCTATGAGAAATTGTTCCACAGCGTTTAAACCGGCAGCTCCAGTTACAATTAAATCTACGTGATACTTTTTGGCCACATCTTTTGCAATTTTCACTTTCGGGGAACCGTAGTCGAGAATCTCCTTAACGTCCGTGACGCCTTCCTTTTCAGCCAGCTCTTTATACTCATGCAGCATACCGCGGGCTTTCTCGTCAACTTCGGGAAAAACAGCCTGGCTGCCGGGCCCGGCAGCAGCAGTTGTAAGAGTCTCGATGATGTGAGCTAAGAGCAGCTTTGCACCGTGATCTTTTGCCAAGACGATGGCTTTTCGAAACGCTCGTTTCGATTCGTCCGATCCGTCCACCGCCACAAGGATCGTATTATAACGAACTGTCATACGAATCTCCTCCTCGAAAGTGCAGATTACGTTCCAAACAGTAGTCTAAAATACCTTATACTACCCTTTACCTCATGTTTTACCACTTGAAACCACATAGCCCCCCTAAAAATTTACAACGGGAAAAGGGAGACATATATAACCCGTGATAATAAGCCGCTTTCTTCATGAAGATGGAAATATTTGTGCTTCAGACGAGGAGTACACCTGGTATAAAAGGGGAAGAAAAAACATGGCTTAGTCCAGTTATAAAGCCCATTCAGCAATTTATATCAATTGGAAAATCACTTCTCCACAGGATGATTTCTTCCAACAGCTTAAACAATGAGAAAGTGGTCTCTCTTCTATCCGCAGTAACTCCCAAAAATTTTTTAACCATTATACGATGTATGAAAGCTTCCGAAACTTCCAAAAACGGGTATAGAAAACAATTCCGCCGAAGATGAATCCCCAATAAATACGCAGCGTTAACTCAAAGAAGTTCAAGAAACGAGGTGATAACCGAAGGACTGCCGGATGCTTGTATCTGCTTTTAACCGGGTATAAACGGTATGAGATGGCTTACATTCCCATTCTCCAAGAAGAAAACCTTGCCTTGAAAGCGAAAACCTTACTATTTAAAAGAGTCACTGATTTATAACGTCTTTGTTTAAAATGCCTAAAAGATTACCTTATAAGTAAGAGAAGTCATTTAGAAGATCATCGCTCGGTTTGGTAGACGATTGCAGAGCGGAGGCATCTATTCTACGAATAAATTCAGGGTATTGTTGAAATGCAGAATTGGCTCGAATTATTACATACACAATATCTTGAAAGAAAAGGGGGAATAATTATGCTGCAGGAAGCATATCCATATCTTATCCTGCTTTTTATAGGCTACTTAGTTTATACACTTGATAAGAAAAAAGAAACATTTCCTGCTCCTCCGATGCTTGTACTTATTGGTCTTGCTTTATCCGTGATACCGATTTTTTCTCAGTTGACTATTTCTGAAGAATTTATTTATCATGTGATGCTGCCTGCATTACTATTTGTCAGTGCCTATCAGTTTCCCGTATCTATGCTGAACCGATATAAAAGCATGATCATTTCTCTCAGTACAATTGGCATTATAGTTGCCATACTGCTTACCGGCCTGACTATATACGCCGCTGCAGGTTTTTTTGTTTCTTTAAGTTTTGCGGCGGCATTATTAATCGCAGTTATTCTTACCCCTACGGATCCTGTCTCTGTCGTAAACATTCTTTCTGCTGATTTAAATGATGAACTGGTCACCTCCGTTGTGGAGGGCGAATCTATGATCAACGACGGAACAAGTATTGTTGCTTTTACGCTTATTCTCAGCTGGTATACGCATCAGCAGCCGCCAGGGTTTGTGGAAGCAGGTACGGAACTGCTCTACGTTTCTCTTGGCGGGATAGCCATCGGCCTGGCCGGCGGATGGCTTTTCAGTCAGGCGGTGCATTTCACCCATGAACAAAGCTATCAAATTATGCTGAGTATCATTCTAGCCTATGCTGTTTTCTTTCTTGCTGAAGCTGTGCATGTTTCAGGAGTACTTGCAGTCGTCACGGCAGGCCTTGTCCTCTCCCGCACGTTTTATCAAAGCAAAAAAGAAACACATTTTCGGGAAGCACTTGACGATTTTTGGGAAATACTGGAGTTATCCATATTATCCCTTCTTTTTCTTATGATCGGTATTCTTGCTGCTCCGACTTTACTTCACAGCTATTGGCTCCTCGTCGTCATCTTGTTTCTGTTTATGCTCCTGTTTCGGTGGATAACTGTAGAAGGTGTGCTGCTGCTCACCCCTTCCAGACACCCTTCTTCTCGTAAAGAGCGTTTTTTAATAAGTATTTCCGGCGTGAAAGGAGCCATTTCCGTTTATTTAATATTAAAGGTACAGGAAACAGGCGGATCCGGGAGTGAAATAATTACAGCGATCAGCTTCAGTATCATTATACTTTCTCTATTGCTGCAAAGTTTTGCCATTCATCCACTGGCTAAATATATTGTCAAAAAATGATTATTTTCAGGGTAATAAAGCAGCCCGCTTTTCAGCTGCCTCCGCTTCAAGCTGCAGTCCTGCTGCAGCTTGAAGCACTCCGGTTAACAGATCGGTTTACCACCCTGCTTGAATACATCCCTCTTCAATTTACAGACTATATTAAATTTTCCGTAATATACTAATAAGACCTACCTGGTAAATTGAAGAAGCACCACGCCGGCAAGAATAAGCAGAATAGAAAGGTTCTTTTTCATGTCTGCCCTTTCATTAAAGAGTAAGATTCCTATTATTGTTGTAGCAGCGATCGATACCCCGGCCCACGTGGCATAAGCAACACTAATATCTATATACTGCAGGCTCATCGTAAGAAGATAAAAACAAATCGAAAACAAAGCAAACGCGAGCACGCTGGCGATTTTCTTTTCAAATCCTCTGGACAGCTTGACCGCAACGTTGCCAAGAATGGCAAAAACAAGGCTGACAACTAAATATAACGTACCCATTTATACAGCCTCCTTCCACTTTCTTGTTTCTTTGTGCTTCTTTCTTTTAGGCAGGTTTAATCCAATGACACCAATTACAACGCAGGCGATACCGAAAAATTTTGTCATGGAAAAGGATTCCTGCAGAAACATTATTCCTGACACTGCCACTAATACGGTACCTCCTCCGGACCACAGTGCATTCACTATGCCGAGCTCCGTTCGTTTTGTTAAAATGATATACAGTGCAAGAGAAAGGAAGTAGAGTACGATAAATGTAATACTGGCTCCAGTATTCGAAAAGCCGTCTGACAATTTCATAAAAGAAGCTCCGATTACTTCCAGAATAATAGAGCCGCTTAAGAGCAGATAGTATTTCCACATGAATAAATCTCCTTTTCCAAATTATAGGACGTGATAAAACAATGAATATGCAGATGCTGGAAAATTTTTTAATCGTTGCAAAAGAAAAAAGTTTTTCAAAAGCCGCTGAAACACTTTTCGTGTCGCAGCCGGCACTGAGTAAGCAAATAAAAAAACTTGAAGAAAGCCTGGGCTTTTCTCTGTTTCTTCGTTCCTCCAGTGGAATAAAGCTTACGAAGAAAGGCGAAGATTTCTATCAGGATGTGGAACCAATTTACCGGACGCTGCAATCGATGCTCGTTAAACATACGCAGCACTCCTCCATCCGGCTTGGCAGTGATCCCGTTCTGGCTACTTACTATTACCCTGACTACATTCATCAGACAAGTACAGAAACACTTCAATTAACAACCATCAGGGACGACAGCCTCGATTTACTGCCTCTTTTGGAAACGGGAGAAATAGATGCCGCGGTCGTACAGGATTATCCGGAGCATCCGTGGCTGTTTTCCACCCATTTGTTCACCGATATCTTTTATGCGGCGGTACCCGTAGATCATCCACTCGCACAGTGGACCAGCATTCCTATTACAGAATGTTTCCGTTACACCAACCTGCTTCCACCGGCACATACACCGATGAATAAAAATATTCGTAAACTGATAAAAACACACGGCGTAGCGGCACCGGAATTTATAGAGGTCTCCTACCATGCGCTTGCGGGGTTTATTTCTCAAGGCTACGGCATTTCTTATTTACCTTCGTTAATGGTGGAGAAGATTGACTATAAAGGTGTAGTATTCATTCCTTTGGAAGATACCCCGTTAAAGAGAGAAATGTACTTATATACGCAGCAGGAAAGCGTCCTGCTGAAACTGAAGCGTGTGCTCTCTAAATATTAGTATGAATACAGATTCTCTTAATGGCTAATACACCTTCGTTATGGAGTGATAACTTCAGGTTATACCCAGATTAAAACGGTGTGATAATTCAAATCTAAGTCAACTGCTTCGACTGCCGGCTCCCCTCCCTCCCTCCTGCCTTTCACGCCTTGGGATGTAAGGATTCTTACACCACGGTCTGCTGTGGGCTGGCGTCATTCTCTGGAAGCAGCTTTCTGCAGGGTTTCTTTCAGGATGAATCGACGGAGGACCTGCCACAGCGGGAGAGCTGTGGGAATAGCAATAATGACAAATCCACCGGGGGACAGACTCTCCCTATCAGCTGACGCTTTGCCTCCATCACTTGATATCCGATCAAAAAAAGAGAGCTCTCCGAGGAGAGAACTCTCTTTCACAGCTGCGTTTTACCCCAGCCTCATTTGTGCTTTATAAATTGTTTAGTTACTCCGCTCATCTGTAAATAAATCCGGCTTTTCATGGATAGAAATTTTATTCGGTAAGGTTTTAACCGGTTTACTAACAGCAAGTTTAGGACTGAACGGAGGAAGGGACAAAAAAAAAGGGAAGATATGCTTAAAGCAGATCTCCTCTCCCCTGGCAGGCAGCTTCTTATAACTTTTGGAAAATGCTAAGTAAGAAGTGATAAGTAACACAATCAAAGGGCTGACCCATCAAAAACATCGACGGGCCGGTCCTCTCTTTTCGTCAATTCCTAGTTATCTTTTGTCTCCGTACGTACGATCAGCACATCACAGGCGGCATGGCGGGTAATCTGTTCCGATACACTCCCTATAAGAAAGTGTTCCACGGCGTTTAACCCGGTGGCCCCGGCCACAATTAAATCCACGTGATGCTGTTTGGCCACATCTTTCGCAATTTTTACTTTTGGGGAACCGTGGTCGAGAATCTCCTTGACGTCCTTGACACCTTCTTTTTTAGCCAGCTCTTTATACTCATGCAGCATAGCGATGGCAGACTTCTCGTTATCCTGCAGAATCGTCTGGTTAAAGTGTCCCATAGTAACCGTCGTACGGGTCTCGATAATGTGAACTAAGAGCAGCCTTGCATTGTGATCTTTTGCCAACAAGATGGCTTTTCTGAACGCACGTTTCGATACGTCCGATCCGTCCACCGCAGCAAGAATCGTGTTATAACGAACTGTCATACGAATCTCCTCCTCGTAAGTGCAGATTATGTTCCAAACAGCAGTTACAGATACTTTATACTGTCAATTATCTCATGTTTTACCTTTGAAAACTATATAGATATATTCTAATAATTTACAATTTCAAAAAGAGGAGAATGATTATCCGTGATAACGAACAATTTTCTTTACGAAATCCTGCCGGCACAGTCGCTCGTCTTTATTCGCCTCGGTCCATCTCATGTTCACTGCAGCTGCTTGAGAAGTATTACTTTTTATCCTGCACGGTCTGTATTCTAATTTCCTATTAAAAAACCACAGCACTTTCTAACGGTATTCGTTCCAGCTGGTTGGATAATAAGTTCAATTTGTATTATAAACAAATCATGAAAGGACTCTCCCGCCGTTAATATCGACGGGAGAGCTCTCTTTTCCGTATATTTCTATTTATCTTCCGTCTCTGTACGTACGATCAGCACATCACAGGCCGCGTACCGGGTAATATGCTGTGCTACACTTCCTATGAGAAATTGTTCCACGGCGTTTGCACCGGCAGCTCCAGCTACAATTAAATCCACGTTATGCTTTTTAGCCACATCTTTTGCAATTTTCACTTTCGGGGAACCGTAGTCGAGAATCTCCGTGACTTCCTTGACCCCTTCCTTTTCAGCAAGCTCTTTATACTCATTCAGCATTTCCCTGGCATACGTGTCAGATTCGGGAAAAATCCTCTGGTAACCGTGCCCTGCAGCAATAGTTGTAAGGGACTCGATGATGTGAACTAAAAGCAGCTTTGCACCGTGGTCTTTTGCCAGTACGATGGCTTTTCGCAACGCTCGTTTCGATTCCTCCGATCCGTCCACCGCAGCAAGAATCGTATTATAACGAACTGTCATACTAATCTCCTCCTTGTAAGTGCAGATTGAGTGATAAACAGCAGTTTCAGATACCTTACACTATCGATTATCTCATGTTTTACCTTTGGAAACCATATAAATTAAGCCTAATAATTTACAATTTTAAAAAAAGCAGACAACTTACATCCGTGATAACGAACAATTTTCTGCCAGAAATCCTGCCGGTACTTACGTTTTTATGATCATTTAAGAACGTATGCCCGTAAAAACAGGAGCTTCTTTCTTCCTAATGAAGAACCCGCATCGCTTTTAACGTCCTGCGCGCCAGCTGCTTAGATAATTAGTTCAGTTTATAATCATGAAAGGGCTCTCCCACCGGTAATATCGATGGGAGAGCTTCATTGTTATTTATTCTCTGTCTCCGTACGCACGACCAGCACATCACAGGCGGCATGGCGGGTAATGTGCTCCGATACACTGCCCAGGAGAAAGTGTGCCACGGCGTTTAAACCGGTGGCCCCGGTTACAATTAAATCCACATTATGCTCTTTGGCTACATCTTTTGCAATTTTCACTTTGGGGGAGCCGTACTCGAGAATTTCCTTAACGTCCTTGACACCTTCTTTTTCAGCAAGCTCCTTATACTCGTTCAACATAGTAATAGCAAGATTCTCCACTTCAGGAAAAACAATCTCGCTGTAGTGTCCCCTGGCAGCAGTCGTTCTTGTTTCAATGACGTGAACTAAGAGCAGCTTTGCCTCGTGGTCTTTTGCCAATACGACGGCTTTTCGAAACGCTCGTTTCGATTCGTTCGATCCGTCCACTGCAACAAGAATCGTGCTATAACGAACTGTCATACGAATCTCCTCCTCGGAAGTGCAGATTACGTGTCAAACAGCAGTTTCAGATACGTTGTATCATCAATTATCTCATGTTTCTCGTATTGTAACCATACAAATTTTTCCTATCATAATTTAAAATGGTGGGCCTGCCCTATGAAAAATACAAAGCATAGAAACTGCACCTTTCTGCTCAATTCATGAATCTCACCAATAAAAAAAGAAAGAAGAAACCCGAACTTTCTCTGGCTGCTTCTTTCTAGACATTTCTTATTGGTTTCTCAATGGCTGAAGCGCATTTGTCCAAGCATTAACTTGATCCAGCATCGTATTAACCGCCTTTTCATGGACCTTTGCTGGTTTAAACTCTTTCCCCTTAACAAAATCCGTGAATAATGACATGGAAGGATGTGCCCGTACGGTTGCGACCTGAAGCTCTGCCATGATAATGCGAAGCGATTCCGCTGCGCGAACCCCGCCTGCAGTCCCATAGCTGACAATGCCAGCCGCTTTGTTGTTCCATTCGTAGTATAAATAGTCGATGGCGTTCTTCAGCGCAGACGTCACACCGCGGTTATATTCCGGACAAATGAAGACATAACCATCGAGTTCTGCCACCTTTTCACTCCACGGAATGGCTTCCTTCGTCTGATAATCCTGACCGTAAGCCGCTGAAACAGGTTCTGCGTACAGTGGCAGATTGTAATCTGCCAGATCCACGATTTCATATGCCGCGTCTCCTCGCTGGTCCGCAATGGCTTTTACCCATTGTGCCACCTGCAGACTGTTGCGTCCAGGCCGTGTGCTCCCCGTAATGATACCAATTTTTGTCATGAATATGATGCCTCCTTCTTTGCGAGTTTTTAACAATCTCAGCCTCTCACATCCAGCTGCAGCTTCATAATAAGAGAAGTGCCACTTAACTTTAACCAGGCATAAAGACAGGAATAGAAGGTTAATTCACGAAGAAATGGTGGAAAGATCAGTTTCAAGTTTTACTTTTTCCGCTTTACAAGACGAGTCTCAGCTTTAACTTTTACTTCCTCTGCTTTTATTCGGCCAGTCATCAAACATTCCATCTTGTTCATATTTGGAAAAACAGCGTCAGGAATTCCCCCCTGCTGCCCTGCTCCCTATCGAACCACTTATGTTTTAAATTCCAAAAGTAGAGCCGGAACCATTATCAGAAGAGCTGTAAGAATGGAATTCCACTCATTTTCATTACCATTAACACCCATAATTATCTGCTCTTTTATGTATAGTATATAACATATAGTCCCATTTTGTTACAGTTATTATCATACAGGCGTGATCATTATCCAATATAATACAATTAATATTTTGCTCTTCCTGTATATACTCGAAAAAAGGAGAGCATCCATGAAACAAAAATGCTGAATTTTTAGTAAGAGAAGAGCCACCATTCTTCCTTTCTCCACGGCAGGCGAAAAAATAAAAACTTTAAACCCTTCCTCCCCGCCTCCTGTACGCAAATTATTCACCTGAATGAATCATCAGCAGACGTGTAAAATAACTGTAATTTCTTTTTACCCTGGATAAATTTCACTGGCGCCCCTGCAGATAATTTATTTCAGTCGTTGAAATCTCCCTTGTATTAACAGCACCTGAACGAAAGGAGCAGTTAGTTATGAAAAAAAAGCTGTGGATCGCTGCCGCTGTTTTCGGCATATTATATTTTGGCGTTATTGTCTATCATCAGCTGAAACCTCTTCCGGAAAATGTAAGTTACGTTGGGGAGCCCCGGATGGTAGCAGAAGAAGAAATATCTTTTCTTTATGACCTTACTTATAAAAATGAAGAGGACGAAGAAGTGTATGAACAGGAAATTTTCGAAGAAATATTTGCTTTGATCGACGAAGCGGAGCACTTTTTAATCATAGATATGTTTTTAGTCAATGACTTTTCGACAGAAGATGGGAGTTTTCCGGAGCTGAGCCGGGAATTTACCGACCGCATTGAAGCAAGGCTGGAAGAAAATCCGGAGCTGAAAGTCGTATTTATTACCGACCCGATCAATACGACGTATTTTTCTCACGAATCAGAGCATATTGCTCCGCTGGAAGCAGCAGGAGCAGAAGTCATTTATACAGATTTAACCCGATTAAGAGATTCCAATTATCTTTATACCGGATTCTGGCGGATCGGCCTGCAGTGGTTTGGTCAGAGCGGCAGCGGCTGGCTCCCGAATGTGTTTGGAGAAGATGCCCCTGACGCCACACTTCGCTCTTACTTAAAGCTTGCGAATACAAAAGCAAACCACCGCAAAACCGTAGTGAGTGAAAATGCCGGCATTATTACGTCTGCCAATCCGCATGACGCAAGTGCTTATCATTCCAACATTGGCATCAAGGTGCAGGGAGAAACGCTTCGGGATATAGTGGAATCCGAAAAAGCAGTAGCCGCCTTTTCCGATGGCGATCTCAGCCGTTTTCCGACCGAAGAAGAGCTGGATGAGTGGATCGTAACGGGCGAAGAAGAAGACAGACCGGTGCAGACACAAATGATTACCGAAGGAAAAACGAAGCAGGCACTGCTTAAAGTTATTAATGCTTCAGAAGAAGGCGATACGATCTGGTGCGGCCTGTTTTACTTGTCCGACCGAGATATTATTGAAAACCTGTTACATTCTGCTTCCCGCGGTGTCACGGTGAATATTGTTTTAGACCCCAATCAGGACGCCTTCGGCCAGGACAAAATTGGTATACCCAACCTGCCGGTAGCGAGTGAACTGACAAGGCGCGGAGGAGAAAATATGAACGTCCGCTGGTATGATACGCAGGACGAACAGTATCACTCTAAAATTTTGTATGCAGACCGCGGAGAAGTAAGAAATGTCATTGCAGGCGCTGCAAACTTTACGAAACGGAATCTCGATGATTTTAATCTGGAAAGCAATATCAGCGTTACCGCTCCGGCGGATACGGACATTATGACGGACGTGGATGATTATTTTCACCGCATATGGAATAACGAGGATGCCGTTTTCACAGTCGCCTACGAGGGATATGCCCCCTCCCATCCTGCGTTTAAATACTTTCTTTACACACTGCAGAAAATCACCAGGTTCAGTACGTATTAGAGAGGCTGTGTTTTTATATAGTATAGTGAGGTCAGCTGCTTTAAAACAGGGATTTTCGAACATTGTGTATGATTTCCACTCCAGACGGATGCTTTCCGCAGGGCTCGTCTTCAACTAATTCTTCCAGGGCTGATCCCTGGAAGAATGGATTTTCAGACTTCGCTTTACCCCGCCGGAGTCACCGTCTGTCGTTTCAATCATTTGATTTTATATATGAATAGTTACATTATAAACGGACAACACGTTCGTAAAATAACTTAACAGTATATTATGAAATTGGTTCAAATGATTGATTATCCCGGTCATGAGAGTATACCGGTTTTTATAGATAAAAAAGAGAGAAGACTGATTCCGTCAGCCTTCTCTCTTATTAATGGTTCTGATAAGTTGGATTATGTTAACTCATTCGTTATTAAAATGCCAGAACGGGTATAAATCATATTTTTAATTGACTATTTTATACCGTGAAGGATGACTCAAGGAGTAACCTACTCCTTATTAAATGGACTTTTTCAACCGCCATCTATACAAGTGACAGAGGAGCTGCCAATCAAATCATTTAATTCTATAAGAAGAGAAGGCAGATCATCAGGTTCAATCAATATTTCTAATGGCTTATCACTTAAGGGGATAAGGTTTCTTTTGAAAATAAGTCGTGTCTCTTCCCAAACTTCAACAATGGCCCTTGGTGACATGTTTCCCTGGATGACCATATCCAGAAAACCTCCCTTTTTATTATAAAAATACGATAGCTCTTAAGCAAAGAATTTACCTTGTACATATTCGGTGTTGACATTCTCTTGGTATTTTCCCGTTTGTATCGTTTTTATCTAAGGATGCGATATTACCAAGTAGGCAAAGGATTCAGCGTTGAATATTCGTAATGAGGCGGCTGGTGAAGACCTTCCACCGGCTGAGCACTTCGATTAATCCAAGCCGTGGTAAACCCAAAAGCTTTAGCTCCGCTGATATCCCAGCCATTGCTGGACAAGAAGACAATGTCGCTCCTGGGCTCTTCTATTGTATCTAAAATAAGGTGGTAGGCTGCGGGTGTTGGCTTATATTGTTTCACCGTATCAACACTCAGAATATGATCTATATAATTGGTGATCTGTGCCTTTTTCAGTAACGGATGCAGCATCAGAGGGTCACCGTTACTAAAGATAATTAAAGTATGACCCTTTTCTTTCAAATGGCTCAGGACCTCCAGACTTTCGGGAAATAGTGAAAGCGACTGATAAGCCTCCAATAGCCGGTCTTCTTCTTTAAGCGATAAGGGACGACCATGTAAATCCGCCGCAAAGCGTAGGGCATCTCTTGTCACCTCAGAAAAAGGAGCGTATTTACCCATGGCTTGTCGTAAAAATGTGTATTGAATCTGCTTTTGCCGCCATGTTTCGCTGATAGATTCTCCTTTTCCTGGAAAATACGTTTCACATGCTTTTCCAATAGAATGAACATCAAATAGCGTGCCATACACATCAAAAACAAATGTTTTGTTCGTAGTCATTGACTTCCTCCTTCATAAATATCGCCGGTATCCTCTTTTAAACTTTATTATTAACTTCGTGTGTGTTCGTTTTGAAACGCTTCCTTACAAGCTCCGTATGATCATTATTCGTTTAAAACGAAGTATAGAATTTTAAGGGTAGTCGTGCTATATATTCATTTGGCTATATAAAGTCATAGGAGCCTTCTTTTTATTTGGAATCCATTTCTTCGATCATCATTTTTTTTCGGCGGTATTCCCGTTCTGTAATTTCTCCATTGGCATACCTTTCGTCAAGGATTTGCTTACCGGAACCGGTTATGTTGGTCGTATCCTGTTTATTGCTTCTTTGCGTTTTCTTACCAACCTTTGTTACTACATAAATTGTTAAAATGATTACTCCGACCACAAATACAATCCAAAGAATCATTCCAAGCATCATAGAACCATTCATCATACCACTCATCGCATGCATCCTTCTTTCACCCATCAGACTTTTTATTATTGAACGGCGTACAGCATACAAAACTGGTTGTTCTCATCCTCGCAAATCATGTCGGTTGTGAGTCCTGCTTTTTTTAGTAAGTTAACACCCTGATCCACGGAAAATTTATAAGAATTTTCGGTATGAATCGTTTCGTTCTTTCTAAACGTAAAGGTATCATTATCGAGGGAGACCTGCTGAACCGTGTTACTTACTAAGTGCATTTCGATTCTTCCTGCTTCTTCATTATAGAAGGCTACGTGTTCAAACTTGGAAAGATCGAAATTCATAGCCAATTCCTTGTTCATCCTTCTTAGTACATTCTTATTGAAAGATTCCGTGATCCCTTCGGAATCGTTGTAAGCAGCTTCCAATACCTGCTTGTCTTTCTTCAAATCTATTCCTAATAAAAACCCATCCCCTTCCCTCATATGAGAAGCTGCTTTTTGAAGAAAATCCTCTTGTTCCTTTAGAGAAAAATTCCCTAAAGTAGAACCGAAAAAAGTGAAGACACGCTTGGCGTTCTGAAAGTGATCAAGAAAAGACATGGAAACCCCGTAGTCTGCTCGTACGCCTTTGATGGAAAGATCAGGAAAAGAGATTCTCATTTCTTTTAGTGTCTGCTCCAGGGCTGCCGTAGAAATATCGACTGGTACATAAGCCGTGATGTTTGATAAAGCACCGAAAAGCAGCTGGACTTTTTCTTCATTTCCACAGCCGAAATCAATAATCGTGCAGTGCTCCCCCATTTTTAATGCTAAATCTTGACGATGTCGGCTCAGGATTTGTTTTTCTGCTGTTGTAAGGTAATACTCGGGTAGTTTCGTAATCTCATTAAATAGGTGGCTTCCCTTTTTATCATAGAATAACTTTGGCGGCAGAACCTTTTGCGTCTGAGATAGACCAAAACTCACTTCCTCTTTCATCGATGTAAGGGACGGATGAAAGTCGATGATTTCATACGTTGCTTGTCTCATATTTGACCTCCATTTTTAGCCAGACGAAAGCCTGTGCACTGCCAGCGTTTATCTGCCGGGAAAAAATTCCGATACGTAGGTCGTATATGCCCCGAAGGTGTATAAGCCGAACCTCCCCGCAGAACCATCTGGTTACTCATGAATTTCATGTTATATTCCCCGAGTGCGCCATCGGGACGGGCACTTTGAGGATAGGAAGTATAAGGGCTTGCTGTCCATTCCCAAACATGTCCTGTCGCAAGAGGTAGATTCGTTACTTTACCTTCCAGTGTTTCTTCAAGCGTTGTCCCTTCCTTCATGTCTTTCCCAAGTGCAATTTCCCACTCTGCTTCCGATGGCAGTCTCGCGGAAGCCCACCTGGCGTATGCATCTGCTTCATAAAAGCTTACATGCTGTACTGGTCTGTTCATAGGTATCCTTTTTCTTCCCCCTAACGTATAAAGGGTACCTTCTACCTCATTCCAGTAAAGGGGGGCTTCCCATTGTTGTTCCTGGACGATCTTCCATCCATCGGAAAGCCAGTATTCCGGCTTTTTATACCCGCCATCTTCAATAAATGTTAAGAATTCTTTGTTTGTGACAGGTCTATTGGCTAGTTGAAAGTCGTAGAGATACTGGTAGTGACTGGGCCGTTCATTATCAAAGGAAAAATGATGGTTGTTCGTTCCAATCGATACCAATCCTTCCCCATAAGTGAGCCACTGAAACTTTTCAATTGGCCCCTTCCCATGCTCTATTGCTTCTTTTTTAAAAATCGGTTCCTGAGGATTAATGGATAAATTGTATTTAATATCGGTGAGAAGCAGCTCCTGATGCTGCTGTTCATGCTGGATACCCAGCTCCATTAAATGCTGCAGTTCATCTGTTATTACTGCACTTTCCAGAAGATCTTTCATTCTTTCGTTTATTATTGCGCGGTAGTTATAGATGTCGTCTACGGTCGGCCGGGAAATTAATCCTCTCTGATCACGTGGAAACGGTTTACTTAACGTTTCGTAGTAGGAATTAAATAGTTTCCTGGCATCTTTTAAGTAAAATTCATAATTTGCAATCCATTTCGATAAAATAAACTCTTCGAAAAACCATGTCGTATGCGCAAGATGCCACTTTGCAGGACTCACCTCTTCTACTGCCTGCAACACGTAGTCCTCCCGTTCGAGCGGAGCTGTGATTTTTTCAGAAAGTTCCCTCATCACTGCAAATCTTTCCTGAAGATCCCCGGAAGCTAAAAGTTTCATATTTCCTCCTTTATAAACTTTTTAATTTCTGCTGCAAACTCTTCCGGCGCCTCCTGAGGTAACCAGTGAGAAGCGTGATCTATTCTTACGAGTTGTCCCTTCGGCAGATCTTTTTCCAGCTCTTCTCCCGTTTCTACAGGCTGCCAAGGATCTTTGGTTCCCCATAATAGAAGAACATCATGCTGAATATTCGGAAGTTTATGCGTAAAAGAAGTAGTTTCATTTGTATTCAATGCAGAAGCATTTCGAACGAGACTCACTTTGCCTTCTTCATGTAAGTAAGGCTCCATAATCCCCTTTAAAAAGGTGCTCGTCAGCTGCTCCTGATGCGAAAACATGTCTTTATATCCGTTTGAAAGAAAGTCTTCTATTTCCTGAGAAGTTTTATTTTTACCCGATGGATGCCCCATCATCAGCATGTCTTCAATCGGCCAGGAGTCGTAAGCCACGGTATTGGAGAGAACGAGTTTATTTATTCGTTCCTGCTCATTGAGTGCAAGGAGTAACCCGACTCCGCCTCCGATGTCATGAGCAACAAGATGTATCTGCTCCAATTCAAGTTTTTCCATCAATCTCACGACCAATTTTGCCTGGACATGCAGGGAGCGGTCGAAGCGGTCACGCTGATCGGAAAAGCCGTAGCCAAGCAGATCCGGTGAAATCACCCGGTATTCTTTCTCTAACTCTGGAATAACCGCTTGATATAAATAGGACCATGTAGGAATTCCGTGCAGCAGCATGATAACAGGACCCGATCCCACATCTGTATAATTCACTTTTACCGGTTCATCTACAATTCCATCCAATGTTACTGATTGCTGGCGCTGCTTGAATTCTTCCGCTGTCATTGTCTTATTAGTCATTTTGTTTCCTCCTCTTAAGATAATCTTCTTTATTTCTACCGTTATAGAAAAAGGAGAAGCAGTTACTCAAGAGAGCGCTTCCCCTTTTTTAATGATTAAAGCTTATGGAACATTAACCCATTAGGAAAATACCGTAATTCTTCCTGCCATAATGCAGGTAGCTACCCTTCTAAAGAACACATAAATGAACTCGTGTTCTTTTAGGAATTGTTAACTATTTATGCGTTTAGGAAGAAGCAATTTTTTCTATCGCTTCTTCTGTAGTCCACATAGCATTCGCAATCATTCGAAAATTAATCATTGCCGCTGCATACGCATCCATGTCCGGCAGTTTGGCTGCTGCCGTAGCATCGGTGACTACAGCTACTTCAAAGCCCTGCTCTAAAAATTCTCTCATATGTGATTCCAGACAGAGATTTGCTGACATACCTGCAAGAATGACCCGCTGAATGCCGTGTTTTCTAAGCTGTAATATTAAATCGTTGTTCTCTGGTCCGTAAATCTTATGAGGACTTGCGATCACCGTTTCTCCATCTTCTATATAAGGTTTCAGCACATTTAAAAAATCTGCACCCGATTCCCGAAACTCCTCCATTGTCAGAGGACCTTTCCGGTCGTACATTCCGCCGCTGTGCATCATTTCTTCCAACGGTGCAGCAAATTTCCAATCGTGATCATAAGGATAATAATAATGGGGGGAAATAAAGCACTTCATTTTTTGCGCTTTTGCAGCTTTTAACAGTTTCTCCAAATTTTCAATCGTATTATTTTCTTTCACACTTTCTTCTACAAGCTTCCAGGCAACCCCGTCTTCCCGTAAGAAGTCATTTTGTGGATCTGTAAGCACCACAGCGGTGTTTGAAAGGTTGACATCCATTTTGCCTTCTGGTAGAGCCATGATAAAACCTCCTTTTTCTATTATCTTTCACTTTACCCTTTTTATTCCTTATATAACTGTAAGTCAGCTTACATTCCCATGATTGCGGTATTATTATCTTTTCCAAAGAATCAATCCCGTTTCCACCGATATGGTAACGAATAGATCTTTTCCTGGCTGGACGTTTCTGCCGCATGTAACATCTCCAGTACTATTTTTTGCTGTAAATCCTTTCTGCCCGGTTCACCGAAAGTACTCCCCAGCGGAAATTTAATATGCAGCGCTCTTGGGGCATGGACAAGGGTGGTCAGATCCGGGAAATGTGTCATGGAGACCGTGACGATTCCAGACTTTTCTACTTCTTTTTGTATCAATCCGACCGATTGATGACAGATATATCAGCCGGGGGAAAGTAATAATACATCTACTTCCTCTTCTTTCAGCTGCTTTAAAATAATCGGAACACTTTCTTTTAATAATTTTCTCGTGCGGGGGATATATCCCATCATGCCGATAAACGTAGGCGCCAGTGTCCCAATTGCGCCTTTTCTTGAAAGCTCCTGCAGTGCTTCAATAGGAAATACGGTATTTACATCTTCTTGCGCATTTTTCGTATTATAGTGAGTATGAGAAACAGTCAAATCGGCATGTTGGGACGAAGAAGGGATGAATCGTACGCTCCAGTCGCCTGCTTTCACGTTGAATTTTTTTTCTTCTTTTAAATGTATGCCTGCGGTAGTTAAAAAGGCTACTTTCCATTCAGAACGGGGTTTTTGAATGGCAGCCAGCGGAGAAACGATTTCTGTTCCGTGTTTTTCGATGGCTTTTTTAGCAAAATATTGCGAAAGTCGATCTTTGATTTTAGTAATCATTTTCATTCTCTCCCTTTAGTTATTTGATGTATTTAACCAAATATATACGGATTGGTAATCCAAAGAACCGTAGGCAGACTTTTTGGCAATTCGTGCATCCATTGATGAACAGCTCTTCCTGTATGGATCGGATCGAGTCTGATAGATGTTGCTTGATAAAAAGAGTTTATTGTCTTTTCTACTTCCTCCCCTGATCCAGCGGGATGCAGAATTTCCACGTTACTTGTTTTTTTCCACTTCCACTCCATACGATGCTTTCCCAGCGGATCTCCTGTATAGACGGCAGTAAATTGATGTTCTCCAGAGACAGTATTCGCCCCCTCGACCAGACCTTGCAGCATTTCCCCTGAAGCCACTGGTAAAAGGTGATGAACCAGCCCGGACGTTTTCCTGCTGATCTGACGTTCACACTCATGGAAGGCTTCTATGAAAGGATTCGGGTCCTCATTCGTGGATCCGCCTATTCCAAGAAAATAGGTGGTTAAGTCGTTTCGCCTCCGGTATTTCTCCCGTTTTATAAGCTGAAACAAAAAAGCATCTGTTTTAACAAAAATTCCTTCTTTATTCATATAGTGACGCCTGTTCTTCTCTTGATACTTCGTCACAGGGGCCCTTCGCTCCAGAAATATCCATTCTTTTATATGGGGATAACTACTCTGCATTTTCGAAAGAACCAGAAAGGTATGAGAACCTGGATCAGAAAGCGCAACGATTCTTTCAGCATCGGGTCTTCTATCGAGAAAAGCTCGAAACCTCCGTACTTTATTACCTCCTGCTGGTTTTTGAAGATCTTCTCGCATAGCATAAATGGTGGAGTGCGTCCCCAAATCAAGAGAGACTAACGGACTGCTCTTCATAATACTTTTCCCAGTCTGTGGGTGACGTGGCGTGCCCCCATTAGAAATCGCTGGGCAGGTCCGTAGGAAGGTTCCACAATTCCGCCTACAAAATAGAGGCCCGGAAGACTCGATTCAAAGTTGTAATTAATCGCAGGTATACCGTCGTTTGTATCGACATTTTTCCTGATTTCTTCTCCTAAAAAAGAAAGGTTCTCCAGATCATAACGATACCCTGTGGCTGCGAGTATCAAATCAAACTTTGTCTGCAGGGTCCGGGAGTATGCCTGTGTTGATTCGCTCGAAAGATCTAATGCTTCTGCTTCACTGCATAAAAGGGTTACGTTGTCTTTAGAAAGCACCTTCATCATATCCGGCGTAATGGTTGTTTCAACAAACTTTCTGCCCAGACTTTTTTTGAACACTTTAGGTAAGAAATAAAAATAAGGAGATAACAATAAAGCAGCTTTAAAAAGCGGTTTCGGTAAATTGATTGGCTCCGAGTAGAAAATAGGAGATTTCCTCATCACCCATGTTACCCGGTTTGTTTTTGAAAAATGTTCGGCTGCTTCGGCTGCTGATTGGCCGCCTCCAATGAGCAGTATATCTTTGGCTTCCACTGATAAGTGGTCTCCAACATCCCAACTGTGAATAACAGGTACATTATTTTTTAAATTGTCCGGTACTACTTTATGATTTTCAATACCTGTTGCCACGATGACGGAATGGCTCTCTAACAATTCACCCGACTCTGTCCGGCAGACGAACGAACGAGTGGTTTTTTGCACATCGACCACTTTTTCTTTCTTAATTGGAAAGGGGAGTTTTTCCAGCACATCCCGCAGGTAATCTCTATACAATTCAGAGGGCAGACGATCTTTTAAAATTTTCTTTGCCTGCTTTGGTTCATGCCTGTAAATAAATTTTGTTAAATCAAATGCTTTGTCTTTAGAATATATCTCGCTGCTGTGCCTGTCTGAGCGTATAGCCATCTTCGGCATCGTATGTTTCATCCATAAATCGAAAGGCTGGCCGATTATTTCAAATGAAATATCTTTTCGCCACAATTCATAGGCGAGACTTATTCCGTAAGGGCCTGCTCCGATAATAATCACTTTTTTCTTCAACTGTGTTCGCCTCCCTATTTGTAAACGGCAACGTTCCTAATTTCTTTCCATGAATTCCATAACTTATAAAAACAACGATCCCAATACTGCCTATTACAACTGCCATTCCTATGTTTTGAAAATAATACGAGAAAAAAGAAGGGATAAAAGTGTTCTCGCGGGGAGATAGAGCATAAAAATTAGCATCGATATAAGGCCCTGCAATTCCTAATATCCCCCCGCAAACGATGGCTATTAAAGCAAAACGATACGTGATCCAGTTACGCGCATGGTGAATATAAATGTCATAGCGGAAATATTCAAATACTATACGGGACATTCCGTGATAAATGAAAAAGAAAACCACGAGGACCCCATGAGGGAGACCGGTCGTCGAAAGTAAAACAACGATCGTTAAAGCTGCGACCGCATTCATGCCCGCTTTGTATAATTGAGCCGGGTGTACCGGCTTTCCTTTCAGATGCGGATGAATTCTGAGTATTTTGGAATCTTGATTCTGGTAGTCGAACCCTATAGGAAGATGTGTTTCTTTTCCAAAACAGCATCCGTAGTTGAAACAACCGATACGTCCAAAGACTTGTCCGGCTAACGTACCTAAAGCAAGTCCATCCCATATGATGCTGGTTGGTATACTGGTGATAAGGGCAAATATGATCGACCATAGAAACGCACCTGCAATGCCTCCCTGAAGATAAAAACACGTTTCCTTAAGGTATTTTAAAGGGTTTTCCCAGAACTTTCTTCCTAAAGAAATCAAGTGCATGGCCCGGGCGCCCAGCCACACAAAAACTAGAGAAAGGGGCAGAAGCCATAGTTCTAGCAAGCCTGGTGGATACCCATTCCAATGTATGTAGAATAGGAAAACAGATAGAATGGTCATCGCATTTAACGAGGCAAATACGCCAAAACCTACAACATGAAAATGTTGACCTTTATAAAGAACAGGATGATTTTGGAGCCAACTAAGAGGCTTTTGGAGCAAAGACATTCTTCTTCCCCTCCCTTTTACTTACAATCTATATTAAGTAAGATGCTCTCTTTATTATGTAAGCTGGGTTACATTATGTTGACTGCATCACGATATATATTATAAAAAGGGGTATATCGTTTTATTCATTTCTTTAAAAAGGTAATGCTTTATGAAATAAATAGGTATCTGGACCTCCGCTTCCTTTATGAACACAAAATGAAGGTAGATGAAATTTGTAGAGAACGGTTACTTAAATTAATAACTTTAAAAATTGATTTAATTATTATTTGATTCAAAGGAAAATTTAAATGACCACCAAGCAAAATTGCACCTGTTTTTACTATCAATATAGATTGGAAACAAAGTACATGGTATATTTCAGCGTGCGTAATGGAAAGGAGAATAAAATAAGTAATGAGGAGGGAAACATATGATGAAAGACTACGACTTGATTGTGATCGGCAGTGGAACTGCAGGTTCTGTAACAGCGATGAAATGTAACAAAGCAGGGTGGAAAGTAGCGATGGTTGACGAGCTTCCTTTTGGCGGTACTTGTGCATTAAGAGGCTGTGATCCCAAGAAAGTGCTGGTCGGAATCACAGAGTATATAGATGGTGTCCAACGCCTACAGAACGCTGGAGTAAAAGGAGCCGTTCAAATACACTGGAATGAGTTAATGCAGTTTAAAAAAACATTTACTGACAATGTTCCCGATAGGAGAAATAAAAATTTACAGAAGCAAGGGATCGATACGTATCATGGTCACGCTTCCTTTATTGAGCAGAACAAGCTTCAAGTAAATCAGGAAACGTTAAAAGGAACGTATATTTTAATCGCTGTCGGAGCAAGTCCGGTAAAGCTGCCTATTAAAGGAAGCGAGTATTTTACTTACAGTGACGAATTCTTGGAATTGGAAGAGTTACCAAAGAACCTCCTTTTTATCGGAGGCGGATACATTTCTTTTGAGTTTGCTCATCTTGCCAGAAGATCCGGTGCAAATGTCCAAATCCTTCATCGAGGGGCACGTCCTTTAAAAGAATTTGATAAAGATTTAGTGAACAAATTAGTTGACTATTCAAGAGGAATTGGGATCGATTTACATCTTCAAACAGAAGTGAAAGAAATTCAAAAAACAACGACAGGATACAGGGTGATCGGAAACCAAGGAAAGGAAACTAAAGAATTTAAAGCCGACCTTATTATTCATGGCGCTGGCAGGAAGCCAAATACCGATGGGTTAAACCTAGAAAACGCGGGGATCAAAGCAGGGATAGATGGAATAGAAGTCAATGAGTATCTACAAAGCATCAGCAACCCTCATGTTTATGCCGCTGGTGATGTGACAGCTACCAAAGGGAAACCTCTTACTCCTGTGGCAGGAATGGAATCCCACATCGTTGCGTCTAATCTCTTGAAAGGAAATTCCCGCCCCATTACGGAACAGGTAATGCCCACTACCGTGTTCACGCTTCCTAAATTAGCATCTGTCGGGCTATCAGAAGAAGAAGCCTCTCTCCAAAATATTGACTACAAACTCAACCACATTGATGTGACTAACTGGTTTACGTATAAGCGAACCAATCAACCTGTCGCTTTCGCAAAAATTTTGGTAGATCAAACAAATGACATTGTGATTGGAGCGCATTTGCTCAGTCACGAAGCTGATGAGTTAATTAATCATTTTGCGACAGCCATTCAATTTCGTTTGCCAGCCAAAGAGGTCAAAAAGATGCTGTACGCGTACCCAACCACTGCCTCAGATATCACCTATCTCTTATAGGATCCATAATCTATGTATTGAAAGCCACCTCTTATTTGTTCCTTTAATCTAAAAACCACCGGAGAACAACTTATCCTCCAGTGGTTTTTTCTATTGAAATCTGCTATTCTTCTGTTTTGTTATTGATGCTACGGAGTTCCTTACTTAGCTTCCAGGAAGAAAGCAGCCATCCGGCCCGCAGACCAGTCCCTGGCTTCTATGAAGATCTTCCTGCTTTTTTTCTTTTTGAAGCTGCTCCTGCTGCCAGTCAAAATCAATTTCAGAAACGAATTTTTCCGGGAAACGGATCTGCCAGCGCTGTTTCCGTATCGTAAAATTATCCGGGTCCAATAGAATAGCATCGTCCAGCTCTTTCAACGCTTCCGTGTCTCTCTTTTGTCTGGCGTACTCCATCCCTAGTTTGTATTTTGTCTGGGCCAGCTGAAGTTCAAGACCTGTTTCCTGGCTGCCATTATGACTTTTATCAAAAGTCACCGTTTCTACTTCCCCGCTGATCAACTGTTCCACCGCTTTGACATCCGCAGGGTCTGCCACATCGAATCCTTCTTTGAGCAGTCGAATCGTACCTTCTTCATCCATAAATATTCCATTAGGGATTTTTTTGAACTGAAACAAATTTACTAGTTGATTGTTTTCATCTATTACCGTAGGAAAAGTCGTTTCTTTTACGAAAGGCTTTACGGTCCCGGGACCCTGGCCATCGACCGCTACGGATAAAATTTCGAAATTCTCCCCTTTTTTTCTATCATATAGCTGCTGCCACCCTGGCAGCTGTCCTCTGCATCGTCACCAGGAAGCCCACATAAAAATTAACGTCTTTTTACCGCGAAAATCATGCAGAGAGACGGTATTTCCTTCTAAATCAGTTAAGGTGATATTTTCAATTTTGTCGAGCAACATTCGTATTCCTCCTCGTATATTATATTTATAAATTCTAAAGAGCTCATCAATTTCACGTTCCTTCAGGCATTTTGCCAGTGCGTTTTTAAAGAAAGAGACGTTTTAAGGTTTTCCCTGCATTTCCCGCATTTATCTTCTTTACTCTCCTGTATTCCCTTCTGCAGGAATCGGGTTTTCTTTCAGCATACGGGCAAAGTGAACGAGGTTGTGGGCCATCATTTTGGTATTTTTGATCGTGAAGGCGTTGTCCTGCCCGGTTTCCAGGTAAGACGGCCCCGGCCCTGCTTCTCCTACCCAGTAGGCGTCCACATTCGGCGGAACGGTGAAGCCGATATGGGAAAGCCCGTACAGAATCGATTTTGCTGATTCTTTCGCTCCGTCTTCATTCCCCGTTACGACGGCCCCTCCCACCTTATTGTAATAAATCGCCTGTCCCTCGCTGTTCTTTTCTCCGCTGGAGGCATATAACCGTTCCATCGCAAGCGTTGAGACACTGCTTTTTTCTCCGATCCAAATGGGCGTGGCGACGATTAAAATATCAGCCGCCAGCACCTTTTTCATGATTTGCGGCCACTCATCCCCCTCCCCCATGTCCGGTGCCATACCGGGAAGGATACGGTAGTCCGCTAAACGAATTTCTTCTGTTTCCACCCCCAGGTGAGTAAACCATTCCGTTGCTTTGTGAAGCAGGCCCGATGTGTGGGAAGGCTCGCTGCTGTTCTTTAGGGATCCGTTCAAATACAGCGCTTTTACCATGTCCTTCATCTCGCTTTCTGTATTATTTTTTATATGACTCCATTTTATAATAGAAGGTTATTCTGTAAAAAACAAACAACGACCATGACATCCGTGTCAGACAGACTCCTTATCCTTCAGGAGCCGCCGTCTTTCCCAGCGGTCCTCTTTGTATACGAACCTTTATATTATTATTTGCAGAAGGTTTATTAAGATACGTTGCAACATAGAGATTCATATAAGTAGACAAAGCTCCCACAGAACTTTTTTCTGTGAGAGCTGGTTTTTTATTACGCACGGGTCCACGTTGCCGTAATAGGAATATTAGCGGCTTCAAATGTCGTATAGACCGGACATCTCGCGTCCGTTTTCTGTTTTAGCTCCTGGATTCGTTCCTCTGATTCTGACGTGCTCACACTTGCTTGAATCTGCACATCATAAAAGTACGGCGTGACGCCTTCCTGCCCCATCAGACCGCGAGGGTCCAGTTCGCCGGACACTTCGAAATCGATGCCCTGGAGATCAAATTCCATTTCCTTTGCGACCATATTGGCGATCACATTTTCACAGCCAGCAAGCGAAGCAAGCATATTGGAAAGCGGATCCTGACCTTTATCCGCGCCTCCCATTTCTGCCGGCTCGTCAATAATTATCGTGTGGTTTTTAGCCTGCAGTTCAGCAGTCATATTTTTTGCTTTTCCTGATACTTCAAATCTCATTTTTTCGCTCATGATTTGGCCTCCTATATAGTAGATTACTTCTTTATTATAAGTGTTTACCGACATTTGTTATGTAACATGGCTTACATTAAAAACAGCTCAGTTCAAGCAAAATGAACAAAGTCAGTGGGATAAGGTCTCTCCTAGAGAATCAGATAGGTTGAATAGGAGAAAACAGGCGATTATACTAGGCTAGGCGTTAACTTAAGTTCTTCTGTTAAACGTGTACAGCACGATAGAATCATTGTATAACTGCAGATAATAGATTTTCCTGCACAAAAGAAAGAAATAACATTGCTCCTATGTTTCCAAAAGGATGTAACCTTCTTCAAATTTCGACCACTTTTCGAAAAGGATGATGAGACATGAATCAAAAAGTATTATTTACACCTTCCCAAATTAAAAATAAAACATTGGCTAACCGATTCGTCGTTGCACCAATGACACGAATCAGTGCTGAAAGGGATGGCCAGGCCAACGAAACGATGCAGCACTATTACGAACGCTACGCCAAATGCGGCTACAGCGCGGTCATTTCTGAAGGAATTTATTTGGATGAAAGCTACAGCCAAGGATATAATAATCAGCCGGGACTTGCGAATGATGCCCATACTGAAGCTTGGAAACCTGTTGTAAGAGCCGTTCAAGACAACGGATCCCTGATGATTGCTCAATTGATGCACGCGGGCGGCCAGAGTCAGGGAAACATTTATACCGGGGAAACAATCGCCCCATCCTCTGCCGCTCCTAAAGGAGAACAGCTCAGTTTTTACGGAGGTTCAGGCCCTTTCCAAACTCCTAAAGCTGCTGAGATGGAAGATTTACAGCAGATAAAAGCAGCCTTCGTTCAAAGCGCGCTTCGGGCAAAAGAAGCAGGTTTTGACGGCGTTGAACTTCACGGAGCCAATGGCTACCTGCTGGATCAATTTTTGACCGATTATTTGAATGACAGAAAAGATGCTTATGGTGGTTCCATCGAAAACCGGCTGCGCCTCATACTCGAAATCATTGAAGAGGTACGAGAAGTCGTAGGGGAAAGCTATATCATCGGCATTCGAATGTCCCAAATAAAGGTGACAGATTCAGAGCACAAATGGGCGGGTGGAGAGAAAGACGCGAAAATTATTTTTTCTGCGCTTGGTAATACTTCACTTAATTATGTTCACGTTACGGACGGGGACGGTTCTGCTCCAGCATTTGGAGAGAACAGCCGCACGCTTGCCGATGCAGCAAAAACTTATGGAAAACTGCAGGTAATTGCAAACGGCGGGCTTGGTACTCCGGAAAAAGCTGCAGCAGTCATTGAAAATAACGAGGCAGACTTTGTCTCCCTCGGCACCAGTGCTCTTGCCAATCCGGACCTTCCTAACAGAGTTGAAAAAGAAAAACACCTACAGGAATTTGATTTTGAAAACACTCTTCTTCCTCAAGCGGAAATCAAGGAACATGAACTGAATCAGACGATAGTAAAATAACAAAAGAAAAGGCTGTTCATATTTCCAAGAGCAGCCTTTTCTTATGACATTCAAGCTTTTATAAAAAGCTTTCTTTCAAGTAATGAATACTTACTTTTACCCTTTTTCAAGCTCTGATGTAAGACATATCCTGCTCACGATGAATCCATCGGAATTCCCTCTCCCCCTGCCTGATTATTGCTACTATTTCCATACCGCCAGGACCCATTCATGTAATATTATACCTTATATCAAAATCACCTATTATTTCTGCAATCACATGAAACTTTGTCTTGGATTGGCAGCAGAATAGTGTAAGCGACCTTACAGAAACATATTAGTATTTCCTCTATACTAGAGATACTAATAAGCAAAGGAGCGTGAGGAAAGTGAAACTCCCAGGAGCAAAGGCCATTTCTTATGGAATTTTTGGTGGAATTATTGGCGGTATTCTTTTTGGTATGATGATGCAGATGCAGGGAATGATCGGCATGGTCGCTGCAATGATCGGTAGTGAAAGTGTCGTTGTCGGATGGTTCGTTCATATGGTCATCAGCGTTGTATTCGGTATCTCGTTCGTTTTTCTGACTTCTTTCATTCGTAACCTGTGGGCCGCCGCTGTTGTTTTCGGAATCGGGATTTGGATTGTCGGACCCTTGCTGATTATGCCTTTGATGCTCGGAATGGGCACCATGCTAGGACAGGCCTTTGCTCCCGCCCAGTTGATGAGTCTTGTCACTCACCTGCTTTTCGCTTTTATCGTCGCTATCGTTGTTAACATTTTGCAAAGAAGAGAGAGTGTTAACGAGGAGAAAACTTTCAGTTTAAAAACAAGTTGACAGTTTTTATACAGGAGAAGTTATATCTCGAGATTGATGGAACAGGTACAAATTTTGTAGAGAGTGTTATCTGCCGAAAATACGAAATAGCTGCATCAGACAGATGAATGCTTGGCCCCCTTTTTTAAATAAGGAGGCAAAAAAAAACGGGGCTGTCTCAAAAGCCCTTTCTGAAACAAAAAAAAGCGGTGCCGGATGTGTCAGGTACCGCTTTTTTTGGAATAAAAAGAGAAAAAGACAAAAAAACAGCGGAAAGCCGAGCGGCCTCCGGCCACTTTCAGGAGGTTGTGGGCTGCGGCAAGCAGCCCGACCTCCAGGGTGACCTTCTCGAGGCCGCGGAGGTGAAAGCGGCGGAACGACCGATTGCCCTTGATCTGCCCGAACACGCTTTCGACCTCGACTTTTCGTTTCGCGTAGGTCGCTGCGCCTTCAGGAGACCAAAGGAAGGCTCTGGCTTTGGCTTTTTCTTCTTCGTAGGTCGGGTTCCAGAACACCTGCCGGTTTCCTTCCGCTTTCGTACAGAAGGCTTTGATCGGACAATCCGAACAGTCCTCGCTTTCGTAGCGTTTAAAATCCCGGCGGTAGCCGGCGGCATCGGTCCGGCTGGTGTAGCCCCGGAACGTGACCCGCCGGTTGTTCGGACAAAGGAACCAGTCGTTCGTTTCGTCGTAGTCCCAGTTCTGGATCTTGTCGATCCGTTTCGTAAACGAGGGTTTCGTTTCGGCAGCCAGGGTGTTGTAAGGAATCAAAAACGGGTGCTCTGCCTGGAGGGGCGCCTCTTCCAGGAGATACGTATAGTTTGGTTCACTGCCATAGCCGGCATCCGCCGCGAGCTGCTTGGGAAACGGCAGGGACCGGGAGCGGAGAAGCTCCAGGTGCGGGATCAGGCAGCGGGTATCGGTTGGGCGCTGATGCACCGAATAGCCGAGCACAAACTGGTTTTCCGTACCCATCTGCACGTTGTAGCCCGGTTTCAGCTGGCCGTTTTCCATATGATCTTCCTTCAGGCGCATAAACGTGGCATCGGGATCGGTTTTGGAAAAACTGTTCCGGTGGCCGAAGGTGGCGAGCTGGCTTTCATACCGTTCCAGCCGCGGCAGGTAGTCGCGGCTGAGGGTCCGGTGGATTTTTCGTACGTGCTGAAAGACCGCCCGCTTTTCTTTTCGGACCAGCCGGTCCGGTTCCACTTTCCACTCTGCTTCCGCCTGGTGCATCTCGTGTTCCACGGCCTCGGCGGCTTCCCGGACTTTCTGCGGGGACACGCGCTCCGGGGTTTCCCCGGCCTCGGAGGCATCGGCTTCGATGGTGGCTTCAATGTGGGCAAGGAGGCCGGTCAGCTTCTCCTGGAGCCGGGCTTCGTGCTTTTCGACTGATTTACGCCAGACGAACGTATACCGGTTGGCGTTCGCTTCGATTTTGGTCCCGTCGAGAAAATAGGTGTCCATCGAGATATACTGTTCGTCCAGCAGCAGTTCGACGAGGCGGGTGAACAGCGGCGTAAGGATGTCCTGCATCCGTTCCGAACGGAACCGGTTGATCGTGCGGAAATCCGGTTCCTGCCGGGCGGCCAGCCACATCATCGGGAGATTCTCCCGGAGAGAGCGGGCGATCTGCCGGCAGGAATACCATTTCTGTGTGTAGGCGTAGAGGACGATTTTCGTCATCATTTTCGGTTGGTAGGCCGGGCGTCCGCCGCCTTCGTACGGGGCGAAGAAGAGGTCGTTGTCCACCGCCTCCACAAAGGTGTGGATCACCCGGGCCACGTGATCGTCCGGGATCAAATCGCTGAAATCCATAGGCAGGACCAGCTGTCCCATGGTATACTCTTGGAAAGTAGCCGTTTGGCTGCTCATAAAAAATCGCCTCCTGGTGGTGTTGGTTTTGTCGCTTACACACACAGGTTCGGCGATTTTTTTCTTTTTCCTTCTATAAATTTCTTCTATACATAAAAAAGGGCTGTCCCGTCGATAATATATCGACTTATGGGACAGCCCCGTCTTTTCGTGCGGTTTTTCGTTTTTATTATACCTTGACTGGAGGAGGTGTTGATACCATTAAACTTCCTGCTTCATATAATTCAAGATATCCAACTCTCTGTAGATTCCTTTCTCACTTTTCAACACCGGTGCATAAACTTCTCCGATCAATTCTTTTAACTCTTTCTGTGCTTCAGGCGTATGCAGAATATTTCGTTCCTTAAATGAAATTGTCTGCTGGGTTAAATGTTGTCTGGCCTGTTCACAGACCGAACAGCCGTCTATTGTATATAAAGTAATCATTTTCTGCTCCTTTATGTTATTATTAGCTTGATAAAATCAGGGGGGATGATCCCATGGATAAATTGACAATGCTTTCACACATCAGCCTGTTTGATGAACTTTCCAAAGAGGAACTGATGACGATCGATAAGATGAGTGAAATGAGACCCGTGAAAAAAGGGACCGTCATCGTCTCTCCGGACCATCCTATGGAAGCCCTCTTTTTATTGAAGCAGGGCCAGGTCCGCTTGTACCAGATGAACGAAGAGGGAAAGCAGTTCACAATGGATATTCTAGTTGACGGGAATATTTTCGGTGAAACGGGCTCCGTCACCTTAACGGATGATCAAATTTATGCGGAAGCCATGACCGATACGTACTTATGCCTCCTCAGCCATAACGATTTTGAAAACTTTATAGAGGCGAACCCAAAAATCGCTCTCAAATTAATCGACATTCTTTCTTCCCGATTGAAGGATTTTTACAGTTTCAGCGAAAAAATTGCCTTAAGGGACGTAAAGCACCGCCTCCTTTATTTATTGTTGATGCTGAGTGAAAAAACCGGGCACCGAAAAAACAACTGGCAGTCGATTGAAATGAAACTCACGCACCAGGATATCGCTCATATGATTGGAGCGACCCGGGAAACGACAAGTACCGTCCTCAGTCAGCTGAAAAAAGAAGGCTTCCTGAAAAAAGTCCGATACTTTTCCGTCGATGCTGATAAGACAAAAGAGTATCTCGGACTCCCTTGATACAAGGAAGCCGTTTTTAAAGAGATATTTTACAACAGCTAGCAAAAACAAAGCGATTAAAATTTTTCCAAAGCACATTTTATTCTTTTTGCAACTTTATCAAGCCTTCATTTTATACTACACTTTTTCAACTCAAGAGCCTGTAATGTTCCTTACAATACGATTGATTCCAGCGATTAATTTTATCTACTAATAAAAAACGTAAAAGGGGGCGGTCACGAAAGCCCTTTTTTCTTTTCACCTAAAAAAGCGATGTCGGAAACATCCGGCATCGCTTTTCTCATTACACAGAAGGGCTTTTCAAACAGTTGAGTGTAAGCTGGTTTATTTTAAATGTTGCTCGATATATTTTGTTGTTTTCCGGAGGGCCTTCGCATCCGGTCTACCAAACGGTCCCGACTGCTTCTGCATAAAAAGGATTCTTCCTTTCTCATCGAGCAGAAAGACTGCAGGTTCCACATGCTTTCCTTCATCTTCATTGGGGCTTCTTTCATCGTCATGATAATACACGCCATAATCTTCCAGAATCTTGTACTCTTCATCGGCAAGCATTGGAAGAGGAAACTGGTTTTCCTTCTGCCAAGCTTTAAAATTTTCCAAACTGTCCGAAGAGACAGTGGTAAAATAAATATTATTTTTCGTGAAATAGCTTTCGTTCTCTTTAATATCCTCCATATCTTTTTTGCACAATGGTCACCAGGAACCTCGGAAATAAATGATGTACCTCCATCCGCCGCGTTCCTGCATATCTTCCTGAAGACGATAGGTTTTCCCACTGACGGAGGGGAGGGTACAGTCGGGCGCCTGTTCTCTCAATCTGAATTCCTTCATCTTTTCTCATCTCATTTTCAAATATTGTAGGTTAACTAGCAACTTGCCGGAATTATTCCCTCTCTGAAATTTCTAAAACGAAAAGAATCTGTTATTTTTCAGTTACGAGAGCTCTTTTTCACTACGGATAGGAAGAATAGGTAAGCAGTTTTTTGCTCACCAGCCGAAGATCAAGAACTATGGAATGGAGGTATTGTATCCCTTCTTTTGGTTCTAGATTTAATTTCTTTTATCTTAAATATATAAGTTGAATATATGAATCCGATTTATAGGCGCACACAAAGACGATCGATGATCTCTTCCTGCCTGTGGCTGATATCGCGGATGAATTCTCGTACTTTTAACGTAATCTTTTGGACATTCGGAAAGAAGACGTTATGAATCACCGATTCTTTTAACCATTTCCATAAACCTTCCATGAGATTTAGCTGGGGGCTGTAGGCTGGCAGGAAGACGAGTTC
Source organism: Alkalicoccus saliphilus (assembly GCF_003044065.1). Lineage (GTDB taxonomy): Bacteria > Bacillota > Bacilli > Bacillales > Salisediminibacteriaceae > Alkalicoccus > Alkalicoccus saliphilus. The sequence continues at coordinate 47,926 of NZ_PZJJ01000010.1, forward strand.
CAGGCGACTCCGATTCGCCTGGAGAAACGGATGCAGGAGTTTGGCATGATGAATGCGGGCATTATCCAGGATCATCACGATCTTCCCGGCAGGGTAATACGCCAGTACTTTGTGCAGAAATGCCAGAAACACGCCGGCATCATATCGTTCTTCCTCGGTGCAGAGGATATCTCCCGTTTCGTAATTCAATATACCAAGCAATTTGACGCCTTTGTGTTTGCCGAACGTCGGAATGATTCGCTGCCTGCCTTTTAGGAACCAGGTCCGTTGGATGGCTTGATAATCGCGGATCATCGATTCATCTTCAAAAAGCAGGTGAGCTATTTCTTCATTCAATAATTTTTTTTTAGCTTCGGGAAGGTGTCTTCTCGGAACGTTCGCTGTTTTTCCGGATCTGCTTTTTCCAGGGTGTAGGTCGGCCGGGTATAACTCAACCCCAAGTGATGAAGCACCGTAGACATGCCGCGCAGCGAATACGAAATGCCCCATTCGTTCTGTACAAAGGCGACGGCCAGCGCGAGCGTCCAGTTATACCGGGCCGGAAACCCAACATCTGCGGGAACCTTGGTAGAAATCGTTTCGACCAGCACCGCTTTTTGGGTCGGCGACAATTTCGGTGGTTTTCCGGAGGAATGCCCGATAGCGAGCCCAGAGAGCCCGTTCTTTTGATAGGTCGCAATGTAAATGCCCACCGTTTCTGCATGGCGATCGAGAATCTGTGCAATCTCATACCGTTTATAGCCGCTTAAAAACAAATAAACGGCCTGGTACCGTTCAAACATCCGGCGGTCTTTCGCCTGTCGCATCGCTTCCTGGACTTCCTCGAGTTCACGTTGCCTATCCATGATGCCTCCACCTTCCACGGGTTTTTTCTTTCCTATTCCCGTTTTGGAAGTTTCGGAAGCTTTTGCTCAACTTATATAGCTTCTAATAATATTGGATTATGTTAATAATAATCAATTTAAACATAAAAAATATAGAAGTTTATCCAATAAGGAATAAGGAAACAGAATCTATGTAACAACATATAAAGGAGGCGTTTTGAATGGCTCATGAAAATCATACCGATCTTTTACATGCTCTGCACGACTGTATGACTGAATGTAACCATTGTTTTGATGCATGCTTACAAGAAGACGACGTTAAAATGATGGCTGAGTGTATTCGTTTAGATAGAGAGTGCGCGGATATTTGCGGCTATCTCGAACAAGCTATTTCTAGAAATAGTCCCTTTATAAAAGAATTAGCAGCCGTTTGTGCGACCATTTGTGAAGCTTGTGGAAATGAGTGTAAAAAACATGATCACGATCATTGTCAAAAGTGTGCCGAGGCATGTTTCAAATGTGCAGAAGCTTGTAAAGATGTAGCTTAGTTTAAGAAATAAAGAACGTAATTCATGAGTGGTACTTGTCAAATAGGTGTTTGTAATTTTTGCTGATAATAACGAGGAGTTAACTCCTATATAATTGATCATTCAAACTTTTGAAAGATAAAATGTTACGATGTAAATAGGAAGAACCCATTCTGTAGAGAGTAATTATACTCATGAAGAATGGGTTTTTAATGTTTGATAAACTACTATCAGAAGCATTTCTAGCTTTTATGTGTTACGACTCTCTTAAATAAAGAAGAGTATGTAAAAATGATTCGACAATATTCGACCGATTCTAATTGGAAATGTTATATTTCTTGTTTTTGGCAACATTCTCATACGATCATTTGGCCGCTACTTTATTTTCCTGAGTCTAGAGCATCGCCTATGGTAAATCCTACGAAAGTATCTCTTTCTCTTTCTTCGATTAGCTTTGAAAAGATGACTAAAAATAAAGATTCTCGTAGCCATTTTGAACGCGAATCAATTTATTTAACATATTTTTTCAGCCATTGTAGGCCTCTTGGATAACAGGTCGAAATAGTCTTCAAGTTGTTCCGTCACGGACGAATGCCCGATATAAGATACAATAGCAGTAAATGATCAAGCACCCGTCCATCGACAATATAACATTGAAATGGAAGGAAGGTATGCATTCTTTTGGTTCTCTATTTAATTTTTCATATCTTAAATAACTTCTACTAAGTTGGATTATGTTAAGTAAGCAATGAAAAGTAACAAATAATTACAGTTGAGTCTTTGACCGAAGACTTTTAATGAAGCAGGTATAACTTCAATTTTTTAAAGGGAAAAATTAGAATTAGCACCATGGCGCCAGACATGCCCGGCACACTAGTCTGTAGAATTCTTCTTTAGAACCTCCTCGTTTGATCAGAAAGAAACCCGAAACTAAAATATCATAAGGTTAATGATCATAAATCCTCCTACTCCAACCAAAAGCACGGAGATAAATAATTTCATAAGATCTGGTTGAATTTTTTGTTGCAACAGGGGACCCACTTGACCTCCGATCAACACACCTGGAGCTGTAAATATCACAATTTGACTAATCAACTCTAAGGATTCAAAATCTGTAGATTGGACGTAGAAAAGAACACGAACAATCGATGCTGTTAATGCCGTTATTGCTACTAGAAAAATAGCTGTTGCTACCGCAACCCGTGTAGGTAGCCTGCACTTGACAATCAATTGATACTCTTGCAATTCTGCAAGTCCCACAGAGATCATTCCATAAAACATACCACCAATGAGAGAAAAAAATCGAGCTAGTTTTGGCGCGCATATCGTATAAAGGTATATATTTCCTTGGCGGTCGGTTAGCTTTGATTCAAAGTCTTCTGCGATTATTTTGTTGCCAAATAGAACTCTTTTTTTATCTTTGCGATATGATAAATAAATTTGCCAGCCTACAAATAGAATTCCTATAGCAAAAGTTATTTCCAACCATAAATCTGGGACGAACCCAGAAATAAGAGCACCCAGGATCCCAGCCGGAATTGCAAAATATAATAGGTTTTTCGCAAGTGCATAATCAACCAGTCGTGCTCTAATATATCCGTACATCCCTGACCCAAAGCCAAATACTTCCGTTATTATTGCCGCTCCTATAGCTGTAAAAGGGTGTATCCCTAGTATAATTATAAATATGGGAGAAAAAAAGACAGAGCCTCCGATACCACTAGCAGTTGCAATCGCCGCTATGAGGATCGATACAGGAAACATAAACCAATACTCAAAAAATTCCACAATGTATTTCACACCCTTTCCTATCTAACATAAAACTTAATCACCTACTTTTGAACTACGAAAGTAGGTGGTTATGTCAAGATCATTCAAGTACTGTCTATCAAATGAAAGTTGAACAAGTTCTAAGAGACCCAAGGCGGGAATTAAAGTAGCGCCTTTTATTTTCAACTTTATTCAATATCGGAGCCTTGATCATCAATTACTTCTTTTTCGTTGGTTTAATTCCACCTTGTTTTATCGTATAAAATAGTTAATAAATCTTCATTGCAATTGCATCAGATGATCCCCCATCAATCTTTATTAAATTCCACTGGTGTTTATACTAATATAGCTTCATTTTTTACGCATGTTCTGCTGGGAGATGATGTTTTTCGTGATTCCAGCTAATACACCGAAGACAATAATCGCACTGAACAGCCAGAAAATAAACATATAGGAATTCGTCGAATGCGCCCCGATGTAAGAAAAGAGAAACGTACCGGGCGTCTGTCCTATTGCTGTGCCGACCATATAAGGAAAAATTTTAATTTTCGTAAGTCCTGCTGCATAGCTCGCTGCGCCGTAAGAAACTACCGGCACCACTCTGCTGAGAATCACGGCATACATTCCGTACTTTTGAAAAAACGTATCTGCCCAGTCAAGAGGTCTCCGCGGCACCAGCTTTACTACCAACGGCCTTCCGAAATAGTGCGCCAGATAGTAACAGACAGCTGCCCCTATTAAAGCACTCCCCCAGGAAAGAAGACCCCCAAGTAATACACCGTAAGAAAGCCCGTTTGTAAAAGTGATAATAAACGTAGGAATTGGAGCTACAATGACTGCGAGTATCATTAAAAATGTAGAAATCAAAGGACCAAATACGCCGTAGGACTGAATAAACAGCTGCAGCTGTTCCGTTTCGCCTTCTGAAATAATAGAGACCGCACGTTGAACAAATCCTCGAAAAGGCGGAAAAAAGAAATATAAAATGACGATCAAAATAATGCCAGCTAACATCATCCATCTTTTTTGCTGCTTACTCATACTGATCATACTCCCGCTCTCTGCTCCAATCGCAGACTATTTTTCATTCTTGCTCATACGTTGTTTCCACAAATGGTTATTTATATCTATTTTTGTTTTCTTTTTAAAGAGAAAGTAGAGAATCGCCGCTATTATGACGGGCACTGCCGTCAGGTAGAAGAGAACAAGAGTTTCCCAGCCAGTTCGCAAACATGGTTAAACAGGACAGCCCAATAACGACCAAAGCTGCTGCAATGATCCATTCTATCTTTTTCATCCTTCTTCCCCTGATCCCTTTCCCGGCCCTTCTAATACAGGCAATCTCACTTTAAAGCAGGTTCCGTTTTCTGCTTTACTGTAAACTTCGATCGTTCTCCCATAGAGCTCTGCTAATTGTTTCACGATAGCAAGACCCAATCCAGTGCCTCCGTGTTCCTGCGATCTCGATTTTTCTACGCGATAGAAGCATTCAAATATATAGGGAAGCTCTTCTTCAGATATTCCTGGTCCCGTGTTATTTACTGTAATAATAATTTCTTTTTGTTCTCTGCTGTTTATACGCATATAAATAGTTCCCTGCGTTGTATAACAAATCGCATTGTCTAAGAGATTGCTCATAATCTGTTCCAGCCTCAGACCATCCCCATAAAACAATGGAAGATTTTCTTCAATTACCAATTGAAAATCCAAACCTTTTTTTCGCTTTTAACTCTATCTGCGGGTGAATATTCTCCACGACTTCCTGCAGGTCTATCCATTTCTTATGCAGACTGAACTTTCCTTCTTCCATTTTCTAGAGCTCAAACAAATCATGAATGAGAAGGGTGAGACGTCCTGACTCCTGTTGAATAATCTTTAAGTACTGCTGCTTCTCTTCCTCACTTTGAAATAATTTCTCTCCTAAAATTTTTGCGTATCCTTCTAAATACGTGATCGGCGTTCTTAATTCGTGGGAGACATTTGCGAAAAACTCGCTTCTCGAATCCCAGTACATTTTTAAATTTACAGTCAGATCATTAATGGCCTGCGCCAGGGAGCCAGCTTCATCGCCTGTGATCACCGGCACCCGCGCTTCTAAATTTCCCCGTGCAATGTTGTGTGTCGCTTGTTCCATCTGCACCAGCGGCTTGGAGAGCTTCCGCGACAAAATTAAAGTACAACCCAGCGCCAGGCAGAAAGTCCCCACGCTGGACAATATTAACATCTGCCGAACCTGCTGTAAGGACTCGTACATGTGATCCACTGAGGATAACACATATACCCCGCCATAAAACGCTTCCTCTCTGTAAATCGGCTGCCCTGAGATGAGAAAACGATTTTCTGGTGCCGGCACACTCAATCGCATCGCCCCTAGATAAAGCATCTCTTTCCTCTTCCGAAATAAAGGAACCCACTGGGAATTCGGACACCCCTGAATTACTAATAACAGCACCTTCCGTATCCACAATATAAAGTTTTTCTCCGGAAAATTCCGTAATTGTTTCAGTGATCTCTTCCAGTATATCTGTTTCAGCATCGGCGAATGCGCCAGCGTATCTGGAAGATTGCTGATGAATATCTTCTTGTTCTGCACTTATAGTTTGGCTGGAACGCAGTCAATTCTTGGTTGATGATAATGGTGGGATGAAAGTAGCGATTTCACTTTCTTATTAAGTTTCATAGAAAATACACATCTCTATGCGAGAATAAAGGAAGCACAGTTGCAAGAACTTCTTGGAAAGGGAATACTGTTTTAAGACTTGAAGACTCGAAAGTTATTATTCTTCAGTCTCCACAAAATAATTGATGGAAGGAAGCGACAAACAATGAAAAAGGTTCTGTTAGGCTCATTCGCTCTCAGCTTCATCTTAATTGGCTGCAGCGACAATGAAAATACCGGAGGCTCCCCGATGGATAATGGCAACATGGGCCGCATGGGCGGCGACAACCAAGAAGACGGCAATAATGAGAGAGGTATGGGCGGTATGGGCGGTATGGGCGGCATGATGAACCACGGAAATATCCCCCTCCTCGCAGCCTCTGAAGGAATCAATGAGCTGTCGATTCCTCCTGTATTAGAAAGGCAGCAAGGCCAGGATTTTGATTATGAAGTTACCGCCCAGCAAGGATCGACTGAATTTTTCAAGGGCATTTCGACCGACACCTATGGCTATAACGGCGATTTACTTGGCCCTACACTTAAGCTTGAAAAAGGCGAAAGTGTGGATGTCAAAATCACAAATGATTTGGATGAACCGACCACCTTTCATTGGCACGGCCTGGAAGTTCCCGGTGAAATCGACGGAGGTCCACACGGTGAAATCCAGCCCGGCGACAGCCAGATCATTACATTGGAAGTTGATCAGCCAGCCGCCACGCTTTGGTATCATCCACATGTCCACGGCTCGACCGCTGAACAAGTTTTCGAAGGACTGTCCGGGATGTTGCTCATTGGAGAGGAGTCCGGCTCTGATTCGGAACTTCCCGATGAATATGGCGTTGATGACATCCCGCTCATTTTCCAGGATCGCCTGTTTGATGAAAACAAACAATTGAATTACGACAGACTGATGAACCAGGACGGAACATTAGGCGATATTTCTATCGTCAACGGCACTATAAACCCAAAATTGACCGTCACCAAATCCGTCATGCGCTTTCGTTTGTTGAATGGAGCCAATGCGCGAAATTACACGTTCCAGTTGAGCAATGGCGCGAACTTCACGCAAATCGCTTCTGATGGCGGATTGCTGGATGAACCAGTTGAAACCGACACCCTGACTTTAGCCGCTTCGGAGCGTGCAGAAATTCTCATCGATTTTTCAACGATGACTGAAGAAGAATCTCTTGCCATCATCAATGACGAAGGGACTGCATTGCTCCCGTTTGATCTGGCTCTTGAAGATTCTCCGGCGGACACCGCCAACATGTGGACATCCGACGAGCCCTTCCTGACCGAACAGGAAACTGCAATGCCAGTATCGAAGGAAATTGAGTTGTTTGGCATGGCGGATATGGTGACGATCAATGGAAAGAAATTCGACATGGAACGCATCGACTTCCGCCAGGAACAAGGCGTTACGGAAGTGTGGGAAGTTTACAACAGACCCGATATGATGGGCGGCATGATTCATCCCTTCCATATTCACGGCACCCAATTCAAAATCATTTCCCGTGATGGTGAAGAAGTGGAACCGAATGAACAGGGCTTAAAAGACAGCGTATTGGTTGAACCCGGCGAACGGGTAAAACTCCTTGTCACTTTCCCGGAAAAAGGGGTATTCGTTTTCCACTGCCACATTTTGGAACATGAAGATAATGGCATGATGGGGCAAATTGAAGTTTATTAACGTCTTAACAGGCAGATAGTGCCATTTCGCTATCTGCCTGTTTCTATGTAATGTATATTTTCTCATCATTCTTTTTAAAAGATTCAAATCGTATTACTTCACTTAACGTTTATTTAATGAATTTAGCTAAATGTTCAGCCAAAAGAATCAGATCTGACCCAAATCCATTTTCGTTGTTGTACCAAGAAACAATTTTCACGAGCTGTTTATCCCCATTTCCAACGATATCCGTTAAGGTCGCATCATAAATACCTCCTGTTGAAGTGCCAATAACATCTGAGGAAACCAGCAGTTTTCCGAGTATTCAAATGAGGAAGTTGCAGCTTTTTTCATGGTTGCATCCCCTTCTTCAATTGTTACTTTCCTTGCTAAATTGGCGTAAAACTCTAGAATTGCCTCACTTGCATGGGTATTCGCAACGATGTTCCATCAACAACGCCTTTTAATTCTGGTAAAATTTTTCCGACGGCTTCCGCTGTCCCCGTAGAAGTATGAATTGCATTTCTCGTTGCTGCCCATCCACGTCTCATATCCACCTTCGGACTATCATGTAATAAAGAGTTTCTGCAAGGATACTTTACAATTGAAAAAGGAGAGTCGATGCGATCAAATCGCACCAACACTCCTTTTCTATTTATGCAGCTTCCGATAACATTAGATTATGTTAACCTTTATGATAGGTTTGTTTTTAAAACTGAATAGAAAACTTTTTGATAATTACTTTAGTAATTTAGAATCTATTAAACTAGCTACGTTTTGTAGAGTTTAAATATGATTCTAATTAAAATATTGGCTAGGTAACGAGAATATGATACTTTGAAGGTGAGATAGAAAATTTTTCTAATTAAGGAATTAATACATTTACAAATTTAGTTAGGAAGGAGTTAACATTTATGCCATTAAAGCCTTTAACTTTCATAGCGATGCCTTTCGGCAAGAAAAAGGATAATCGCGTTACTATCGATTTTAATGATATTTACAACAATGCTATAGTTCCAGCAATTAAGAATAATCCTAGAGAACTTGATTACATTAGAGCTGACGAAGAAACCAGAGGTGGATTCATACATGGCCCTATGTATGAACGACTATTATTATCCGATATTGTAATTGCGGATTTAACTTTAGCGAATCCAAACGTTTTTTACGAATTAGGCATTAGACATACTGCACGTCCAAAATCTACTATCCTAATTTTTTCAAAAGAAACTTCTCTCCCCTTTGATATAAGTCCATTGAGAGCTATACCATATACTCTAAAAAAAGGGCAATTGGAAGAAAGTGAGAAAGATAGATTGATAAGTGAAATTAGTAGTAGATTAAGCGAAGCTTTAGAAGAAGGCCCCCCTGATAGTCCACTCTTTCAGTTAATAAATGGATTCCCAGGAATTAATTTAGATTATAAACAAGCCGAATCTTTCAGAGAAAACCTATTTAAAATTGAAAGTTTGCATGAAAAATTAGCTGATCTAAGACATTCCAATGACCCACAACTAATAGAGAAGATTAATGAAATTGAAGAGAGCGTGGGTCATTTTGATTCTTCCTCATATGAATTACTATATGATCTTTTGATGTCATACAGAAGTGTTGAGAGCTGGGATGACATGATTCGGTTAGCTGAGTCTTTACCTTCGCGTGTAGGAGAAAGTATCAAAGTAAAGGAACAACTTTCTTTAGCTTTGAATCGTAGGAATAAAAACGAAGACCGAAGTAAGGCGATTAGAATATTAAATTCTATAATAGATAATTATGGTGCTTCTTCGGAAACATTAGGTATTTTAGGTAGAATATATAAGGATCGTTATTACGAAGAAAAGAATTCAGAAAATGATCGAGCAGCAGATGGCGCTTTAAATAAAGCAATTGAGTACTATTACAAAGGTTTTGAAGAGGATCCACGAGATTACTATCCAGGCATTAATGCCTTAACATTGCTGTTTATAGAAAACAAGGAAACCTCTAAAGAAAAGTTTAATAAATTAAAGCCTCTTGTTCAATTTGCTTTAGAGAGACAAGGAGGAATAGAATCAAAAAATTATTGGGTTTTGGCTTCTTTATTAGAGTTAGCTTCTTTAAATAAGGATTGGGTGCTAGCTAATGATGTAGCAGGGCAAATATTAAGCATGCAATATGAAAAAATGGAAGTGGCCACCACCAAAAACAATCTTAACTTCATTTTAGAAAAACTTAAAGAAAGGGAAGAAAGCTATCAAGAATTAGAAAGCATTATAGAGGATTTGAGAGAGGATTAATAGAACTCAAATATGCTTAAATCACTATCCTCTTTACCAATATGATTTTTATATACTACGTTATAACAAAAAAACACTTTCACGCTTTAAGTGAAGTGTTTTTTGTTAATTTTTTAGATGATTCTTAAACACAAGTTGAGTTCTTCTACATAAGTAGTAGATATTAAGTTTCTAGTTAAAAACATACTTATCAATCACAATTTTTACCTTGTAGCCAATTCTTGAAGCTTTGCTTCACTCCACTCATAAACGTGAATACCATTAGAAGTTAGAATATCTGGAATTTTACCCTTAGTCCCGCTTATCCTCATAGCATAAACTGGCTTCTCCGCATCTAAAGTCATTTGAACTTCTTGAGGTACCCAATAACTTTTGTGTGTTTCTTCCCCTACAAATACAATGGTACGTGAAGTGCCAGTTAGCTTTTTTGAAATTGCTTGTCTAATCACAGACCTATCTGTTGTATCCCAGCGCTTCAATAAGTCTCTAACTCGAAAGTTTAAATTAGCATAACGAGAGTTTACTGCTCGCCCTTTTATAGTTAATACCGTTTCTCTATCCAATTCTTTAAAACCAAAAAAAACTACGTTTGGCACAAACAAGTCCCCCTTCATATTTAAACACACCCTAAATTATAACATATAATCCGTCCCTTACTATTAATGAACTTTTTTATTAGATATTTACATTAATACCATTATTAATATAAACACCTGCCGTTCAAAAAAGTACACGTTTACGAACCACCTCAAAACCTCAACAAGAACATAAAATAACGTTCGTAAATGTCGTAAAACTTGTTCCGAACGTTCGTTAATCAACACACAGTTTTACGTGCAGGATAACAGTTAAAATCACTGCAAAATATCAGTAGAAGTAACAGGAGATTTATATTTTTTCTCACCTATATCAAACATCATCGTTTTTGATAGGGGTGATGCTGTTATTTATTTTTCCTTAATTTTCTTATTCTATAACTTTCTTTTAATCTCCCCCATTAAACAAAAGAAATTTTGTCTAACGGACAATAATTAAATCCAGTGTTCAGTATTTCTCAATATTTTAGCGGTTATTTTATGTGCTTTATACGCATTGCTCAACTGATTGAAAATTATACAATAATTCAATAACGCAACTACTTTTATAATTAGCAACTTTAGAAATTTGAATGTTTGATATTTCTGATCAAAAACTGCCCCCCCATAGAATGTTCTCTGACACAGGCAGGCGCAAAATGTTCTTTACCCTCCTTCGAATTCATTTGTTCTGCACTCACTATATTCGACATTGGGGGTACTCCTTTTTCATGTCCGATCTTCCCTGACGCTTAAGAGACGCAAACTATGAAATTCGCCCGGAAGCCTCATCTTTAAATTAAAAAGAAAAACGGCAGGTTCTCTGCACATAAAGAGCGGACAGCCTCCCATCTGATGAGAGACTGTCCGCTTAAAGAATCAAATATTTTTTAACGACCGGATCTGATCTACGCCTTCTGCAGTGAAATCATGCGAAGAGAAGTACGTACGCAAACTGGCGCAGCGGCCTTGATCAAAAAAGATTTCCATGCAGGAATGATCGAGGTACATGTTAATGACGAGGCCCTTTTCATAAATAGAAACAGGGATGGAAACTGTGTCCTGATCTCCAAGTGCCATGTTGCTCCGGTCCACTAGGAGGCAGTCGGAACGCAGGGAAAAGTGCAGCACGCTGTCTCTGTTTTGAAGTGTCCATTCATCGCCAGGATGAGCTGTTTTTTCCAAGAGGCAGACCGGCCCGGGAGCAGCGAGGGTGTCAGAGGCAGCTTCCCATTCTGCCGGGGGCTGCTGAATCAGGTGGCCATTCACTACGCCCAATTCTCTCGGCATCGTTAATGCCCCTGCCCACCCCTCCGGTTTTTCCGCCATCGTCCGCTCCCACATATTCATCCAGCCGATCATCAGGCGTCGTCCCTTGTCATCAGAAAACGTCTGCGGGGCGTAAAAATCAGGGCCGTCATCTATCTCGCCTTCTTCTTCGACATGAAAAGTTCCGGATTCAAACCGGCCCGTGCGCCACTTCGTTTTGGAGCCGGGGACACCCATTGGTGAAGACAGCAGAACGTCTTTCCCATCGAGTTCAAAGAAGTCTACGCATTCCCACATCGTTCCTTCGCCGCTGGTTCCCTGAAGAAGCACGCCCTCGTATGTCCAGCTGGTTAAATCCTGTGAGGAATAGTAAACGGCAGAGCCAAGGTCATCGAATGAAGTGCCGATAACGAGGAGCCATTTTCCGTTTTTATAAATCACTTTCGGGTCACGGAAATCTTCTGACGCCCCTTTTGGAGGGGAGGAAATAATAGGATTCTGGGTCATTTTCGTAAATTGGATGCCATCCGTCGAATAGGCGCCGCACTGCACTTCTTTCGGGGAGTTGTCTTCATTGTGTCCGGTATAAAACAAGTACAATGTGTCATCTTTCACGACGGCGCTCCCGGAAAAACAACCGCCTGCTTCGTAGTCATGTTCAGGCACGAGAGCGACAGGAAGATGCTCCCAGTGAAGCAGGTCAGGGCTTTTGGCATGCCCCCAGTGCATCGGTCCCCATTCTGTGTCATAAGGATAATATTGATAAAATACGTGATATTCTCCCCGGAAGAATACGAGTCCGTTCGGATCATTTATCCAGCCGACGGGAGCACTGACATGATGTGCCGGCCGAAGCGGCTGAGGCGGAAGGCCGGGAAAGGTGTCTTTTATCCACTGGTCTGCTTTCGCAGAGGTAAATGTCGTCATTGAGAACACTCCTAAGTTGATTATTTGACCGCACCATCGGACACGCCGCCGATAATATGGCGCTGAAGGAAAAGGTAGACCGCAATAACCGGCGCAAGCACCATCAGGTAGGAGGCGAAAGCAAGGTTGTAATCAGCGGCATACTGCGATTCGAATACATACTGCATCAGAGGCAGCGTCCAATCAGCCGCGTTATTTAAAATGACGAGCGGCATGAGAAAGTCGTTCCAGATCCAAATAATGTTTAACACGATCAGCGTAATGGTCATCGGTTTTAACATAGGGAATATAATGTACCAGAACATTCGGAAAACACCACACCCGTCAATTAACGCTGCATCTTCCACTTCCCGCGGAATAGACCGGAAATAAGCAACGTACAAAAAGACGCATTGGAAGAGGCCGTATGTGGCATACAGCATAATCAGCCCCCATTTATTCATCATGCCTACGGCACTTAGCTGCTGTACAAGAGGAAGCATCATAACTTGAAAAGGAACGAAAAGGCCGCTGACAAAGAAATAATACATCACGCGGTAAAAGACAGAATGCTGGTTCCTTGCAATCGCAAAAGAAGCGATGGATCCGAGAAGAATAATAAAAGTGACAGAGACGACGGTAATGAGCAGCGAGTTGAAAAAGGCACTGAAGTAATTGCTCATTTCTGCTGCACGGACAAAATTCTCAATATGCAGAGAAGAAGGAAGGCCAAGCAGTGATTCAGCGGATTCCTCCGGCGTCTTAAAAGCTGTGGTCAGCGTTAAGTAAAGCGGAAATAAAATGATCACGGAGCCGGCCAGAATAAAGCCATAGATACCGATTCGGTTCCAGGAAAACGTCATTATAACTGCACCTCCTTCTTACGCAGTATATTGATTTGAATGATGGAAATAACGATGATAAATACAAACAGCATCAGGGCAACAGCTGTACCGTAGCCGAACTGGTTGTTTAAGAAGCCGAGGTTGTAGATAAGGAGTGTCACCGACTCTGTAGCAAAACCAGGACCGCCGTCTGTCAGGGCAATAATATAGTCATATACCATCAAATGCTGTTTCATTGCCAGAATCACGCAGATGGTAATCGATGGAACAATCAAAGGCAGCGTAATACGCGAGAACCGCTTCCACCCACTCGCACCGTCAATCGCAGCAGATTCATACACGTCTTCTGGTACTGTCTGCAGCCCGGCCATATAAATGACGACCAGAATTGCAGAAGCCTGCCACACCGTCACAATAATAAGCGCCCAGAAGGCAAGATCCTGATTTCCGAGCATGTTCGTCTGCAGGGCTTCGATATTCAGCCGTTCCGCAAAGTAAGGAACGACATGGTAAAAGATCTGCTGCCATATGTATCCAATAATCAACATGCTCAACACTGCCGGGAAGAAAAAAACGGCCCGGAAAAAGTTGCGGAACTTGATTTTTTTTACAAGAACCAGAGCGATGCTGAGCGCGACGATATTGGAAAGAATCGTGGAAACAAAGGCATACTGCAGCGTAAAGCTGAGTGCATTCAGAAAACGGGGGTCAGTAAGGGCCGCACCGTAATTCACCAGGCCGACAAAGTCGTGACTTCTGCTTACACCGTCCCAATTCGTCATACTCATGTAAAGAGCGCTTAATACAGGGTATACATAAAACAAAGCAAGAAGAAGAAGGCCGGGAAGCAGAAGTATTAGGTAACCCTTCCGCAGGGATTTATAGGCACTATTCTGCATCTCAATTCCTCCAGTACATCAGGAAGGAGGAGGGCCCGTGCCCTCCGCTTCCAGACATTAGTTTTCTTTTCGATAGCTCTCAAACATGGCTTCGAGGTCATTCAGGTATTGATCGATGTCTTCATGAATAAAGAAGTTCTGGCTGTGGGACCGGAAGTCCGCCTCTGCAGCGGTGCCGCCTTCCCAGTAATGGTTCGGCCAGTTGGCCACCTGATTGTTTTCTACGTGAGGGGCAAGTCCTTCCAGTACTGGATCCTGTACATCCACACCTTCAACGGCACTGAAGGAGCCATCCATTTCGGCAAATTGATCTGCCTCATCAATGAGGAATTCAACAAAGGCAAGCGCTTCTTCGGGATGCTCGGAATCTGCTGCGACCGACAGGCCGACGTCGACCCCGGAGATCGTCACGTTCTCTTCCGGTTCATTTGTCTGTGGAAACGGGAAGTATCCGAATTCTTCGTCAAAGTTTTCGTTCATGCCGCGGAGTGTTGGAAGAACCCACGCTCCCATGAAGTACATGGCGCCGTCCCCGTTGGCAAACATCTGGTTCGCCTGATCCGTGTCCGTTCCCATATGATCATTCTGCGCATATTGAATAATCTCCAGCATTTTCTCGGAGGCTTCACGCCACTCGCCGGATTCCGTTACAGTCTCTTCCCCATTGTTAAAACGCTCCCAGTAATCCGGGTCAAACTGCTGAGCAATAAAGTTTAAGTTAAAAATCGACGTCTGGTCGACGTTTTGGTTGCCCATAATAAGCGGTGTTTCACCGGCAGCATCCAATGTTTCAAAAGCGGCCGTAAATTCGTCCCACGTTTCAGGAGTATCAATGCCATGCTCCTCAAACGTTGGTTTATGGTATAAAACGCCGTTTGCATTCAGCGATAAAGCGGCGCCGTACATCCGTCCATCTTCAAGGTACCGGTCCTGAATTTCCGGGTTCAGCTGCTCAATAAACTCTTCGTCGGTCATATCCAGAAGATAATCATTGGAAGCCCGCAGAATGTAGTCTTCTTCTACAGGATACGTGATAAAAATGTCTGGAATATCGCCGGTGGAGAATCGTGTCGTGAGAACAGTCATCCCGTCCGGGACGGTATTTTGATCGATTTCAATATCCGGGTGTTCTTCTTCAAATTGGTCGATCAGCGTATCGAATGTATCCACTCCTTCAGGCTTCACCTGAAAAAATTCAACAACGGCTTTGTCCCCGTTCCCGCCGTTTTCACCGCTTGCGGCTTCTTCATTTTCTCCGCATGCTGCCAGCAGTAAAAATGGCGTGCAGGATAGTAAGTACATGGATTTTTTCATATTGTAAATCCCTCCTTGTTTATAACTATATAGAATCGTAAGCGCTTTCTGAATGAGAGGATCATTCGATTTATGTGGAATATTTTACGAAAGCGCTGTCATGAAGAAATAAAAAACCCTGTTAATGAAAATCATTAAAGGGTTTTACGTATCAGATCACGTCGACTGATGCTCCCGCCGGTAAGCGCTCGGGGTCATATGAAAATGCCTGCGGAAAATCTGGCTGAAATAGCGCTGATCTTCATAGCCGACGAGAAGTGCAATCTCATAAGCAGGTTTGTTCGTCTCCCGTAAAAGCTGCTCTGCTTTCTCCATTCGTCTTTGTTTTACATAATCGGAAAAGGAGATATGCATCGTCTGTTTAAATACAGTGCTGAAGTAACTCGGACTCAGTCCCACATGACGGGCAGTTTCTTCACTTCGAAGAGGTTCGCTTAAATGATGGTCAATCCATGTCTTTGCCTGCCGGACCGCCTGCAGGGAAACCGGTTCGATTTCCTGAAACGCACTATAGGATGCCGGTGTAATGATCGTTTCATCCATGTACTCCGCGCTTGCTGCATACATATAGACTTCATCCAGTGCTTCTGCCAGCTGAGAAGGAGAAGCAGGGCTGCTCCAGGCACCCTTTTTCAAGGCATTCTCATACTTAGAAAGCTCTTCCTCTAAAAAAGGCACACCATCCCCGGCACAAATTAAAAGCACTGTTCCCGGGCCTAGCGGGTACGAAAAACAAATACCGGAAGTATCTGATTTTTCCTTCCAGGAAATATCCTTTCCTTCTTTAACAGTTAAGTAAAACAAAGAAAAGCTGGAGAAAGGGAGAGTCACTTCCTGTTTGTGCTGTGTAGCTGCCTGAATCAGTTCTTCTTTCCAAAATCGTTTGTTCGTTTTCCGCTTTTCTTCCAGAGATGCGGCTGCCTGAAGGAGTGTTTCTCCAAGCTCTGCACGATCCAGAGGCTTCAACAAATAGTGAAACGCTTTATACTTCAATGCATCACGTACAAACTTAAAATCATCGTATCCGCTTAACACGATGATTTCATCCACCGACCGCTGCTGAAGCACCTCTTTTAAAAAAGAGATACCATCCATATCCGGCATTTTTATGTCTGTGACGACAATATCCGGTGCTGCTTCCTCAAAAGCGTGCAGTGCTTCCCTCCCATTACTTGCAGTAGCTGTCACTTCACAATAATACTCGCTCCAGGGAAAGGTTTCTTTTAGACTCTGCAGTAGCAGAGGTTCATCATCAATCAGCATTACCCGGTACATGCTCATCCCTCTTTTCTGGAAGTAGTAATCGTATGGTTGTGTTTCCCGGCTCGGAGCAGATGATCAGTCCGCTCTGATTTTGATAAAACAAATGAAGCCGTTCGTGCACATTCCTCACACCAAAACCATCTCCGGGCACCATACGGCCGCTGTTCAAGGCGAGAAGAACTTCTTCTGAAAAGCCGGGACCGTTATCATGCAACGTTATGTGAAGCGCACCGTCGATCTGTTTGGTTCGTACGGTAATGAATAAATCCGGAGCAGAACGGCCGTGCTCTATGGCGTTTTCAACCAGAGGCTGCAGGATTAATTTCAGTACCGGGAGGGCAGTTTCTGCCTCGGCTTCAATATGATAATCAAAGGACTGGACATGACGGACGCGCTGAATTTCCAAATAGCTTCGCACATGCCGAAGCTCTTCATCCAGTGGGATTTCATAGGGACCTTTTAGACTGATCCGTAACAGCCGTCCGAGATTCGTGACAAGATGCTGCGCTTCTTCTATTTTTTGAAGGCTGGTCAGAGCATTCACGGAATCCAGTGTGTTATATAAAAAATGTGGGTTGATCTGATGCTGAAGTACTTGAAACTGGGCGTCCTGTTTCTGGCTCTGCTCCTGTTCGACCTGACGGATCGTCGAGCGAAGATCCATCACCATGTGGTTAAACCCGGAAGCAAGCGTCGTGAACTCTGATTCACGATAAGCTCCCATCTGCACTTCAAGATCTCCCGTAGAAGCTTTGGACATCGACTGCCGCAGCTGCTGAAAGAAATGCAGAAGCCTCTGGGAGAACAGCTTATGGAAAAGAAACAGCAGTACGAGCAGTCCAGTGACGATACCGAGTGTAAACCATCGTGCCGGCTGCAGAATCTCATTCATGCTCTCCACACTCTTGAAAGAGACAAGCGTCCAGTCCTGTGCGGTTTTGGAAGCTGTGAATAAATACTCTCTCCCGTCCGCATCAAAGTAAGTTCCTGCATTCTGCTCCTGAGGGAGTCCAGCTGCAGAGCCGCGGAGAATATCCGGGTTCGTTTCATACACAATGCCGCCGTCACCGGTGATGATGCTCCAGTCGGTTTCACTGTTGGTCCCCAGAGAATCTGCCGCTTCCAGCACTTCAGGATTGATAAATAAAAAAAACTGGCCGAGTTCCCTGAGTGACTGTGGGTGAATGACACTTCTTCCCATCGTAAAATAAGCCTGCTCTGAATCAGCAATGGAAGGATGGGAAGGCCCGATCCACGTGTTTCTGCCTCTGGCTTCGCGGACAGACGCAAGAAAAGAAGATTCCTCAAGGTGGTAAAAGCGGGATTCCGGAGGTTCCAAAAAATAAAGAGGTTCTTCGCCGGGACGGAGGATATGAAAATCCTGGGTCCATTCATAACTGAAAGCCATCTGGGAGAGGGTGTTTTCATTCTGGACGCGCTGCATCGAAGATTCCCATTCCGATGTTGTTAACTGGGCCATCATGGGATCGGACGTCACCATGTAATCCGAGAAAGATTCGGCCTCCCGCATAAGCGAACGAATATTCAAATCGATTGCATGCTGCGTATCCAGCATATGTTCACTGATCTGTCCACGATAGATGGAAGTAGAAAACTCATATGTAATCCAGCCCGTAATAAGCAGCGGAAGCATCACTAATAAAAAGACAAGCATATGAAAACGGCGTCGAAGCGTCATCCGGCATCCCTCCCTGCAAGTACAAAAGTTGTTCCCTTTATCATATAGGGAAGAGACCAGTAAGAGAAGCCCGTATCACGTTTCTATGTAAAGTTCTACACGTTCTACCCGGCTTTTGGATAATACAAATTATTTATATGCCAGAGTGCCGCTGCCGTATCTTCCGTATGTCATCCCCACCCGACGGTTCCTGCTCCTTCCACCACTATAAACAGCACGGCTGTTGTCAGAAGCATGGCCATCCACGTAGGATGCAGCTCGAAAACCGTTGCTAACAACGCTCCCGCAAAGGCTGTGAATAATGCTGTACATAGTGCCATAACGAATGCAGCGGTCTTTTGTTATCATCGTTATACATGCGCCCCTCTTTCTTCATTGTAAGTGAGGTTTTCAGCCCCCTCAAGATGAATTGAACAAGAATTTCCTTTCATTAAATAAATTTTCCATTAAGCACCATTTTACATTGAGGTGCATTCTGTCAGAAATCTCCCAGGCCATGCATGAACTTGTATATCTTCTCTTAAGGGGGAAGCGCCCTTCTTCTAGAAGATATTTATTCCTTGTTCTGAGGTGGGATCAGTCCCGTTCTCCAATGTACAGTTCAACAAAGGTACTATCACCTTGTTTCTTTTATTTATTGTTTCCCTGCTGGAGCCGCAGGGGACGACTCCTGGGCGATAGAGGGCGCGCCCGGAAAGCGTTCCACGAAGGCGAAAGCAGGGAATCGGCTGCCTATGCTTAAAAACACCTTATAAACAGACTGAAACCACAGAGACGATACGTTCTCTGTGGTTTCAGTCTGTTGGTTAATACCTCCTTAAACTCTTTATTCTACAGAAAAAAAGCGCTTGAGTTTTTGGGTGCAGATAAAAGGTTCTGCTGCTTCCATAATCGCTTCTTCGGAAACGTTCAGGTGAAGGGCGAGATCTGACACTTTTGCTTCCTGCCCCTTTCTGGCAGAAAGAAGGTCGTTTGCTTTTTTTATGTCCCTGTTTTTGACCTGTTTTTCGACGGCCAGTTCCATTCTCTTCAGCTTCATACGAGCGACAGCATTTTTAAGAATCAGCCGTTCGCTGGCATCTCCTGTTTTATGAAGCATTAGGACTTCCTGATTGGATAGAAGGAGGCCGACAAATCGGTAAAGCGATACTTCTTCCGCTGTACCGGCAAACTTTTCTGCCAGTTTTTCCACCTTCTCTTCCAGTCTTAACATATGTAAAAACTTTCTTGATTCCAGTTCTTCCATTTTCATTGCCATCTTCATTCACTCCTTCAGTTTTTGAATTATTCCGGGCGTGGATACATTTTGCAGCTCTCAGAGCAGTTTTTTTATTCTTTCCATCGTATCGGAAGGTTCATTTTCAGCTTTCGGATCAGCGGACGGTCTGTTAACAGGCCGTTTGCCGCGCGGCCCCTCGATTCGGCTTTGCCAGAGAATAATACAAGTCTGCGATTCCAGACAAATACGCAAGAATCGTTTCTTTATTTATCATCACACCCAAACTCATAATTCGTCCCGCTATTTTCTCGTAGTCCTCTACTTTCAAAAACTTGATAAAATCATCTACCGTAAGTGAGACCCTGTTCACTTCCAAATAAATTTGATCATTTCTGCTCACTCGATAAGAAATAAACATCTGCATTAAACTATTATCCATCCCAGGGCCCCCTTTTTCTTTTCCTACTGGTTTAAAGTATAGACTTCATCTGCTGTAAGCGGTATCAGGACTTTCCCTGATTTTGGTCAGGTCTGCAGAACAAAGCGTACGATACAGCTTTTATACAGGGTCCTTATTATGAATCCCGGGCGCAAAAAAATCTCCCTCTTCCCGGCGGTTAAGCCCGCCGGGAAGAGGGAGATTATTAACAACATGGTTCGTTGCCGATGTATGAGAATCAAAGAGATTCGATAAAATGTTCCATCTCTTTATAATGTGTTTCAAGTTCATGGAAGCTTGATAAAACTGTTTCCCAATCCCCGCTTTTCGCTGCTTGTTGAATGACTGCACTTAAACGGGTAAATGTTTCTGCCTTAAGGACCGCGGAGCTACCTTTTAAACTGTGCGCAATTTCCGCTGTTTCGACTGATTTCTTTTGTTCAATAGCCTGCCGGAGGTTCTCTAAATAACCGGGTGCATCATTTAAAAACATTTGCAGCAGCTCTTTCACGAGGCTTTCATCTCCATAGCTTTCCTGCAGATTTTCCATGTTAATCGGGGGGTTCTGCGTCTCTGTCCTGTTTTCCGCTTGAAAGGAAAAAGGCTGACCGTTATCGGGCATCCAGTGTTCGAGAACTTGCTTTAACCTTTCCAGATTCACCGGCTTGCTTAAATAATCGTCCATTCCTGCTTCCAAATAATTTTCCTTGTCGCTTTTCATGGCATTTGCCGTCATGGCAACAATAGGAACAGCATAGTGTAACCGGCGGATTTCCTGCGTTGCTTCTATGCCGTCCATCTCAGGCATTTGAATATCCATTAAGATCAATGGATACTTCTGTTTTTTCACAGCTTCCAGCGCCTCTTTTCCATTCGTAACAGCCTCTGCCTGGTAACCTAATTTATTAAGTTGAAAAAAGGCGACTTTACGATTCATCGGGTTATCCTCCACAAGAAGAATCGGCTGCTCTTTGTTGATGATTTCGGTCTGTGGACTGCCTTTATGAGACGTGTCCAGGTTCTCTTTCATCGTTGATTCTTCTTCTGAAAAAAGTGGCCGGGCGACATTCGCAATACAGTCAAAAAGCTGGGATTGTTTCACCGGGGCTGTAAGAAAAGCTTTATATCCATCCGTCCCCTTTTCTTTCTGGCTCTGCTCCCCCAATAAAATAACATCCAGTTTAGAGAGGTGAGGGCTCTGCTTGATAACCTGCAGGAACATTTGGCTGTCCATGCCGGGATTTTTGAGGTGAACAACAGCAAGGTCATACGGCCGGTTGTTATTTACTTCTTTCTGCAGTTCGGCTAAGGCATCGATCCCGTTTTCGAAACTTGCATTTTCCATTCCCCAGGAACTTATATACTTTTCTAAAATTTCACGTTCCTCCGCATGATCGTTTAAAATGATGACACGGAGATTTTCGAGCTTCGGATCGATGTCTGTTTCCGCAGCAGGAGACGATTCAGGCAGAGAAAACGGAACGTCAAACCAAAAAGTGGATCCTTCCCCTTTTTCACTATTCACCCCGATATCTCCCTCCATTAATTCGACGAGCCGCTTCGATATAGCGAGCCCCAGTCCTGTACCACCATGCTTGCGGGTGATTGACCCATCGATTTGGGTAAATGGCTGAAATAAGCTGCTTATCTCGGTGCTGGATAAACCATACCCTGTATCTACAACAGAAAAATGAAGTACCACTATATTTTCATCCGTGATTTTCTTCAAAATGGTTCGGATCAGGACACTCCCTTTTTCCGTAAATTTGATGGCATTATCCGTCAAATTCAACAGGATCTGCTGTATTCTGATAGAATCCCCCAGCAGCAGTCCCGGGATCGATGGATCTATGTACGTTAAAAGAGAAATGTCTTTCTGCCGGGCTTTTGGCAGTAATATTTCAGCAATTCCTTCCACGAGAAGGGTCGGAGAAAACTGCACCTGCTCAATGGTCAGTTTGCCGGCTTCCATTTTTGAAAAGTCCAGAATGTCATTAATGATCGTTAATAAAGATTGTGCCGAACGCTCGACAACGTTAATAATTTCTAATTGTTCCTTGTCTAAAGAGGTGTTCATCAGAACATCCACCATCCCAATGATTCCGTTCATAGGGGTCCGGATTTCATGGCTCATGTTTGCGAGAAACTGGGATTTTAATTCCGAAGCTTCGAGGGCCTCGTCTCTCGTCAGGGCAAGTGCCTCTTCCATTTTCTTTCTATCTGTAATATCGACTCCTGAACCGACAATCTCACTGACTTGGTTATCCATGAAAATCGGGGAAAGCGTAATATAAAATACCTTCCCAGCAAACGCCCACTCATAAGTTACCGTTTCTCCTTCGAAAGCTTTCGCATGATAGTTGTCCAATTCTTTTGATATGGAGAGCGGAAATATTTCTTTGTTTGTTTTATTAAATGTGGAGGAGGTGGACAGACCAATCTCCTGGGCATTATAACCTTCCATTAACGTATACACAGGACGGCCTGCCGGGGCTTTTTCTAATTTGAATACGAGGTTCTGCAGGTTTTTTACCGTGTTTTCAAAATTCTCTCTCGTTGCTTTATCCAGCGCCTCTTCTGTTTTTCTTCTCTCGGTCATATCTTTTGTAATTCCGACAAAATGCATTTCTTCCCCAATAAAAAATTCCGTTACGGCAAGATCCATCGGAAAATGCGAGCCGTCTTTCCGCTGTCCGGTGACTTCCCTGCCGATACCGATTATTTTGGCTTCCCCGGTTTCAGCATAATTATTGATATATGAATCATGTTCTTTTTTATAAGGTTCCGGCATAAGCATCTTGATGTTGTTTCCTATCACTTCTTCCGCTGAATATTGAAATATTTTTTCAGCGCCTGAATTAAACGATTCCACTTCACCTTTGCGGTTAATCGTTATTATTCCATCCAGCACGTTATCAATAACTAACTGCGCAATTTGATCTCTTTCATTTAATTCTTCTTTACGGTTGCCGTTCATTTATTTACTCCTTTTTAAAGCCGGAAGCCTCTGTTTAAGTGAGATTGTAACGTAAAGGAAACGAATTCGCGTTTTTGTTTATGGAAAGGCAGACATCCGGTGCCGATAAAGATTTGTTCAGGTCTCTTTCTTTAAAAGTCCATTATTCAGGGCATACTCCACAAGTTCATACCGTTTTTGGAAGCCAAGTTTGTTCATCAGATTACTTTTATGAGTTTCCACCGTTTTTACGCTGATGAATAACTGAGCAGCAATTTCCTTATTGCTGTACCCTTTTGTGATCAGGATAAGAATCTCTTCTTCTCTTTCGCTGAGAAGCTTGTACGTGGAGAGGTCCTCCCCCTGCTTTACCCGCTGTAAAAAATCTTCTATGAGACTTCTCGTTTCAGAAGGATACAAGTACACCTGGTCTTTCATTACTTTTTCTATCGCCGTAAGAAGTTCTGAATCCAGCGCGTTTTTTAATACATAGCCGGAAGCTCCTGCCTGCAGCCCCTGGAACAAATCATTTTCGTCATCATGCATCGTCAAAATTAAAATCATCGTATCAGGCAGGCTTTTTTTAATTTCTTTAGTTGCTTCCAGCCCGTTCATACCCGGGGGCATGCTCAAATCCATGATGACAAGGTCCGGCTGTGAAGAGAGCGCTTTTTCCACGCCTTCTCTTCCATCGGTTGCCTCCCCGATCACTTCTATGTTTGTTTGCTTTTCAAGCAGCATCTTCACGCCGGCCCTCACAATCGCGTGATCATCCACGAGTAAGACACGGTAGTCCATTTTCATTATTAGGTTCCCCCCCTATTTTCCAGAATTGCGCTTTTTTACAGACCTGCAGTTTTCCTTTCATCATTCATGTCACTGTTGGAAAAATTATAAAATAATGCGTTTTCATTCTGCAGCCAGTAAAGGATGTCAAAGCTTAAGCTGCATTACGGAACAGGAAAAAGGGCCTCTACCCTGCCTCAAATGTGTATAAAGATAATTCAATCCTGTGCGGCAGTTTTAAACTTTTTCATCCTTTCATCCATTTTCCATATTATTGATCATCAAAATTATCATAACATTTCCACCTTACAAATATATGTATTTCTAAAAAATTATCGTTATATCACTATAGTGAAATACCTATGACAGCAAGGTTCTTCTCAGGTAAGGTGCCATTTCCTATGAGCGCGTAGAAGCTGGTGGGTACATGTCCTACTTATCTTATTCTTTCTCTGAATTTATCTGTCTTTAGTTAACTATTGCTTACAGAAGATGCCAATAAACGCTTATTTACTTTACGGGCAGAAATATAAAAAACGGCGTGGCCTCCCACTATTGGAGGCCACGCCGGCTGACTGTTAAAAATACTTCTTTGTGTATAAGGATGTGAGGAATGGCTTTCTCCTTCGGGGCAAGCTTTCCGGAGGGGACGGCCTCCACTAATTTTATCCGCCCGTCAGGCGGATAAAATGGATAGTCGCCGCGTCCTGATCCTCCCGGAGTCATGCCCTGCGGCTCCAGCCAGTGAAATATCGTTGCTATCAAAAAAACGCTGTTACAGCCGTTTTCTCTATTCAAAAGACATCTTCCCCTCTGGAACACTCCGGCGGGGTTGCCACGTCGAAAGGTCTTTTTCCATGTCCCGGGACATAGAAAAGAGCTGCAGCCGAGATCCACGACATGGCTGAGTGCAGGAGAGCCCTTGTAAACAGAATAGTTATTTCAGAAACAAGACTTAATCAAAACGATAACGGCGGAGCCTCCAACTTTTAGAGGGCCCGCCATATGATCGGGAATATTAATTTTGTTCCATATGATCCATTTCGTTAAAGTTTGCTCTCGGTTCTGCTCCCATTGTGCCGTGGTGTTCCTTGTACATCGCTTTTACCTGCTTCGTACTCATGTTCGGATGCATTTCCTTCATCATCTTTTTCGCCTGGCCAAAATTAATAACCGCATTGGAGCCCATCATATGCTGGTGCATTTCTTCCATGTTTATATGACCGCTGTTTTCTTCCCTCATATCCATTTCTCCACTCTGCGCGCTGACTCCCGTCATGCCTCCAGTCAAAATCATTCCAAATGCAAATGTTCCTATAATAAATTTTTTCATTTCATCAGCTACTATTTTGAGATTAATTAATTATGAAAACACTATACCCATAAACTGGGAATAAAGTGTTAAGCCCTTCAATTCTGAAGGTAATTCAAAAAGCAGAGCGTATGAATACAACCGACAAGTAAGTAGCAGTGCAGCTATTACAGTTTATTTTATAAGTTTCCTGTTTTGTACAGCTAACGCCCATAAAATATCTACTGTCAAACGAAGTAAAAAAATAACTTCCTGATCTTTGTTTAGAATACTGGTTTCCTTAAAATATAAACCAAAATAACCCTCAGGTTGTTGTTGATCCAATAGAAAATCTGTTGCTTCAACAATCCATCTTCCATGAAGGTTTAACTCTGCACTAATTCTAATAAGCGAAGCAACTACTGATAGGTCTCCTTTGCTTGCATAAGATAAAGCAATTCCACCTAAAAACTGATTCCAATTATTTATCTCTTCTCTGTCTACATTCCAAGTTTCAACATTTGAATTTCCTACCTGTTGAGCTAATTCAATTATTTCTTCGCGGTTGTAATTTATTAAATCTATCGGTGATTTTAGAATCTTGTGGACGTCGTCTGCTTTTTCAACTGTTAGTAACATTTCTTTTTTATGAATACTTTCTATAAATAATAAACCTAATTCACACAGTGCTCTATTTTGTTCTGGTACTTCCAGAGATTTAATCCATCGTTCGACATGTATTATTACCTCCGAAATATTTTTCATTTGGAAGCCTCTTTTTGTAATGTTTTATTTATCTCAACTGCGCATAAAAGCACGCCGACCAAGGTTGTGTGATAACAAAAACTGAACTCACTCTGTTCACTTTCATTTCTCTTATTTTTCATGGCAGGAATAGACCCATCTTCATTCCATGCGTTTAAAAATGCGTTCCTCGCATTTCGATACAGATAAGTATTATTTTTTTCTAAGAATGTCAGATTAATTAAAAGTTCTCCCATAAGATCATAATGACCAACACGCCAGTAATGTATTAGAAGAGCCTCTAAAACATTTGCTATCTCATCAATATCTGATTGAGATAAAGAAAGGGAACGGTTACCGAAGTCAGTCATATAAAATAAAGTATGTGTAATGGAATATGCTGCACTTTCATCAAGTGTTATTGTACTTTGAAAGCGACCCAAAATCGTTGAAGGAAAGTGTTTTATCCAGTCAGGCTCACCCTGCAAATCCGATTTCCATAAAAAGTACTCTAGATCCATTTTACGAAAGGGAACTAACTCGATGGAGTCATAATGCCCCCAATTTATCATATATTGATGACTTTCTTCGTAATAACCGCTTTTATATCCAGTCGATCTTAATTGTAAATAAGGGAACATCATGTGATAGGCCTCTTTTGGTCTTTTCCTCACAGCCTCAGCATACAGTTTATTTTTCAGATGATTCTCGAAAAAACTTTGCCAGTTAGAGATTTCCGCCTCAAACTCAAGATGATTTCTTTTTTTAAGATAAGTATAAAGAAGAGATAGTTCTGAAAACGCCTTTACGCCATCTAAACAAAGGTTATTATTCCTGGTGGGAGAAAAACTGTCCAAATGTTTATTAAGCCACGATAAAGACTTGGCTGCGAAAGATTTGTGCGTTAATAAAAAATCGCTCTTTAGTTCATTCTCTATGTTCAATCAGGTCACCTCCGCTTCATATGTAAGATGTAATATAGCTATGATTTTCCAAGCAATTTTAGAAATCTACAGCTATATTACAAATGTATGGCTTAGTGAATCTGTTTTTTTAAACTTTAACTTGTTCAAAAACACTGCCAAATTGTTTCAAATAGCCAGAGGGTTTAGTTTGCACACAACGATTTTATTTAATAATTAATTAACTAGATTATCTTTTTCTCGTCCTTCCAACGATAACTTCATTTAAAAAACTTCTAATCAGCGGGACCTTTTTTGATTGATTACATCTTCAGCATCAGTGATTCCAGAAGCCAGAATAAAATTTGTGTAAATTAATGCAGACCAACCTACCTCGTCAATATTGCCTTTAAAGCCATCAAGTTCTTCCATTTTTTTAGCCGCTTCTATAACAGATTTCATAGTCAAATCTGGATTCAAGACACGGCTTTCTTCTAATATTTTTAAAGATTCTTGCATGTTTAACTTTTGGTTAGTCATGATAGTCACCTCCTTTCCTATTTTCATAATATCCATAATATTATGAATATTATAAATAATATACCATGTAAAAGTTATCTATGGTGTAAAATTACAAAAAAAGGTCTTTCGTCCTTTTTTTGTCCATAGTATAGGTTATGGCATCTCTCATAACAGTTCTTCTATTCGTCCTACATTTTTCTGTTGAACTTGCTGGCGGGAGTGTCATCAGAAAAGAAAACTGCTGGTGCAACCGCCTTTTTTCTCATACCAAAGGTATCTTCTTTTGTTATTGCTGCAACCTCCGGATACCGGGTTGCAAAAACGGTTATAAGTCCTTTTTCACATATTATAGGTTGATTTCATGGCAACCTATATCCATTTTTAATAGACAACATACTATACTTTCCAATAACCATTGAAATTGGATAAATTCAACTCACTTTTTCTCGCTTAAATATAATACTATATAAGCATTTGAAAGATATACTTTATCTAACTGAGGGAGTTGAACTTAATAATTAGTTTCTGTTTCTGCAAACAGCCGCAGGCCCTCCAATGACAACACAGACTATAAAAGAGACACTCATGCACAATCAATGCCCCATGAAGAATGAAAATGTCCTTTTCCAGTAAGGTTACCTACTGCCGAAACAGGGGGAACGAAGCCTGTTTATGCACTGTCTTTTATACCGTAAGCTGTAGAAGACATGGAGAGACTACGAACGATTAAGGACGAGCCCCACTCTGACCGACAAAAAGAGGGCAGAATTAGCTGAGGCCGGCCCGCTCGGAAAGCTTCTCTATGGAAACTAAAGCGGCCGTTCATTTTATTTTCAAGGCAGCCATTTTTAAAACGGATTAAATACAACTAAGCTCTCCGTAACGAACAGCGGAGAGCTTAGTTAGATAACCTTACTTATTATGAACGAGGATCAGCCGCATCATGTTTTCCACTAAGCTTGTGAGCCATTCCGAAGAACGAGGTATGATTTCTTCCAGAGAGGCACTTTTTTTAATTAAGGAAAAGGCAGCGAGGATTCCGAGTTTATGCATCTGCTCTGAAGAGAGTTCCAGCTGGCCACATACAGCCACCACCGGGATGCCTAAGGATCCTGCCTTTTGAGCTACTCCGTTAATAACTTTTCCATCAAGTGTCTGACTGTCGAGTTTTCCTTCTCCTGTAATAACGAGGTCGGCTGTTTCCAGTCGTTCAGAGAAGGCAGCTTCTGACATGACCAGCTCAATTCCAGGGATTAATTCCGCCTGTAAAAAGGAAATGAGCGCCGCTCCTATTCCCCCGGCAGCTCCCCCACCCGGCAGTTCCAACATTTTCTTGTTCAACTGCTTCTCAGTCGTTACGGCAAAATAACGCAGATTGTTATCGAGTGTTTTGACCGCTTCCGAATCTGCTCCCTTCTGCGGGCCAAATACCGCACTCGCTCCCGCCGTTCCACAAAGAACATTCTGTACATCACTCGCTGCAAGAAAAACTGCTTCTGTAACACGCGGATCCAACTCAAGCGTGTCGAGCCTGTCCAGCTTGTGCAGATGTCCCCCGCCTTCTGGAATCGGCAGGTTATTTTTATCATAAAACTCTATTCCAAGAGCTCTCAAAAGCCCCATTCCAGCATCATTTGTAGCACTGCCACCGAGACCAAGTATAAAACGACGGTATCCTTTATCGAGTGCGCAGCGGATCAGCTCCCCCGTACCAAAACTGGAAGCATGGAAAGGATCAAGCTCCTCTGAGGTCAATAACTGCAGGCCGGAGGCCGCTGCCGTTTCGATCACAGCGGTTTCTCCATCTCCGAGAACTCCCCAGGCAGCCTCGACTTTTCGAAAAAAAGGATCATTCACTGTTTCATAATGAAGGTTTCCTCTGGAAGCAGCCGTCAAGTTTTCTACGGTCCCCTCCCCTCCATCTGCCATAGGGACTAAATCAACTGCTGCTTCATCCATCACATTGTTGATACCTCTCTCAATCGATTGACAGACTTCAAGTGCAGTCATGGAACCTTTAAAAGAATCAGGAGCTACAACGATTTTCATAAGTTCCCTCCTGCCGGTTTTTACGCTTATACAGCTTATACAGTTTCTACACTATCTTTAATAAGCCGCTTTTTCTTTTTTCCGGTGAATTAAAGAAGCGGCGGCCACCACCCCTGACTTAAAGTTTAAGGAGGACTTTTCAATCTCCACTTCTCCACTTCCGGGGTTCAATGTATTATTCTTCACATATTTTCTCACTTCTTTAAATAACGGCTCTCCTATATTGGAGACCCCTCCTCCAATAATAATTTTTTCCGGATCAAATAGATTAATAAGAGAAACACAGCCGATGCCGATATTTCTAAATATATCTGTCATCAATTCTACAGCCGCTGTCTCGCCATCCATGTAAAGTTGTACTACTTCCTGGGAAGAGAGAGATTTTCCGAAGCGCTCGCTTCCTCTTCTCGCAATTGCGGTTCCAGAGGCTATCCATTCAAAACAGCCTTTTTGCCCGCATCTGCATGTTCCGTAGGCAGGATCCATCACCATATGACCAACTTCTGCTGCATTGCCAGTCCTTCCTTCAAGCAGGTTTCCTTCCGCAAAAATGCCTCCACCTATGCCTGTACTGATCGTCAAATAAATAAAATTATGAAGATCCTTTGCTCCTCCGAGCCACTTTTCAGCTTCCGCCGCTGCATTAGCATCGTTTTGCAATTTGACCGGAAACTCGTACCGGGAAGTAAAAACGTTAACGATATCGAAATTTTCCCATCCCGGCAGATTTGGAGGACAAAGAATGCGGCCGGTTTTGGAGTTTAATGGGCCCGGAGCAATGATACCGAGACCTTCCATGAAAGATAAATCCAGACCCGTTTCCGCTGTTAACTGATCAGCTGTGTTTATTATCCGGAGACACATCTCCGCAGGCGGCACCGATTGATCGGTTTTCAGCGTTTCTTCCAGAAGAACGGTGCCTTCTGAAGTTACGAGCCCGACGGCTGTTTTTGTCCCTCCAATATCAATACCGATACTGTAATTCATTTTTTCCCTCCTTTCGCAGTGCAAAGATTACGTTTCTTCCATATAGAGAAAAACAGTGGAAATAAAAGCTCCCGGCCACGAAAACCAATGTCGGGATGTAACTTCTCCGCTGTTTTCGGAATACGCCTCTGAAAACATTCCATCAAACTGTACTACCTGCTTCAGCCGCTCCAGGATGCGCTGGATTCCCTGCTCATCTTCATGGTAATAATAGTAGAGAAGCTGTTGTCCATCCCCGAGCGGCCATGGATGAGGAGTGTGAACAGAACCGAGCCCTTCATATTTCCCTTCATAAAAACCTCCTTTATTTTCACCCGTCAAAGCAAAAGCAAAGGTTTTGTTCCATACGGGATCTTCTTTTTCGCAAAATCCCCAGACCGGTGCATAAATAAACGGCAGGTCATTGGCATCATGATACAGACTGCAGTTCCCCTTTAAATCGACGAGGTAAGCAAAAATCCCTTCTGGAGTAACAAATTCGGCCCACGTGTCCCGTTTAATATTTTCCGCCCAGCTGTTCAGCGGTTTTTCCGTAAAAGGACGCAGCTGATTCAGTTTATCCAGTTTTTTTATCGTATACCACATAAGAACCTGGCTGGAAAAATGGTAAGGAAATTCTACCTCATCGTCCGCCGGTGTTTCTCCGGTGGCAAAAATCCAGTGGGAAGAACTTTTATATTCGAGAAGCATCGAGAGAATCTGGTCTATTTCTTCCCAAATATCCGCCCCCAGCTTAAAGAGATTTTCGTTATTCATTTCAATGTAATCACAGATTTCCAGGAGCGGATAGCACTGCTGGTCGAGCTGAAAAACAAGATCTTTGCACGTTCCATTTGTTAAATAGGCTCTCCCCCAGTATTTTTCTGGGCGTTCTGCCCGTCTAAACATCCAGTTAATATGTTTTTTCACTGTTTCTTCCGCAGTTCCCGGCGACGTCTTTCCTCTTTTTTGTGCTTCCAGAAGAAGCTGAACCATGTAATAGGAGTCTCTGTTCCAAGACAGCGGTAGCAACTGATGGTCTGTAATAACGCACGTTTCTTCCTCATTTAAGGATACCGAGCAGCAGTTAAGGATATAATTGATGTTCTGCTGGACAACAAAGCTATTGAAATCCACCTCTTTTTCCTTAAATTCCCGGTTTTTAAAATCCCAGATTTTCTCCGGCCCGCCATTCGGCTCCAAGTCGATCGTCAACTGACATTCTCCCGTTTCTCCCGGCTGAAGTGTAATTTCTGTCAACAGGGTGCTCTCTTCGTTTAGTAAGTTCTCGTCTTTAAGAAAACTGCCATTCAAAGAGAAAGAACAAGCTGCTGAGGTTTTTAAGCTTTTATTTTCAAGCAGAAGAGTTTCATTCTGCCAGGAAGATCTGCGCTCAGGTTCCGGAATCGGAATAGGACCACCCTCTGTAAGCTGTCCGTAGCTGCTGCGGTTCATATTTGCTCTTCCTTCCCAGTAGACCGGCACAGCCATAACTTCTGAAGAGCCGTTGGTCAAATGGTCCACCTGGGTTACCGTAGACCCTTCCGCCTGAAAATAAGAACGGAGCTTCAGCGGCCCTTTGTCTCTTTCCAGAATAATCGTGCCTTCTTCGCTTATATAACTCTGCCTGGTTTGAAACCTTGTATAATGCAAGCCGAAACCTGCATTGCCTGCAATGCCTTTTCGGTATTCCCGTACAAATGAACTGTCATACCATTTATCATTAGGAAACTGGTCAAGAAGGCTCATTGTTATATAGCCGTAATCTTCGTTTTTATAATTGACA
Source organism: Alkalicoccus saliphilus (assembly GCF_003044065.1). Taxonomy (GTDB): domain Bacteria; phylum Bacillota; class Bacilli; order Bacillales; family Salisediminibacteriaceae; genus Alkalicoccus; species Alkalicoccus saliphilus. The sequence continues at coordinate 80,081 of NZ_PZJJ01000010.1, forward strand.
GATTTAAACTTTCCATCCTCCCCGAGACTGGCACTCAAGCTTCCGGATCCAAAATCCAGAGGTTTTTTATTCTGTACATTTAACGGCTTATAAATATTAAAGCTTTTCATTCTATCTCTCCTTATTCTTTTACCGCCCCGCTTGTTAAAGCTCCAACGATGTACTTCTGCAGAGCAACAAATAATATAATAACCGGCAGAATCGCAATCATACTCGCCGCCGCCAAATAGTGAGTCGTAATTGCTTCGGCTGTAGACTGCAGATTAATTAAACCTACCGATACCGGATAAAGCGCACTGTCATCGAGCAGAATAAATGGAATAACAAATTGAGACCAGCTGAGTACCCCGACGAGAATGGAAGCAGAAGCAATTCCGGGTGTGCTTACGGGAATAAGGACTTTCCAGATCATCTGCAGGCGGCTGCATCCGTCTATTTTCGCCGCTTCATCCAATGCCTGCGGGATCGTGTCAAAAAATCCTTTTAAAAACCATGTCGTAAACGGCAGCTGTATGGCTACGTAAACAAGAATCAAACTCCAGTGCATATTAATCAGGTTGAACTGAACAAACAAACGGTACAACGGAATCGCAACGACTACCGGGGACACCATCTGGAAAATAAGAATAAAAAGCATAAACGCTTTTTTAAACTTAAACTTGAATCTCGATAACGCATAGGCCGCCGGAACAGCGACTATCAGGGAAATAATAATTGTAGAAGCAACGATAATAAAAGAATTCATTAAATAGGTCAATATTTGTGTTCTCTCAAAAATATAAGCATAATTTTCAAACTGCGGGTCGGAAGAAAACCAGACGATGGGGGTCTGAAAAAGTTCCGGCACAGTTTTTAATGAAGTGGACAGCACCCAGAAGAGAGGAAACAGGAAAAACACGAGCACTACGGCATACAGCACATAGATCAGCGAATTTATCAACATTCTTTTCTTTCTGCTTTCCATGTCAGCCCACCTCCTGATTTTTCTGCAGCACTTTAAAATAAATAACGGTCATGAGCGCATTGATGAGCAATAAAACTACTGCAGTCGCAGCTCCCTGGCCCAGTTCAAACTGATTAAAAATACTGTTATAAATACTCAGTGCAATAACTTCCGTGCTTCTTCCCGGACCACCGCCTGTAAGAGCCATGACCATGTCAAATGTGTTAAATGTTTCTACAGTAACAATGATCAGATTCACAAATAAAACAGGAGACAGAATTGGTATAATGACCTTGAAAAGCCGCTTAAAAGCGTTGGCACCGTCCACCAGGGAGGCTTCGATCACGTCTCTGGAAATCGTCTGAAGCCCAGCGTAAATCATAATCATACTAAAAGCTGTACCTCTCCATATATTCGCTACTGTCACAGAAACAAGAGCATTGACCGGATCCGATAAAAAAGCGACGGAATCAGCGATGCCGAGAGAACTCAGTATGTAATTTAATACACCCGAGTCAGCTTCGTTATACATCATCATCCAAATGATCCCGATAATTACCCCCGGGATCGCCCAGGCGGTTAATACGGCTGTCCGGATGACAATCGTGCCGTGCAGTTTTCGTTTCATTCCCTGGTCGACAAGCAGCGCAATCGCCAGCCCAAGTATCATTTGAAATGTCACGCTGAAAAAGACGAAGACACCTGTAATAATAAGCATTTGCGTAAACCCGGGAGATGTAAACAAAGAAGTATACGACTCGAGGGTTACACTGTAATTAGTGTCCAGCAGTCCTGCATCTGTAAAGCTGAAACGAACAATTTCAATAATGGGATAGACGAAGACTAATAATAATACTGCCAGCAGAGGCAGGAACCATGGGATAGGGTTTTCCCCTATCCCTCTGTTCTTTATGCCTTTTTTCTGCATGAACACTCACCCCTTTTTAACGTTTACTGAACAGACTCCCATGCATCATCCAGAGCATCTTCGGGGGAGCTCGATCCAGACAATACACTGGAGACCGCATTGGACAATTCCGCCGAAATAGACGTATAGGATTCTGCTGCCGGACGCATTTCCGCATGGTTCAGGAATTCACTGAATTCATCTGAGAATTCTCCGCCTTCGTAATGTTCACTATCGTACAGGGATTCTCTTGTCGGCAGGTAACCACCTATCGTGGCCCATTCTCCCATCCCTTCATCTTCTACAAAGGTGTGCGTAATAAAGTCAAAGGCAGCCTGCTGCTTCTCTTCATCTTCAGCAAAGATTCCCCAGACCCATCCACCGGCAAGCGTCGTCTGGTCTTCCGGATCTTTATGCGGAATCGGCGCTACATCCCATTTATCTGCATCATCGCCGAGAATTTCTCTCATCTGAGCCACCTGCCAGTTTCCACCGATAAACATACCTAAGTTCCCACCGGCAATCTCCGCATTTAAGTCGGCTTCATTTCCGTAGGTGGTAACCCGTGTAGGTGTCACACCGCTGTCTACGAGCTCTTCCAGATATTCCAGCGTCTCCAACATAATTTCTCTGTTTTCTCCTTCACCAAACACTGGTTCCCCATCTTCATCCACCAGTTCGCCGCCCTGTGCCCAGAAATACGGCCAGAGGGAGGTATTGACGGTCGGCTCATCCGTTCCGCCAGGGAACATAAACGCATCGTATCCATCCTCAGAAAGCTCCTGGCCGATTTCGAGTACTTCCTCCCACGATTCCGGCGGCTCCGGCACAAGCTCGGTATTGTAATAAAGGTTTCGGACGTCAGTGGTAAACTGAATGCCGTAAACATTTCCATCCGGCCCGGTCATGACTTCCTGAGCAAAAGGAAAGAAATCATCAATTGTCAGGCCGGCTTCCTCCATAAATGGATCGAGCGGCTGAAGGTAATCGTAAAATCTCGGGAAAATATAGGAGTCAATCATCGCGACATCCGGGGCCCTCCCCTGGGAAGCCTGTTCCTGAAGGCGCGCCATCCCTTCGGAAATGTTGGAGGTGGTGACCATCGGATTCACTTCCATCCCTTCATTTTCCTCTTCCCACTCTGATATGGCGCTTTCCAGGTATTCCACTCGTTCTTCATCGGTTGCCTGCAAAGAATAAGGGGGGATGGCCTGCCAGTTAAGGACACCCGGTTCTTCTACTACTTCACCTTCAGAGTCGTTTTCTTCTCCACCCAGATTATTTTCCTCTTCGTTATTGCTATTTTCATTTTCCATGTCCTCTGCTGCTTCATTTAACCCGCCGCCGCATGCAGTAAATAATACGGTAACTCCTGCCAGTACAGTAAAAGTGGTCAGCCTGCTTTTTTTCATAATGAATCTCTCCCCTTTAATTAGTAATAAGTTTATTCTGATAAGAAAATAAAGAAAAAGAATCGTTAATTACCAGCGACGAAGCCCCAAGTACCACTCCTTCCTTAAGAATAGACTGCACTACGTGGACATTTTTCGTGTTTTTCCCCAGGACTCTGTGCTGAACGGCCTGTATAACGTTTTCTGTGACAAGTTCTCCGGCTTTTCCAAGCCGCCCCCCGAGGATCACAATTTCCGGGGAAATAATATTCAAAAGATTTGCTGTTCCGGCTCCTAAATAGGTGCCTGCTTCTCTGAGAAGGTTCTGAGCACCCGGCGAGCCTTTTTGAGCCGCTTCCACAATGTCATGAAATTTCACTTTTTCGATAGGCTTTGAAAAATATTCCTGGTCCATATAGGAGCTTTTTAAGTTGTTTCTCATTTTCTTCTCCAGTACCGGTATCGCAATAAATGTTTCCAGGCAGCCATAACTTCCACACGAGCATTTCTCACCAAAAATGTTGATGGTGGAATGACCCATCTCTCCCGCTTCTCCGGCCACGCCGCCATAGATCTGTTCGTTAATAATTAATCCGCTGCCCACCCCGTCATCTGCGAGAATATATACAAAGTTTCTGCTGTCTCCCCCCTGTCCAAACCATTTTTCGGCCATAGCAGCTACGTTGGCGTCGTTGTCGATAATAACGGGAAAATCGAGCTCTTCTTCCAACAGCCGTGTGATAGGTATATCTCCTCCTTTATAGTAGTTGGGTGGAGTGGACAGGCTTTCCATTTCATTAATCGGTCCCGGCATCCCGATTCCGACACCAAGTACTTTTTCTTTCGCAATGTTTCCTTCTTCCATAGTGGCCTGCAGTTCTTCTTTCAGAATTTCAATCAGCTGATCAAAACTTTCAACTTCTTCAGTTTCTTTCTTTCTGAATGAAAGAAAGTCTCCGTTTAAATTCGTAACGCCGATTTTTAGTTCTTTTCTTCCTATCTCCACACCTACCGAATACGCATACTCCGGATTGAAAGCCAGAAGGATCGGTTTTCTTCCTCCATTTGACTTGCCGCGTCCTGCTTCCATCAAAATGTTTTTGTTCAATAAATAGTCTGTTATCCTTGTCACTGTGGGCTGAGGTATATTAATTTCCTGAGAGATATCCACCCGGGAGATTTTTTCTTTATCCCGCACCAGTTTAATAATCCGCTGCACATTTATTTCCTTCACGTTTATACGACTCATCATTACCCCTCGATTCTGTAAAGCGCTTTCAATTTATTTCAGTATATATTCCTCCGGAGTTAATTTCAACATGAAATTAACTGAAAATTTTATATTTGACCTTTAGTCCTGCTTAAATTCTATTATCTTCCTAATGTGTGTTTCTTAAAATTTATACAGCGGCAGTTTTTTATATTGGTTACCCTTCTATTATCTTCGAAGGATCCCTCCTACTTTTAGCCAGTGAATCAATTTCATAAGTCACTTGAAGACAGGATTTTCTGAACATAGTGAAGGATTTGCACAGAGCTCGTCTTCATCCCGCCGGAGTCATGCTTCCGTTTTAATTATCCGATAATACATGCAAATATTCACGTTATAAATTGATAAAATGTTCGTTAAAAAATATATTATGTAATTAATTCCAGTATTTAAATACGGCCGGTCCTCCAATTATTGGAGAACCGGCCGTATGATCGGGAATATTAATTTTGTTCCATATGATCCATTTCGTTAAAGTTTGCGCTCGGTTCTGCTCCCATTGTGCCGTGGTGTTCCGTGTACATCGCTTTTACCTGCTTCGTACTCATGTTCGGATGCATTTCCTTCATCATCTTTTTCGCCTGGCCAAAATTAATTACCGCATTGGAGTCCATCATATGCTGGTGCATTTCTTCCATGTCCATGTGACCGCTGTTTTCTTCCGGCATTTCCATATCTCCACTCTGCGCGCTGACTCCCGTCATGCCTCCAGCAAAAATCATTCCAAATGCCAATGTTCCAATGATAAATTTTTTCATTTTCATCAGCTCCTTTTGGGTAACTATATCAGGAAAATGTGAAGAAAGTATTAAGAACTTCCCGGATTTTTGAAGATACTATAAAAAGAAGGCAGCTCATTACTAAGAATAAACATAATGGGAAGGAACGAATCATCTGAAAAGAGAAGGAATTGAACCTGCAGACTGAACAATAATTACATCTACTTTTTCAGAAAACCTGCGATATGCAGTCTTGCCCTTCCCACGCGGAATTTATCGATCGAATAGTTTTGGGTAAATTATCCACTTCGATGATTATTATAAAAAGAACGAAAGTATCCGCTATTTCTGTCAATTATGTGATGTATATAAGATATGGAACAATAAATATAGAGACAGTCGTCAAGCTGTTTATAAGGTGTTTTTAATACATGGGTATACGTTTCCCTGCTTTCGGGCGGGCCGGCTTCAGCTAATTTCTTCCTCCCAAACGGATCTTCTGCTCGTCCTATCTTGCCTCGGAGACGCCGGTGGGATTGGAGCGAAGTCGGAAGATCCTTTTCAAAGCCGGCAGGCATTGAAAACAGCTGACGGCGAGCCCCAGGGCAAGGCTGAGCGGAGGAAAAAGCTGTACGCTCAGAAGAATCATTATTCTGAAATCAAGACTTAATCAATACTCTGGCGAATATATAGATATTCGTATAGTACACTAAGGAGTAACCTGCTCCTTATTAAAAGATCTTATTCAACCGCCTTCGATGCAGGTGGCAGAAGTGCTGCCAATCAGGTTGTTTAATTCTATAAGAAGAGGAGACAGATCCTCGGGCTTAGTAATTTTTTCTAATGCCTTATTACTAAGAGGAATATTATTTCTTTGGAAAATTAACCTCGTTTCTTCCCAAACTTCAACAATTGCTTTTGGTGACATGTTTCCCTGAATGATCATCTCCGTGCCTCCCCTTCTTTATTGTACGAATCCGCAGCCTGTAAACAAGGTTTTGACTTGTGCATCTGTGAAGTTAACTGTTTTTTTAACAGTTTCTGCTTTTTCTAATTTGTATTTTGACGCAGAAATCATCCAGCGATTCAGCTTTAATTCATTACATTCTCAAGATAGTTCTATGCCATTTTCAGAGCCGCTTGGCCGGAAACTCCCCTTTGTCCAAAGATACGCTGTTACCAGGTGGTTACAGGGTTCAGCGTTGAATATTCATAATGCGGGGGTTGATGAAGTCCTTCGACCGGCTGATTGCTTCGATTAATCCAGGCTGTAGTAAACCCGAATGCTTTCGCTCCGCTTATATCCCAGCCGTTACTGGATAAGAAAATAATCTCGCTCCTGGGAACCTCTACCGCATCTAAAATAAGGTTGTAAGCTGCCGGCGTCGGCTTGTATTGTTTGACAGTGTCCACACTCAGAATATGATCCAAATAACCAGTAATCTGCGCCTGTTCCAGTAATGGATGCAGCATAACTGGATCACCGTTACTAAATACAATTAAGCTGTGCCCCTTTTCTTTCAAATTGCTCAGCACTTCCAGACTTTCTGGAAATAACGAAAGCGATTGGTAAGCCTTCAACAGCTCATCTTCTTCTCTAAGCGTTAAGGGACGGCCGTGTAATTCCGCCGCAAAGCGCAGCGCATCTCTTGTTACGTCAGAAAAAGGGACGTATTTCCCCATTGCCTGCCGGAGAAAAGTATATTGAATCTGTTTTTGCCGCCACGTTTCACTGATAGATTCTCCTATTCCGGGAAAATACGTTTCACAGGCTGTTCCGATAGAATGCACATCGAACAAAGTGCCATATACATCAAAAACAAACGTTTTATTTGCTGGCATGGTCATCCTCCCTCATTGGTCAAGCTGATCTAATTTAAATCCCAGACAATACAACGAATTAGGAAACTTACTTTTCACTCATAAACTTTTTAATTTCTGCAGCGAACTCTTCGGGTGCTTCCTGAGGGACCCAATGGGAAGCGTGATCGATTCTTACGAGCTTCCCGTTCGGCAGATCTTTTTCCAGCTCTTCCCCCGTCTCGACAGGCTGCCAGGAATCTTTTGTCCCCCACAATAAAAGAACGTCATGCTGAATATTAGGAAGTTTATGCGTAATAGAAGTAGTTTCATTTGTATTTAACGCTGAGGCATTGCGGACGAGACTTACTTTCCCTTCTTCGTGCAAATAAGGCTCCATAATTCCTTCTAAGAAAGTACTCGTAAGCTGCTCCTGATGGGAAAACATGTCTTTATATCCCTTGGAGAGAAAGTCTTCTATTTCCTGAGAAGTTTTGTTTTTACCTGACGGATGCCCCATCATCAGCATTTCTTCAATCGGCCAGGAATCGTAAGCCACGGTATTCGAGAGTACAAGTTTGTTTATTCGTTCAGGCTCATTAAGTGCAAGGAGTAACCCGACTCCGCCTCCGATATCATGCGCGGCAAGATTTACCTGCTTCAATTCAAGTTTTTCCATCAGTTTCACGACCAATTCTGCCTGCACCTGCAGGGAGCGGTCGAAGCGGTCCCGCTGATCGGAAAAGCCGTAGCCAAGAAGATCCGGTGTAATCACCCGGTATTCTTTCTCCAGCTCGGGAATAACTGCTTGAAATAAATAGGACCATGTAGGAATTCCGTGCAGCAGCATAATAACAGGACCCGATCCCACGTCTGTATAATTCACTTTTACCGGTTCCTCCACAATCCCCTCTAAAGTAACTGACTTTTGTCTCTGCTTGAATGCTTCTGCGGTCATTGTGTTATTGGTCATTTTGTTTCCTCCTTAAAATGATGTTAAAACTACAGCGGTGTTCGAAAGATTTACTTTCGTCTTTCCTTCTTGCAGCTCCTAGTGAAACTGCCTTTTTCCGTATTTCTTCACTTTAACTTTTTTAATATTTATATAACTGTAAGTCAGCTTACATTCCCATCCATGAGGTTTTATGAGCTTTTCCACTGATAAGGTAACGAATATACTTTTTTCTGGCTGGAAGAGATAACAGGAAAAGAAATTTTAAAGCCGGTAACGACAGCTGCAGGGCTCCGTGGAGCCCTGCAGCTGCTTTTTTATTTTAAATGTTTCTGAATATATTTTGCTGTTTTACGGAGAGCCTTGGCATCCGGCCTGCCAAACGGCCCCGACTGCTTCTGCACAAAAAGGATTCTTCCTTTTTCGTCGAGCAGAAAGATCGCTGGCTCTCCATGATTGCCTTCATCTTCATAGGGACTCGTTTCATCATCATGATAATAGACGCCGTAAGCCTCCAGCATTTCGTACTCTTCATCTGCAAGCATCGGAAAAGGAAATTCGTTTTCCTCCTGCCACACTTTCAGATTTTCGAGACGGTCGGAAGAGACAGTCGTAAAATAAATGTTATTTTTCGTAAAATAGCTTTCGTTCTCTTTTAGATCCTCCAGATCCGTTTTGCACGCTGGTCACCAGGAGCCCCGGAAATAAATAATATATCTCCACCCGCCTCGTTCCTGCATGTCTTCCTGAAGACGATACGTTTCACCGCTGACGGACGGAAGTGTAAAATCGGGAGCCTGCTCTCCTAACTTGAATTCTTTCATTTTCTTCACCTCATTTGAATAAAATAGTGGAAAAACAGCTGCTTTTTCGAACCATTCCCTGTCTGAAATTTCTAAAACTATTGGCTGCTATTATTCACCACTTGAGAAAGCTCCTTTTAGATGCCATTTTTACTAACCAGCTGAAGCTGGCGACGTTAATCGTTCAGCGCATTCAAAGTCCCCTTTTATTAAATTTTCACTAACAAAGCAGGCGTGTTTCCCACCTGCTTGAACGCCTCCACACGTGTTTTCTATGAAAACTGGCTGGAGCTGTTCAAACAAGCAGATTGAGCTCTTTACACTTCTTTTACCACTTTAGGCACTGCGAAGAGTCTGCCGGACCTTCTTCCAGACGCTTGATCCGGGACCTTGTCACATCGATAATTCGTGGGATTAAGTGAGAACACCAAATCACTATTGATCCGATACATTTCCAGTACACCGTATGTTTCAACATAGTAAACACTAAAACAAAGAGAGAACTGTTATTCCATCGGTCAGAAGATCGCACACTATCAGAAATAAAGAAGACCCCCCCTTTTAGAAAAAGGTGGGTCTCTACTTATATACGAAACGAGGAATTGATCTTAAAATTTTTTGATCCGGATCATATGCAATTGTCTTAACGGACAGACACTTCGTCTCTATATACTAGAAATGAAAGATACAAATTCAGAGCCTGTATCCCCGAGATTATCATACGCGCCCTTTGAATAACTGTCACCGGCAAAAGGCACGCAGACCACTGCTTCTTCATCGAACGGCTGTGGTTCTGCCGGTTGAAAAGCAGCTTCGCTGTTAAAAGGCACGAGTGATTCTTTATTGTAAAACGTTTCCTATGTATGCATGTAAATGCCCCAGGCTTCTGCCACTTCCACGTCATCCATGTACCATCCCCATCCGACGGTTCCTGCTCCGGCCAGAAGAACAATCAGCAGCACGGCTCCGTAAAGCTTCTTTCTTCCTCCTGCCGAGTGCTGGGCAAACAGCAGGACACCTGCCACTACTATAAACAGTACGGCTGCTGTCAGAAGCATCGCCATCCACGCAGTATGCATTTCGAAAAAAGTTATTGTCAGCGCTCCTACAAAGGCCATGAATAAACCTGTACATAGTGCCATCACGAAGGCAGCAGTCTTTGTTACCATCGTCATCCGTACGTCCCCCTTTCTTCCTTTATTGTAAGTGACGTACAGACTCTCCTCAAGGTGTTACACCCACTCTTTTCCATGTTTTCGAAGGAATGCCATATCATTTATGTAGTGTTCCAAGTGTCCTTCTTTTATCATTTTTTGAAAAGCTTCGTCCCCTTCTGCCGCTTTTCGTTTCATGTACATACAAAGTCCTTCCAGCCGCCGCACAGTCATTTCCAGATAGTTTTTTTCCATTCCTTCCATACCGTAAGAAGCAAAAAACAACTGCACTCTTTGTTTGATGCGCCCGGCATCCTGTGCTGGATTATAATACACGGCTTTTCCTGTTTCCGTAAGATAAAACCTGCTTAACGGCACACACGTATACAACGTATAGGCGATATCCCAGAGCCTTGGTCCGGGAGCAGCTACGTCAAAATCAATGATGCCTACCGGCTTTTCTTGATGGAAAATGATATTATACACTGCAAAATCGTTGTGGCATATCACCTCGAAGTTATCCGGGGTGTTATCCAGCGGCTGCCATCTGTCCGGAACAAGAAAATCTGCGACAGCATCATGGAAGGCACGCTGCTTTTCCGCTATTTCTTTTAAGACGTCATCCGACCACATGTATTCTTTCAAAGGGTAATTTCCAGCTTCTCCTTCAATATACGTTAATACCTCTCTCCCTTGTTCATCGATCCCTAAAAACTTCGGCGCGAAATCGAAACCCTTCGCTTCTAAATGCTTTAATAATGGATGAATCAAGGCGCTGACCGGTTTTAACTGCCGGCGGACCGTATCCTCCGACCGATAGACGTCTGAAACGTTTCCTCCTGAAAGCTTTTGTTCCTTTCCGCCGTCCTCTTTCATTCGAACCCTCCTTACGATTGATGGCCTGTCTTCGTTTACTTTACCATTATAATAGACGATAAACCCTTTCCTGAAAAAGGAATTTCAGTCAGTTGCATCCTTCTTGCATGAGTTCGTATATTTTCCGGGCGGTATTGACGTTTCTTACGGTAACCTGTTTGTATAGTTTGGAACCTACTATTTTTGACATCCCACTTTTGGTTAAATCTTTCTTGTCTACGGACCAGAGTATGGCTCCTGGGACATATTTCACCGTATCAATAGCTGGCTTGACCGCAAGCTTTTCAAGTACAGCCTCCTCATCCACTTCATCCCATAAAAACATCACATCACTTTTCATGTTTTTATCATTTTTCCATTCAGGAGGGATGGCGTGAATGATCCGGCGGACATCATCGAAACTAAGGACGAGCACGTTAATCTGCAAGCCAAAATCATCATATATCGCTTCTTCCAAAACAGATGACAGTTCTTCTTTTGACAGGTTTTCGTTTGAAAAAATAATATTCCCGGTGTGGAGGTACGTTACAACATCATTCATCTCCACGTTTTCAAACGTTTGTTTTAATAACTTCATATCGACTTTATTATTTCCACCAACATTAATTCCCCGGAGAAGCGCGATATACACCACAGCAATCTTCCTTTCGGCTTTATCTTACTTATACTGATTATACCCGCTGCGAGATCTTCCTTACTTCTTTTTGTTCCCACTGATGAAATAATGCATCAGGATTATTTCTTCTTCATTCGGTGCTTAATGTTTCTTTTCGTAATATCGGGATTTTACATTTGCAAATAAATACGTCCCTTCCTGTTATCTTTCAGCGCGTTCAAGTACGTCCCTAACTCTTCAGACGTTTCCGGTTCATAATGAGAGGTCACACAGCAATCGACTTCGTACTTAAAGATGTGCTTCTGAATCGATCGCTGCCTGATGCATCGTCCCCCCCAGTACTTTGCAGGGATTGGTTTATTTTTCAGGGAGCAGAACCACCTTGCCGAGTTTTCCTTCTTTTTTGAAATACGTCTGTGCTTCCCGGGCTTCTTCCAGCGGAAAAGTACGGTCAATAACTGGTTTGATTTTTCCTTCCGACACAGCGTGAAGCAGTCGTTTAAACTCTTCCCTCGTCCCCAGGACCGAGCCGAAAAGCGTAATGTGCTTTAAGTACAGCGTTCTAAAATCAAGTTCCGTCTTCTGACCGCCGGCAGATCCGGATGTACAGAACTTTCCGCCTTTTTTCAGTACTTGCAGCGAAGTGGAAAATAACGCATCTCCCACCACATCCAGCACCGCGTCAATCGGACCGCCATTTGCTTCTAATATTTCTTCTGCAAGGTTCGCTGATTTATAAGATAAAACATGGTCTGCTCCCAGTTCCTTCAATTTCCCTTCCAGGTGTAAATCCCCTGTAATCGCAATCACCTCTGCCCCAAACACGTTGGAAGCAATTTGTACGTTTAAGGAGCCAACGCCGCCGTTTGCTCCGGTTACCATGACAGTCTCGCCAGGCTTGATGTGCAGCTGTTCTGCCATATGCCACGCGGTCAGCCCGCTTACCGTAAAAACCGCACTTTCCGTATAATCAGCAAGAGGCATAGCAAAACATAGATGAGCCGGCCAGACGACATATTCCGCGTATCCGCCGTCATATTCTGAACCGATAAAGGACATATCTTCGGAGATATGTTCAAAGCCAGCTTCGCCGCTGGACGTAAACGGGAAAAGCACCACTTTTTTACCTGCCATCGATTCATCCACAAATTTTCCGGTCTTCACTACGATTCCTGTTATATCGGAGCCCGGTGTACGGGGAAACTGAACTCCTTCCGGCCGCCACCCGGACTTGGAACCTGTCCCGTAAGCTCCCTCCCTCATCCAAATTTCTGTATTATTGATCGCACAGGCTTTCACTTTTATTAACACTTCATTTTCCTCAGGCTCCGGTACAGCCTGCGTCACCACTTCCAACTTATCCACATCCCCATAGCCTGTTACCTGTACAGCTTTCATCAACTCATCTCCTTCATTGGATTCATAACAGTACAAAGGAAAGACTATTCCTTCACTCTTTATCTTTCCTGCGATAATTCGTTTATACATTCTTCCCTGATCTCCCATAACGTGCCGGCACTGAATGTTTGGTTCAGTTTATTTTCATTTAACCAGACACGTATGTAAGAACGGTGAAAGTTCACTTTATAACTTCCAATCTGCGGTGGGGTGATCTGCTCTTCCTTCAAAAAAGTATTAATCGGTTCGCCATTTTCGTCCAGGCTCGTAAAATCATATCTTCTATCTTTATATTTTAAATAACAGTGAGCTTCTGGAACAGCTTTCAATCCGTGTTTTTGAAGGATACGTCCTACTCCGGGTGTATTGTTGTCATCCATTTCATATATCCCCGTATACAGCTTAATGTCTTCTACTTTTTGTTCCATACACAAGTGCGCCAGTAAAGCATGCTTCGTGCTGCAGGTTCCCCTTTTTTCTGTTAATACAAGTTCATATTCTCTTCTTCTGCTGTTTCTTCCATAAGGTAAATTCCCAATAAAATGCACAGCCTGCGTAAACTCATTTATTCCAAGACGAAGAAATTCTCTGGAAATCCTTCCTGTATGATTGATTTTAAAATTGGGTAAATCCTCTATGTTCATCAGATCCCTCCTGTAATTCTCCTAATGCCTTCTGTACTTCTCGTTATGAAGCAAGAGCTTAGGGATCGCAGACTATTATAAATTCATTCAGTGAGGTGGCTGTTTTAGTTTGTACAGATTGATGACTGCAGGAGTCACTAAAAGCTCTACACTCATTCTGGAAGCAGTAACTCAATCAACCATTTTATAAACCCGGTCAATCCGGCTAATTTATAGGTAACGTTTTAGTATCCTGTAGATGGATTGAATTATTAAAATCATTATATCAAAAACTGTATGAGCATTTTTATGTAACAAAACCAGCGGAGAAGCTCCCTTTAGAATGTTTGCTATTCCTGAACAATATTTTGTATGTAAACTATAGTTACTGAATGGTTATCCCTGTTCCTGGACGTTAACCTCGTTTTTACCAATACAAATTATCAATACGCCAAACTGCCACTGCTGTATTTCCCGTATTCCCCCACAGATCCTGCTCCGTAAAGTTTCTTTCTCCCCGCTACTGAGTTCTTTCATTTTCTTCACCTCTTTTAAATAGACCGGGTAAAAAATAACTGGGTTCATTTCCTGCTTCATAAGCTTCTGTTTAAATGCCTTGAAGAAATATATCTTTACTGAATTGCTCAAAGCCCGGAACATCGAGCAGAAAAAAAGGGTAATTTATTTCTATATGAAGAACAATTTATGCTATAATTTACCAGTAAATAAATGTATAAAATAATGCCGGAAACAAAATGGCGTCTGAGTTCATCCTTACAGAGGCTGTCCGCACCGGTGTTATACGCTTCGCGGATTCAAAAATTACATATACAAAGGAGAAACAGAATGATTACAGCTAACGTGGAAATTGAGAGTATTCGTAAAGAAGGGCGTTATATTCTGGGGACACTGCTTCTGGACAAAGGATCTAGGGTCGAGCGTTATGAGCTGGACTGCTTAATGAAGAAAGGTAATGCCGGGTTTGAACACGTATTTCTGAACGGCGTGAATTTGCTGAATGGCGGCGTGGAAACCGGAACGTATTATTCAAAAGAGGAACTGTACAATATTTACGCGGTGGGACACGCAGCGAAAGATTTAATTATTGATTTCCACGAAAGTGAAAACATATTTTATAAAAAAAGCAGAATGATGGGCATGAGACCGAACTAACATACGAGATGCATACAGCTGCTGCTTGAATCTATTCAGTTTCATAAGGCAGTTTTCACCGGACGCTAAAAGCCTGTCAGGGTACTTCCTGACAGGTTTTTCAGAGTGTTAATTAAGTTTATTTTTAAAATAATTATTCCTATTCCTGCGTGTATCTTTCTCCAGCACTTTCCTGCCTGTAGGACTTGTCTGCAGCTGTCTGTCCTGCCGGCTTTGAAAAGGAACTTCTGACTTCGCTGATCCCACCGGTTTCCCCGCCGGACGTTTCAGAGAAAAAGAAACGCTTGATGAAAGAAAACGATCAGTTAAGTGTAATTTTATCACAGGATATTTCTTTTTATTTTCCTGCTGAAGCCGAAGGGGACGACTCCGTGGCGATAAAGGACGAGCCGAAGATCCATTTTTTCCAACCCTCAGGCGGAAAAATTAGCTGAGGCCGGCCCGCCCGGAAAGCGTTCCCCGTAGGCGAAAGCAGAGAATCATATACGTCTCATTAAAAACACTTTATAAACTGCTTGAAAAGCCTGTCAGGGTACTTCCTGACAGGCTTTCGTCCGTGTGAACGTTTCTTTATTTACCTGCGGATGGAGCGGGCCATGCGGATGTACGTATGACGCCGTCCGCGGATGGCAATGGAGTAGGCCATAATGTTTTCAGGAACAGCGATGCCCATATACCCCGCGTCACCGATGTGATGGATATCGGCGCCTGCCATTTTATTCTGCAGAGCAAGCTGCCGGATGGTGGCTTCATCGGCCCCTTCCTGGCTTGTACCGATCGTCAGCATCGTCAGACCACCGTGTTTTCTGACTATCTCCACCCAACGGCCTGCTTTTTCAAGTGTGACACCCGGCACCGTCCCGGGAGCAGGCAGGAGTACGACATCGGCCCCGGCGTGAACAAATTCATTGACGAGTTCATCGGAAACTACGTCTTCATTTACTCCTGCGCCGTGCATTTTCCCGGCGATGACCATCGTCTGATCTCCGAGTATTTCCCTGGCGCGGCTTACCGCCTCGACAATCTGCCGGTTGGAAACGCCCGTCTGCGGATTGCCTGTCAGACAAACAAAATCCAGTCCTTCTTCCTTTACCTTATGGAGCGTTTCCCGGGAAGCGGTCCGGCCTTTCGGAAGCGTCAGGACAGCCTCGGTGAGATCTGCTTCCGGATCCACCGGCTCGAGATTGATCCCGAGCGGGCGGCCTGTCAGCTGTCTGACCTGCTGGAGCGGATTTTTTTTTCATCCGGCAGGCCGTATACTGCCGGATGGAAGATATCGCAGCCGTTCAAGAGAAGCAAGTCCGCTCCGAAAGCAGAGGCAAGTTCGGCATTCGTCACTTCCGGATACAACGGCGGCGTGGCTCCGATGACTTCCGCTATGACCACCCGCCCTTCGGAAGCTTTAATCGCCTGCTTTAATTCTTTTCTTGTCATGTTCAACAGTTCCGAACTGTCTGCGCTTAACACCCGCTTCATTCTTTTCTCTCCTTTATTGCGTCTGCGAGAAACTCAACATCTGTTCCGATCACGATCTGAATGTTTTTCTCCCCCATTTTCATAATACCTTTCGCTCCATGTTTCTTGAGTGCTGCTTCATCTACTTTTGCCATATCTTCGACGTTCAGACGGAGCCTTGTCGCGCAGTTATCGACACCCGTAATATTTTCTTTTCCTCCGAGGCTTGTAATGAAAGCTTCCGCCATATGGGAGTACTTATCGTCTTTGGACTTTGAAGTTTCTTCCGCTTTGAAAGAGTCACCTGCCCGGATGAGCTCATCATCTTCCTCCCGGCCAGGGGTTTTCAAATCAAGTTTTATAATCAGGAAGTAGAAAATCACAAAGTAAATGGCACCGAAGACGAGCCCCTGCACGAGCAGAATAAGCGGATTTTGAGCTATTCCGAAATTCAGGAGATAGTCAAACGCCCCGGCTGAAAAACCGAAACCGTGCCGTACATCAAGTAAGACAGCCACCATCATCGAGATCCCTGTGAGTGCCGCATGGACGACGTAAAGAAGCGGCGACAGGAACATAAAGGAGAATTCCAGCGGCTCGGTAATACCTGTCAAAAAGGACGTCAGCGCGATCCCGATCATACCGCCAGCCATGGCTTTACGATACTCTTTTTTCGCTGCAAAAATCATCGCAATCGCTGCCGCAGGAAGACCGAACATCATAATCGGGAAAAACCCTGCCATGAAGTATCCTGCCGACGGATCCCCGGCAAAGAAGCGTCCGATTTCCCCGGTGGCTCCTTCATATTCCCCAAACACAAACCAAATCAGTGTATTAATAACATGGTGAAGACCGATGGGAATCAAAAGCCTGTTCAGGAATCCGTACACGCCGGCCCCTAAAGCTCCGGCACCAAGCATCCATTCCCCGACACCGTGAATAAACTCCTGAATCGGCGGCCATGCAAACCCGAAGATAAAAGCAAGAACGACCATCACGGCCCCGGTGATAATCGGTACAAACCGGCGGCCCCCGAAAAAAGCGAGCCATTCCGGCAGCTTGACGTTGTAGTATTTATTGTAAAGAAGTCCTGCAATAATACCGGATAAAATTCCGCCAAGAACCGACATGTCAATGTCCTCGTTAATCGCTCCGGCCCCTTCCGTCAAAACAAAATACCCGACGGCCCCGGCGAGTGCGGCGGCTCCGTTGCCGTCTCTGGAAAGTCCGACAGCCACCCCGATCGCAAAGATGAGTGCCAGGTTGGCAAAAATAGCGTCCCCCGCCGCTGCCATGAACGGAATATCCAGCAGGTCTTCCTGCCCGAGCCGCAGAAGCAGCGCCGCGGCAGGAAGAACCGCCACCGGAAGCATCAACGCTTTACCGATTTTCTGCAAAAAAGCTAACATAATATTCAACCCCTTTTTCTTTAAGTTTAATCAAACCGCAAAAAAATTTTTACAACAGAAACTTTTTTGACAGCGTTTTCGTATACTTGGAATATAACACGATACAGTATGGTTGTCTATACCGGTTCTATTCGCTATAATTAAATCAGCAGCTGCTGCCGACAGAAGGAAACGACCCGATACATTGTCTGCTTTCTCCTCTCTCTTTCTCATGGGCGGCTTTTTAACTTTTAAAGAAATCAGGTGATGACTATGCAAAAGGAATTTTACCTTAAAGGAGGGACAGCTTTTATTGACGGGGATTCTTCTGTACAGGACCCCCTCATTAAAATTTCCCACGGACGCATTGAATTTATTCAGGAACACGGGGAGGCTCCTTCCGGCACAACGGTTTACCGGGCAGGTGAAAACGACGTCATTCTTCCCGGCTTTATCGATATTCATATTCACGGGGCCGACGGAGCAGACACGATGGACGGGGATCCCGGTGCTCTCCGCACGATCGCAGACTTTCTGCCTCAGGAAGGCGTGACGAGTTTTCTCGCCACAACGATTACTTCCAACCGTGAGATCACGGAACGGGCCCTTCAAACGGCGGGAAGATTTACCTCAGCTTCCGGCGCAGAGCTTCTCGGCATTCACCTCGAAGGGCCGTTTATCAGCCGAAAGCAGGCGGGCGCCCAGCCGGTGGAGCACATTACGCCTCCGGATGTGGAGCTGTTTAAGCGCTGGCAGAAACTTGCGGAAAACCGCATCCGTCTTGTCACGCTCGCCCCGGAAGAGCCGAACGGGCTGGACCTATTGAAACATTTCCGGGAAACAGGAGTCATCGGTTCTGCCGGGCATTCCCATGCGTCTTATGAAGAGATGCAGGCAGCGCTTGAAAACGGCCTTTCCCACGCGACTCATTTATTCAACGGCATGCGGCCCCTGCACCACCGGGAACCCGGCGTCGTCGGTTCTATTTATTTAAGCAGCAGCCTCAAAGCAGAACTTATTTTGGACGGCATCCACGTCCGCCCGGAAGTGGCGAGGCTCTCCCACCAGGTGCTCGGCAGCGACCGGCTGATTCTTATTACCGACGCTATCCGGGGGAAAGGCCTCGGAAACGGCACGTTTGATCTCGGCGGCCAGGAAGTGTCGATCCATGACGGCGAAGCCCGGCTTTCGGACGGGACGCTTGCCGGAAGCGTGCTGAAAATGGATGAGGCGGTCCGCCGGTTGTTAACATTCCCGGCTGTTCGATGGCCGGACGTCGTGAAAATGACTTCACAAAACGCCGCAGCATCTCTCGGACTTCATGACCGGAAAGGAAAACTTGCCGAAGGATATGACGCAGACATCGTGATTATGAGTGAGGACGGGCACGTAATAAAAACTTTCTGCAGAGGTGAAGAATATGAAAATTAATATTGCCAGTGATTACCACGATATGAGCAGACAAGCCGCGGAACGGTTTTATGAAAAATTACAGGCGGACCCGTCGGTGCACTTCGGGCTGGCTACCGGCGGCACGCCGATCGGCATGTACCGCCATTTAAGTGAGCTGCTTGCCTCCTCTCCCTTAAAAACCGATGCGCTAAAAACGTTTAACCTCGATGAATATATCGGCCTTCCGCCGTCGGATCCGAACAGTTTTTATTCGTTTATGAAAGAGCAAGTCTACAAGCCGTGGAACCTGCAGGCGGACCAGTGTTTTATCCCCGATGGAAACGCGGCTGATTTAGAGAAGGAATGCGAGCGGTACGAAGCGATGATCGATCAATACGGGATCGACGTGCAGCTTTTAGGCGTCGGAAAAAACGGGCATATCGGTTTTAACGAACCCGGCACCCGGTTTGATGCCCTTACCCAGGTCGTCGAATTAAAGCCTTCCACCCGAAAAGCCAATGCCCGCTTTTTCCCATCGACAGACGACGTACCGACCCATGCGGTGACGATGGGCATCGGCTCGATTTTGAAAGCGAAGGAAATTGTCCTGATCGCGAGCGGAGAAGCAAAAGCGGAGGCCGTATATGCCCTCGTCCACCGGGAGCAGACAGAAGACTGGCCGATTACGGCCCTGAAGCAGCACAGGAACGTGACCGTCATCGTGGATGAAGCAGCCGGCAGGTTAATCGACACAAAGGGAGGAGACGCCTGATGATCCAAAAAGACTCCCCCATCCCGATTTACTACCAGCTGCAGGAACAGCTGAAAGAAATGATTGAAAACGAGGAACTGGATCCCGGCACGCCGCTGCCGTCGGAACGGGAGATGGCCGAAAAGTACGAAATAAGCCGGATGACCGTGCGTCAGGCGGTGACGAACCTCGTCAACGAAGGGCTCCTGACGCGTTCCAAAGGGCGCGGCACGTTTGTCGCCGAAGAAAAAATCGAACAAACGCTGATGAAGTTAACCAGCTTTTCGGAAGATATGCGCGCCCGCGGCATTGAACCCGGTTCCAAACTGATCAGCTTTGAGGAAGTCCAGGCCGATGCGAATACAGCGAAGCATTTAAGCATTCCACCGGATACCTATGTGTTTCAGATCAGCCGGCTTCGTTTTGGCGACGGGGAACCGATGGCGCTGGAAGTATCCTACCTCGTGAAAGACCGGCTCCCGGAGGATACGGTCAACCATCTGGAAAATTCCCTTTATGACTACATCGAACAGCAGCTTGGGCTTGCCATCGACCGGGCCCGGCAGACGATTGAACCTTCCTTTGCCACTTCCCGGGAAGCGGAGCTGTTAACGATCGACGAAGGCTCCCCGGTCCTCCTGCTGGAGCGGACGACGTTTTTGAGTGACAACACGGTGATTGAATATGTGAAATCCGTCTACCGCGGAGACCGCTATAAGTTCATCGCCGACATGAAAAGGCAGAGGTGATCGGATGAAATATCGTTATTTGGAGGCTGTTGAAGAGAGGATATCGAAGCTGAAGGAAACGGAGACAGAGGCACTGGAGCAGGCCGTTTCCTATGTGATACGGACGCTGCGACAGGACGGGATGATTCATATTTTCGGCAGCGGCCACTCCCATCTTCTTGCGGAAGAAGCTTTTTACCGCGCCGGCGGCCTCGTTTCTGTACGGCCGATTCTGATTGAAGAGCTGATGATGCATAAAGGCGCCCTCCGTTCCTCGGAACTCGAACGGCGCCCCGGGTATGCGGAACAGTTCATGAAAGACCAGCCGATCAAACCCGGCGATACGGTGATTGTCGCTTCCACTTCCGGACGCAACCCCGTTCCTGTCGACGTGGCCAACATCAGCAGAGACAAGGGGGCCGCTGTCATTGCGATCACGTCCACGGCGTATGCCGGAAGCCAGCCGTCCCGGCACCCTTCCGGAGACTATTTGAAGGATGCCGCGGACTGCACGCTCGATAACCACAGCCCGGTCGGAGATGCCGTGCTCACCCACCCGAAGCTCGCGACTTCCTACAGCCCGACGTCCACGGCGATCGGGGCGATGCTGCTCCACACCGTCCTCTCCGAAGCGATCGACCGGCTCGCGGACGAAGGGTTTCCGCTCCCGATACTGAGAAGCGGCAACGTCGATCACGCCGACGCCCATAACAAAGCGCTGATTGACGCGTATAAAGACAGGAATGAGCTGTTGAAGTAAAAGTACAGGCGGACTGAAAACACGCTTCTTTCCATACAGAAAAGGGTGCCGCGAAAATATCCGGCACCCTTTTCTTGAATTTTCATCTGCCTTTTTTAGAGAATGGGGCGTTTTTATGCGGGACTTTTCGAAAAAACAACAGCATTCATTGAGTCGGCTGTCTACCTCTGCAGCCCCGGGTACGCCCAAATACCTGTAGCTCTCATCAAGTCGCGGTACACGACGATTTCCTCTTCCCGTTCAAACGTTTCTGCTTCTTCGACAGAGTCATAATCAAGGTAGACGACGTGAGAAAAGTCTCTCTCTACATCTGATCCGTTTTTCTGGGTGATATAATCATCGACTTCCTCGAAAATAACGAGGGCGCGGCGCATATGACTCGCACTAGTAATCATCGTTATATCTTCAATCTGTTCTTCTTCTGCAATCTGCATAGAGAACAAGCCGTTTTCGACGGTATCTGTCGCCATGTCCTCTTTAATGATCCGGTCTTCTTCAATTCCTTCCTCGATGAGCCACTCATGCATTACATCTGCTTCCGTAATTCCCTGGCGGGGCACCCCTCCGGAAACAATAAGTTTGGAGTCCGGGTTCTGTTCCGCTGCTTCTTTCGCCACTTTCAGCCTTTCAAGCAAAGTTTCTTCCATCTCTCCTTCATCCGACAGCGCATAGCCGAGGACAACGAAAGCGTGGTTTTCATCCGGAAGGTCTTCCGGGACTTCCGTGTTGAATGACAGCTCCTGAATTTCTTCTACGCTTGTAATATTTTCCCGGTAGGAAGCCGCACGCTCTTCATCTATAGTATCCAGGGCTTCCATTCCGCTTTCAAAAGCTTCGTCGTCTCCTTCGATACCGGAATAGATCGCGTGCATCAGCTGCGCTTCAAAATGATCTTCTTCCATATTAAGCATTCGTTCGTATGTGTGAAGAGCTTCATCGATTTCCTGCTGCAGAATCTGTGCGGAAGCAAGAGAATACATTAAGTCCGTATCATACGGATCAATTTCCGTCGCCTGACGGAAGGCCTCTTCCACTACGTCGTAATCACCGTGCAGAGTAATGCCTTCAAACACTTCTTCTTCCGCCTGGAGCACATCTCCTCCATGCCAGTAATAATACATTGCAATCTCTTCCAGAGCCTGAATTCTTTCACTCGTCGGGGAATTATTAGCTACTCGTTCAAACAATTCTTCGATCGAGTCCGCTTCGGCTATTTCATCAGAATCATCGGAAACGCTTTCATTATTTTCTTCCGAATTTCCCGCTGCTTCCCCGTTTTCTTCCTGCACACCGTTTCCTTTAACGTTTTCTTCGTTACCACTGTTCGAGGCCAGGGCTTCCTGTGCTTGTTGGCCGCTGCATCCAGCAAGCACAGACGCGGACGCAACAAGGAACGCTATTTTTTTCAATGCAATCTACCTCCTCATTTAAATTAGTCTGCTAATAACAGGGCTTCATGAACCATTGGTCCTCCTTCCTGTAAATTTCTAGTTAGAATAACACAATAAAATATAGTTGTCTATACCACTAAGTGTATTGTTGATTGAAAATTTAAATTATTCATGGCGTAAAAACAGATAGACAGAGAGTTTTGTATCCTATCCCAAAAAGCTTTTTCTACTGTAAACAGGAGGAAAGTGTCGTCCAGGATCCCTGTAAGTTACAAAGTTGTTATACGGTTAAAGGAAATATAGAAACTGCTTTTCGCGCACGATCGAAAAAACAGCCGCTGAAGGATTTCTCTTCAACGGCTGTTTTAATTTTAAGCGGGTGGGAACTTTGTATTTTAATTAAAATAGCAGTTCCTCACCGAGATTCTTAGATGACCGGGGCTTTAACTGCTTTTAGAATAACCGCTTCTCCCTGGAAGCTGCTTACGTTGTCTTCTTCTATTATGATATGAAATTTTGTTTTGATATCCTGGCCGGTGTTTTTAATATAACTGCTTAAGTGCTGCTTTTCATCTTCTGTCATCTGCATGCGGCTGCACCAGTCTTCAAAGTGAAATGTTTTTTTGAATCCGTGGGCTGCAGCTAATTCCAGTCCGTACTGCTCAATTAAATGGATCCATTCCGACTTTTTCCACGCTCTTACGTGACTGTAATCCCGTTCTTTTTCAATCGTGTTATAGAAAGTATCAAAACTGTCTGCTTCCGGGGCGGTATTGTCTATTAGGATAAAAGCTCCCCCCGGCTTCAAAACCCGGCGGACTTCCTTGAGAAACTTGTGCAGGTCCTGAAAATGATGCGCGGCAATTCGACACGTCACAATATCAAACGTTTCTTCCTCAAAAGGCATATTTTCCGCATCTCCACGAACAAACGACACATTTTCGTGCTTGTTTTTTTGTATTAAAGTACGTGCCTGATCGAGCATTTCCTCTGTTAAGTCGAATGCCACTGCTTCCGTGACATAGGGCGCAAGGACATTTACGGTGTGGCCGGCTCCTGTAGCTATGTCCAAAAGCGTGCTGTTATCTTTTTGTTCTATTAAGTTTACGAGTACCTCCAGATCTTTTCCTTTCGCATGAAGCTCACTTACCGTGTATCCGGACGCATTTTTACCAAACTGCTGCCTGACATCTTCTTTTTGATCGGTCACTGTCATCCCTGCTTTCTATACAGTTTAAAAGAACATACCTGCGGGCCATTCTATATCTACAAATTCCTGAAGAACGAATAAAAATACGAGCGTTCCTCCGAGGCTTACGGCTACCTGATGGATTTTCATTTGAGTGACAAAGTATAAAAACGTGATCATGTATATAATTGTCGAAGGAATAAAACCTGCTATATTGATTAATACTATATACCCTATGAGCCACCCGGCGTATTTTATTACTTCCCCAAACTGCTCGTGAAAGAGCGTTTCCTGTCTTTCTTTTCTATCTTTCATAAACGTTTGAACGAAGACCAGGAAGGAAAAAGCTGCTCCGAGCGTCGCTACGGTTAAGGGGAAATATCTTGCGGTAGCCTGGAAAGAAAAAGATTCAATAATCAGCCACAGGCATCCGATAAAAATAAAGAATGCAAACAGGAGTGAAGCTGTCGTCCTTCTCATTATACATTCCCCCCTTTAGCTTTCGCTCCTTTTAATGCGCCTATTTTAGAGATCCAATAACTGCTTCCAAAGATTAAAATAATAATGCCGGCGATAATTAAAACTCCCGGCCGGTATACCCACTCCCAGTCAAAGCGGGAAACAGATATCCAAAGGTATCTTTCGGCTGCCAGCGCCAATACGAATCCTATTAAGATAGGAGCTCTCGGCCAGTCAAGCTGTACCATTATCCAGCCGATGATTCCCAATAAGACAAACAGCAGCAGATCTCCCCAGTGCTGGCTCGTCTGATAAGCCCCGACAATCAAAATTATTGTAAGGAAAGGAACTAGCTTTGACGGAGAAATTAAGCTGAAACGGGAAATCGGTCTCGTAAGGATGAGACACGCAGCAGCGCCAATTATATTCGCAATCACGAGCGTCCATATAATCGACATAGTTAAGGAAAGTTCTTCCGTAACCATTCTCGGCCCTGCTTCCACTCCCATCAGAAGCAGTCCGCCGAGAAGAATGGCGGTAGTACCGCTTCCGGGTATTCCGAACATTAACGTCGGAATTAAAGAGCCACCTTCTTTTGCATTATTGGAGCTTTCCGGGGCAATAACCCCCCGTATGTCCCCTTCACCAAACGTTTCGTTATTTTTACTCGTCTGTTTCGCTGTTCCGTAGCTCAGCCAGTCCACAACACTCCCGCCGAGCCCTGGAATAAAACCTGCTACAGCTCCTAAAATCGAACTTCGCAATACGAGCCAGCGGTGTTTTACGGTATCTTTGACTCCTTCAAACCATTTCCCGGAGAGAGCGGAGCTTTCGGATATGCTCTTCTTCCCGACCAAAAGATCGATCAGTACCGGAAAAGCAAAGAGCCCGAGTGCTACAAGCGGCAGTGGAATACCGTCGTATAAATACAACCAGTCAAACGTGTAGCGGTATTCCGGGACAGATGGGGCGCTTCCTATCACTCCGAGCATCATTCCAAACAACCCTGCCAAGATACCGATAAAAGGACTTTTCCCGGCCAGAATTCCGACCATACTCAGCCCTAAAAGGGCGAGCATAAACAATTCCGGCGACCCTAAACTCAGTATGACCGGACGGACGATGGGAATGATAGAAAAGAGAATAACCCCGCCTATGACACCTCCTATCATAGAGGAAAAAAAGGCAGCTCCGAGCGCTCGTGCCGCCTGGCCTTTTTTCGCAAGCGGGTAGCCGTCCATGATCGTTGCCTGGGAACCGGAAGACCCTGGTATTCCTAAAAGCACAGAAGGAAAGGTGTCCCCTGTATGTACAACGGCTACCATGCCGATTAATAAAGCCATCCCTGCGTAAGGATCCATCCCATAAACAAATGGCAGAAGGATCGACATACCTACTGTTCCGCTCAATCCCGGAAGCAGCCCAATCGTCAGTCCGATAGATATACCAAGCAGCATATACAGCAGCCTTGAACCGTCCAAAACGATCGCTAATGTTTCGACAAGGGTTTCCAGCATCGTTATGTTCTCCTCCTATCCTGTTTATCCGGGGACTTAACGTCCCCGGTCACTCCTTACTGCTCCAGGTCATAATTTTCGTTTAGAAACTGTTTTACCCAGTCCTCTGTTCCTTCAGGCAGATCAAGCAGTCTCGGCATCATTTCCTGGATTTCCTGCCCGACGAACGGTTCGTAGCCCATGACTTCTTCTCCCTCCTGCTGGTATTCCTCGTCTTCCACCATTGTTTCTGCCCCTTCAACTAATTCATTGAGGGCTTCTTCCGGAATATCATCGTGCACCCACAGTACTTTTTGTACAGTAAACACGGCACCTACAAATGCTTTGTAAGCTTCCCAGGCTTCCCCGGACGGCTCTTCTCCGTAAATATCCATGTAAACTTCTTTAACGGTCGGCAGATCCGGAAACTGTGGATCCCTGACAAGCTCCCCATCTTCGTCAATCTGTCCTATCGTATACATCGGCAGCGCATCGCCATCTTCCACCATCGGTTCCACATTCGATACATAGCTGGAAGTCGTTTGGAAATCGACGTTGGTTTCTCCTTGTTCAAAAGCAACTCTGGCGGGTCCGCTGCTTTCATAACCGAAAATTCCGTCTACATCGAGGCCGAGCACTTCAAAGGATAACAGGATCGTCAGCGGAAGCCCCGTCGCGCTCGTTCCCCCGTAAACGAGCTCTTCCTCGGCTTCCAGTATTTCCTCTGGCCCCTCGATGCCGGTAGATTCAGAAACGTACACTACTCCTCCATCAGGATAGCCAAGTACCGGAGTGAAATTATCGTAGTCGTACTCTACGCCCTCTTCGTCAAGCAAATAAGCGGTAGTAGTGGAGATGCTGCCCCACAGGGAGCTTTCACCGTCCGGCTCTCTCATTAGTGCAAACTCATTTGATCCGGTAATCGTTCCGCCCCCTGCGATGTTTACTACCTGCACATCCGGAGAACCGGGTACGTGCTCGCTTAAAAATGGTGCCATGAATCTTGCCTGAATATCCGATCCTCCACCCGGGCTCGTAGGAACAATCATCTCCAGGTCGTTCTCATCATAAAAATCTTCCCCGTCCCCTGCTCCTGCTTCCTGGGCAGAGTCCTCTCCACAAGCTGCAAGCACCATTACCGATAAAAGACTAACACCAATCAATTTTTTACTTTTTTCCATTTTTTCAACAACTCCCCTTATCAATTGTTATACTTGAATTAACCTCAGCCGCTTGAAAGCGCTACCATTCAATAGCGTTAGTGTAGCAACGTGTTTTTATAATTGAAATATTTTTAAAATTTAAATTATTTAAATCATTAAACAACTTATATTCATTATTTTTAAATTGGTATTTATTAGGGGGTTTAACAATGAAGTTCAGCTTGCTGCAAAAAATGATTGCTTTAATTATTGTGGTCGTGTTTCTCAGCCTCAGCACCGCTGTGGTACTGCTTTCGTTTACTTTCAACGGCATTATGTACAATCATTTTGGAGAGCGGGCCATGGATGTAGCGAAAATAACGGCGAGTAATGAACAGATCGCAGCCGGGTTTGAAGAGGAGGATCCTTCTTCCGTGATAAACCCGATCGCTGAAGAAATCCGCACGCAGACAGGAGCAAGTTATGTCGTTGTCGGGAATCTACAGGATATCCGGTACTCTCATCACAACCCTGCTCATATCGGTGAACCGATGGGAACGTCGAACGACCTGGTGTTTGAAAACGAAAGATCCATTGTTTACATAGACAAAGGGGTTTCCGGGGAAGCAGCAAAAGCTAAAACGCCCATTTATAACGAGGAGAACGAGTTAATCGGGGTTTCTTCCGTCGGGTTTCTGCGCTCGGATATTAACGACACGATTACTGAGCATTTGTTCAGCATATCCAAGTGGTTTTTAATTCCTTTACTGCTCGGGATCACCGGCTCGTTTTTTGTATCAAGAAACGTTAAAAAATCCATTTTTAATCTGGAGCCAGAGGAAATATCCTATGCTTTCAAGGAAAAAGAAGCGATTCTGGAGTCCATTCACGATGCGACGATGGCTGTGGATACAAACGGAGAAGTTGTTTCCATCAACAAAAAAGCACGGGAAATCCCCTACTTTGAAAATCAGCAGATCGGAAAGAAAATACAGCATCAGCAGTTAATCCGCCTGCTGAGTTCCATGGTAAGCGAAAAAATACCGCATCAAAGCTTCCGGGTACTGTTAAGTGAAAAAATTTACCTTGTGAATGCCTCCGCGATTATGGAAGAGGAAGTAAAAGGGATCGTACTCACGCTCCGGTCGTTAAAAGATGTGGAGTCCTACGCCAGAGAATTTTCGCAGATCAAAGAATATAAAGAAAACATGCGGGTGACGAACCACGAACATTTAAACAAATTAAATACGATTTACGGCCTTCTGAAATTAAATAAAACCGAGGAAGCTACGCTTCTTATTTCCAAGGAAGTTGAGCAGCAGCAGGACGTTATTTCCTTTCTGATGGAATCTGTGTCTTCCCCGCTCATCGTGGCGTGCCTGTTAGGAAAGAAAAACCGTGCGTCAGAGAAAAAAGTATCCTTGACGATCGATACGGAGAGCTGCCTGTCGTCCCTTCCTTCTCATATTTCCGAAGAACAGATCGTCACGATCGTCGGAAATATTATTGATAATGCGCTGGAATCAGTCCGGGGGAAAGCTGATAAACATGGAGAAGTGTTAATTTCATTTACTGATATAGGAAACGATATTATATTTGATATTGAAGATAACGGCCCTGGGATATCCCAGGCGATGGTGGATAAAATATTTTTAGAAGGGTTTACGAGCAAGACGGGAGGCGACCACGGCCTGGGGCTTGCCATTGTCACCCGGAACTTGAAGCTTTTAAACGGGGAGATTATCGTCGAATCCAGCCAATTGGGGGGAGCCAGATTTACGGTCATTATTCCGAAAACAGAAAGCCGAACCGCTTAAATTTGATCTTTATTTCATCCATACAGGGGGAATCATCATGCAGACGATCGAGGTAGTCATCGTAGAAGACGACGAAACAGCTGCTGCTATATACGTGGAGTTTATAAATAAAATCGAAGGATTTTCCGTTCCCTACATCGCAAATTCCGCTGAACAGGCACTGGAAATGCTAAAAATTAAAAAACCGGATCTGATCCTTTTGGATGTGTTCCTGCCTGACATGAATGGAATAGAATGCATGTGGGAAATAAGAAAAAATTACAATAACATTGATTTTATTTTAATTACGGCGTCCAATGAAACCGACACGGTCAAAGAAGCGATCCGGGGAGGTGCCTTCAGCTACATCATCAAGCCGGTCATGATGAACCGCTTTTTACAAACATTAGACCAGTACAGGCAGACATTTTCTCAGCTGTCCAACGAAAATGCATTGGATTGAGTATTGCGGAGGGAAAGAGCCACTTGTGCTGAGTTTTGAGCCACTCTTTGCGGACAAGGGAGCCATCGAATGCGGAGGTGGGAGCCACTTTCCGTTCAAGAATAGAAAACAGCCGTCGAAGAAG
>NZ_PZJJ01000011.1 GCF_003044065.1 Alkalicoccus saliphilus
TTTCGATTACGATTCATAGAGGATCCTCCTTATGATGGTTTTTGGTTTAGCAACTGCATCATATCGGAGGATCTTTTTTATGTCCAGAGGGGCCAGACGAACCTGACAGGAATGCTCCGAGGCGAGACAGGACGAGCAGAAGATCCATTTCTTCCGAGCATTGGGAGGAAGAAATTAGCTGAGGCCGGCCCGCCCGGAAAGCGTCCTGTGGAGGCGAAAGCGGGAAAATGTCTACGCCTGTATAAAAAATACTTTATAAACAGCCTGCAGCCCTGAACAAATATTTTGTTCAGGGCTCCGCTTATTGGATCTGTATGTGCCGGTTTTTCTGATTTGCCCTGCAGTAATCTTTTTACGGGGACCGTCGGCACCCTCATCATTATAAAAGGATTACTGCTTTTTTCAATAAACTGTTATGACTTTCTTTCCTTTTATTCAGAAGGTAAAATGGAAAAGAGATTGTAAAAGGAGGTTTTTTCTTTGTTTAAAGAATTACAGCAGAAGTTATCTGAACATTATGAAGAAATGGTGGAAATACGCCGTTACCTGCATGAACGGCCTGAGATATCGTTTCATGAGGAGGATACACCTTCTTATATTGCAGAATACCACCGTAAGCTTGGACACGAAGTGAAAGAGGGAGTTGGTGAACGGGGGGTCACAGCAGTGTTGAAAGGCGGAAAGCCAGGGCCAGTCGTCGCTCTGCGCGCTGACTTTGACGCGCTGCCAATCAAAGAAGAAACCGGCCTTCCTTTTGCGTCCAAAGTGGATGGGGCTATGCATGCGTGCGGGCATGACGGTCATACAGCCGAGCTCCTTGTACTTGCAAAAGTACTTCACACTATGAAAGATGAGCTTGCAGGCACTGTGGTATTCATCCATCAGCATGCTGAAGAACTCGCACCCGGAGGAGCACAGGCAATGATAGCAGACGGATGCCTGGACGGTGTCGACGTGATTTATGGCACCCACTTATGGGCTACTACACCGCTTGGAAGAATGGAGTATACGGAAGGGCCGATTATGGCAGCTGCCGATAAATTTTCCATTAATGTGCGTGGTACAGGCGGTCACGGGGCCCAGCCGCACATGACGAAAGATTCTATTCTTATTGGTTCCCAGATTGTCCAGAGCCTTCAGCATATTGTAAGCCGTGCCGTGGATCCTATGGAATCAGCTGTAGTAAGTGTCGGCCATTTTGAATCAGTAAACGCCTACAACGTAATAGCAGATCAGGCAAAGATTGTCGGGACTGCCCGAAGCTTCGATGAAGGTGTACGGGATCTGCTCGCAGAAAAAATCGTTTCAATTGCGGAAGGAACGGCGTCCAGCTACGGTGCAGAAGCAGAAGCCATTTATGAACGCGGCTACCCTGCAGTTATCAACCATAAAGAGGAAGCCCGCACGGCAGCAAAGGTCGCAGAAGCGGCAGAAGGTATTGAAGAAGTCGTTTTATCCAAGCCTCAGATGGGCGGAGAAGACTTTGCCTACTACCTTCAGCATGTTAAAGGGGCATTTTTCTTTACAGGGGCGATGAATCCGGAATGGGAAACCGCCTATCCACATCACCATCCGAAATTTGATATCGACGAACGCGCTATGCTGCATGCAGCCAATATACTAGGCGGACTCGTACTGGAAACTTTTGACCAGAGATAAAATCATATAAAAAACACCAGGCCGCCTCAAATAATTTGAGGCGGCCTGAAAAGTAAAAACATCTTCCATTACGCAGAAGAATCCGGACATATTTTCTTCAAAAAGCAAGCTTCTATCCGGTACTGTTTCTCTTCGGAATACGGTAGTAAATAACATACACATATACAGCCGCAGAAGCTGCCAGAACTGTAATACCGTCCAGAACGTTTCCGGAAGCAAAAGTAAAAATCGCTACCTGCACAATACCAAGTATTTTCAGCCAGTATATAAGACCCTTCTCCTCTGTTTTTTCCGGCAGAGGATAAAGTTCCGGCATCTGACTCGTACGGAAATGGTAGCGGAGCGTTTCCATCTGAAGAACAGTCATATAGCTGAAGAGTGCTCCCATAAGCCACCGTCCCCAGCTGAGATCAACAGCAAGAATAAATATGACACCTAAAAAAGTCAGTCTCATATAGACGCCGAAATAATCGCCGGATCGAAGAAAAGCTCTTGCGAATAAGTACTTGTACACATTCCGGCGGCTGTACGAAACAAAACGGTATATAAACGAAAGCCACTTCCGTTCACGAATGCTTTCTTTTAAATGCGGTACATCAGTAAAATTGTTGGCAATCCGGTAAAATAAGCGCACTGTATTATTCTCTATTTCAATCAGACGCTGCCATTGAAGCGTTCCATTAATTTTTTTGAAGTACAAATAATATATACATGCTGCTCCCAATGCGGAAATCGCGGCTCCCAGAAGCAGCCCGGAAAATAAAAGGAACAGAATGCCTGCATTTACAAAAAAACGCAGCCATTTATGCATGCGGAAAGTCGTTTCATCACCGATGCGCTGTTCCTCAAACGAAGCAGCAAGGTTCCATCCTTTTAATAAAGACAGGAGGAGCAGTACGAGAAGAAGCGGACCTGCTGCCTGGCCGATACGGTCTGAATAAAGCGGGGCAAGCACGAGAAACAGCAGGGTGATCCACCCCGTTTCCATCAGCCAGCTGTAACGAAGCGACGACCGGAAGTAAGGCTTCATCCTTTCTTCCATCGGCAGTAAAAACACAAGATCCGCCTGTTTTACAAATGTCCTCACCCTCCCCCTGGCAGTCATCCACGCAAAAACGAGCGTGAAAAATAAAACAGCAGGGAAGTTTTCCGGCAGCCACTCCAAAAAACGTCCATAATAATAACTCCCAAACAGGAACAAAATATAAATGGCAAATAAAAAGCCGCTGTTCCCTATAAGACGCAGATACTTAACTGCTGTGGACCAGTATTCCTGTTTTCTTGTCTGCCATAATGTCATGACATTATTCATGAGTATCTTCCTCAGTAACAGCTACATAAATATCGTCTAAATCTGCCCCTGGCATATCAGCCTGCTCCTGCAGTTCCTGAAGGGTACCCTGCATCAGTACTCTGCCCTGATCCAGAAAAACGAAGCGGTCACAGTATTTTTCAGCAGTGGACAGAATATGCGTGGACATGAGAATACCGCACCCCTGATCGCGCATTTCCTGCATTCTTTCAAGGAAGGATTTAATCCCGACCGGGTCCAGGCCTACGAACGGCTCGTCTGCAATGTAAAGTTTAGGCTCAAGAAGAAATGCACTCATTATCATTACTTTCTGCCGCATACCTTTCGAAAAATGGTCAGGAAACCAGTTTTTCATCTTTGTCATCCGGAACTCTTTCAGCAGTTCCTCCGCTCTATTATGAAAATCATTTTCGGAGATACTGTAAGCCATCGCCGTCACTTCCAGATGCTCCCATAACGTGAGCTCTTCATAAAGAAGCGGGGTTTCCGGAATGTAGGCGAGCTGCCTCCGGTAGGCATCCGGGGACCCGTCAATCGTGTGCCCATCGACTTTTATAGTCCCCCGGTGCGGTTCCATCAGCCCTAAAATATGTTTAATAGTCGTACTTTTACCGGCCCCGTTCAACCCGATCAGACCGACTATTTCATGGCGGTTTACATTAAAAGAAATATCATGCAGCACCGGCCGCGTACGCTGGTAACCGCCGTCCACATGTTTAAGTTCCAATAATCGTTCCATAACAAGTGACTCCTCCATTCTTTATCTCTTCAAACTATATCGAAATCCTGCCTTGATGAAAAGCCTTCCTGTTTTGCTTCTCGCAGATCGTGAAAATATATGATAAGATAAATTTTATTACATGAATATTCCAACAAATTATCGAGGTGATGCAAATGACAGATCAGGACTGTATTTTCTGTAAAATTATTGCGGGAGACATCCCTTCCGCCAAGGTGTATGAAGATGAGCATGTATATGCATTTCTTGACATAAGCCAGGTAACAAAAGGACATACGCTGATTATCCCAAAGGATCACGTAAAAGACATTTTCGAGCTCCCGGAGGAAACAGCGGCTAATCTTTACCGGGCTGTACCAGGGGTGGCTAAAGCACTGAATAAAGCTTTTGAACCGAACGGCCTGAATGTCCTTAACAACAACAAGAAGCCTGCCGGTCAGTCTGTTTTTCATTATCACCTTCATCTCCTTCCGCGCTATGGAAAAGAAGACGGCTTCCAGCCTACATGGGCAGATAACAGCGGTGATTATTCGAGTGAAAAACTTTCTTCACTTTCGGAAGAGATTGCGCGCCACCTTTCTTCTTAGTTTTCAACAGTTTCAATAAAACTTCAAAGTACACTACTATGTCAGCTGCTGAAAACAGCAGCTGATTCTTCAGGAGGAGTCTACATATGAACAGAGCTTACAACTTTAATGCCGGACCGGGCCCGATTCCCTCGCCGGTGCTTGAAAAAGCACAAAAAGAAATGTTCAACTTTGAACAATCCGGAGCTGCCGTGATGGAATTAAGCCACCGCAGCAGCCTGTATGAACAAATTCATTTTCAGGCTTTACAGCAGCTCCGCGACATTTTATCCGTTCCGGATGAATTTGACATTTTATTTCTTCAGGGTGGTGCGACACTCCAATTTTCCATGACCGCTCAAAATTTCTTATCTCCTGATAAAAAGGCTTCCTTTGTACTCACAGGCTCATGGTCTGAAAAAGCATTAAAAGAAGCCTCTGCTTTCGGCTCAACAGAAGTCCATGCCTCCTCTGCCGATAACAACTACCGCTCTATCCCGGATGTTCATTTAAAAGGACTGGGGGACGACACGGCCTATGTTCATTTAACTGCGAATAATACAATTTTCGGTACTCAGTGGCCCGAGCTTCCTGACCGGGGCAGCCAGCCGGTTATCATTGACATGTCCAGTGATATACTAAGCCGGTCGGTTCCATGGGATAAAGTAGATCTTGCCTACGCCGGTGCCCAAAAAAATGCCGGGATGGCCGGTGTAACGCTTGTTTTCATACGAAAGTCGATGATAGAAACAGGAAACAGCAGCCTTCCCCCTTCCATTTCCTATAAACAGCACGCTGCGAAAGATTCACTTTATCACACTCCTCCTACAGGGGCTATATACATTACAAAGCTGGTGACCGACTGGATCCTCGATCTCGGCGGCCTCCCTGCAATAGAAAAAAGAGCCGAAGAAAAAGCCGGCATTCTGTACCGTACAATTGATCAGTCCAACGGGTTTTACAAAGGTCATGCGGATAAAAATGCCCGTTCACTTATGAATGTCACCTTCCGTCTTCCGGACGAAAAGCTCGAAAAAATGTTTCTTGAGGAAGCTTCAGAAAAAGGATTTATGGGACTGAACGGTCATCGCAGTGTCGGCGGCTGCCGGGCTTCCATATATAACGCAGTTCCCGTGGAACACGTGCAGGCGCTGCAGGAGCTTATGGATAATTTCCAGAGAAAACATGGCTGACTCTTTTATTACAATAATTTTTTAGTGATTTGTATCCGAATGCTCCTGCGCAGCATTCGGATTTTTAATGCTCGAAAACCTTTTTATAAAAGTGTTCTAATAAAACCGAAATAAATTTTCAGAAAATACAGAAATGATATTGAGTATTTTAAAAAAGCTGTGTTATTATATGTATATCATTTTATTAGTAAAATAATGGTTTCGTATGTATATCCGCATCAGCGACAGGAGGTTAAATTATGGAACAGGATCCAATGCAGTCAATGAAGCAGTCTATTATGTTCAGTCATAAACTGGCCCAACTCAGCAAAGCTCTCTGGAAATCCATTGAAAAAGACTGGCAGGCATGGATAAAGCCCTTTGATTTAAACATTAACGAACACCATATTTTATGGATTGCCTATCATCTTGAGGGAGCATCCATTTCCGACATAGCAAAATTCGGCGTAATGCACGTTTCTACCGCGTTCAACTTTTCAAAAAAACTGGAAGAGCGGGAGCTCCTGACTTTTTCAAAACGGGATAACGATAAAAGGAATACGTATGTCTACTTAACGGAAAAAGGAGAAAATCTTCTTCTGGAAACTTTCAAATGCTACAATCCTGATACATACAGCGTATACGCCGGGTCCCTCCCTATTAAAGAATTATATGGTAAATTTCCGGAATTTTCTGAGTTGATAAGTATTGTAAAACATGTTTACGGCCCCGACTTCATGAATATATTCGACAAATCGATGCAAAAGTTTGAAGAAGATTTCACCGAAACAGATGGCGAACTTATCCCTGCGCCTAAAAATCGCAATCCTGCCCCTCCTGTGATACCTGAGTAAACTTCCGGAATTCAGCCTTTAAAATTCAATGTTACGACAAGTTTATAAAAACCGTCCTTTAATAAACTATATGCATTTCAACAGTACTCCGGTCTTCCGGAGTTTTTTATTTGCCTCTTTGAACCTTTGTCCGAAGCTTTAACAGAAACAAACATGTAAAGTTTTCCAATCCTCCTGAATGTAAATTTTCTTTTCTCCCGTTGGACGCTCCATTCTCTGCTTCCTCCCTGGATAGCAGAAAGTCACAGTTTTTTGCGGAAGCTGCAGAAGACATAAAAGAGCTCCGGAGCGGTGAATGCTGGAACCACTCCGACCGGCGAAAGGCGGGTGGAAGCCGGATTACGATAACAAAAGCACTCCTTTTTTCAAGACAGCTTAAAATTGAGAGGAATGAAAAGCCGCTCAAATGGGCACTTCTTTATCTTTTAAAAATTCTTATTCAGAAAGATGTTGATTTTTTCGCTCAGGGGGAGTACATTATCAAGGTATTACTTGTTTATATTTGTAGCTGAAGGAGGTTTTCCCGATGAACTGCTTAAAGACTGTTTCAGTTGCGAAAGAAATCGGAAAAACACGTATGTGGTTTTTATCATCCTTGATGATGCTTGCATACTTTTTAATATTTTTTACGATGTTTCAAACGTTCGGTGCTCAGACACCGCTGGTTGACTATGGATTCTTTATTGTAATAGGCGGGCTTACGGCCGTACTGCCAGCACACCTGCTGCTCCACTGCATTCCTATCTGGGCTGCAGGCAGAAAAGCTAAGTTTGGATTCAGAAGAAATCAGTGGCCGTATTTTTATTATTCGTCCCAGCACCCTGTTTCCAGAAAGCTGAGTATCATTTCTACTGTTTCACCAGCGGGAGTTATTACACTTGGTGCTGTCGTTCTGGCAGCTGTATATCCCGCCCATACGCATTATATTGCTATATTATCCGCTGTTAACTTCGGATTGAGCACTTATGACTATTTTGCATTCCGTCAAATGCTTTCTGCTCCAAAGGAATCGTTGATTGAAGAAAACAAAACCGGCTTCCACATTATCCGTCCAATGGTGGAACCGGAAGTGGAAGTGGAAAAAGAAAGCCCCGCTTCTTAATCTTTTTACACGTTTTTTTAATGGAGGGTAAGTACACGGAAAATAGCTTCTGCTGAAGGCAGTATACAGCTGCCCAACCGACAGCGTAATTGTCCCCGTAACAGAACTTAAACAATAGTAATAAAACGGTCACGACACAGCGTCGTGACCGTTTTATTATTCAGCTGCAATTATTCTAAACTGTATATCGTTTTCTTCAAGATCCAGAGTTTCTGCCTCAATGATGTAGTCCTCTGTATGCATTTCCCTCATATCAAGGTAAAGGGATGATTCTTCCGGCACCACACTGATCCATTCCGGAAGTTCCAGCCGGTCTCCAATCAGATTAAAAATTTGTTCCGCCGGAAGTTCCACAAACCCTACCTGAAATCCGTCCTCCCTCAGCCAGACGTTCCCATCTTCAGCGACTTCCGGGTTAAATCGGACCTCAACAGGAATATCAAACCCGAAAGCAGATATTTCCGACTGAAAATATACAGCATCATCAATAATTAAATCAAAATCGTCCATATTTTCTTCCTCTTCCAGTTCACGCTGAAGCCAGGCGTTTGCATCCTCTCTCGTCGACGACACTAAAAACTCCGGCTGCTCCGGTGCTGTCCTCTCATGATCCGGCGGTACGAAAGATTCTTCCTCTGTACTATCCAGCGACTGATTTACCCAGAGCCATCCGCCTGCGATAACAACCAGAATTAATCCCAGGAGACCAAAAAATGCAGTTTTCCATACGTTCATTCCGACACCTCTCTGATTCAGCTTCCAGACAATGTTTCATTTTCTTTCCGCAGAATATTTGATACACTTAGTATATCTTTAATTATTCCCTGTTCACGTTTAAATATAACGCTCCATCTGACGAATTTGAACCCGGGCACCTAAATCAGGAGGTTTATTATGTATATACCATATATTTTATTTGCTATGTTTTATTTATTCATTATTAACACAATGACAAATAACCTTGTTGTTTCCAAAGAGATCCCGGAGGAAAAGCATCAGAAAATTTTCCGGACAGTAAATATACTGATTACGATTCTTATTACTACGTCATTCGTCCGTATATATTTAACTTAGAAACCTGCCCTCTGCGGCAGGTTTTTTTGCCTCAGCTGCCTGATAGTATCTCCACAGCAGGGGCATAGTTTTTCCTCCACTTTAACAGCACGTTCGGCTCCCCTCCCCGCTGTAGAGCTTACAGCCTTCAACACCAGTTTCGTCCTGAAACGGAGTTTTTTCACCCATCACCTTCACACTTTATCTTAAAAATAAGAACCGCGATCGTCCTGAAAAATAAGCTGTCTCGAAAATTAATAATTCAGCCGTCTTCATCAGAAAGTGGTAATAAATCTCACTGTAAAATTTAACAAGGAAAACCGGACGAACAGTATTACATATGCTACTATAAGAGTAATTAAAGGAAGAGGAGGAACCGGCTTATGAGATATATTTTACTTGTGGTTCTGCTCCTGACAGCGTGCTCCAACGACGGCTCCCTTCCATCGGATTATAATAACAGCTCAGAAACTGAACAGGAGGAAATGGCTGCTGTAACCAATGCCGGGTCTGTTTCCGCCGAAGAGCTGCATGAAGCTCTCCGGGAACGCCACGGTGCAGAAGTGTTGAGTCAGCTGATTAATCGTAAAATATTTGAAGCAGAAGCAGAAAATCTTGGCATTACTGAAGAAGATGTAGAAAAAGAAATGCTGTCCCTGCGTGACACCCTTGGCCTTCAGGAAACGGATGATTTTTATCCACTGGCAGAAATGCAGGGGGTTTCCAGTCAGGAACAGCTTGAAGAGCGTATTTTAAAGCGGCTCGTTCTGGAGGAGCTGACCGGAAATGAAAAAGGGGTTGAAGAGGCAGACTTAATGCAGGAGTACGAAAGTGGAGAAGCCGTACACGTACGTCATATTTTAGTCGAAAGCAGAGAAAAAGCACAGGACATCAGCTCCCGGCTCGAGGAAGAGGAATTTTCAAAACTGGCAGAAACATATTCACTCGATCCCGGATCCAGCGGTTCCGGAGGCGATCTCGGTTTAATCCGCCGCGGTACAAGGTCTCCGCCTTTTGAAGAAGCAGCATTCACTTTGAAGGAAAGTGAAATCAGCGAACCGGTCGAGAGCCCGTTTGGTTTTCATATTATTGAAGTCACCGGGAGGGAACCTTTTACCGTGCCTTTTGATGAAGTAAGTGAACAGCTTTATACCTCGTTGAATGAACGTCATATGTACCGGATGCAGCGGAAGGAAGAAGAGCTGATTGAGGAGGCGGAAATCTCCATACTGGATGAAGATTTTGTAGATCTTTTTGAGTAGAAGAAGAAGGCTGAAATAAATAAAGACGGCTTTATGCCGGGGGCTCTTCCCAGCTTAAACACAAATGGGATATCCAGACACTCCCAGCCGATCCAGTTTAAAGGTTTGTAATATTCAAAAAAGGGAAAACCTCCAGTACTATACTTAAAACGGAGGTTTTCACATGGCACCAGTGAAACTAAACGATATGAGCTTCGGAGAATTTCAAAATTTTTTAGTTAAGACCGTAATGGATAAAATGGACAGCTCATTCGATCAGAGCCCGCTAGTGTATTTCCCTATCGTCCATGACAGGGTCGAATCTTTTCTGCTTGTACACTGGGAAGAGGCGTGGGAAAACTGCAGCACGATGACGACTGAGGAGTGGGAAGCTTCTTCCTGTTACGAAGTTTTCAAACAGGAAGTACTCGATGAATTCACTTCTTCCTTAAATGAAAAGGACCTGTATGAACCCCATCACTGATCAGTGGGACACCCCCGCAATATACTAAAAGCTTCCTCTTTTTAGAGGAAGTTTTTTCAGAGTGTTGATTAAGTCTTGGTTTTAGAATAATTATTCTTCTGAATGTACAGCTTTCTCCTGCACTCCCCGGCGGAAGCTTGCCGTGGGGCTCGCCGTCAGCTATTTTCCAGCCCTGCGGCCATGGAAAAGGATCTTCCGACTTCGCTCTATCCCACCGGCGTCCCCGCCGGACGTTCCGGAGGAAAAAGCATCTCCTTTATGAAAGAAAGGACGGAATCAACACGTTTTTAGAAGAGAAACCTTCTTTTTATTTTCCTGCTGGAGCTGCAGCAGGCGACTCCGAGGCGAGATAGGACGAGCGGAAGATCCATTTCTTCCGAGCATTGGGAGGAAGAAATTAGCTGAAGCCGACCCGCCCGGAAAGCGTCCTGCGGAGGCGAAAGCAGGGAAATGCATAGGCATGTATAAAAAACACTTTATAAACAGCCTGTAAAAGCTTCCTCTTTTTTAAAGGAAGCTTTTTTATATGGTAAAAGTAGGTTTATAGAAAGAACGCTGGTCCATTGCAAAGATTCTTTCTGTGAATTCCCCTGGTGCGGCCCGCTCAAGTGCCCTGTCCATCATATTCATTTTCGCATCGATGTTGTCGATCATATGAAGTATCTCAGCCTCCCGCACCATTGGAGGCTTTGGACTGCCCCACTCTCCTTTGGAATGGTGGGATAAAATTAAATGCTGGAGTACAAGCACTTCCTCTCCTTCGATTCCCAGTTCTTTTGCGGCTTCATCCACTTCTGAAGACATCATGGAAATGTGTCCTATAAGCTTTCCTTCCAGAGTGTACTGGGTTGCCATCGGCCCGGAAAGTTCTCTTACTTTTGCCATATCATGAAGGATCACTCCTGCATACAGCAGGTCTTTGTCGAGTGTCGGATAAAGGTCGGAAATACTTCTTGAGAGCTCAAGCATAGAAAGAACATGGTACAGAAGGCCGGATACAAATTCATGATGATTTTTCGTTGCTGCCGGAGAAACGGAAAAATCCTGCTGATGTTTTTTAAACAAATGGCGGGTAATGCGCTGTAATTTTGCATTGCTCATTTCGAACAAATACTGATTTACTTTTTCAAGCATTTCTTCTCTTCCCAGTGGTGCTGAAGGAAGAAAATCTTCCGTCCGAGACTGCTCCAGTCCTCCAGCCGGACGAATTGTTTTCAGCCGGAGCTGTCTCATCCCGCGGAAATCCTGAACATCCCCCTGGATATGAACAATGGTACCGGAACTGTATTTTGTCTCGTCTTCCGGGGTCACTCCCCACATTTTAGCTTCGATCTCACCGGATTTATCAGATACATGAAGCGTTAAAAAAGGTTTTCCATTACTTGCTATTCCTTTTTTCGCATTTTTTATAAGTAAATACTGATCGACGGATTCACCGATCTGATGGTGATCAATTCCTTTTTTCATTATGGCAGCCGCTCCTTCCAGAAAAAACATTATCCACATTATAACACGAAACGCACGTTCGTTCTAAGGGAAAGGGCCGGGGTTAATGCCGGTTTCTACCCTTTTCCAGCGATAAGGGACCGGACCGACATTCGGCAGATAAAGGACCTGTGTATACTTGTATAACAGTATTGTATTTCAGCAGAACTATGAATAACGCTATGTTCTTTGATACCTGAAGAAAAAAGGTTTCTGCTTTTCATGAGGGCTGTTCTTTAGTCGGTAAAACCGTTGCCCACGTGACTTTCAAAAACAATGAGGAATGAAAATGTCCTTTTTAGTTATGTAACCTCCTATCGAGCCGGGAAGTGCTAAGACGGCTGGTCTTTACTTATCTGCTTTAGTTTCAGGACGCCATGAATAAAGGCAGAATAACGTATAAACGTTACCCTGCCCAGTGAGACGATGAAGTTTTTTGTTGTAATTAATTATGCTGCCGCTGCAAAGCGTGATGCGGAGTCGGAAGTCTCCCTTCCGTCAGCTTTCGTGGCTTTGGTATTTGGGCAGATGCATCGTGAAAGTTACACCGTCATCCTTATTCCAGACTGACGGATAACCGTTGTGCAGCTCACAGATCCGCTTTACTATAGCGAGCCCCAGTCCAAACTGGCCTTTATTACCTTTTCTGAACGGCGTAAACAGATGGTCGACTTCATCCAGTGGAATATTCTCCCCATTATTCCAGACGTGTATAAGAGTATGATTTTCATCTTCTTCTGCAGAAAGTATAATTTGACTGTCTGCATACCGCAGTGCATTCTCAACGAGGTTTTCAAGCAGGATGCGGAACTGTTCCCGGTCCCCCCTGAGCATCGTCTCGTCGCCCTGAACCGTTATAGAGACGTCTTCCCTCGTCAATCGGAAGCGCTGCTCCACGTGATACGCAATAGACCCGAATGGAAACTCTGTAATATCCATCGGTGTTTCTCTAAGGGAATCCAGCTTCGTGTAATACAGCATATCTTTTACACGCTTTTCCATCCGGTTTGACTCTTCAATAATTACGTCCATTGTTTCATCCAGATTTT
The DNA here is from genome assembly GCF_003044065.1 of Alkalicoccus saliphilus. GTDB lineage: Bacteria > Bacillota > Bacilli > Bacillales > Salisediminibacteriaceae > Alkalicoccus > Alkalicoccus saliphilus. Next base: position 12,717 of record NZ_PZJJ01000011.1, read on the forward strand.
CTCTCGGCGTTACGCCGTCTTTTACAGACTGTGCATAACTTTTTACAATCATGATTGGTGTTTTCAGCTCATGGGAAGCATGCTGCATAAATGTTTTTTGAGCTGAATCATAGCGGATCAGATTCTGCCTCATTTTCTCAAACTGGTTGGACAGCTTTTCGAAATCCTTATCTCCATGCCAGTGAAAAGGTTCCTTCCAGTTTCTTTCGGCAATCTGCTCAAAGTGATTACCAAGACTCGTCAGTGGCTGACGCAGGTAATGTTTGAGCCAGAAAGCAGGCACGAGACTCATCAGTCCGGCAAAAAGCATAATATAGCTCAGTCTGCCCCAGAGGCGGTCAACCATCTCGTCACGATACGTATCCCACATATAGGATACGTGATAGGCTTCTCCGCTTGTTGTATAAACTTTATACACTACATAGAAAAGTGTTGCCCCATTGTAGGTCAGTTCATATCTTCCACGCCGGGTCATCTGTTCCTGTGCCCGTTCCCCCATCTCCTGCAGAACCTCATTCGGCACAGGATCTCCTTCTATCGTCGCCAGCTGATTCATTAGAAAAAAATGAAAGACAGAGCGTTCTGCCTCCCTGCGCTCGATAAAGTCAAGCTCCGACTGAGGAGGCACTACGTGCTCACCCTGAGGATTCGCCCAGCGCATCTGTTCTTCTTCAATGATCCGATAGGTTTCTTCTGTCAAAGCGCTTTTCAATGAAATTGGATAAATTACACCGATAAGCAGTGCTACAAGCAGCAGGATGGAGATAAACGAAAACCAGATCCGCTGCGTGAGGTTCAGACGGATCATGATGAGAGAACCCGGTACCCATATCCGTAAAGTGTTTCAAGGTGAATGCGCGGAAGTTTTTTTCTGACTCTCCGGACCACGTCATCCACTGCCCGTTCCGAACCGAAATAATCTGTCCCCCAGACGTATTCTATGATAGTTTCCCTGGAAAGTGCGTCTCCAATATGGGAAGTCAGCAGAATCACAAGATCCATTTCTTTCGTTGTCAGTTCTATGTGTTCTCCGCCATCATGTACTGTCCGGGAGGTCGGATCTATCTTATAGCCGTTCAGCTCAATCTCGTCTTTTTCCTGCTCATCCGGAGGGTACACCCGATTAAGCATCTTTTTCGCGCGGATCACGAGCTCTTCAGGCAGAAACGGTTTGGCCAGGTAATCATCACTTCCAAGCTCCAGACCGAGCACTCTGTCCAGATCTTTATCCCGTGCTGAAATAAATATTACGGGAGTATCCGCTTCGGATTTAATTGACTTCAGCAGCTGATAGCCATCCATCCCCGGGAGCATAATATCAAGTATCCATAAATGCGGAGGTTCCGGAATATGTTCAGAAGCTTCTTTCCCATCGGTAAAGTGCTTTACTTCCCAGCCTTCTTTTTCCATGTAGGCTTTAATAACTTTTCCAAGATTTTCCTCATCCTCTACTAAGTTCACGACAAATTTTGTCATTAAGACCCTCTCCTTACCAGCTTGAAATGGAGCCCTCCGGAAGCTGCTGGACGGCTTCCTTCTGTCAGCTCGGTGGTACTGCCGGTCTCCACGGCCGGCAGTCGCTATTTTATATACATTTTAATACATGCATGCACATAATGAAAACAGAATGTGTAATTTACATGATATTGTAGAAGTGCCGTTCCTTTTTTATATCAGCTGCCTTTAAAATAAGCTATGTTAAAGTGGACTGTTGATGACTGGAGAAAAAGCTCTGTTTTTCATAAACACTGCTCTTTATTTTGTAAAACCGATGCCCGGGCAGAAGGACAGCCGCAGGCGACTTTCAAAAAACCGGAATGCTTTAACAAAGACATTTATGCAAAATCATTGCACCATAACAGGTGAAAACAGTCTTCTCTATCGTTCGTTTTACGTCTCCTGCTTTTTCCTTCAAAAGATGATAGAATGCGGTCGTTTTATCGGAAGCTGTAGTGGACATAGAGGGATTCCAGAGCGATGAAGGCCGAGCCGATGATCCGTTCAGAAGGATGGAATCAGCTGAGTCCGGCCCGCCCGGAAAGCCTCTCGCGGACGTTCATTTTTCCAGGCAGTCTTATAATAATACACAGACAGGAGAGATGTCCGGCCTGGTTTCTATCAGCAGGTATTCAAAACAATTCATAGTTTTAAAAGCGCCCTGCTATTATTGGCGGGAAAATGAATCTGATACACTCGTCAATTTCACTGAAGGAGCAGCGATGAAATCTTCCCACTCTCTGGCAATATGTTCATGGCACGTAAAAAATATAATCTGATGGTTTTCGTTAACTTGTTTCAGCGTTCTCCAGAGATTGCGTCTTCTCGGTTCATCCATATTCACGAGCACGTCATCCATAAAAACTGGAAGCGCCTGCTGGACCTGGATCAGAGAAAGTCTTACAGCACAGTACAGAAGTTCCCGCGTTCCCGTGCTGAGCTGGGCAGGGGTAAATAGGGCTCCGTCCCTTCTTTCTGCCAGAAGTTTTTTCTCTTCCAGCGGAATATGAATATGGGGATACTTTCCTTCCGTCATGTCTGAAAACATCCGGGAGGCTTTCTGAAGTACATCCGGCTGTTTTTCTTTTTCGTATATTGTACGGACTTTTTCGGCTATCATGTCCTCTGCTGCAAAAACTGCCCATTGAGCTGCAAGTTCTTTTAACGAATCTTTTTGTTTATTATAATTCTGCTGCAGTTCTGTATATGTTCCTTTTTCCTCCATCTCGCGGACCGACTGTTCAAGATGAAGTTTCTTTTCATACAGTTCCTCTTTCCGTCTTTTAACCTCCTCTGCTTCCCGGGTGAGAGCCGTCATTTTGTTTTCTCCGCTTTCCAGACCCTCCAGCAGTTTTTTCTGGCGGTGGGCATCCGGAACCACAGCGTTCATCTGGTGAATACAGCTCACTGCTTCTTCTTTCTGCCTCCGCTTCTCTTCTTCTTCCACCATAAGCCTCGAAAACTGATTATCATTTCTGCAGGAAACTGATTCAAGGAGTTTCTGATGATTTTTTTGCAGCTGAAATTTTTCAGCTTCTAATTGTTTCAGCTTTTCCTCGATATACTCCTGCTCTTCCTTTTTTTTCTTCACACCCTGCTCTTCTTTCTGATAATCATCCGCCGTTTGTTTTAAGGCCTGAACATGCATGTGTAATGGTTCTTCTACAGCGAGACCAGCCGCACTGGAAGCTTCACTCCGGAACTGCTTCAGCCATGTTTCTGCCTCTTTTTTCTTATTATAAAAACTTGTCATTCTTTCTGAAAGCTCCTGAAACTGATCGGCTGTTTCCAGAGCATGACGGCATACAGCAGTATCAAGGCCATAAGGAATTTCCGCTTCCTCACACCATCTATCTTTCTCTTTATGAAAACTTTCCCAGTACTCCTGCAGAGTATCCATCTCTCCGGGAGAAGAATCTGTTGTTTTTGACCGTGTAAGACTGTACATATAAAGGACAGCTCCAAATAGAACGAGAAATATACCGGCAGCCCATTCTCCCAGAATAATTGCTCCCAAGGCACCGGCAAAGGCCGCAGTGGAAAACCATTTTCCCGGGTAGTTTTTTTCTGCTTTTGGAAGTTCTTCAGAAAGTTTTTTTCCCCGGAGCTGTTTTTCCTCAATTTTCAGCATTCTTTCTTCTTCTGTCAGCTCCTCAAGCTTTTTCCGAAGGGGAGGAGTTACCACTATGCTTTCCAAATGTATATCCGGTGGAAACTGACTTTGGAGCTGCTCCTGTTTTTTTTCTGTCTTCCGTATTTCCTCCGATGCCTCTGCATTCTGCTGCTCATAAAGCTCTGCTTTACCGGAGGATTCAAGGAGATGGTGAAGTTCCATTTTTTCTTTTGCAGTGAAGGAAAAAGGACGGACTGTTTTTCGATCCGCCTTTAACACTGCCTGCTTTTTTTCAATATCATGGAGTTCCGCTTTATTGCCTTCGTATGTTTCTATCATTTTTTTTGATAAAGCAGGCTCATAAAATTCCGCCCCTTTAACTGCTTCGTAGGATTTCAATACCGGAAGCAGTAAATCCTTTAATTCCTCTTCTTTCAAGCCGATCTGTATCTTCTTTTCCTCAACTTCCAACTTCTCCAGCGACTGTTCTGCTGCCAGCAGATCTTCCTTTAAAACTTTGTATTGATCAAGCTTTTTTTTCCAGCCCTCAACTTCCCGTTTTGTTTCGTTCATTTCAATAACGAGTTTGTTGACAGCAGTCGTTCTGCCACGGGGCTTAAAAAGCTCTGCAGCTTTTTTCCGGGCAGTGCGCTGTGCAGAGAAAAGCCCGGTAATACCTGTAAGGGAAGTATCGAACAGCTGCTGATTTAATTCGGCCGGATCTGTTTCTTCCATTCGGCGCAGCTGATCAAGATCCATCCGGTACAAATGCCGGAACGTCGAACGGTCAATACCCTGGAGCAGTCCGGAAACAGCTGCCGGGCGGCCATTTTTTAATACAGTTGTTTCTCCACGCTTCGACCTGCTCTGTCTGCGTTCTATGTACCACTTATCCTCTCCGGAGTTTATAAGAAGCGACCCGCTGCACCCTTCTTGTCCGGCCGTCTGAAAACCGAAAAGGACCCCTTCAATAAATTCAAGAATAGTGGATTTCCCACTTTCATTATGGCCGAAGAAGAGCAGAGAGCCGTCCACCTCCCACTCTTTATTTTTCCACAGGCTGTAGGAATCAATTTTAATATAATTCAGTTTCATCTGTTTTCCTCCTCCTGCACAGCGAGAAGAAGATTTGTTTCTGCCTGATTTAATATATCTTCCAGCTCCTCTTTTTGAAAACCGTTTAAGTGACGGCGGATAGAAGGGTGTTCCAGCAGGGACCGCAGGTACTCTGTAAGCTCCGAGGAATCTTCTTTCAGTTCTGCAGTGATTTTCTGAATATCTTCTGCAAGCTCTGAATGGCTTTCCACAAGAGGCTGCTTCGTTTTTAATTTCATAGACTCCACTATCAGCTCGTCCTGATCGAATTCCTCCCTCAAAAGCCCGTGCAGTTCCTTTTTGTTTCTATGCATCCAGTAATGAAGGTTTCCTCTTCCCTGAAATTCCATCGAACAGAAAACTGCCGTTTCCGTCACCGGCAGAAGCCGGCCGGCCTGCAGAATAAGATCATTAAAAGTTTCGGCTCGTTCGATCGGTACTTCAGCTCTTGTCCATATGACTTTAGACGACTGTATAAAATCCAGATCTGTTTCCTCCCGGGACATCGTTACCAGGCAGGCTCCCTTTTCACCGGTTTCTTTTCTATGGCCGCCCTGTATGCATCCTGGATAAACAATAGCCGGGTTTCTGCTGAGCACCTGATGTTCATGAATGTGCCCGAGTGCCCAGTAGTCCATGCCGGTATTTTTCAGCTCCTGTACTGTAAAAGGAGCGTACGGTTCATGAGTTTCCTGGGAAGATTCCTGTCCGTGAAGAATCGCGATGTGCAGTCCTTCCTCATTTCTTTTATTAAACATAGGTATCGGAGAAGCAGTATAAGCTTTCTCCGGATAGCTGAAGCCATATAAAAAAACTTTTTCTTCCGCCAGTTCGTGGATTATCACGTCACCTTCCGGAGGAAAAATGTGAACATTTTCAGGCAGCTGAACTGCTTCTTCATTCGTGAACGGATCATGGTTCCCATGCACGGCATAAACGTGGATACCTGCTTTCTCAAGTTTTTCCATCTGTTTTTTGAAAAACCACTGCGCATGAATGGACCGCTCTTCGTGGTGATAAAGGTCACCACTTATTATCATAAAATCCACGCTGCGGTTTACCGCTTCCGAACAAATAGTTGAAAATGCAGCATAAGCAGCCCGTGCCAGCTTGTTTTCCAGCTCCCGGGAAATATTGTCCGGAGCCTGAATACCACGGTCAAGATGCAGATCCGCACAATGAATAAAAACGGCCATTTAATCACCTCGTCATATTTAAAATGAATGATTATTCATTTTGTGGTACTATTTAGGCAGGAAGGGAGGAAGTATGTATGAAAACTTATTTTTTAACAGCATACAGCCCGGGCGGAGAACATCTGATCAATGAATCTCTTCAGGCAGATACAGACGACGAAGCTGTAAAAGCTGCTGTCAAAAGGCTTGAAGAAGAAGAATTGACCGATGTGCCGAGCCGTCTTGTCCGCTCTTCCGGCGGTATGCTTCATTTTCACCCTTAACCTGTACACTGCCGGACTTTACTCTTCCGGCAGTGTATAAAAAGTTCCGCTGATTTTACTAAGCAAAACGTTCTCATCGTTATGAATAGTACATTCCACATACTGTACACCGCGTCCCTTTTTTAAAAAGTAGGCCGCCGCATGAAGACTTCCGCTTTTTTCCGTACGGAGAAACTGGGTTTTCAGTTCAAGGGAGACGGATGGTTTTTCGTTAAATGCAGCGCAGAGATGACCCATCGCTGTGTCCGCCATATAAGTAATAATTCCTCCATGAATAAATCCGACCGGATTATACATTAATTCTGAAACAGGAGCCTCCAGCCTTACTTCTTCTTTCTCTTCATCATATTCGAATGAAAAATCAAATAAAGAATACAAAAAAACTTCCGGAGTTCCGTCTTTATGAGCTTTAAGTGCTTCTACCGCTTTTTCTTCCCATTGTTCTGCCAAAGTAGCTTCACCTCTTTCTAATGCTTATTTTAACATGAATACAAAAAAGGACGGCATAAAAAAGAATCCCGCAGCTGCGGGATTCTCTTAAATTAACCTTCCTGGTTCTCTTCCGTGCCGTATAGAGATTCCAGTGGCTCTGTAATGATTTTGTTAAGATCGCCGACAAGCTGGCTCATCTTCTGCTCTTCTTCCATCAGCTTCATAATCTGCTCATGCTGCTGGACAACTTCAAACTGCTTCTGCGCCTGCTGGACTTCTTCTTCAGAAATCTGCTCGCCCTGCATCTGCTTCTGCTGAAGTTCCATCTGCATTTGACGGAAATTATCGAGCATTTTCTTAGCTACTTCATCATTGTTGATTTCTTCGTGAAGCTGCTTAAGTTTTGTAAACTCTTCGCTTTCCTGAAGTTCTTTCGCTAGTTCGTGTGCCTTATCGAATGGATTGGCCATAAATATAATCCTCCTTGGTTTCTTTGCCCGCCCTTGAGGGCGTTTTTTTGGCAACTCCGTTAGACTGTAACATAAATGAACTTATTATGCATCCCATTACCATATGAAAAGAAGAAAAACTCCTTGTATCAATCCGACGACCGCTCCAATCAGTGCTCCGAGCACAGCAATCATTTTCAATTCACGGTTTGCTATTATAAGAAGCATTTCCTCCAGCCGTGCCAGTGGGAAAGTATTGACTTCTCTTGTTACGAGGTCCCGTATCCCAATATGCTTCATAATAGATTTAATATACTTTGAAAGAATCATGGAGGCAGTGGAAAGAATTGATGGAATAACTTTACTGTTCAAAAATTCTTCATAGCGGCCGCTCCACGCAGACAGCGGCCGGCTCCATTCACCTACAACCGGGGCCCTTCCTACAAGGGCTGATGTCAGCAGAGATATCTGCTCATTCAGTTTATCTTCCGATAAAAAATAGTCCGGAGATCTTGCAGTCGTTTCCCTCCATTCCTTCAGCAACAGCTCCTCCATCAATTTTTTAGTATCTGCATCTTTCAGGAACCGGACAAGCTCCCTCGCAATCGTGTCCGAAAGAGAAAAACGATGAGTCAGTCTTCCAACGAAAGAAGAAAAATTCCCTTTGGACTGAAGATACTGTGTAAGCATCGTGTCAATTTTTTCCCTGCCTTCAATTGAATCGACGTATTCTGCTCCTTTCCAGGAGATCTGTTCTACAATTACAGGAATTCTTTCCTCAACAGCGGTGTTCCATGATGGCGGCAGCCATTCCCTGACCGGCCGGTGCTTATACTGTTCAAACAGTTCATAAACTTTTGCCGTAAGGCCTTTTTCTATATTAATACGAAGATCGTGCAGCTGATCTTTTCTTCCTATATGGTGCTCCACCCATTCGTCCAGTGTCCGCTCTTCCTCCATCATTTCACGTACTGCCTGCTGCAGCCGCTTTTCCACTTCTTCCACGAGAAAACCTTCCGCAAGCTTTTCTTTCATACCTTCCGGTGTCACGAGATGGTCCTCCACGAGCATCCCGAGGTTATCTGCTATTTCCCCGCGCCTTTTTGGAATGAGTCCCGGAGTAAAGGGGACTTGTTTTTTTCCTATATACCACGCCCTGTATGGACGGAAAAGCATGCGGATGGCTACAATATTAGTGCCCCCGCCGATCACTCCTCCTATGAGAATGACCAGAAGGAGCATGCCGAAATCACCCATTTTCATCCTCCTAGCTGACTAAACGTAATTTGTATTTTACCCTATCATGAATCTTTTTTCCAAAATGAGCCTGCTTTTATCCTTTACCCTTTCATGATACGATTAAGACGAATTTTTAAGGAGGAGATCATTTTGATTCAGCATTTTCAATGGAAAGAACGCCCTCCCTTCGGATGGACCTTTACTTTTTATTACAAGCAGGCACGTCATAAAGGAACGTACCAGAAAGATGGAAAGATTCACTGGCAGTTGCCGGAAACGATTCCTCCGGACGATAAATCCTTTCTGGAAACGGCAGTACATGACCTGATGCTTTACCATGTATACGAAGACCACTAGAAAGCGGGGATCAGCGGTCATGAACGATAAACAGCCTATTATACTAAAACATGGCACGACAGAAATTAAGCTTATGGAAGAAGAGCTTTCCTATGAAGAGCAGCTCCTTCTGCAGAAACTGCTTTCCCCTCCCTCCTCAGATGTGCCAGCGGGACATATGGACCGGCTTCTGCATGAACTTCTTCTTATGAACGGAAAAGTATCTCCTGAAGAATGGAGCAGATACCTCACATTCCCGGTGCGGGCTGTGTATATTTTTCTCCCCCATCCCCTGGAGGACCGGGAAGAATTTTCTGAAGCCGTTCAGGCTTTTTTTTCGGGAAGCACAAAGCTTTTCTGGAAAAATTCACGGGAAGGACTGTTTTTTCAAAGAATGGACGATATTTCAGATATGGATGAAGATGCTTCCATTATCGACACGCTCGCGGCAGATTTTTTTATTCGTCCGGCTTTTTACATCGGCTCCATTATCCACCATCCCGAACAGCTGAATGCGCAGATCGAATGGGAAAGCTCTCTGTTTCGGGAAGTTACAGCTTCACTTCCGGAAAAACATTTCTTCAAGGAACAGGAGCTGACTTTATATTATCTTCTAAATCATCTTTCAAAAGAAAGGCTTCATACTGTATCGCAGATTCTTACTTCTGTTAAGGACGATCCAGCTCTGCTGCAGTCGGTCCACTGCTTTCTCGAATGCGGGATGAACATATCCTCGGCAGCCAAGCAGATGTATATGCACCGTAATACGATGCAGTACCGGGTCGATAAGTTCATTGAAAAAACCGGCATTGATATCCGCCGCTTTCCGAATGCAACTGCTGTGTATATGCTCCTACTCGCAGATCCGTCTGCTCATAATGACTGATATCGGCAGAATGCACAAAAACTGCAGCAGCTTTTTGTGCATTCTGCCAATAGTATTGAAAACCCTTTCACGATAAACTGAAGTCAGATCAAATTCAGACATCACTGGAAGGAGTTATTACTTATGGCAGATATAGCTTTCAAAAACCTTTATAAAATTTATGATGGGGACGTTCAGGCTGTAACAGATTTTAACCTGGATATTTCCGATAAAGAATTTATTGTATTCGTTGGGCCTTCGGGCTGTGGTAAATCGACAACACTTCGAATGGTTGCAGGACTTGAGGACATTTCCAAAGGAGATCTTTACATCGGCGAAGACCGGGTTAATGAAGTTGCTCCTAAAGACCGGGATATCGCTATGGTTTTCCAGAACTACGCGCTTTATCCACATATGAACGTATATGAAAATATGGCTTTTGGCCTGAAGCTGCGTAAGTTTCCTAAACAGGAAATCGATGAAAGAGTTAAAAATGCCGCGAAAATTCTTGGACTGACAGAAATGCTCGACCGCAAACCTAAAGCTATGTCCGGTGGGCAGCGCCAGCGGGTCGCACTTGGACGTGCGATTGTCCGTAATCCAAAAGTTTTCCTTATGGATGAGCCGCTTTCCAACCTTGATGCAAAACTGCGTGTGCAGATGCGTGCAGAAATTATTAAACTGCATCACCGCCTCCAGACAACTACTATTTACGTTACACACGATCAGACGGAAGCTATGACTATGGCATCCCGTATCGTCGTTATGAAAGACGGCCTTGTGCAGCAGGTGGGCGCTCCAAAGGAAATTTATGATTATCCGGAAAACGTCTTTGTCGGAGGATTCATCGGTTCCCCTGCTATGAACTTCCTGCACGGCAAGCTGAACGGAGATACGTTTGAAATGAACGGTCATAAAGTAAAGGTTCCTGCAGGGAAATTAAAACTGCTGAAGGATTACGATCAGAAAGAATTAATTCTCGGTATCCGTCCGGAAGAAATTCATGATGAACCGCTCGTTCTTGAGGCTTCCGAAAATTCCCGTTTCACAGCTACTATTGATGTAGCAGAACTGATGGGTGCAGAAACTTTCCTCTACTCCAAAGTTGCCGACCAGTCGTTTATTGCACGGGTCGACTCCCGGACAGATGTTGAAAGCGGAACTGAAATAGAGCTTGCTTTTGACATGAATAAAGTCCATTTCTTTGACCCTGATTCTGAACAGCGTATCCGCTGATCCAACAATAGGCTGACCCAATGTGTTGTTGGGTCAGCCTATTCAGGCTGTTTATAAAGTATTTTTTATACAGGCGTAGACATTTCCCTGCTTTCGCCTCCGCAGGACGCTTCCGGGCGGGCCGGCTTCAGCTGATTTCTTCCTCCCAAACGGATCTTCCGCTCGTCCTATCTCTCCGCCGGAGTCGCCTGCTGCAGCTCCAGCAGGAAAATAAAAAAGAAGGTTTCTCTTCTAAACAAAACGTGTTGATTCCGCCCTTTCTTCCATTCAGGAGAGGTTTTTCCCTCCGGAACGTCCGGCGGGGCGCCGGTGGGAATAAGCGAAGTCGGAAGATCCTTTTCCATAGAATAATTATTCCCTTCAATGGATAAACTCCTTATCCTGCCCGCGGAAGCTGCCGGTCTCCTCCCAGGCAGACCGGAGGGAAGCAGAGTTTTTTCTTTTTGTCGTCAACCACTAGCTTTAACATTTCTTTTCAAATGAAGCTTCCTCTGCTACTATATTAGGAAACATACGTTTGCAGGAGGTAGTAATAAAATGAATTTTACAGCGATAGATTTCGAAACCGCTTCAAATGAGCAGGGCAGTGCGTGTGCCATTGGACTGGTACACGTAAAAGACAGCGAAATTGTGGATGAAGTATATTCTTTAATAAAACCCTTCACTCCTTATTTTGATCCGAAATGCGTCCGTGTGCACGGCCTGACGTGGGAAGATGTGCGCATGGCTCCTGACTTTTCAGTACTCTGGCCTCGTGTGGAACCGATGATTGAAGGAAATCTTCTTCTCGCCCACAATGCCGCTTTCGATGTCCGTGTTCTTCGTTCCGCTCTTGACGTCCACAGGATTCCATACCCAAACGCTTCCTATAACTGCACCGTTCAGATTGCCAAAAAAACCTGGCCGGAGTTTTATAACTATAAACTTTCGACGATTGCCCACGAGCTTGACATCACCTTTGAACATCACCATGCCCTGGAAGATGCCCGCGCAGCAGCTGAGATCATGCTCCGCGCTGAAGAAATTCACAACGCTTTTGATGAAGAAACTTTTCTCCAGCGGCTTTCAATGGCCAATGGGCTGCTTGCTCCGGGACACTGTGTTACGCCCGGTACCAATAAGAAAAAAAGAAACCCGGCACTGTCAGGCCGGATTTCAAAGTAGGAAAACTTCCCATAAGATATGAAAACAGTCAGGCTGTCCCGGTGTAACCTTCCGGGACAGCCTGAGCTGTATCTTATTCTTTTATAAGCTCCGGCTCTGTAGCTTCCTGAATTTCTTCAAAAGAAGATCCATCAAGAATTTCTTTTAAAACCAGACCTTTATCTGTCACGTCAAGCACTGCCCGATCTGTAATAATCCGGTCGACTACTCCCTTCCCTGTGAGCGGGAGACTGCACTCTTTTACAATTTTGGGGGTCCCGTTGCGGCTGACATGATCCATGATAATAATGACTTTTTTAGCACCATGTACGAGATCCATTGCTCCTCCCATACCTTTGATCATCTTTCCTGGAATCATCCAGTTTGCCAGATCTCCGTTTTCGGCAACCTCCATTCCCCCAAGAATGGCTACATCGATATGTTCTCCACGTATCATCGCAAAAGATTCTGCGCTGCTGAAATAAGCAGCTCCCTTTGCTGCAGTAACGGTTTCCTTACCTGCATTAATAAGATCAGGATCCAGTTCCTCTTCTGAAGGATACGGCCCGATACCGAGAAGCCCGTTTTCAGACTGCAGCATAACCTGCTTGTCTTCTGAAAGATAATTCGCCACCATAGTCGGCATCCCAATTCCGAGGTTTACGTAATCCCCGCTCTGTATTTCTTTTTCTGCCCGCCTTGCGATTGTTTCCCTCATCGCTTTTCGGTCTACTGCCATGCTGTTCCCTCCTTTATGCTTCCTTTACCGTCCGTCTTTCCACACGGTTTTCCTGTTCCGCTTCAATCATCCGATTTACGTATATACCCGGAGTGTGAATGTGGTGGGGATCAAGTGTGCCGGCTTCGACGAGATGCTCCACTTCTGCGATAGTTGTTCTGCCTGCCGCAGCTATCATAGGATTGAAATTCTGGGCGGTTTTTCGATAAATCAGGTTGCCGTAAGTGTCTCCGGTATGTGCACGTACAATACTTACGTCTCCAGTGATAGCCTGTTCCAGAACGTATTCCCTGCCGTCGAATTTACGCACTTCTTTTCCTTCGGCAATTTTAGTCCCGACGCCTGCCGGTGTGTAAAAAGCCGGTATTCCGGCTCCGCCTGCACGGAGGCGTTCTGCAAGTGTTCCCTGAGGAACAAGTTCCACTTCCAGTTCGCCGTTGATCACCTGTCTTTCAAATTCCTTGTTTTCTCCTACGTAGGATGCGTAAATTTTGTCTATCTGTTTTTTTTCGAGAAGCAGGCCGAGACCCCAGTCATCGACTCCACAGTTATTGGACACGATTGTTAAATGCTTCGTTCCTTTTCGTACAAGAGCCTGAATTACATTTTCGGGAATGCCGCAAAGTCCGAAGCCCCCTACTAATATAGTCGCTCCATCTTCGATACCTTCAATAATTTCATCCGGTGAGGAAAAGATCTGTTTCATAATGTGTTCCACCTCCGATTAAACTGGATATACCGCGTGTTTTCTTTTCGAGAATATAACTTCTTTGTTTTCATATAGATCGTACCGGTCGACAAGAGCAGTCCTCAGCCTGTCTGCCGGGATTACATCATCCACAATCATTTCAGAAGCCAGCCGGTAAATGTCGATGTTCTCCTGGTACTCTTTTCTTTTTTCAGCAATAAAAGCCGGACGGTCAGCTTCCGGAAGCTCTGCAATTTTGTTAGCATAAACAGCGTTTACAGCCGCTTCGGGTCCCATAACGGCAATCTGTGCCGACGGAAGCGCAATACAGCTGTCCGGTTCGAACGCAGGTCCGCCCATTGCATAAAGGCCGGCTCCATAAGCTTTACGAACAATGACAGAGATTTTTGGCACAGTGGCTGACGACATTGCGGCTACCATTTTTGCTCCGTGGCGGATGATACCGGCCCGTTCCACCTTTGTGCCGATCATAAAGCCGGGTACGTCGACAAGGAACAATATAGGAATTTCAAATGCGTCGCAGAGCGTAATAAAACGTGCCGCTTTATCTGCTGAATCATGGAAAAGCACTCCGCCTTTTTGTTTCGGCTGATTAGCAATAATTCCGATATTACGGCCGTCCAGCCGGGCAAATCCGGTAATCAGCTCTTTTGCAAAAAGTTCTTTTATTTCGAAAAAGGATTCCTTATCAACGATCCCTTCGATAAATTTAAGCATATCAAAAGGCATGTTCTGATTTTCCGGAATCAGGTTTTCCAGGTCCACTTCAAGCGGCGGCATGGATTCCTGCTTCCGGTGCGCTGCTTCAAAATGATCAGGCATATACGTAAAGTAAGCTCTTGCTTTTTCAAGCGCCTCCGTTTCATCTTTTACAAGTACATCCCCGCACCCTGATACGGAGCAGTGCATACGGGCTCCTCCCATTTCTTCCAGGCTTACTTTTTCTCCAATTACCATTTCCGCCATTCGTGGAGAACCGAGGTACATCGAAGCATTTCCTTCCACCATAAATACAACATCACAAAAAGACGGTATATAGGCTCCACCGGCCGCTGATGGTCCGAAAAGGAGACAGACCTGCGGTACCATTCCCGAAAGCTTCACCTGATTATGAAAAATACGTCCTGCTCCGCGCCTTCCAGGGAACATTTCCACCTGATCCGTAATTCTTGCACCGGCACTGTCAACCAGGTAAAACATTGGTGCCTTCAGCTTTGCTGCGGTTTCCTGAATCCGGACGATTTTTTCCACCGTTTTTGCTCCCCAGGAGCCTGCCTTAACAGTCGAATCGTTAGCCATAACGCATACAGTTCTCCCATGAACTTTTCCAATAGCTGTAATTACCCCGTCGGCTGGAAGACCTGTTGATTCTGCATTGGCAAATTTACCGTCTTCCGTCCATTCACCGTTATCGAATAAAAGACGGAGCCTTTCCCGGACAAACATTTTTCCTTTCTGGGCGTTAGCTTCGTGATATTTTTTAAGCCCGCCGTGCTCGATTTCCTGTATTCGTTCTTCCCATGATTTATCCAGTTTCATCAATTTCTGAGCACCTGCCTTTTATTTCCCGCGGAATACGGGTTTTCTTTTTTCTTTAAATGCCTTCAGACCTTCCATTCGATCTTCAGTATAAATCGTTTTTTCATACTGCTTCTGTTCAATTTCCAGCCCTTTTTCCAGTGAACACTGAAGCCCTTCATTTATGGCTGCTTTGGCAAATTTATTGGCAAGAGGAGCCCTGGCCCCTGCTGTCTCTGCGAGTATCCTGCTTTCGGATTCAAGTTCGGCAGCAGGAACCGCTTTAAGGAGAAGTCCTGACTCCACAGCTTCCTGCGCTGTATATTTTTTCCCGGTCAGAATCATTTCCTTGGCTTTCTGCTCACCGATCAGCCTCGGAAGTCTCTGCGTTCCTCCTGCTCCGGGAATAATTCCGAGCCCGGTTTCCGTCAGGGCAAACGCAGCTTTATCCTGACCGATCCTGAAATCGCAGGCGAGTGCCAGCTCCAGCCCGCCCCCAAGAGCTGCTCCGTTCAGTGAGGCTATAACCGGCTGCGGCATCTGATAGATGGTTTCTACAAAAGAACGTATTCCCTGCACTGCCCGCCAGACTTCCTCCGGTTTCATTTCAGCCCGTTCTTTTAAGTCTGCTCCTGCACAAAAAACTTTTTCCCCACTTCCAGTCAAAATGACAGAACGGATTTCAGGGTTTTTCTTCCACTCATTAAGTATTTCTGCCGCTTCTTCGACGAGTTGACGTGACAGAGCATTGGCAGCTTCCGGCCGGTCCAGAGTCAGTACTGCTGTTCCTTCGCTTATATCGGTGCGTATCATGCTCCATCCCCCTCCTCATCTGTCAGGCGCAGCTGATAACTCGGGAGGTCTGTGCCGATGTGCGGCGCAATAAACTGTGCAGCCTCCACTAATTTTTTCAAATCCACGCCTGTTTCGATACCGAGAGACTGCATCAAATACTGCACGTCTTCGGTGGCCACGTTCCCTGTAGCCCCCTGCGCATACGGACAGCCCCCCAGTCCACCGGCTGCTCCATCAAAAATTTGTATGTTTTCTTCCAGTCCCGCAACGATATTGGCAAGCGCAAGTCCTCTCGTATTGTGAAGATGGAGAGCCATCCTCCCGGTAGGAATAGTAACTTTCAGCTGCCTGACAATTTGTTTTACCTGTTTAGGGTTGGCAACACCGATCGTATCCCCGAGAGATAATTCGTCTATACCCATCTCGAGGAGTTCATGACTGATTTTTTCTATCTGGCTGACGGGGACCCGCCCTTCATATGGACACCCGAACACTGTAGACAAATATCCTCTTGCCGTTTTTCCCTGTTCTTTGGCTGTCCTGACTACTTCTTTTAAAACAGGAAGTGTTTCTTCTATAGATTTATTGACGTTTCGGCGATTATGCGTGTCGCTCGCTGAAATGAAAATCCCCACTTCGTCCACGTCCGCTCTTAACGCTCTTTCCAGTCCACGGGCATTCGGAACGAGCGCCGCGTAAGTGACTCCCTGCTTCCTTTTTAAGTAGCGGAAAACATCGTCTGCGTCCGCAAGCGCCGGAATCCATTTCGGTGAAACAAACGATGTGACTTCAATATATTTCAGCCCTGCATCCACCAGTTTATCGATCCATGCAATCTTTTTTTCAGTTGAAACAATGGAAGATTCATTTTGAAGGCCGTCCCGTGGACCAACCTCCTTAAGTATGACGTTACTCGGCATACTCACAGCGCCCCCTCCTTAATCTTCAAGCTTCACGATTACTTCTTCCTCATTCACGAAGCTTCCTTCCTCGACGAGAATTTCAGCAACTTTTCCTTCTGTCTCCGCCGCAATTGGAATTTCCATCTTCATTGATTCAAGAATGACTACTTCATCTCCCGGAGTTACCTGATCTCCTACCTTCACATTAATTTTCCATACATTTCCTGCCATCGTCGTCATGATCTTTGCCATTGTAGTTCCTCCTTATTGAGTCTGCATTAAAAAGTGCGTTGTTACTTCTCCCTTTTGAAAACGCTGGTCTTTTAATATGTCGATCAGCATAGGGATGTTTGTTTTAATACCTTCTACTTCTGCCCGTTCAAGTACGTCTGCCAGCTTTGTGATTACGCTGTGGCGGTCTTCACCACTGCAGATAATTTTTCCAATCATCGGATCATAGTAGGGTGTCACTGTATCCCCTTCATCGAAGCCGACATCGTAACGGATTCCTTCTTCCTCCGGAAATTTCCACTTTGTAATTTTCCCCGGAGATGGGAAAAAAGTCTTCGGGTCCTCTGCATAAATACGTACCTCAAGTGAGTAGGCTGCCCTGTCTTTTTTTAATGGAAGCTCTTCAAGCCGTTCCCCCATGGCAATACGAATCTGCCATTCCACAAGATCTATTCCTGAAGTTTCTTCCGTAACCGGGTGCTCTACCTGAAGACGTGTATTCATCTCGAGAAAATAAACGCTTTCATCTTTATCCACAAGAAATTCAACGGTTCCTGCATTTGTGTAGTTAAGTGCTCCTGCTGCTGTTTCAGCGGCAGTGCGGAGTACTTTTTCTCCTTCTGCTGAGAAGTTTGGCGGTGGTGCTTCCTCAATTACTTTCTGGTGACGTCTCTGTATTGAACAGTCCCGCGTGCCGATTACATTGATACCGCCGGAATAATCTCCTGCCACCTGAGCTTCAATATGCCTTGCCCCTTCCACGTACTTTTCGAGAAATAAGGAGGCAGAACCAAAAAATGTTTCTGCTTTTTTAATAACGGAAGCTACGGCTTTATGGAGCTCTTCTTCATTCTCCACTTTCTGCATTCCGATTCCGCCGCCTCCCGCTGCAGCTTTCACCATAAGAGGATACCCAATTGATCTTCCTGCTTTTACTGCTTCGGTTTCATCAGCTGTAGCTAATACTGCTCCGGGTACGACGGGAACACCGGCTTTTTCCATTACCTGGCGGGCTTCTATCTTATCCCCCATTTTCTCGATAATATTTTCTTCGGGACCGATAAAGATAATTCCTTCTTCTTTCACTTTAGCAGCAAATTCTGCATTTTCAGAAAGGAGGCCGTAACCCGGATGAATGGCATCCACGCCGTAATCTTTCGCCGCCTGCAGCACATTGTCCATGTTTAAATAACTTTCTTTAACCCTGGAACCCCCGATAAAAACAGCCTCGTCTGCCATACGAACGTGCATGCTTTTTTCATCAGCTTCGGAGTATACAGCAGTACTTGTAATACCCATTTTTCTGCACGTGCGGATGATTCGGCAGGCAATTTCCCCACGGTTTGCGATTAACAGTTTTTTAATCATAGTATCCGCTCCTTTACTGTCTCGGACAGCCGATTTCTCTTGCAATAACAAGACGCTGAATTTCCGATGTACCTTCCCCGATTTCCATGAGCTTGGCATCCCTTAAATAACGTTCGATTTTATACTCTCTCATGTAGCCGTATCCGCCGTGAATCTGAAGGGACTGATTACAGGCTCTTGTTGCTGCTTCAGAGGCAAAAAGCTTAGCCATAGCTGCTTCTTTTTTAAACGGTTTTTTATTATCTTTCAGCCAGGCAGCTTTAGCTATCATGTTTCTTGCCAGTTCCAGCTCCATGGCAACATCCGCCAGCTTAAACTGTATAGCCTGGAAACTGCCGATATGCTGGCCAAACTGTTTTCTTTCATTACTGTACTTTAGCGCATCTTCATATGCTGCACGTCCGATACCGAGCGCAAGCGAGGCTATCGATATTCTTCCTCCATCCAGTGTGTAAAGAAACTGGTTGAATCCCTTTTCCGGATCTCCAAGAATATTTTCTTCCGGAACTTCCACGTCTTCCAGAACCAGCTCCGTCGTGTTGGATCCTTTAACGCCCATCTTCTCGTATTCTGCGCGGATCGTCAGTCCCTTTGCATCAGTCGGAACAATAAATGCAGATATTTTCTTTTTACCTCTGTCATCTTCACCGGTTACAGCTGTGACCGTTACCGTGCGTGCGTAGGAAGCATTCGTAATCCAGCACTTCTCCCCATTGATAACGTAGCGGTCTCCCCGCTTCTCTGCTTTCGTTCTTGTACCGCCGGCGTCAGACCCGGCATTAGGCTCTGTCAGCCCGAAAGAAGCAAGACTCTCCCCTGAAGCAAGCGGGACGAGATGTTCCTGACGCTGTTCTTCCGTGCCAAAGTGATAAATAGGAGAGGATCCAAGAGAAACAGCTGCCGCGTAGCTCAATCCGGTACTTCCGCATACTCTGCCTATCTCCTCCACCGCAAGAATATAGGAGAGCGTGTCTCCTCCGGAACCTCCGTATTCTTCCGGAAAAGGAATCCCCATAAGTCCAAGCTCTCCCATTTTCTTGAAAACTTCTTCCGGAAACCGCTCCTCTTTGTCAATATCGTCCGCCTTAGGTGCAATTTCTTTTTCAGCAAAATCACGCACCATCTCCTGGATCATACGCTGTTCTTTTGTTAATGAAAAATCCATTATACATCTTCTCCTCTCTTTTATGTAAGGGCTTACAAAACAAAGCAAGAAAAACGGCGGACTGACTGAGCAATCGTTCAGTTTACCGCTGTTAACATGATTATAAAAGAAACTTCTGGTAATGTAAATAAAGTTTTCCATTACCAGAAGATAAGTATGTCTATCAGTCCTGCTGCTATGAGGATGATTCCGGCAGCCTTCTGCACTATTTCCCCGGCTTTTCTGCTTTTTTTAACGGCACTGCCCCCCAGTTCCAAATACCAGATGACAAAAATAACAAAGAGAAGCGGCAGAGAAGTTCCGACGGCAAAAACTGACGGCATGATAAACCCGGACCCTGCACTGACAGCAGCCGGCATCAGAAGAACGAAGAATAAAAGAAACATGGTCGGACAAAAACCGAGCGAAAAACTGAATCCGAGCAGAAAAGCACCCCAGGCCCCCTTTTTTTCCGGAAGCCGTTTTCTCCAGAAAGGCACAAAAAATTTCAGGGAAAACAATCCGAGAAGATACAAGCCTATAAAGATAAGGAGCGGCCCAAGCAGCAATCTGAACGGCTCAAAAAAAATAGGCAGCTGCCGCTGGAATTCCCGCCCGAGCAGTACGACAAGAAGTCCAAGGGCGGAAAAAGCTGTAACTTTGCCAGTTATAAAAAAGAAAACTTCTTTCCAGGCAGCTTTTTTATTCAAAGAACTTGATCCATACAGCGTCATCGCGCTTACATTCCCAGACAGCTGACAAGGAGCAAGTGCCCCGACAGCTCCGAGAAGAAACGCAAACAAAAGAGGAAGTGACTCCATTTGATTTGCCGCATTCATAATAGGTTCTCTAATTACCTGCATCCAGGCGTCCACAGTTTCAAACATTGTATAACCTTCTTTTTGATTTTTGATTTTTCCATGCTACACTGATTTAATATCTGCCTTTTGCAGTGACCAGTGGCATTTCTGAAAGTACACAGGATTTTTCACACCGCATTAAGCGAGCTCTGCTTCTTATGAAGAAGCCAGGCTGTAGACAAAGTATTTTTGCGTATATAGATATACGCTGCCCTGCTTACGCCTTCCGGGACGATTTCCGGGCGGGCTGGGCAAGTGAAAGAGCTCATCCAAAGACTGAAATAACTATTCTGCACCGATCATTTAATCAACAAACCTGCTTCTTATAAAGGAACAAGTATGCTTTATTTACCATCCGGCTCCGTTTAATCTGCCGTTATAATATCATCTTACAGGAGGATTCTAAAAATGAAAATCACGATGTTTGGAGCTACAGGAAGAACGGGAAGCAGAGCTGCTGCTTGTTTACTGCAGGAAGGATACGAGATAACCGCTCTCGTACGCACTCCTGAAAAACTTCCCCCGTCACTAGCGGAACATCCCCACTTCCATGTGGTACAGGGAGAAGTCCGGAGTGAAAATGATCTCGCCAAGGTATTTGATGAACATACCTCCCTCGTTTACAGCGCACTCTCGACCGATAAATCAGATACATTAAGTGCAGCTGTTCCTCTTATTATCCATCAGATGAAGCATTATAATATCAGGCGCATTGTTACGATTGGAACGGCTGGAATTCTCCGGGCACGCTCGAACCCTGACATTTTTCGTTTTCAATCCGGAGAATCCAAAAGAAAAATGACCAGGGCAGCGGAAGAGCATGCATCAGTTTTTAAATCCCTGAAGGATTCCGGGCTCGATTGGACAATATTTTGTCCCACTTACCTGCCTGAAGGGGACGCCTCAGATAATATTCTTTGGGAAGTAGATTTTCTTCCTTCCGGAGGATCCCGCATTTCCACTGGAAGTACCGCTTTATTTACGTGCCGCCATCTGTGGGAAAAACAGTTTTTCGGGAAGAGAGTCGGACTCGCAGAATCCGATTGATAAAAATGCCAATACAACATGGTGGTGGCTCCACTTGTGCTATTCTGGCTGTTTCTATGCCCCTTTTGAGACAGCCTCTTTTTTATGAAAAAAAGTCCTTTATGGTAGGGGCAGGGTGTTTTTTTTATGTGATTTTTTTATCCTATGACGAACGTTCTTACATGAGGGAATTTTATGTATAACTTAGATTTTCACACCACTAACCTTTATTATTTAAAGCAGTTACATAATAATCACATCATTGAGGTGCCGTAGATGAATCGTTTTAACGCTTTTTTAATGAGAAAATTTTATTTAATTGTTTTATTGTTATTAACTATTCAGTCTTACCTAGGGTTCAACTTACTGTTTACTGGAATAAGCTATGTGAGAACAAAACAAAACTATGCCTTATCGGACGAGGTTGCCGCCCCAGCCTTTCCTTTTCCCAGCCTCATTCCCTTCTTGTTTTTAACAGCGTGCCTCTTTTATCTATTATTGATTCGCCGCTCCATGGATATTAAAGAGGGAAGGTACAAATTGTAGATTATACTACAAAGGTTAATTCTTATTATGTTATACATGAAAACCTTCCTTATTGAAGCCGTTTTTTCGATAGGCTCTGTTAAAGCTCCGGGATCTTAACCAAACTTGGTGAAAACGAGCTTTATATTCTAATACACCTAAATTAAAACAGCAGACTTTATCTATTAAAGCCCGTTTTATCGGCATTTTCAACATTTGTGCCTGCAGCTCTTTTTACCTGCTGCGCACGCGGCCTCCTTGACGGCCGGGAGGATCTTCCCGCTTTCTTTTATGTAGGAGTGCCCCCCTTATCTTGGACACTCCTACATAAAAGGAGGGGTTCTTATGGCAGTTGGACAGTTTACGTAACGGGAAAAAATAGCTGAAGGCCAGCCCCACCGCAAGTTTCCACCGGTAAGAGGAGGAGCTTATACCCTGACTGGAATAAATATTCTGAAAAGATAACTTTATAAACGGGCTCTTTTGCTTCCACCTACAAATATCCAAGCTCTCTCCCTTTTTTTATCCAGTCTTTGTTTGACTTTAAATGTAATTTTTTCGAAATGTTTCTCCGGTGGTTTTCTACTGTTTTCGATTTGATACCGAGAAAACGCGCAGAATCCCTGACAGAATAACCTTCCAGTTTCAGCTGAAAGACCTCTGTTTCCCGTGAAGACAATCCCCCGGCCATTTCCAGCTCTTCCTGAACTGCAGATCTTCGGATTCTTTCACCTTTCATAATTCTTGTCAGTGCACGCATCCAGCTGTCGATATCCATTGACTCCTGAACAACCGACACCCTCTGCTTCATTTCGTTAACGGAGCTTTCGGCAATAAATACTATATGGAGCTCTGGCTCTCCTTCCTGAACAATAGAAGAAAAGTTTAAGGCTCCCGGTATTGCTTCATGAATAAACAAGTAATCAAACGGATATTTTCTAAGAGCTTTTAATACCTCTTCCTTTGATTCAGCTGTTACAATATACTCAACTTCGTGAACATCTTTAATAAGCTGAATTAAACCGTATCTCATTAATGCGTGATTGACTCCTATTAAAACTCTCATTAACTGTCACGCCTCCGTTCACAGTTTTTTAAAACGTTGTTCATATTTTGCTCACAAATTCACAATGTTTGGGGGTTTACCCCTATCAACCTGCTTAATTATATTTATTATTATAAACTTACTGCTGTTTATCAGCCAGAACTTTAATTTTTACAGAGGGGGAGACACCATGATATTTGATAATGATCCGGTCCTCTTGAGCAGAATATTAACTTACCTGACACTCGGTTTTCACGCCATTTTCGCTACTATCGGCGTAGGAATCCCTTTAATGATTGCGATCGCTGAGTGGATGGGAATTAAGCGCAATGACCCTCATTATACGTTAATGGCAAGACGATGGGCACGAGGTTTTGTTGTCAGCGTGGCTGTAGGGGTAGTTACCGGAACGGCAATAGGACTGCAGCTCAGTCTGTTATGGCCGAACTTCATGCAGGCTGCCGGACATACGATCGGCCTGCCTATGTTCATGGAAGTATTCGCGTTCTTCTTCGAAGCTATATTCCTCGGTATTTACCTGTACACCTGGGACCGCTTCAAAACTAAAATGCGTCACTTCCTGCTGCTTATTCCTGTAGTTATCGGAGCGACCGCCAGTGCTTTCTTCATTACGACAGTTAACGCCTTCATGAATGTTCCACAGGGATTTGAGGTTGTGCAGGGCGTCATTACAAATGTTAATCCGCTGGAGGCGATGTTCAATCCGGCTACACCGACAAAAATTTCGCACGTTATTATCATTTGTTATCTGACTTCTGCCTTTATTCTCGGAATGATTGCTGCTGTTAAAATACTGCAGGGTAATAAATCTGTTTACCACAAAAAAGCACTGCACCTTACAATGGTTTCTGCTGCTGTATTTGCGGTAGCCACAGCTCTCATCGGTGACCTTTCCGGAAAGTATCTTCACGAATACCAGCCGGAAAAGCTTGCTGCTGCAGAGTGGCATTTTGAAACGGAAGAAGAAGCTCCGCTCATTCTCGGGGGTGTACTGACAGAGGATAACGAAGTAAAGTATGCACTGGAAATCCCTTACGCATTAAGCATTCTTGCAGGATTTTCACCGGATACGGAAGTTACCGGGCTGAACGATTTTGATGAAGACGTTCTGCCGCCGTTATTTGTCCACTATTTCTTTGATCTGATGGTCTTTATCGGTATGTATCTGGCATTTGTCAGCGTACTGTTTGCTGTAATAAACTGGAGCGGACGCTGGAATGCATTTAATAAACCACTGCTTATCATGATCGCAGCCGGAGGTCCTCTTTCCCTCATCGCGATGGAATCCGGCTGGATATTCACCGAGGTAGGAAGACAGCCATGGATATTGAACGGTTTCATGCGTACATCCGAAGCTGCCACTACATCCGATCATGTCGGCTTAATGCTTATCCTGTTTGCTATTCTTTACACCGTACTCGGCGTTACCTTTGTTTTTGTACTCCGTAAAATGTTTAAGCGGAACCCGGTCGAACGGGAAATGCGTAAAAGAGGAATTACAAATTATGAAGTATAATTTCAAAACGTGGTGGAGAGTTGAGGTGGAAAGATGACTTACGAAGTAGTCGGGATTACTGTACTGTGGCTGTTTTTGTACGGCTATTTAATTGTAGCATCGGTTGATTTTGGTGCCGGATTTTTCAGCTACTACTCTAAAAAAACGAAAAAAGATCATATTATTCATGGCGTCATTCAGCGTTACCTTTCCCCCGTCTGGGAGGTTACGAACGTATTCCTCGTATTTTTCTTTATAGGAATCGTCGGCTTCTTTCCGGATACAGCCTATTATTACGGGACAGCGCTGCTCATTCCGGGCAGCGTGGCTATTATCCTTCTTGCGATCCGGGGTTCGTATTACGCATTTGCTACCTACGGAGCAGAGGAAAGTGATTTTTTCAGCTTTTTATACGGGGCTACAGGGCTGCTGATCCCCGCTTCCCTTACAACGGTTCTCACCATTTCAGAAGGTGGATATATTACTGTTGAGAACGGCAGTGTCCAGCTTTTATATGGAGAGCTTTTCGGAAGCCTTTATTCCTGGGGTGTAGTCGTTCTGGCGATCGTCAGTGTGCTCTTTATTTCCGCGGCTTTTCTGACGTATTATGCTTCACGGGCAAAAGACTTTAACGCACTGGAACTGCTCCGCAAGTATGCTCTATTCTGGTCTTTCCCTTCAATAATTATGGGAATAGTTGTTTTCTTTCTGCTTGGCCAGAGGAACGAAGAACATTTTATGGGGATGGTGGATCTCTGGTGGATGTTTGCCATTTCGTTCATCGCATTTCTCGGCGCTGTATATTTAATATGGAAACGAAAAATGTACGGAACCGCCTTTATATTAGTTATGGTTCAGTATTTCGCTGCCTTTTTTGCCTATGGTGCTTCCCATCTGCCGTATCTTCTGTATCCTTATCTGACTATTTATGATGGATTCACGAATGAAACTATGGCAATTTCGCTTATTGCGGCGTTTGTCGGAGGGTTTTTGCTGCTGATTCCTTCCCTCTATCTGCTTATGCGCCTCTTTCTCTTTGACGCAGACTATGTGGAAGGAAAAAAATAACTGAGGAGGTGCATACGATGGATATGCAGGACTTTTTAATATTTGTTGCCCCTGTACTTGTTCTTGTGCTTAGTGTAGTCATCGTTTTTGTATGGGGAGCTGTTGGTAAAACACCTGCTTTTCTACAGCAGGCAGAAGAAGTAGCTCCTTCAGAAGATGACAACGGTGGTAAGGAAGACCGAATCACAAAAAACAGATAATATTACTTTAATGAAAAGCCTTCATGACTAAATGTTCATGAAGGCTTTTCCAGTTTCTGCACATTTTTTTATAAAGAAGGTTGTTTGTTTTCGCTTCTGTGGGAGCCTTTCCCTGCAGCAATCGTCCCTGCGGCTTCAACACGATAATAAAGAAGTTTCCCGTTCTAATAAACAGGCTTATCCTGTCGTTTCCTTCATACAAAAGAGGTTCTTTCCCCTGCTAGGCTGTCGGGCAAGCAGTATTTGACAAATGCCGGGGGCTGTAATACGTTTGAAGTGTATTAGTATACGTCATACACTGAAGGAGACACATATGCTTTTTCGAATTGATCCAAGAAGCAGTACTCCCTTATATGAACAAATTATTTATCAGGTCAAAAATATGTGTTCTGCAGGTATCCTGCAGCCGGGTGAAAAACTTCCCTCCATCAGAGAACTGTCATCACAGATGGTAGTCAATCCGAATACAGTAAGCAAAGCCTACCAGGAGATGGAAAAAATAGGCCTTCTTTTGACGATACAGGGAAAAGGAACATTCGTATCAACTTCTCCCCCTCCTTTTGCACCTCCTGAGAAGCAGAAAAAACTGCAGGATGAACTGAAACAGCTGATTGTGGACTGTCACTTTGCGGGAGTGAGCCGGGAGCGGTTTTTGGAATGGACCGAACAGTCGTACAGGGAAATGAGGGATACGCAGCAATGAGGGTTCAGCATATTTCCAAGCATATACACCATAAGCCGATTCTTGTCGATATTGACTTCTCGGTTGAACCCGGAAGTATTATAGGTATTGTAGGCAGGAACGGTTCTGGAAAAACGACGCTTCTCCGTTCACTCGCCGGTATACTGACCCCTACGAGAGGCAGTGTTTATATCGACGGGCTCGATATCTTTAAACACCCGGAAATTAAAAAACAGATTATTTTTGTTCCTGACTCGACAGAAGCTTTAAAAAATTACAGTACAAAAGAACTTATTTACTTATACAAAAATATTTATCCTGAGTTCGACACATCCTACCTTTTTTCATTAATGAAACGATTTAAGCTTTCACAGATTTCCAAAATAGGTAATTATTCTAAAGGACAAAAAGCTCTATTTACACTTATTACAGCTTTTGCTACAGGAGCTTCCTATATTTTACTGGATGAACCAACGGACGGACTGGACGTTATCGTCAAAAAGCAGGTACTTCAGCTTCTTGTCGAGGAAGTATCCGACCGCAGACTGGCTGTCCTTATCTCCTCTCACCGGCTTGATGAGCTGGAGTTTATGGTAAACGAAGTAATATTTATAAAAAAAGGAAAAGTGGACAGCCATTACGAACTCGACACGATGAAAAATCAATACAAAAAAATCCAGCTTGCTTTTGCAGGAAAAATGCCTGAAACTCTGGAAAACGAACTGGAAGTACTCGATAAAACAGGGAAAGTTTATACTGTTCTTATCCCGCGTGGCAGCAGGCCCCTTGAAGAAAAAATATCAGACAGCAGGCCGCTTTTTTACGAAGAGCTCCCCATGTCCCTGGAGGATTATTTTGTAGCAAAGCTTGGAGGTCCGGATGATGTTTAACAAAGCACTCTGGTTTCAAAATTACAAACAGTCAAAATTTCTTATCTGGATTCTGCTTGCTCTTTTTGTAGTTCAAATGCCGCTTCAGGCTATTTTATCTGTTGAATCCTGGCAGGAAAGGGCAGAAAGAACAACTTATTCGGAAGAGTATGTTTACGAAGTACAGGCATGGGATGTTATGCAGATCTTTTCGCAGGGAATGTTCACGATTTTCCTTGCGGCTGCCATAGTAATATTCGCTTCTCTTCTTATCGGCCTTGAGCGGAATACCCGCCGCAGTGACTTTACTTTTTCATTGCCTTACAGCAGGAGTTCTCTCTTTCTTGCGAAGTGGGCTCTCGGGACAGCTGCAATAAGTATATTCTTTATTATGAATTTTCTTCCTGCCTATCTTATTATTTACCAGTCCGAGTTCCGGGAAGCATTATCTCTTGTTTCTTCGATCGAAATTTTTTGGGCGCCTCTTCTCGGCTATATCTTTTTCTTCTCCTTTTCTCTGCTTGTCGGGTCTATTACTGGAGAGATGGTGTCGCAGATTGTTCTGACTTTTATTTTTGGCTTCCTTCCGATAATTATATTTACCCTTATCCAGGAGTTCATGCAGGTTCATGACTTCTTTTTGTTTCATATCGGGAGCCATCCGCAGTGGATAGAATACGCGACGCCCTTTTTTTATGCGGCAGGATCAATAGGCAGCCTTCCGGGTATTATATCTGCTGTGTTATTTACAGCTGTCTGCCTATGGAGCGGCACCGTTCTTTACACGAAAAACAACCTTGAATACAATGGTGAATTTCTTATGTTCAAAAAAATGAATCCTGTCCTTGTTGTTATTCTCACGGTGCTGATTTCTTTTTTTGGCGGAATGATCGTTTCCTCTCTAGCACCGTGGGGGGCTGCTGCTCTTCGTATTCTTTCTTACTGGATAGGCTTTACAACGTTTATGCTTTTTGCTCTGCTCATTATCCGGCGCCTGATTAAAATGAATATTATCTTCTCTGGAAGAGCTGTTTAAAACCGCTGTGGTCTGTACCGGCGGTTTTTTTCTGTCCTCATGTATTCGGATTACTCTTTCTTTATTCAGGGAAAGAAAAAAAGGATACTACTTCCATGAAAGGAGGAATTAAAACGGTTGCAAAACCTGTATATACAACTTATAATGAACTTTATAAGTTGTATATACAACCTGTCACTTTTCTTATAATGAAAACGGTTTAGGAGGGTACTGCAATGGCGAAATATGAAAAGCAGGTGCATGAGATACTGGAAGCACTGGGCGGCGAAGATAACATTGAAAAAGCCACTCACTGTGTTACCCGGCTCCGTCTTGCACTGAAGGATGAAGATCTGGTTGATACCGATAAACTTGAAGCAGTAGACATTGTTAAAGGATCTTTTTCTGCTAACAATCAATTCCAGGTCATTATAGGCCAGGGTACAGTGGATCAGGTCTACCGGGACATGATGGAGCTTACAAATATCGGTGAAGCATCCAAAGACGATGTTAAAGATGCATCTTCTAAAAAAATGAACCCGCTCCAGCGGGCTGTTAAGCTGCTTGCAGACATATTCATACCGATCCTTCCAGCGATAGTAACTGCTGGTCTGCTCCTCGGCCTGAACAACGTTCTCGCAGGTCCGGGTATTTTTGATGAAGAACTTTCACTTGTAGAAATGTACCCTCAGTGGGCCGGACTTGCCGATATGATAGAAATTATCGCAAGCGCCGCATTTGCCTTTCTGCCTGCATTAATCGGCTGGTCGGCCGTCCGGCGTTTTGGCGGAAGCGATCTGCTCGGTATTGTCCTTGGACTTATTCTTGTTCATCCTGATTTACTTAACGCGTGGGCCTATGCTGATGCTCAGGAAGCAGGCGAAGTGCCTGTATGGAATTTATTTGGTTTTGACGTGGAAGCAATCGGTTATCAGGGCCAGGTCCTTCCAGTCCTTTTTGCTTCTTTTGTGCTTGCCAAGCTGGAACTCTGGCTCCGTGAACGAATTCCGGACGCCATTCAGCTTCTGGTCGTTGCCCCAGTAGCACTTCTTGTAACAGGTCTTCTTACGTTTGTTATTATTGGCCCAATCACTTTCGCACTCGGTAACGGTATTACGGGTGTATTCACTTGGCTTTTCGATGTCCTTCCTGCACTTGGCGGCTTTGTTTACGGACTTCTCTACGCTCCACTTGTTGTTACTGGTATGCACCACGCCTTCCTTGCAGTTGACCTGCAGCTCACAGGTACAGGCGATGGAACGTTTTTATGGCCGATTCT
This sequence comes from Alkalicoccus saliphilus, assembly GCF_003044065.1. GTDB lineage: Bacteria > Bacillota > Bacilli > Bacillales > Salisediminibacteriaceae > Alkalicoccus > Alkalicoccus saliphilus. The sequence continues at coordinate 42,072 of NZ_PZJJ01000011.1, forward strand.
TGCACTTTCCAACATCGCCCAGGGCTCAGCTGCGCTTGCAATGATGTTTGTCAGCCGTAATGACAACATTAAAGGGCTGTCAGGTACTTCTGCTTTATCTGCCTACCTCGGGGTAACGGAGCCTGCCATGTTCGGTGTTAATATCCGGTTTAAGTTTCCGTTTATCTGCGCCATTATAGGTGCCTCTATCGCAGGGATGTTTATCGCTATAAACGGGGTTCTTGCTGAATCCATCGGTGTCGGAGGAATTCCAGGGATATTATCCATTATTCCTCAATACTGGCTTGCCTTCTTTATCGGTATGCTTATTGCATTGATCGTACCATTCGTACTGACGCTGATATATGGAAAAACACTTGCTAAAAGGTCAATAATTAAAGAGGAACAATAATCACTTTTCGATACCAGAGAAAAAGCCGGTGCAGCACGCACCGGCTTTTTTTACTTGTTGATCGGTTTTTTTGATGAAATAATGATTCTATTGGCTGTTCGTTGTAAAAGGATCCATCTTCTTCATTGTTAAGGGAAACCTTGCCCTGCAGACTTCTACACGAAAAAGTACTTTTTCTCAGGAAATTACCCAAATCAAATTCTTTCTGTATAAATCAGTTCGTATTAGGGTAAAGAGTAAAAGGATAATCTGGCCGTCAGGAGGGATGGGATGAAAAATAATTCTTTTTACCGTATAGCAGTTATCGTTTACATGTTTGTTAAATTTGTTATCCAGCTTTACATCTTTAACAAACGCCATCCTGCATGGGACACGCAGACAGAAGAAAGCTGGGAAAGACTCGTACAGAAACAGGCCGGGGAATATAGAGAAAAAGCACTTAAACTTGAAGGCCTGATGATTAAAGTCGGTCAGTTTTTAAGTACCCGGGCAGATATTATGCCTGATGTTTTCATAAAAGAACTTTCCGATCTGATCGATAAGGTCCCTTCTCTCGATCCGAAAATATCCATGGGAATACTAGAAGAGGAGTGGGGAGAGCCGGTAAGCAGCAGACTCTCAGAGATCAGCAGCACTCCCGCAGCCTCCGCCTCCATTGGAGAAGTTTATAAAGGAAAGCTTCACAACGGTCAGGAAGTCGCCGTTAAAATACAGCGGGCTAAAATTGACCGCATTTTCAAAACAGATTTTAAAGCCTTGCGCATCGTTCTCTGGATCACAAAAACTTTCACTAAATTCGGCCGTGAAATTGATACGTCCGCTCTGTATAAAGAAGTTGTCCAAGTTATCGGAGATGAACTTGACTATTACAAAGAGATCAGAAATGCGCAGAACTTTCAGAGACGCTTTTCAGGCAGCGATTCTTACTATATCCCCCAATTCTACGAAGAGCACTCCACGAGGAGAGTTCTTGTTATGGAATGGGCGGAAGGAAGAAAAGTAACAGACCTTACCTTTCTACGGGAAAATGGTATCAGCAGAACAGCAACTGCTGAAAAACTATTTCAGTTTTTTGTGGATCAGCTTCTGGACCAGGGACGGTTCCATGCAGATCCACATCAGGGGAACATTCTTATTACAAAGGAAGGATTAATCGTCATTCTCGATTTTGGAATGGTCGGCTACATTACGAGGGAAGATTCCGCAAGCATCCGACGGATGATTCAGGGATTCGTCCTCGACGACTATCAGCTTGTCATTGATGAGCTTCAGCAGCTCGGCTTTCTGCTTCCCCACGCGAATAAATCAAAGCTTGAGTCTGTTCTCAGGAATTATGTTAATATGTATTTATCTTCTGATATTTCTGAACTCGATCAGGAAATTGTAGAACAAATTTTCGCTGATATGCAAAAAATCGTACGGGAGCAGCCTATTCAGCTTCCGGCAGAATTCGCATTTCTCGGGAGAGCAGCTTCCATTGGTCTCGGGGTATTAACTATTATTGACCCGGACATTGATTTTATCGAGCTTGGCAGGCCGGTAGTTTCAGAATGGCTGGAAGAAGCAGATGAGAAAAAAGGAAGTCTTCAGGCCGCTCTGCTGAAAGATTCCCTGAAACCTGCCCTCTCCATTCCCCGTAACTTTAATGAATGGCTGGAGGCTCCAAATTACCAGCGGCGTTCAGAGGAACGGAAACAGTTCCGCCAGTTCAGCCACCAGCGGTTTTTATGGCTGTATGCGGGTTTTGGAATGACCGTGTTCAGTTCTCTTCCGTTTCTTTTTATCGGAATCTGGATCGAACATATGATTCTTTTGTATTCTGCAGCTTCATTTGCAGGAGTCAGTATCATATCCGCTTTCACTGTTATTTACCGGCATAAAAGATGGGTAGCAAAATTCAAGGAAAATTCTTAACCTATGGAGGGATAAGCATGAATAACCTTATTAAATCCGGATTTCTTCTCGGGCTCGGAGCTGCAGTTTCAAGTAAGGAGAGAGTGGATAAGTATTTGGATGAACTGATGGCTAAAGGAAAGGTCACTCCTGCCGAAGCAGATGAACTTTATGAAAATCTGATCAAAAAAGGAGAAGAAACCGAAGAAGACTGGAACCGTCGTACGAGGGAACGGGTGCGGGAGTTTCTTGAAGGATTAAATGTCGTTTCACTGGAAGATCATGAAGCAGTAAAGTCCCGTGTAGTAGAGCTTGAAGAGCGGGTCAAAGCTTTGGAATCACTTCACAGCAGCGGATCTGACCGGACAGAATAAGTCCAGTATATCCCCCTCTGAATATATTCATTGTTAAATAGCAGGGATACTCGACCTGCCCTGAACAAAAAACACTTATTAAACTATCTTATAAGCAGTTAAACCAGCCGCCCTGTATCGGGACGGCTGGTTCTTTTAATATCGGCACTTTTTCTTTAGAGAAAGCCGGATCAGCTTTATTTGAAATCAAACTCCAGCGATCTCCCTATCCGGACAAAACCAAGTTTTTGATAAACATTTTTAGAAGCCTCGTTTTCGATATCTGTATTTACACTGCAGAATTCAAAACCTTCATCAAGCAGCCTTCCTGCCATAGCTCCGACACAGGCTGTAGCAAACCCCTGATTTTCATATTCCTCCGGAGTATATACGTAATTAACGACTACGCCGTTCGTCAGCTCCCGTGTTCTTTTAGCCATCGAAACCGGCACGTGATCTTCATCTCTCCATAAATATACTTCGTTTCGGCGGATCTGATCCAGTACCGTCTCCTCCAGTTTTTTCACGTCCTCTTCCCTGAGAGAACCCATCACGAAGTCTTCCGTCCATGCCATAACAAGGGCTGTATCATCTTCACTTGCATACGTCAGCTTTCCCGGGGGCTGTTCAAACTCATCAACTCTTTCCAGTTTGTATATAAACTGCTCTTTTACCAGAACAGCTTCTTTACCGGAAATTTCTGTCCACGCTTTTGCAAATGCCTCTGCTGCACTTTCACAACCTACAACGCCTGGGACTGTTTTGGATAGGAAGAAAAGCCATTCTGCTGCTTCCCTCATGGCCTCCGTCTTCCCACACACAATCATTTTTCTTGGCGGCGTCTGAATTAAAACAGCACACGGCTTATTATCTTTTCTCGCTTCAGCAATAAAAGCTGTAGACTGTTTCTTTTCTTTTTCTTCCCGGTGAAGCTGTTTCAGAACTCCCAGAGGAAGGTTATTCTCTACTTCTCTTTCCTCCAGATAAGAACCTATTTCAAGAAGGAGGTCGCCTGCCCGTTCATATTGTGTAAATTCCAACGCATTTCTCCCCTTTCTTAATTTCTCCTGTTTTATCTGTCAGCGTTAACTGAGAGTCCGGTTTTCTTCAGAGCCTGCGGCAGAGAATTAACTACTGTCATATGGTCAAATGAAATTCCCAGGTTAACGAGCGTCTGAGCCAGCTCCGGCCGCAGCCCGGAAAATATAACCTGTACCCCTATGAGCTGCAGAGCATCATTCAGCTGAAAAAGATTCTGTGCAACATACGTGTCGATTAAATGCACACCCGAAAGATCCAGAATAAGGGCGGACAATTTTAACTCCTGTCCTTTCAGGAGCGCCTGGTTTAAAAGCTCCTGCGACCTTTTTGAATCGATATGACCAATAATAGGAAGGATCGCTACTTCTTTTGTCAGCGGCACGACCGGAACTGATAAATTCAAAATTTCATCCTTGGCCTCCTGAATTTTTCGTTCGTTACGTTCGACGTACGATTGAGTGAAGGAATAGATAGCTTTATCAATCAGAGGATTTATAGTGTCAGCTACCTCGTAGTACTGATCGAAGGTGTGGCTGCCTTCTGCAAATTCTTCCCGAATGTATTTGTACACCACTTTACGAAGTATAGGCACTACTAAAATCGCCCTTTCCGGTGAAAGTTCCAGCCCTGAAGCCTCCTTGCCGAATTCTCTTCCCCAATTATGTACTTCCTGCAGTCTGGCAGCAGAACCTCCCTCGATAAAACCTTCAGCAAACATCGTAACGAGCTCTGCTATATGCCCATTCATTTTTTCTTTCGAGAGTTTTGTATATTCTATATTATATTTTTCTTTATACATCCCTGCGATTTCTTCTGCTATTTCCAGCTTGAGAGATTTTAATTTTTCACCAATATACTTCATACTATTAGGCATACTCACTGTCCTCTCCCCTTTGTAACATTCTATACTTCTTAATATATTACAATACAGGCCTGTTTTAAATCATTTTATTGAAGTTCAGAAGCTCAGGCATAATAAATAACACTCTGCATAACTTCTAAACACAGCCCAAATCCTTATGATTTTTAATCAAGGCTGCCTAGAAAATAAGGCAGATAAGTAAGGACCGGCCATTTCCGGCCGGCCTTTACCGCCTAGGAGCCCCCCATGTTCACTACAGCTCACAGAAAAAGGACAAAGCATAAAAAGGCTGTTCTTTCTGGTTGGATAAGAGGCTGACTCACTGAAAAAGAACCTTTTTATTTCTTTTATAATGGTGTCTCTGCTAAAGTTCCTGGCTGTTTTGGAAAGTCGCTGCGGCTCTTTACAGCTTTACAGACGCCGATAGAAAGCGAAGTTTTTCTCCAGGCGTCAGCAAACTTCAACATAGCTTCAATCAAAAAACAGGCGCTGCCTCTAAGCGATAACTATCGACTTTCAGAAGCAGCGCCGTGAAAAACCTTCAGCTGTTATTTAATAAGTATCTTTTTTTAAAATGGGAGCCAAAGATCAGCTCCCTGTAGTATAATTTATAGTTTTAGAAGATCTTCCCGATCCTGATCCGTTGTAATAATAGGCTCCCCTTTCTGAATAACCAGAGTATGTTCGTACTGAGAAGAGATCGAACCGTCCTTTGTTCTTGCTGTCCAGCCGTTACTGTCCATCTTGGACTGCCATTGTCCGGTGTTGATCATCGGCTCTATTGTAATTACCATCCCTTCCTTGAGGCGGGCTCCTTTGCCGGAAGTTCCATAATGAGGAATATTTGGTTCTTCATGAATCGTTGGACCGATCCCGTGGCCTGCAAAATCCCGGACGATCCCGTATCCGTAAGGTTCAATATAATCCTGGATAGCTGCCCCTATATCTCCAATTCTGCTTCCATGACGGGCCTTTTCAATTCCTTTGTAAAGAGCTTCCTTTGTGACACGATTTAACTGTTTGATTTCCTCGGAAACTTCCCCTACTTCGTAAGTCCAGGCTGAATCTGCCAGCCCGCCGTTTAAGTCTACAACGAAATCCACTGTTACAAGGTCCCCTTCTTCGAGTTTATCTCTTCTCGGGAACCCATGGCATATTTCATCATTAATCGAAGCACATGTAGCAAATTCGTACCCTTGATACCCTTTCTGGGCCGGAACCGCCCTGTGCTTCTTCAATGTTTTTTCAACAAAATCGTCTATTTCTTTTGTAGTAATGCCCGGCTCTATCATCTCCGCTATTTTCTTATGAATACTTGCTACGAGCCTGCCTGCTTCTTTCATGAGCTCGATCTCTCTCTTGGATTTTCTTTGAATCATTTACTGCACATCCTTTTTTGTATATAGCTTTTTCTAAAAAGCTTATTAATAAACATAAATTCCGCTTTCTATCATACCAACTGACGGGCCCTCCCTCAACTTTTTAATATCCTCACCTGCTTCTTTACAATTTGATAATGACCGGCACAATTAATTTATATAAAATACTGCCTGTGCTTACAGATACACAAATGTTAAACTTACTTTGAAGATCACCCGGAAGCTTTTAAAGTATTTACTCACTCATAACAAAGTGCAGCTTTTTGACAGGCGGTGCAGTCACCTTTCAGAACGAAGGGAATTCACTACCTGGTATAAACCTCCGTCCCGAAACCGCCGGAAATACAGCTGATAATGAAAGTGTTCTGCTGATAAGTTTTATAAAATGGACGAGGAATTAACCGATTTGCGTACTGAACATTTCAAGAAACAATTTACATAAACATACGATAAGGAAACTGCTAATGATTTATTTCAAAAAATTCACAACTGACGACATTCCCCAACTGATCAAATGGATTAACGCCGGGAGTGAGGAGGATATGTTCCTCTGGTCAGGCATAACTTTTACCTTCCCAATAGATGAAAAGCAGCTCCTGCATTATGCCGGGGAATCAGATGCTGAAATTTACAGTATATGGTCATCCGATCATAAGCCGTGCGGCCATGCTGCTCTTCGAAAAATAGATACTTACCACCGTTCAGCACGGATAGGTAAACTTTTTATCGCTCCTGAATATCGCGGCCTCGGAATAACGCCTATAATATTACAAAAACTTTTATACCATTCTTTTTCTGTAATGAATTTGAATCGCGTAGGTCTTGGAGTATTTGCGGATAACGAACGTGCCCTATCCATCTATAGGCGATTCGGCTTTCATATTGATGGAAGACTCCGGGATTACCGGCGGATAAACGACCGTTACATTGATTTAATTGAAATGTCTGTTCTCTACAGAGAGTTTACAAACAGATGTCGAAGTGTGTAAGAATCTCTTGTTTATGACAAACAGATTTCAAGCTGTGACAATATGATATCAGTATATTAAATAACATGAAATCCACTTGTACCTTTGTTGTGTGGCTGATAGTATTAGCCTCGTTGAGCAAAACGCAACAATCGTATAGGAGGGTTTTTAAACCATGAAAAAATATTCTTTCAAGTCTCTAGGCATTTCCACAGTAGCAGCAGGCGCAATTCTTTTTGCAGGCGGTAACGCAGCGAGTGCTGACGAGAGTGCCGAGCTTGGTGAACAACTACTATTTGAAGGTAAAGACCATTCACATGTTGCAGAACTAAATGAACTGCTCGCCGAGCAGGATTATCTAGATACAGATGTTGAGTCCACTTATACTTCTGAAACAACAGAAGCCGTGCGATCTTTCCAGGAAGATAACAACCTACTTGTAGACGGCCTTGCAGGCATCCAGACAATCGGTGCTGCTTCTGAGCTTTCTAAAGGTGATACAGGTTACCTCGTAGAAGAACTTCAGGAAAAGCTTGCTTCTCTTGGTTATTATGATTACAAAGTTGATGGTATTTTTGGTCCTATTACAGAAGACGCAGTTGCTTCTTTCCAGGATGAGTACGATATCGAGGCTGACAGCGGAGTTGCCGGACCTCAAATGTACGCCCAGCTTTACTATTCTGCTGAAGTTGCAGAAAACGGTTCTTCTGAAGGTGTAGAAGCTCCGGAAAATGTTGAAGAACCTGTAGAAGAAGAGACAGCTTCTGAAGATTCAGAAGAAGCTGCAGAAGAAGAAACAGCTGCTGAAGAAGAAACAGTTTCTGAAGAGGAAGAAGCTGCAGAACAGGCTGCCGCTGAAGAAGAAGCTGCTGCTGAAGCGGCTGCCGCTGAGGAAGAAGCTGAGCAGGCTGCTGCTGAAGAAGAAGCTGCCGCTGAAGCCGCTGCCGAGGAAGAAGCTGCCGAGCAGGCTGCCGCTGAAGAAGCTGCTGCTGCTGAAGAAGCCGCCGCTGAGGAAGAAGCTGAACAGGCTGCTGCTGAAGAAGAAGCTGCTGCCGAAGAGGCTGTTGAGGAAGAAGAAGACGTTCAGTCTACTTCCAGCGAGCCGGAAGGCGAAACTCTTAACGTAGAAGCTACTGCCTACACAGCTTTCTGTAATGGCTGCTCCGGTGTAACTGCTACAGGTATTGATCTTCGAAGCAATCCTAACCAGAAAGTTATCGCAGTAGACCCTAACGTCATTCCACTAGGTTCCACTGTACATGTTGAAGGATACGGTACAGCTGTAGCTGGTGACACAGGTGGCGCAATTAAAGGCAACAAGATTGACCTCTTTATGCCTGAAAGAAGCGATGCTGTAAACTTCGGACGACAGAACCTTGAAGTTACAATCGTAGACACTCCTTAATAGTTATAACTTTTAAAAAGACCGGCTCATTTTGAGCCGGTCTTTTTTGTGTACGGCACCCTGCTTTCGCCTTTCGGAACGCTTTCCGCCCGGTCCGGATTCAGCTAATTCCTTTTGTCTCCTCCGTTTCCCGCCTTGGCCTTTATCGCCCTGAAGTCATCCATCGGCTGAAGTAAGATGATTAAAAATTTCTTTCCAGCCCACCTCTTCCCTGCTGTACATACTGCTGCTTTTCCCACATTCAAGTTTGTGCTATAAAGAAAGAGAAAGGAGTGATTGGATGACAAAGTATTACCAGGAGACACTGGATTTTCAAAACACCGAGGAAATTAAAGCCGGGTACGAAAAACTTCTCGGTGAAAACATTTCCTCTGTTACACAGCTGGAGGACTGGCTTACAAGGGTCTCCCGTTTTCAAGAGGAAATAGAAGAAGGTTTGTCAGGTCACTACATTGATTTTCAATGCCTGAGTAACTCTCCGGAAATGAAAAAACAATTTGAATATGATCAGAAATATATTGAACCTCTTCGAAAAAAATATACAGCTCTGCTGGATGAAAAACTGTTAGCCTCTGCTTTTCTGAAGAAACTCCCGCAGGAATTTTACCATCAGCTTCTGAAACGCAAAAGAAATTCCCAGGAATTATTCCGTGAAGAAAATATTCAGCTTGAAATTGAGGAAGACCGGCTCACATCCGACTATTTCGAAATAACCGGAAATATGACCGTAGACTGGGAAGGAGAAGAAAAATCTTTAAGTGAACTTTCCCCCTTATTCGAAAGTACGGATCGTGAAATGAGAAAGAAAGCAATGACACTCTCTCAAGAAGCTTTTAAAGAAAAAGAATCAAACCTCCAGCAGATTATGACAGAGCTTATCCATATCCGGCATAAAAAAGCACTTAACGCCGGATTAACAGACTACAGGGATTATATGTTTAAAGAGTACGAGCGATTCGATTATACACCGGAAGACTGTCACCGGCTTGCTCAAGCTGTAAAAAAGCATATTACTCCCTTAAAAACTGCTTCGCAGAGGCGTCATCAAAAAGAGCTGCACCTTCATGAATATCGTCCATGGGATGCACGCGGTACAGGTCCTGACGAAATTCCCCTGAAACCATTTACAAATCCGGAAACACTCGTCGATAAAGCTGCACGTATATTCGGGCACCTCGACCCGCATTTTTCCAGTCTTCTTCGCACGATGGATAATAAAGAAATGCTTGATTTAACTGCCCGGAAAGGAAAAGCACCGGGGGGGTTCTGCACCCCTCTTCCTGTGACCGGTTATTCTTTTATATTTATGAATGCTGCCGGTACCCATGATGATGTTGTGACGATACTTCACGAAATGGGACATTGTATTCACAATGATTTGTCTAAACATTTCCATCTTGCAGACTACAAAGAAACACCGATGGAATCTGCCGAACTTGCCAGCATGTCCATGGAACTGCTTACAATGGATTACTGGGGTTATTATTATGAAGACAGCAGAGAGCTCCGCCAGGCAAAACGAAACCACTTCCGCGATATTTTGTCTTTTCTTCCTATGGGAGTAATCATTGATCAATTTCAACACTGGATGTATGAAAATCCTGCCCATACTGAAGAAGAACGCCTTAAAAAGTTCAGGGAGCTGCAGGAGGAATTTGATGCCCGGCATATTGAATGGGAAGGTTTTGAGCACTGGAGAGAGCGGTCCTGGATGCGTATTCTTCACATATTTGAAGTTCCATTTTACTTTATCGAATACGTCATTGCTCAGCTGGGAGCTCTGCAGATTTATAAAAACTACCGGGAAAACCCGGATAAAACGCTCACGAATTACAAAAAAGCCTTAAAAGCCGGTTCTTCCAAGTCATTACCTGAAATATATCAGGAAGCAGGTATTTCCTTCGATTTTTCCGAAAATGTCATTAAAGAGCTCGCAGACTTTCTTAAAACAGAGCTTGAAACGCTGGAAATTGACTAATCCAGGAATCGATTTGTTTCCCCTTATTAATAAAGCGAATCCAGTATTTTATCACGATGGCGTATTTATAAGTATAGAAACTGCCCCGGATCGATTAAGACGATCCGGGGCAGCTTCCAGTTAATCATATTTTTCGGCTTCCCGCGCAAGAATTCTTTTTTCCAGCTCCTTAAAAGCTTTAATAAATTCAGACGGATCTTCCTTAATCGTATAGGAGAATACCCCTCTGCTTGTATGGAGATAAAGAAGGGCTTCTCCATGTCTGATTTCCCTGTAGGAAATATCGAAAATCTGCTCCGCCGGAAATTCTCTCCGGTGAGTAACAAGCTTATCTTCATAAAGGTAGAGCATCCGTTCATATTCTATACTTTTCTGTTCAATAGGAGTAACTTCTCTTTCTACTTTATAATATGGGTGAACAGCGATCGGTTCCATGCTTATCCCCTCCTTCTGCTATTTTAACCTTCGTAAAACGTTATGAACAGCTTCATCCGGATATTATTATTTGTACTTCAATATATTTGGTACAATTATAAAAACTGACATAATTTCGGGTCCTCCCCTTGTGGAGAGTCTCACTGAATTTCATACATATATTTTCTATCCTCCCATTTTAATTAGCTTCGGATTTAAAATAAATTATTTTTAAGGAGTATTGGTTGTTTTGGCTCATTCAAAGGAAAAAGAATTTTTTTACGGATGGTATATAGTAGCCCTCGGTGCTCTCAGTCTTTTTTTCTCGGGACCCGGCCAGACCTATGCCAATTCTGTATTTATTGACTTTTATATTATGGACTTCAATTGGGAAAGGTCTCTCGTTTCCGGTATATACTCTGGAGCTACGCTTGCAGCGGGGTTCCTTCTGTTTTTTGTAGGTTCCACTATAGACAAATTCGGTCAGCGTCGTGTTTCTTTAACAGTCAGCGTGCTTCTCGCCGGTGCGTGTATTTGGAACAGCTTTGTAGTAAGTCCCTGGATGCTTTTTGTAGGTTTTTTTCTTATAAGGCTCCTCGGTCAAGGCTCGATGACCCTTCTTCCGAACACGCTCATACCGCAGTGGTTTATACAAAAAAGAGGACGGGCTTTCAGTTTTATGATGCTTGGTGGTTTTGCAAGTTCCACTCTTTTCCCACCTCTAAACGCCTGGCTTATTACATCATTTGGCTGGGAAACGACGTGGCGGATTCTCGGCTGTGCAATATTAATTATTTTTGTTCCACTCGTCTTCTTTTTTATGAAAAATAAGCCTGAAGATATCGGTCTCAAACCCGACAATGCCGGCAATACACCCGAAATTTCTGCCTCGGCAAGCAAGACCAAAGACATTTCATGGACTCTTCGGGAAGCAGCTCGAACAAGACAGTTCTGGCTCCTCCTGTTATGCGTTGGAATCCCGGCCATGATTAACACCGGTCTTACTTTTCATTTGGTTTCTATTATGACAACAAGTGGACTTGGTATTGGAACAGCCGCCTTTGTTCTCAGTCTTATGGCAGCGGTCGGTTTTCCAATCACGATGCTGGCAGGCTTTGTTCTGGAAAAAGTAAAAGTTCATTTTGTTTTTGCTTTCGTTTTTGCAGGACAATTTATTTTTATTATCGTTCTTATATTTACTGAGTCATTTACGATGGCGGTTATCTTCGGTTTAATCTGGGGGATGACAGGCGGCATTGAAAGAATATGTATCTCAATTGTTTTTCCTGACTATTTTGGCAGACGTCATATAGGTAAAATAAAAAGCATAGCTACTACTGTTATGGTCATCGGATCTGCCTTTGGGCCTCTCCCCTTCGGAATTGCCTATGATATATTTGGAAGCTATCAGGAAATACTTCTCCTGTCTCTTGTTTTCCCTGTTCTTGGAGCTGCTGCCTGCTTTCTTTCTCCGAAACCTGTCAAAACATCGTAACCTTTCTATTCGTCATAATCAGTTCAGGCTTGTTATACTTAAGTAGAAAACACTCAGACACTATAACTGCAGAAATTTTTGATTATCATACCAGAAAGGAGACTGAAAAATGCTTGATTTTCAATTTCCGGATCCTGGAGATCCGATGATGGGATATGCTTATTTGTTTATGGCAGTAATGTTTATGATTGCCTCCTTCACCGTTTATCGTTTCAAAAAGGCCAGCCGCAACCGCCAGATAGAAGAAAAGCCTGAAGTATACGAAATGTTTGAAACTCAGGAGGAACATGAACAAAAACAAGATGAAACTCCGAAAAAAACGAATCGTTAATTTCAATTTAAGAGAGAGGACTTTTACATCATGAATGAACCATTTATTTTACAAAATGATATTCTTCATCTTTACGAGTGGGAAGAAAAATTCCCGGAATTGACCGCCGCTTTTTCTTCTAGAAATGGAGGAACAAGCAGTTTTCCATACCATACGAATAATCTCGGTCTTCATGTAAATGACGATGAAAATAATGTTATTAAAAACCGGGAACTGACGGGTGAGAAATTGGGCTGGCACCTTTCAACATGGACTGCAGCTGAGCAAATACACGAAGACCAAATTGTTAAAGTCAGCTCTCCTCTCGCCGGCAGCGGCGCCCGCTCCTATGAAGACACTATCAAAAGAACTGACGCTCTATACACATCCGAAACTAATATTTTATTGACACTTGGATTTGCTGACTGTGTTCCTGTATACTTTCTTTCCAAGGAAAAAGGCTTAGTAGGAATAGCACATGCCGGATGGAAAGGTACAGTCAAAAATATTGCAGGAAAAATGGTGCGCCTTTGGCAGGAGATGGAAAACATTCATCCAGGAACTATTCATGTCGCAATCGGGCCCTCCATTTCCCACTGCTGCTACGAAGTGGATGACCATGTTATCAATTCCCTCGAGGAAACACTCCCTGACTGGAAGCCTTACGAAAAAATAGAAGAAGGACGGTACCGCCTTCAGCTTAAGGAAGCAAATTACCGGCTTTTGATCGAGGAAGGCGTACCGCCGGATCATATTTATGTTTCCTCCTACTGTACAAGCTGCAGTGAAGACTTGTTTTTCTCTCATCGCCGGGATCAGGGAAAAACTGGACGAATGATGGCAATTATAGGAAGAAATAAATAATAAAGGTTCTTCTCATTGAAACTCTCGAATACTAATTTGCTTCAACTGTCGAAAGGATTAATACCTTGAAACCTCCATAAAGATCCTCTTTTTACTTTTTAAGCTAATAACCTCTCTTCCCCAGCCTGGAATTTACAATTTCAGGCTTGGAAACTGACATTTATGAAAGCGCTTTAAAAATATTAACAAATAGTCTGAATATTCCACTATTACGGACATGACAGAATTGTAAGCGATTTCTTAATGTTTGACTGTTTTGAAATGTGAGAATTTTTCACAAATACTTGTTGACGGACTTGTCCCATCGGAGTAAGATAGGCTTCAACATCAACTTTTCGGCAAGCGCTGGGTTGAAATTTTCAAAGGAAGGAGCGAACGGTATGAGCAGTCAGTGGATTTATCTTGATAATGATTTCGTAAAAAAAGAAGAAGCTCTTGTCTCTGTATTTGATCACGGCTTCCTGTACGGCGATGGTGTTTTCGAAGGAATCCGCGCTTACAGCGGCAATATCTTCAAGCTCAGTGAGCATCTGGACCGGCTGTATCAGTCAGCACAGTCCATCATGCTGAATATTCCATACTCAAAGGAGGAAATGGAAGAAATTATTATCGGAACAGTCCGCAGAAATCAACTTGAGACCGCTTATATACGTGTAGTCGTCTCCCGCGGAACAGGAAATCTTGGGCTTGATCCCGTAAGCTGTTCCAAACCCAGCGTTATTGTAATCGCAGAATCATTATCTCTTTTCCCGGAGGAACTTTACGAACGAGGCCTTAAAATGGGATCGGTGGCGAGCCGCCGTAACCGGCCCGACGTATTGAGCCCTCAGGTCAAATCACTGAATTATTTAAATAACATTCTCGTAAAACTGGAAGCTAACCAGGCCGGTGTCGATGAAGCTTTAATGCTGAACGATCAAGGCTACGTCACAGAGGGCTCTGCTGATAATATTTTTATTGTAAAAAACAATAAAATTTTCACCCCTCCCGTTTATCTGGGTGCACTCGAAGGCATCACCCGTAATGCAATTATCGATATTGCCCCGGAAAACGGTTATCAGATCAGCGAACAGCCTTTTACAAGACATGATGTTTATACGGCCGATGAGGTCTTCCTCACCGGCACAGCAGTAGAAGTAATTGCAGTTATCGATGTTGACGGCAGAAAAATCGGAACCGGCAGACCGGGTGAAGTTACAAAGCATCTTCTTACTGCCTTTCGAAACGCAGTCATGAAAGACGGTGTCCAGTGCTATCCTGCAGAAAAAGCAGATGCTGTTTAAAACTTAAAATCATAAATCGATGATAGGAATAAAGGTCTGAGGGATCGCATTCCCAGAGATCCGGGGATGGTGGAAGCCCGGAAATGCAGCTCAGTCCGACATCATCCTTGAGTGCTTTACTGAACGCATCGTTGCCTAGGTAAAGTCAGGTGCCTGCACCTGTTATCAAAAAGAAGCCTTTTGAAAGGCTTCCTAAGGCAGTATCCGCGAGGATGCTGTAAAACCGGGTGGTACCGTGAAAACAAAGACTTTTCTCCCCGCTTAACAGCTGCGCACTCAGTGACAGCGTTAGTGGGAAGAAGGGTCTTTTTCTTTTGAAATTACTGAGGAGGGTTCAGGAAATGAAAACAGAAAAAACAGTAACACCAAAAAAGTCAGCCGCAGCTTCCATGCAGACAGGTGCCGATGTACTTGTAGAAGCACTTATTGAACAGCAGGTAGAAACGATTTTTGGCTATCCAGGTGGAGCTGTTCTTCCTATATATGATGCTTTATACCGTTCTGAAGCGGAATTTGAACACATCCTGACCCGCCACGAGCAGGGAGCTATCCATGCAGCAGAAGGCTATGCCCGTGTTAAGCGCAAGGCCGGCGTAGTACTTGCTACTTCCGGCCCGGGAGCCACCAACCTTGTAACAGGTATTGCAGATGCCATGATGGATTCTCTTCCTCTCGTAGTTATTACCGGACAGGTAGCTACAAACGTAACAGGGACGGATGCTTTCCAGGAAGCAGATTTTATGGGAATTACCACCCCTATTACGAAACACAATTACCAGGTTCAGTCTTCCTACGATATTCCAAGAATTATAAAAGAAGCTTTTCATATCGCATCCACCGGCCGTCCGGGACCAGTAGTTGTCGATATCCCGAAAGATATTTCAGCCAAACCGTGTTTTGAAACCGATCAGTCACCTTTTCACCTGCCGGGCTATCATCCGACATTCAAGCCGAACCCGATTCAAATTAAAAAATTGGGAGAAGCACTGAAAAAAGCAAAAAAGCCTCTTATTCTGACAGGCGCAGGTGTCCTTCACGGAGGCGGATCGGACACTCTCAAAAAACTTGTAGAACGTTTCGACATTCCTGTTACGTCTACCCTGCTCGGACTTGGGGCATTCCCCGGGGACCATCCATTATTCCTCGGAATGGCCGGTATGCATGGCACGTATACGTCCAACATGGCTATCACCGACTGCGATCTCCTTATAAATATCGGAGCCCGCTTTGACGACCGTCTCACTGGAAATCTTGAACATTTTGCTAAAAATGCGGTAGTGGCCCACATTGATGTAGATCCTGCTGAAATCGGCAAGAACGTGCCCACACACATTCCTATTGTATCCGACGCAGGAGCAGCACTTCAGGAAATGGAGCGCCAGCTGGAGAGCGGACCGGAAGATCATCAGGCATGGCTGGAAGAACTTCACTATAACAAAGACGCCTACCCTCTATGGTTTAACAATCCACCGGAAGGAATGACAGCGCAGTGGGCTGTTAAAAAGATATACGAAGCTACTGATGGAGATGCGATTGTTACGACAGACGTTGGACAGCACCAAATGTGGGCAGCCCAGTATTTTCAATTCACCCGCCCCGACCGGTGGGTAACCTCCGGAGGGCTCGGTACAATGGGCTTCGGTTTTCCTGCTGCTATTGGATGCCAGCTTGCCTGTCCGGAAGAGAATGTCATTGCTATCGTTGGTGACGGCGGTTTTCAAATGACGCTTCAGGAACTTTCCGTCCTTCAGGAACGCAACCTTCCGGTAAAAATTGTTATTCTTAACAACCAGGCTCTCGGTATGGTGCGGCAGTGGCAGGAAGAGTTTTACGAAGAGCGGTATTCTGAATCACTTGTCAGCTGTCAGCCTGACTTCGTAAAACTTGCGGATAGTTATAGTATCCGTGGAGTAAAAATAGAATCCCAGAAAGATTTTGAAGAACAGATTGGTGAATTAATGAGCTATAACGGACCAGTCCTTATCGATGCACGGGTCATCCAGCAGGAAAATGTCTTCCCTATGGTGCCGCCTGGACGAGGTATTAACGATATGGTAGGAGTGAAACCATGAAACGGATCATAACTCTTGTTGTTCAAAACAGAAGTGGTGTACTAAACCGGGTAACCGGTCTTATGCACAAAAGACAGTTTAATATCGAGAGTATCTCGGTAGGAAGAACGGAACAGGAAGGGATCTCCAAAATGACATTCGTTGTTGACGTGGAAGATCACCGAAAGCTGGAGCAGCTTACGAAGCAGCTCAATAAGCAGATTGATGTATTAAAAGTTACAGACTTATCAGAAAAAGCTATTGTGGCCCGGGAGCTGGCATTAATTAAAATTGTCAGTAACGCCGGGGTACGCAATGAAGTCCAGGGGATTATCGAGCCGTTCCGGGCCTCTGTCATTGATGTCAGTAAAGACAGCTTATCTGTGCAGGTAACAGGCAAACCAGAAAAAATTGAAGCTTTGATTAATCTGCTCCGTCCATACGGTATTAAAGATACTGCCCGTACCGGCCTGACAGCTTTCTCCCGGGGCAGCCAGCCCCAGTCAGCGGAGCTGACACAATATTCACTGCTTAAATAGCATTAAACATGACACTAATTAATTAAACTGAAGGGATGAATGTAAACATGACAAAAGTACTTTACAACCACAATATCGAGGAAGCAGTATTACAGGATAAAAAAATTGCAGTGATTGGATATGGCTCCCAGGGTCATGCCCACGCATTGAATTTGAAAGAAAGCGGCTTTGATGTAGTTGTCGGCCTCCGAAAGGGTAAATCATGGGATAAAGCTGAAGAAGACGGAGTAGAAGTAAACACAGTGGCGGAAGCTTCCAAACAAGCTGACGTAGTAATGGTGCTGCTTCCGGATGAGTATCAGCCTTCCATTTATAAAGAACACATCGAACCAAACCTGGAATCCGGAAACGCACTCGTGTTTGCTCATGGTTTTAATATACACTTCAGCCAGATCGTCCCTCCGTCCGATGTTGATGTTTTCCTTGTAGCTCCTAAAGGTCCTGGTCATCTCGTACGCCGTACATTTGAAGATGGCGCGGGAGTCCCGGCACTTATTGGTATTTACCAGGATGCCTCCGGTCAGGCAAAGGACCTTGCCCTGGCGTATGCAAAAGGTGTCGGCGGCGGCCGTGCCGGTATTCTTGAAACAACTTTCCAGGAGGAAACAGAAACTGACCTCTTTGGTGAGCAGGCTGTACTGTGCGGCGGTGTAACAAGTCTTGTGAAAGCAGGCTTTGAGACACTTACTGAAGCTGGATATCAGCCGGAAGTTGCCTACTTCGAATGTCTACACGAGTTAAAACTAATTGTTGACCTTCTGTACGAAGGTGGACTGGAAGGTATGCGCTACTCTATTTCAGATACTGCCCAGTGGGGTGACTTTGTATCCGGACCGCGTATTGTTGATGAAGATACAAAAGCCCGCATGAAAGATGTGCTTAAAGACATTCAAAACGGTACGTTCGCTCAAGGATGGATTCTTGAAAACCAGGCTAACCGTCCTCAGTTCAAAGCGATTAACGCCCGTGAAAATCAGCATCAGATTGAAACAGTAGGCCGTGAACTTCGTGAATTGATGCCGTTTGTTAAACAATCGAAGAAGAAAAAGGATGTGATCCAGAATGGCTCACGTTAAAATATTTGATACGACGCTGCGGGACGGTGAACAGTCCCCCGGTGTCAATCTGAACCGGCTGGAAAAGCTTGAAATTGCCAAACAGCTGGAACGATTTGGAGTCGACGTGATGGAGGCAGGATTTCCTGCTTCCTCACAGGGCGACTTTGAAAGTGTACGGGAGATTGCCAACACGATAAAAAACGTTTCTGTAACAGGTCTTGCGAGAGCAGTAAAATCTGATATAGATACAGCCTGGGAAGCACTGAAAGACGGTACCGATCCACGACTGCATGTTTTTCTTGCCACCTCCCCTATTCATATGACCTATAAGCTTAAAAAAACACCGGAGGAAGTCATTGACACAGCAGTAGAAATGGTTCGCTACGCTAAAACAAAGTTTTCAAAAGTGGAATGGTCAGCTGAAGATGCTTCCCGTTCCGATCTGGAGTTTCTTGCACGGATTATTGAAAAAGTAATAGATGCCGGCGCAACCGTCATTAATCTTCCGGATACAGTCGGTTATACCACCCCCTACGAATATGGACAGATGTTCCAGTATATTAAACAGAATGTTCCGAATATTGAAAAAGCAGATCTTTCCTGCCACTGCCATGACGATCTGGGAATGGCTCTGGCCAACTCGATCGCAGCGGTAGAAAATGGTGCAACACAGGTGGAAGGTACGATTAACGGTATTGGGGAAAGAGCCGGCAATGCTGCTCTCGAAGAACTTGCTGTTGCTTTGAAAATCCGCCAGGACTACTACTCCTTCGAAACCGGACTTGTTTTGAATGAAATTAAGCGGACCAGCGACCTTGTGAGTAAGCTCACCGGAATGCACGTGCCCCGTAACAAAGCAGTTGTCGGCCAGAATGCCTTTGCCCATGAATCCGGAATTCATCAGGACGGCGTTTTGAAGCACGCCCAGACTTATGAAATCATTACTCCGGAAATGGTCGGGGTGAAGTCAAATTCCCTCGTTATGGGAAAACATTCTGGTAAACACGCTTTTAAAGACAAGCTGAAGCAGCTCGGTTACGAACTTTCCGACGAAAAAGTTATGGAGGCTTTCACAGAGTTCAAAAAGCTCACTGATAGTAAAAAAGAAGTGACGGATGATGATCTCTTTACTATTCTTACGGAAATACAGACACAAACGGCAGATATTAAAAAATACGTATTAAACGGCTTTCAAGTGGAATACGGAAACGGCCCCCAGCCTGTAGCAACCGTCCAGCTTATGAAGCCGGACGAAACGGAAATTGAAGGTTCTGCCCACGGCCAGGGAGCTGTCGAAGCTTTATTTAATACACTCGACACTCTCATTGAAGAAGATGTTCATTTGACGGATTTTAACTTAACTTCTATTGGAAGAGGACGCGATGCTCTGGCTCAGTCCAATGTGAAAGTAACAGTCAACGGGACAGAATTCAGCGGCCGCGGTTCTTCTCAGGATGTTCTTGAAGCAGCGGTAAAAGCTTTTCTTAATGGTGTGAACCGTGGATTTTATTATCATGCTCCAGTAAAAGCTCAGGGAGCTTCTTATTAACTCACAATAATCCGGCCGGCCGCCGGAGCTCAAATTTCAAGGAGGAATATATTATGAAAAAGCATATTGTTCTACTTCCAGGTGACGGTATTGGTTCTGAAGTTACTTCGGCGGCACAGGAAGTGCTGGAAGCACTGGCTGAAGAATTTGATCATACTTTTACTTTTGAATCGAAAGACATCGGTGGAAGCGCTGTGGACAAGCATGGCACTCCCCTTCCACAGGAAACTACGGATGCCTGCAGGAAAGCTGACGCTGTTCTGCTTGGAGCCGTGGGAGGTCCAAAATGGGATGCGAATCCTCCCCACCTTCGTCCTGAAAAAGGACTTCTTTCAATCCGTAAGGAACTTAACCTTTTTGCCAACCTTCGTCCTGTACAAGGTTTTTCCACCCTGCTCCATGCTTCTCCGCTGAAGCAGGAAGTTATCGAAAACAGTGATCTTCTCATCGTTCGGGAGCTGACAGGAGGACTTTATTTTGGCACACCAAGTGAACGCCGTAATAATGGCACCTCTGTTGTCGATACGCTGGCGTATGAGCGGTCAGAAATGGAAAGAATTGTACGAAGGGCATTTGAAGCTGCAGCTCTCCGCAAAAAACATGTCACCTCCGTGGACAAAGCAAATGTTCTGGAATCCAGCAGAATGTGGCGCGAAGTTGTTGAGGAAGTAAAAGATGAGTACCCGGATGTTACAGTGGAGCATATGCTTGTAGATGCAGCGGCGATGAAGCTTATTACTAATCCCGCACAATTTGATGTAATCGTAACGGAAAATATGTTTGGAGATATTCTTTCCGATGAAGCTTCTGTATTGACCGGTTCTCTCGGTATGCTCCCTTCTGCAAGCATGAATGAAACAGGGTTCGGCCTTTACGAACCCGTGCATGGTTCAGCTCCGGATATTGCCGGGCAGGCGAAAGCCAATCCGCTGGCTGCTATTCTTTCTGCAGCACTGATGCTTCGGCACACTTTTCATATGGAACAGGAAGCCCAGCGCGTAGAGTCGGCTGTACAGGAAGCACTTGAACAGGGATATCACACGGGAGATCTGAATGTACCGGGTGGACAGCAGGTAAACACACAGCAGATGACGGAAGCTGTGATCAGTCTGCTGAAAGCAGACAGTACGACACAGAGCATCATGAGCTGTTACGTCTAACGACCGAAAGGAGATCTTTTTATGGATAACGCACAACCAAAAACGATTGTAGAAAAAATATGGGATGAACATATCGTTCATCAGGAAACAGGTAAACCGGATCTTCTTTATATCGATCTGCATCTTATCCACGAAGTAACCTCCCCTCAGGCTTTCGAAGGGCTGAGAATGAAAAACAGAAAACTGCGGCGGCCGGATCTGACTTTTGCCACGATGGATCATAACGTACCAACAATAGCCCGGCATTTCATCAGTGATCCGGTATCACGTAAGCAGATGGAAACTCTTTACGACAATTGTCAGGAGTTTGGCGTCCCCCTTGCCGATATTAACCACCCGGATCAGGGGATTGTGCACGTAATCGGCCCGGAACTGGGTTTGACCCAACCCGGTAAAACAATTGTATGTGGGGACAGTCATACTTCTACCCACGGCGCTTTTGGTGCCCTCGCTTTTGGAATAGGCACGAGTGAAGTGGAGCACGTACTTGCAACTCAGTCTATCTGGCAGAATACTCCTAAAACGATGAACGTTAAAGTAAATGGACGTCTATCCCCTTCCGTTACCGCAAAGGACCTTATTCTTGCTATTATTGGTAAGTTTGGTG
Organism: Alkalicoccus saliphilus; assembly: GCF_003044065.1. Taxonomy (GTDB): domain Bacteria; phylum Bacillota; class Bacilli; order Bacillales; family Salisediminibacteriaceae; genus Alkalicoccus; species Alkalicoccus saliphilus. The sequence goes on from NZ_PZJJ01000011.1 coordinate 63,672, forward strand.
TTCGTTTCGGTACAGGATATGTACTTGAGTACACGGGAGAAGCAATCAGGGACCTGACGATGGACGAACGCATGACAATCTGCAATATGTCGATAGAAGCAGGTGCCCGCGCCGGACTGATCAGCCCTGATGAAACGACGATTGAATTTTTGAAAGGCCGCCGGCACGTGCCGGATGGTGAAGCTTTCGATGAAGCTGCTTCCCGATGGAAATCCCTCGCCACAGATCCCGGTGCCGTATTTGATGCGGAAGTGGAAATCGATGCAGAAGAAGTCGAGCCGCAGGTTACGTGGGGAACGAATCCAGGGATGTGCCTTCCCGTCAGCGGAAGTGTCCCGGATCCTGAAGCTGCGGAGTCTATTTCCGAAAAAGCAGAAATCGAGCGCGCATTGGAATATATGGGACTTGAAGCAAATCAGCCGGTTTCTTCTATTGAGATACAGCATGTCTTTATCGGCTCCTGTACAAATTCACGCCTCAGTGACCTCGAAAGAGCCGTACGGGTCATTGAAGGAAAAAAAGTGAAAGACGGAGTACGGGCACTCGTCGTTCCCGGGTCACAGACAGTTAAGAAAGAAGCGGAAGCAAGAGGCATCGACAAATTATTTATTGAAGCCGGTTTTGAGTGGCGGGATGCCGGGTGCAGTATGTGCCTTGCCATGAATGATGACATTGTCCCTCCTGGGGAACGGTGTGCGTCCACTTCGAACCGGAATTTTGAAGGACGTCAGGGAAACGGTGCACGCACCCACCTTGTAGCTCCTGAAATGGCCGCTGCTGCCGCAGTGGAAGGCCGTTTCGTAGACGTTAGAAATTTTTCTTCAACACCAGTTTAATTAACTATATATTTAATAGAAAGCTCTGGTAACGTTTGTTACTGTCATTCAGAAATCTGTGGATCATAGTATAGGCCATTCTTTGGTCCACAGGTCAAACTTTAAACAGAGCCTAGGAGAACGGAGTGAAGTATATGGAACCGATTCGCAGACATGAAGGCCTGGTTTATCCTTTGAACCGGTCCAATATCGATACTGACCAAATCATCCCGAAACAGTTTTTAAAACGCATTGAGCGCCAGGGCTTCGGACAGTTTTTATTTTATCATTGGCGTTTCGATGATAATGGAGAACCCCGAAAAGATTTTTCTTTGAACGAACCCCGTTTTGAAGGATCCAGCATCCTCGTCGCCGGTGAAAACTTCGGCTGCGGTTCTTCCAGAGAGCATGCTCCCTGGTCTCTTCAGGATTACGGTTTCCGGGTAATTATAGCTTCAAGCTTTGCTGATATTTTTTACAACAACTGTTCTAAAAACGGCATTCTTCCTATACAGCTTACGGAGGCTGAAGTGCAGCAGCTGATGAAAAATGCTGAGCAGACCGGATATCGTCTTACAGCTGATCTGGAAACCCAGAAAGTTTACGACAGCACCGGTTTTGAAGCTGACTTTCAAATCACTTCCTACATGAGGGAAATGCTTCTGAACGGGTGGGACGAAATTTCAGTAACACTCACTCTTGAAGATAAAATACAAAAGTTCGAGGAAACACACAGTTGAAAAACCGTCTGAATCGTCCTGCCCGGACGGCTCAGACGGTTTTTTTAATGTACTTCCAATAATTAAAACAAGCGTGTCATCCTGCCTTAAACGCCAGCTGGTTTCAGACCGGCTGCCCTTCCCCTTCCCCGAACAAAACAAACTGAAGGATGCTAAATTGTTAAAAATGAGTTATAATTACCTGTTGAATCATTTTGTACGGCGTAATTTTACTGAGAGAAAGGAAAATACTTATGCAGGAAAAACCAAGAAAGACATTTGCAATCATTTCCCACCCGGATGCCGGAAAAACTACTTTGACGGAAAAAGTACTTCTGCTCGGAGGCAGTATACGAAGCGCCGGAACTGTGAAAGGGAAAAAATCAGGTAAATTTGCTACTTCCGACTGGATGGAAATTGAAAAACAGCGCGGGATATCCGTCACTTCCAGTGTTATGCAGCTTCATTACGATGATACACAAATCAATATACTCGATACCCCCGGTCACCAGGATTTCAGTGAAGATACCTACCGGACGCTCACAGCAGTTGATACAGCTGTCATGGTTATTGACTGTGTAAAAGGAATTGAGGCACAGACACTTAAATTGTTTAAAGTATGCAGAATGAGAGGCATTCCGATTCTTACATTTATTAATAAGCTGGACCGGGAAGGAAAAGAACCTCTCGACCTTCTGGAAGAAATTGAAGAAACACTCGACATGGAAACTTATCCGATGAACTGGCCGATTGGAATGGGCAAACGGTTAAAAGGGATTTACAGTATTCCTGATAAAACTGTAGAAGTATTTGACGAAGAAGAAGATCGTAAAGTCATTCCGCTCGAAGAAGCTGATATGCTGGAAGATTACGAGCGTGAAACTCTCGAAGAAGAAAAAATGCTGCTTGAAGAAGCCGGCAATACTTTCTCTGCTGAAAAAGTGCAGCAGGGCCGGATGACACCGGTGTTTTTCGGAAGTGCCCTTGCCAACTTCGGAGTGCAGTCTTTTCTTGACCAGTTCGTTAGCCTGGCAGCTGAACCTCAGCCGCGAAAAGCCTCCGGATCTTATGTACCTCCTGAGTCCAGCAATTTCAGCGGCTTCGTGTTTAAGATTCAGGCAAACATGAATCCAAATCACCGTGACCGTATTGCATTTCTCCGGGTGTGTTCCGGCTCATTCGAAAGAGGAATGGAAGTAAAGCTTTCACGTACAGGGAAAAAAATGAAGCTTAATCAATCCCACTCCTTTTTTGCTTCTGAACGAGAAACTGTAGAAGCTGCGATGCCGGGGGATATTGTTGGACTTTACGATTCGGGGAATTTTCAGGTAGGAGATACACTCTGCACAGGATCCGAGCTTATTCAATATGAAGAAATGCCTCAGTTCCCTCCGGAAAAGTTTGCAAAAGTCACTGCCAAAAATGCGCTGAAGCATAAACAGTATCATAAAGGAATGGAGCAGCTTGTACAGGAAGGTACGATACAATTGTACAAAACCCCGTATTTTGAAGATTATATTATCGGGGCGGTTGGTGAACTTCAGTTTCAAGTGTTCGAATACCGCATGAAAAACGAATACAATGTAGATATTGAATTCCAGCATATGACACATGAATTAGCCCGCTGGGTCAGAAAAGGTAAGGTAGATGAGGGAATGACAGACAGCCGGAAAATGCTCGTTCTTGATCAGCAGAAACGTCCGGTTCTACTTTTTGAAAATGATTTTGCACTGCGGTGGTTTCAGGATAAACATCCCGATGTTGAACTTGCTACCGGATGGGAAATACTCGAATAATTTAAATTGCAGCAATCCAGCTGACCCGGCCGCATCTCGGCCGGGTCAGCTTTTTTATTCAGCTCCACGGTGTTGCCATCCCCCCCTGCTCCCTCCTAATGCCTTTAAAGATAGCTGAAACGAAGTTTTTTAGAAAGATAATCTACTTTAAATCATTCTTCAAGTACCCCACGCTCAAACAAAGAACCGCTTTATTTGAGTGAATCGTTCACTCATACAAAGCGGCAGTACGAAATCGTAAATTATTATCAGCCTGTCGTCCACTAATTATTTTAAAACAACTGGAGACCCTACGACGCTTTCATGCTTCCGCCTGCCAGTACCTGAACAGGAGCGGCACACTGAAGAAGTTGTAACAATCCAAAGCTTACGCTGAACCTTCCCTTTTCCTTTACAGTCACGACAAATATAAATAATGGACATGGAAGGCCACTCCTTTACTGTTTATTTTAGCTTTGTCATTGTTATGCCCTGTGATGACGGAAATTCAGCTTGTTAAACCACTGACCACTTTCTATATGTTTATGGAGCGGTTATCCGCAGCTGATTCCATCTTATCCAAAACTTCCGGACTACACAGATCAGCACGGCGGAATAGTTTCTAAACAAAGCGCATAACAATCTTTTTCTTTCAGCAAAGCCTTTATTATAGTATATTCTATTATTCAGAATTTTTCTACAATTAAGTTATTTGTCGCAATCTTTTATTTTTTAAGGTAGGATAAGCGTACATACATAATTTGGAGGGCTGCGGATGAGTGATATTTTTGCACAATTTAAAGAAGTAGTTATGGCGATCCTCCCGCTTGCTGTCGTTATTATTATCCTTCAATACACAGTTATCGGCCTCCCGCCGGATCTTTTTTTCCGATTTCTCGCCGGGGTGGTAATGGTCGGGTTCGGCCTGTTTCTGTTCCTTGTCGGTGTACATATCGGCCTGCTGCCAATTGGGGAATTAATCGGATCGACACTTCCGAAAACGAATAAAATTTGGCTGATTCTCGGCACCGGTTTTATACTCGGAGTGGTCGTTACTATTGCTGAACCGGATGTACGGGTACTTGCTTCCCAGGTAGATGATGTTTCCGGAGGAGAAATTTCCAATCTTGTACTTGTTTATTCTGTAGCGCTGGGAGTTGGGTTTTTAGTTATGACTGCTATGGCCCGTACTGTTTTTAATATTCCGTTAAAATGGCTGCTTGTGGGCGGGTATTCAGCAGTTGGAGTCATGGCCTTATTTACTCCTCCTTCCTTCCTGCCGATTTCTTTTGATGCAGGAGGTGTCACTACCGGACCGATGACAGTTCCATTTATTCTCGCTCTGGGAGTCGGTGTAGCGTCCGTTCTCCGAGGGAAATCTTCTACAAGTGATGGTTTCGGTCTTGTAGCCCTCGCTTCTATCGGCCCAATTCTTGCTGTCATGGTGCTGGGAGTGATTTACGGATGATAATGCAGCTGTTCGAGGGAATAGACCATGTTATTTACGAAGTTGCGCTGGCTGTCGTCCCGCTGATTATCTTTTTCCTTATTTTCCAGATTTTCTTTCTCGACCTGGACAAAAATCGCCTGAAAAATATTTTTGTCGGTCTTCTGTTTACCTTTGCTGGTCTCGTGCTGTTTCTTCAAGGAGTTGAAGTCGGATTCTTCCCGGCTGGGGAAGCGATTGGCCAGCTGCTTGGTGAAAGAGATCATACGATCATCCTTCTCCCCGCTCTTGGATTTATTTTTGGTCTTGTAGCGACATTTGCGGAGCCGGCAATAAGAATACTGAACTACGAAGTGGAGAAAGTAACAGCAGGTTCCATTTCAAAAAATGTAATGCTTATAACACTTTCTCTGGGGGTTGGTGTTTCCATAGCTCTCGCAATGTTTCGGATTGTTCTCGGCTTTCCCCTCTGGTATCTGATCCTTCCGGGATACATTATTGCCCTGCTTCTCGTATTTATATCAAGCGACCGTTTTATTTCCATCGCTTTTGATGCCGGCGGTGTTGCCACAGGCCCGATGACTGTAACCTTTATTATGGCTATTGCTGTTGGAGTTGCCGAAGTGACCGAGGGACGAGATCCTTTATTGGACGGGTTTGGAATGATTGCTCTGGTAGCTCTCACCCCCATACTAGCTGTACTTATTTTAGGTCTGCTGTTCAAATGGAAGGAGCGTTCTAACGAATGAATGTTTTAAGAAGAGATCACAAACTGCTTGTTACTATCGTTAAAAAGGGCCGGGCAAAAAAAGTAATGAAAGCTGCTAAAGATGCCGGATCCGAAGGCGGGACGGTAATGCTCGGCTACGGTGTGGGAATCCATGAAAAGAAAAAAATATTCGGCCTTGATGCCCTGCATGAAAAAGAGCTGATCCTTACGCTGATCCCTGAGGATCTTCTTGCCGGAGTTATCGATAAAATATCTTCCACAGCTAAATTAAGTGAGCCGGGGCACGGGATCGGATTTATTGTGGATATTTTAAAGACGATAGGTATCTCCCACATGACTTACGAGGAAAATGTAAAGGAGGGGCTGGACGAAATGACGGACGACCTTAAACATAAAGGCTTTGACTTAATCATAACTATAGTAAACAAAGGAGAGGCCGGAAAAGTCATCGACGCCTCCAGCCGGGGCGGTGCTGAAGGCGGCACTGTAATGAACGGCCGTGGCAGTGGTATCCACGAAAAAGCAAAACTTTTTTCTATACAAATTGAGCCTGAGAAAGATGTTGTACTTACTCTGATCAAAAAAAGTCAGACGAACGACGTCCTGAAAGCAATCGAAGAAGATGTGAAAATTAATGAACCGGGTAAAGGAATTTCTTTTGTCCTTCCAGTAGAAGAAACTGTTGGCATTCATCATTTGATGGAGAATAATATGGGCGAATAAAATAACAAAACCTTCTCTAAATGATGTATCACTAAAAAAAGCACTATCCTCAGGAGTCGTTTTCCTTGGGACAGTGCTTTTTTACTGCGTCAGGTTCTTTTCGGAGGCCAGTGGAGAAGAAAAATACGTATTCATCATCCTGTCCAGTTCCTGACTGCACTTAATCGTTTCCGGAGAGGACAGACCGTATTCCTGGGCCAGAAAAATCATCCGGTGCCGCTGCTTTTCAATCTCTTCTTTATAATAACTGTTTATCATCTTTTTATTATTCTCCTTGGTTTTAAAAATCTTTCTTTTTTTTGGAAATTGAGTAACACCTATTTTATCATAATATTTTATTCGCAGCTTCTTTTATGCCTGATTTAATATATTCTTAAATAATCAGACGGCTTGATAAACAGTTCGTTTATGAAACGAACCTAATGCTGCGTTTTCAGCTGGGCTTGCCCGAGGACTTCTTCTCGACTAATTATGGAGAGAAAACAATTCGTCAAAATGAATTCCCGAGCAGCGTTAATCCTCCGGGTGTTCTGACCTTCGTTGCACAGCATTAAATCTTTCCATTTTTTACGGGCAGTTTTACCTGCATCCATGCCTTTGTTAAAGCTCCAGGCTCTTGCGTAAACATAGGGAAAGCAAGCTGATTTTTTCCATTAGCTATGTTAAATTCCGCTGACGGCTGGAGCCCTATCCTCCAATCTACTTCTTCCACGGATCGGCTTCCGCTCCGTTTTTTCTTTATAGAAAAAGAAAAGTTCTGTTACTTATGAGCACTGTTCTTTCTTCCGTAAAACCGATGCCCGGGCATAGACGCCTGTAGAAGCGCGCAGTTCCTCCCAGACGAAAGGACAGCCGCATACTTTCTCTGCGGCAGGTGTAAACAGGTAACTTTCAAAAACACATAGCGTTAACAGAGCCACTCATGCAAATTTGTTGCACCATTATGGATGAAAACCACCTTCTCTATCATTCGTTTTACATTTCCTGCTTTTTCCTTTAAAAGAGAGAAAATGTGGTCTTTTTTACCGAAAGCTGTAGTGGACGTGGAGGGATTCCAGAGCGTTGATCGCCGGGCCGCTCGGAAAGCCTCTCCATGGAAACGAAAACGGACGTTCATTTTTTTATTTTCAAAGCAGCCTTTCCATTAAATAAAACCTGATTAATCAATTAAGTCCTGTTTAATAAAACCCATTCTACCGGTATATTTAACAGGTATACCTGCTGGAACAAATCAGCTTAAAAAGTGTCTTTCTTTTTCCTGCGTAAGAGCCGCAAACTTCAATATAGATTAAAAAAAGCAGGATAGCCCATCGCATTGATGAGTTATCCTGCTTCTGTGCCTTAAATTTTTTCGATTTCAGCCAAAGTATTTTCCTTGAGACTTCGGAGGGAAGCCTCTGCCTGTTCATGAGTGCCTGCCTTCACTCCAAAATAGCACTTGATTTTCGGCTCAGTGCCGGATGGTCTGAGACAGTACCAGGAACCGTCCTGAAGAAATACTTTTAAAACATTTGATTCGGGCAGCTCAATCTGTTCTTTGTTTCTTCCGTCCATAAAGGTTCTTTCTCCCCGCAGATAATCCTCAATGTAATCCGTATCCTCGGAAAGACTTCTTTCATCGGCCCTTTTTCGGAAAACTTCCATAATCCGCTGAATTTTTTCAGCTCCTTCTTTTCCCTTGAACGTAAAAGAGGCAAGATCTTCGTAAAAGTATCCGTACGTTTTGTAAAGGTTCTGAAGACCTTCATAAAGCGTCATGCCCTGTGCCTTGTAGTAAGCACCCATTTCCGCGGCAAGCAGTCCCGGCTGGATGGCGTCTTTATCTCTGGCAAAAGGTTCAATCAGGTAGCCGTAGCTTTCTTCATAGCCAAACAGGAATTTGTACTCTCCTGTTGTATCATATTCACGGATTTTTTCTCCGATAAATTTAAAGCCAGTGAGCACATCCAGAGACGTAACGTTATAAGCTTCAGCTACTGCACGGCCGAGTTCCGAAGTAACAATGGTTTTTATCATTACACCATTCGCGGGAAGTTCTCCTTTTTCCGATTTTTTCGATAGAAGATAATCGAGAAGCAGTGCACCGGTCTGGTTCCCGGAAAGTACAATATACTCTCCTTTATCATCTCTTACGACCAGCCCTATTCTGTCGGCATCCGGATCAGTCGCTATGAGCAGATCTGCCTGTTTTTCGTCTCCGAGCTTCATCGCAAGCTCAAATGCTCCAGCTTCCTCCGGGTTCGGTGAACTCACTGTACTGAATTCTGTATCAGGCACTGCCTGTTCTTCCACAGTGAAGACCTTATTAAATCCGGCTTCTTTCAGCGCCCGCTGCATCGGTACTGTTGCCGTGCCGTGCAGAGGTGTGAATACGATCGAAAAATTGTCTGCCTGCTCCCTGATTACTTCCCGGTCAATGAGTACAGTCTGGAGTTCTCGCGCATATGCCTCATCCAGTTCCTCCAGGACCCAGTGAAGCAGTCCCTTTTCTTCCAGATGGACGGCTTCTTTTGTTTCGATATTCAGCTCGTCTGCGACGGCGTCCACTTTCGCAATCAGACGGTCTGCCTCTTCGGGAATAAGCTGGGCCCCATCTTCTCCGTATACTTTAAATCCATTGTATTCCGGGGGGTTGTGACTTGCTGTCACCATTACTCCCGCATGTGTAGCAAGCTTTCTGACAGCATAGGAAAGCTGAGGGGTTGGACGAAGCTCTTTAAAAAGATACGTTTTTATACCGTTGGCTCCTAGTGTACAGGCGGCCTCTAAAGCAAATTCTTTTGACATGCGCCGGTTGTCATGAGCGATGACAACACCTTTCTGCACGGCCTGCTCTCCTGCTTCCTTTATGAAATCGGCGAGACCCTGGGCTCCTTTACGGATCGTATAAATGTTCATGCGGTTCGTTCCGGGTCCTATTTCCCCCCGCATCCCTCCGGTACCAAATTCAAGATTTTTGTAAAAGCTGTCTTCAAGCATTTTCTCGTTGCCTGTTAACTTTTTTAATGCTTTTGAAAGCTCAGGATCAAGATTCAGTTCGGATTTCCATCTTTCGTACTGCTTCTTCCATTCCATACTGTCAGCCCCTTCCGCTAAATTAGGTGTATAGTTTTAGTTATACGCATTTTCGCGGATTTAGTAAAGCAAATGTTAATTATTCTCTTCTGTTTTTACAGGGTTTTTCGCGTAATAAATCTCTTCCTCAAGCATTTCAATGTGTTTATCCAGTTCTTCGTCCGTCCAGTTAAAGCGATGCGCCATGTATCTCAGCACGCCGTTCTTATACTTTTGAACGTAAGGCATGTTGAAGAAAAGGGCACTTGTACGGCGGTTAAGAAAATCAATCGGCGAATAGACCATTTCTTCCTCCACTCCGTACACGAGAGAAGCATAAATTCCTTCGGGAAGCCCATAATTTTTTGCTTCCTCCCCCTGTGTTTCCATAATTTCATACACGCGCAGAATATTCGATCCGTACAATTCGGATAAAACTTCCGCTTCCTCTACACTCAATCCGAGGCTTACACCTTTTTCAACAGCTCCGCTGACAAACGCCTGGAGCTTATCAGAACCACCGACGTCTCCACCCGACAAAACGATTTTATCTGTTATACATTTCTTTTTGATTCCTTCCTGCTTGGCAATACGGTCAATAATCCGCTCCGCCATTTTCCTGTAGCCGGTCAATTTTCCACCTGCAATGGAAATAAGGCCGGATTCTGAAATGAAGGTTTCATCTTTTCTTGATATTTCTGAAGCGCTTTTTCCTTCTTCGTGAATAAGTGGACGAAGGCCGCTCCAGCTGGATTCCACATCTTCTCTCGTAATTTGTTTGGAGGGGAACATATAATTAGCTGCTTTAATTAAATAATCCATGTCTGCTTCTGTCATCCGCGGATTGGCAATCTCCCCTTCGTAGTACGTATCCGTCGTACCAATATATGCTTTGTTTCTGCGGGGGATAGCGAATACCATACGCCCATCGTCCTCCGTATCAAAATAAACGGCCTGGCGCAGTGGGAATTTGGACTGATCCAGAACGATGTGGACTCCCTTCGTTAAATGAAGGTATTTACCCTGTTTTGATCCATCCTTTTCACGCAGTTCATCGACCCACGGCCCGGCCGCATTGACGACATGTTTTGCACGGATGTCGTATGTTTCACCTGTTCTACGGTCCGTAACCCGTGCTCCAACCACTTTTCCATTCTCATAAAGCAGATTTTCGGCTTTCGTGTAATTAACCGCCTGAGCCCCCCTGTAAACTGCTTCTTTAATAACTTCCAGCGTAAGGCGGGCGTCATCCGTTTTGTACTCTACGTAGTATCCTCCGCCTTTCAGTTTTTCATCATCACGGAGAAGCGGCTCTTTTTCCAGCGTTTCTTTTCGATTAAGCATCTTTCTTCGTTCATGTTTCCGGACTCCTGCCAGCGTATCGTACATTTTCAGTCCGACTGATGTTGCAAGCTTCCCGTACGTACCTCCTTTAAGAAGCGGAAGCAGCATCCACTCCGGCTGGGTTACATGCGGCGCATTTTCGAATACGATGGCCCTTTCCTGACCGGATTCTTTTACGATATTAAATTCAAGCTGCTTCAAGTAACGCAGTCCACCGTGTACAAGCTTCGTCGACCGGCTTGAGGTCCCCGCAGCAAAGTCCTGCATTTCCACAAGCCCTGTTTTCATTCCTCTGGATACGGCATCAAGAGCAATTCCTGCTCCGGTGATGCCTCCACCGATCACGAGTACATCAAGCTCCCGCTGCGTCATTTTTTTCAAGTACATCTCCCGCTGCAGTCCTGAAAATGGTTTAGCCACATTCAACATCCTCTCTTTTTTTAAATCTCCCTGTTTCTTCAATATAATTTTTAGAAAAGTCTGTAAAGTAAGAAAAGAGACCACAACATAAGAAGCCCTTTTCAGGCGTGCTTCTATGCTGCGGTCTCTCCATTGTCTCCAGACCATTTATTAATTTAATGCCATTATAGCATAAACCGGCCCGAATAACGAATTATCTTTTAAAAGCCATCGCAGCATTAACTGCTGTTTTCCATCCTTCATAAAGGTCTTCCCTTTCTTCTTTCTTCATTTCAGGGTGGAAGGTTCTCTCTACTGCCCATTGTTTTACTACATCTTCTTTGCTGTTCCAGAATCCTACGGCAATACCTGCCAGGTAGGCGGCTCCCAATGCCGTCGTTTCCTGAACTTTCGGACGCTCCACTTCGGTACCGAGAATATCACTCTGAAACTGCATCAGGAAGTTGTTGGCCACGGCACCGCCATCGACCCGCAGCGTTTTCAGTTCGATGCCGGAGTCAGCTTCCATGGCATCGAGTACGTCTCTTGTCTGATAAGTGAGGGATTCAAGTGTTGCCCGAATAAAATGCTCTTTTTCCGTTCCTCTCGTCAGACCAAATACAGCCCCCCGGACGTCACTGTCCCAATACGGGGTTCCAAGACCTACGAAGGCCGGTACAACGTAAACGCCGTCAGTGGAAGTGACCCGCTCTGCGTATTTTTCTGTGTCCGGAGCAGAGTTAATCATCCGAAGTCCGTCGCGCAGCCACTGAATGGCAGATCCTGCTACAAAGATACTTCCTTCAAGAGCATACTCAACTTTTCCGTCGAGGCCCCAGGCGATCGTTGTCAGAAGTCCGTGGGTTGATTCCACTGGTTTCTCCCCCGTGTTCATCAGCATAAAACAGCCTGTTCCATACGTATTTTTAGCCATCCCTTTTTCAAAGCACGTCTGGCCGAACAAAGCTGCCTGCTGATCCCCGGCTGCTCCTGCAATCGGTACTTCTTCCCCGAAGAAATGATAGTTGACAGTCTTAGCATATTCTTCCGAAGATGGACGTACTTCAGGAAGCATGGATTCAGGAACGCCGAGAATATCCAGCAGTTCCTTATCCCAGGAAAGCTCATGTATATTGTACATAAGTGTACGGGAAGCGTTGGAGTAATCTGTAACATGTGCTTTTCCGCCGGACAGCTTCCAGATAAGCCACGTATCAATCGTCCCAAAAAGAAGATCTCCGTTTTCTGCTTTTTCCCTGGCACCATCCACGTTGTCGAGAATCCATTTTACTTTCGTACCGGAAAAGTAGGCGTCAATCAAAAGACCCGTCTTTTCGCGGAAAAGATCATTGTAACCTTTTTTTCTGAGTTCCTGGCAGATATCGTCTGTCTGACGGGACTGCCAGACGAGTGCATGGTACACCGGTCTTCCGGTATGTTTGTCCCATACAACCGTTGTTTCCCGCTGATTGGTAATGCCGATCCCTGCAATATCTGCAGCAGGTACATTCTGATTATTCAGCACTTCCGCCATAACACCAAGAATGGAAGACCAGATTTCGTTGGCATTATGTTCCACCCAGCCCGGGTTTGGAAAATACTGACGGAATTCTTTCTGGGCTGTGTCGACTATTTCTCCTTCTTTGTTAAATAAAATGGCGCGTGAACTGGTTGTTCCCTGGTCGAGTGCTAGTACATAGTTTTTTGGCATAGTCTAATTCCCCCTTACGCTTTTTTACCCCTTAGGTTCTGATACTCAAACTTTTCATCACTTGTTTTAATATTCTTTCTCTCCAGCATGAAGGCTAGAACCATTACAGCTGTAAACAGCGCAATGAAAACCCACAAAGCCGGGTACACGATTCCCTGAAACATTGCAGCGTAGGAAAGCGCACCGAGCCCTCCTCCAATAATCGGTCCCGCAATTGGAATCCAGGAATAGGCCCAGTCGGATGTACCTTTTCCTTTAATCGGCATAATAGCGTGAATGAGCCGCGGACCGAAATCACGTGCCGGGTTGATAGCATACCCCGTAGTACCTCCGAGAGACAGACCGATAGCGAAAATCAGCAGTCCTATAATCAGCGGATTCAGTCCGTCAGTAAAAGCATTGGCTCCAATAAACAATATTCCGATAACGAGAACGTACGTACCGAGGACCTCACTGAAAAAATTGGAAGGAGTATGCCTGATGGCCGGTCCGGTTGCAAACGTCCCGAGTTTCGCCCCCTCGTCCTCTGTCGCATTGAAATGGGCAGAATAATGGAAATAAACGAGAGAAGCCCCAATCATTGCCCCGATTACCTGGGCGGCAATGTACGACGGTACAGAAGCCCACGGAAACTCCCCGACCAGTGCCAGACCTACAGTCACTGCAGGATTGATGTGGGCGCCGCTGATATCCCCGACAGCATAAACAGCCAGTGCAACTGCAAGACCCCATCCTGCTGTAATCACAATCCATCCGCTCTCTGCCGACTTTGTACCCTTCAGCACTACTCCCGCGACCACACCTGCCCCCAGAACAATCAGGATCATCGTACCGAAAACTTCTCCCCAGAATGGCGACATGATTTTATCCTCCTTTTTTTGTTGTGCGGATACAAAAAAAGACCAACAAAAATTTGACCCGGCGCGTGGATCTGCCGGACAAATATTCATTGGTCTCCTCTGTCTCCATGAATAATTTATTAACTTGATCATATTAAACCAAATTAAGAAAGCGTTGTCAACTTGTTTACATACCGGTATCCTTCCACAGATCCCTGTTGGACGTAGTTACTGCAACAGCTCCCGCTCCAAGAGCAGCCTTCACTTCTTTTTCCGACCGTATGAGTCCCCCGGCTATGATAGGCAGTTTTGTTTCTTCATAGACTTCCTGAATAATATGGGGAATGATTCCGGGTAGAATTTCCACACAGTCCGGCTGAATCGTTTTCAGCATCTGATAACTGGACTCCAGAGCAATAGAATCCAGAAGAAAAAGGCGCTGGACAGTAATTAAGCCTGCTTTTTTAGCTGTTAGCAGCACGCTTTTTCTCGTTGAGATAAGACCATCCGGTTTAATGTCCTGCACGAGAAACTGCGCTGCATATTCATCATTTTTCAATCCCTGTACAAGATCAGCGTGGAGCAGCACTTTTTTGTTTTCGCTTTTGATCATGCGTACAAGACTTTTCAACTGGCCTACATGCGTATTAAGAAGAATAATGTGATCACTGTCCGTTTTGATTGCTTTATCCAGATCTTTTAAATCTCTTATGGCTGGCAAAACTTCTGTATTATTAAACATTCTGCTTTTTCCTCCTTTATTAATACCATCACTGAAACAGCGCGTTAAAAGCTAAACCGGAAAACGGTCCTCTGTCTGTATATTTTTTCCGGGCTGACCAGTATACTTTCCACTCTGTCCGGAACCTCCTGTGTTTCAAAACAGATTCCCCCGTATCCCTTTCCAGGCTTCCCGTTTACAGACACGCTGTCAGCTATGAAATTTCCGGTATAAATAACAGCAGCCGGCTGATCGGTTTCTATTATAACTTTTCTTCCGCTTTCCGGATGAACAATTTCTCCGGCCGGGTTTCCGCTGTCGAGCAGGAAAGGATGATCCAGTCCTCCACCGGCAGCTTCGGTATGTGGATCATTCGAGGTGAATACTTCCTGCAGGTATCTGCCTTTTTTGAAATCAAATAAGTTTCCCTTTACAACGTCAATGAGCCGTTTCGGCAGAGAAGCTTCATCGAGTGAATAAAAAGCACTGCTGTTCAAAAACAACCTATGATTTTCCACGGATTCATCTTCAAGAAGAAAATACGTATGATTCGTTAAATTAAGCGGCGTTATTTTGTCTGTAACAGCTTTATAATTTATCAGCAGCTCATTTTCCGCCGTCAGCGTATAAGTTACTTCCAGTTTCACATTTCCCGGATATCCGTCTTCACCGTCCGGGCTTACGCAGGTGAGAATAAGAGAATTTTCTTTCTGTTCCACTTCAAAGAAAGTATGAGCAAAACCTTTTATTCCACCGTGCAGATGATTTACTCCTTCGTTCTGCAGCACAGAATATGTTTCTGCACCGGCAGTAAAGCTTCCTCCGGAAATCCTGCCGGCGGTCCTGCCGATAATACAACCGAAATAATATGGATTTATTTCGTACTCGTCATAATCGTCGTACTTTAAAACTATATTTTTCGTCCCTCCTCCGGAGAGCGGCACATAAATCCCTGTAATCGTCCCCCCGTAATTAAGAACAGTTATTTTCATTCCGATAGTATTAGTCAGCGTATATTCATATACTTCTCTTCCTGAAAACACTCCGGTTTTGATCATTGGAAGCCTCCCTATATTCTTCAATCGTGCATTTAAAGTTAATTTTGACAGAAATCCCCCGGAAGTCACGCAGAATGAATTCACTCTGTCTTTATCTAAGTTTCGGCACTGCTGTTAAACAGAAAGTCCAGCAGATACGAAAAAGCACTGACAGCAAAAGGTGCACCAGATTTTTTCCGGTGCACCACTGTTTATTTGCCTAGTAGTTGAAGCTCACGTTATATAAATCTTTACGGCGGTCTTTCCACTGAGTGACATTCCCTGATTTACGCGAGCGGCGGAGCAGTTCGAGGTCCACATCTCCGACAACAACCGTTTCAATATTCGGATGACATTCTCCTACGATACCATCTTTAGGAAAAGAAAAATCAGAAGGAGTAAAGATACCTGACTGGGCGTATTGTATATCCATATTTTCCACATGTGTAAGGTTTCCTACCGTTCCTGCGATCATTGTATATACCTGGTTCTCCACTGCACGGGCCTGGGAGCAGTAGCGTACCCGAAGATATCCCTGGCGGTCATCTGTACAAAAAGGACTGAATATAATACCCGCCCCTTGTTCAACAGCATACCGCGAGAGCTCAGGAAATTCGATATCGTAGCATATTTGAATAGAAATTTTTCCGCAGTCCGTGTCGAACACTTCCACTTTGCTTCCCGCCTGAATGCCCCAGAACTTCTTTTCATTCGGTGTAATGTGCAGCTTGTACTGTTTTTCAATGGTGCCATCTCTACGGAACAGGTAGGCGATATTATAAATACCTCCCTCCTCTTCTACAAAGTGGGAACCTCCAATAATGTTAACATTATATTTAATAGCAAGATCAGTAAACAGGTTAATGTAATCTTCCGTGAAATCGGTCAGACGGCGTATGGCCCGGCTCGGACTCTTTTCTTCTATAAAGGAAAGAAGCTGTGTCGTGAAAATCTCCGGGAAAACAACAAAGTCTGAAGAATAGCTTGCTCCGACGTCTGCATAATATTCACATTGCTGGGCAAACTCATCAAACGAATCGATTTTTTTCATCATGTACTGGATCGCGCAGATTCGAACTGGAAAAGCTGTTTTAAAATGCCGTTTTGTTGTCGGCCGGTAATCGACATTATTCCACTCCATCAACGTAGCATATTTCAACGAAGCCCGGTCATCTTCAAGATAATTACGGTTGATTCGTTTCAGCGTGAAGCCATTCATAACCTGAAATGTGAGCACCGGATCAAAGACGTTATGGTTAATAACTTCTTCTACGTACTGACGCGGCGACATTTCAGATGCATATTTCCTGTAGTTAGGAATACGGCCTCCGATTATAATTGATTTCAGATTTTTTTCTCTTGCCAGGTCTTTTCGTGCTTCATAAAGGCGGCGTCCGATTTTCATCCGCCGATAATCCGGATGAACGGCTACTTCGATTCCGTACAAATTAAAACCCTCGGGATCATGGTTCGTAATATACCCTTCGTCTGTGATTTCATCCCACGTGTGCTGATCATCATATTCATCAAAATTGATCATAAGACTGGAACAGGATCCTATAATTTCTCCTTCAATCTCAACACAGAACTGGCCTTCCGGAAAAACTTCTATATGGCTGAGCAGGTGTCTGCGCTCCCAGGGGTCCATGTCCGGAAAGCATATTTTTGATAAACTGATAATATCTTCAATATCTTCGCGGCGGATGTTTCGGACTATAATTTTCTTTTCGTATTTTGACATATCTAATGATGACATGATGATTCACTCCCTGCCTCTGTTTCATGCCGTATATTTTAGCACATTTGCCCCGGTACTCCTACAGATGTCCTTTCATATTTGTCTATATAAGAATTTACTTTGCCGGCTATTAAACTCCAGAAGTAAGGTGCCCGGTTATTTGGGGGAAACACCGTTTCAATAAAGGAAACCTGCAGGCGAATTATTAGAGAACACCCTGGCAGGTGGAACGGTTTCTGCCTTCGGCTTTTGATTTATACAGTGCTTTATCTGCTTTTTCAAGCAGGTCCAGCTTGGAATCTCCCTTTTCGTATACACTTACTCCTACACTGATCGTAACAGCCGGTGACTTCCAGACTTTATCAGCGGCCAGCCGACAGAGCCTTTCTCCAGTTTCCACAGCTTCTTCTTTCCCGGCGGAACCGAGAAGAATTAAAAATTCCTCTCCCCCGAGACGGCCGATAACATCATCACTTCTGACTCCACTTGAAAGAACACCGGCCAGCTCTTTAAGCACTTCATCTCCCGCCTGATGGCCAAAACGATCGTTTACAACTTTGAAATGATCGATATCGATCATAAGGACACCAAAAGGCACCCTATTATTCCTTGCTTCCTCCAGAAAATCTTCCAGACGGCTTTCTATGTACCGTCGATTGTACAGCCCTGTTAACGAATCCGTGATAGAAAGCTGTTCAAGTTCACCATTGAGAAGAGTCAGCTCTTTCCGTTTTTTTTCAAATTCCTGGAGAAGCCCCTGCAGCTGTTTGTACGCTTTATCTGTTTCTTGCATAATTCTTTCAGCATTTTTCTTTTCAACCAGTATCTCCTGCTCATATTCATCCCGTACTTTCATCTGAAGAACCGCACAAACTATCTCTTCTTCCTTTAAATAAGCATTCACTAAAGTCGGCAGCTCCACGTTATCCGGTGTAACAAAAGTTAAATACATTTCCTTTACTTCTTCATGCATCATCAGAAGCGGAGTAAAATACGTTTGAAAATAAATTCTGGAAGCTTTCGAAATAATATCGTGAAGATGTTTTTTATGTAATTGAATCTTTGTTACAGAAAGCATCGTGCACATCGTTTCGTTTACTTCTTTAATGTGGCCGTCTTTTGTAAATACAATATATCCGCACGGAGCAGAATCAAGTTTTTTGTCCATTATATCTTCTCACCACCACGTAAATTTCTGCGTATTTCTTTAATAACTTCTTCCGGATGAGATAAATGGGGATTATGCCCTGTGGCGTCCATAAGGACAAAACGGCTTCCTGTGATACGCTCATGAATATATCTCCCGGCTTCCACCGGCGCTATCATGTCCTCCTGAGTCTGAAGAATCGTTACCGGCACCTTCACATATTTAATATGCTCCCTGCGGTCAAGCTGAAATGTCACCTCGGCAAACTGCCGTGTGATAAGTGCGTCGTTCCTCGTCAGCCTTTGTTCAAAGTCGGCAGTGAGTTCTTGGTCTGCCTCCCGACCCATAGCCGCAGGTGCCAATGTTCTGGCCCACTCCTTATAGTTTCTTTCCATCATGTTCATCAAAGCATCTATTTCACTCTGCTCAAACCCTCCTTTGTAAGCACCGTCATTTAAATAATGAGCGGATGGTCCTATCATGATTATTGATGCGAAGAGATCGGGGCGCTTCACAGCCGCGTCTGCCTCCAATCATGCCGCTTACAGAATGTCCAATAAAGTGAATATTGCTTGTATTCATTTCATCCAGTATTTCAACGATGTCCATGGAATAACCGCTGATTGCTGCATACCTGCTTTCCTCATAAGCAGACGCGTCAGAAAGTCCTGCGCCAGTGTAATCAAAAGTTATTACCTTATACTCTTTTTGAAGCTCAGGAATAATGCGGTGCCACACCTGCTAATCTGTTCCGAATCCGTGTGCCAGCATCAGCACTTTTTCTCCTGAGCCATATACGTGAACATTATTACGAGCTGTAAAAGAATTTACCATCCAAATACCCCCTAATTCTTTCCTGATCATATCATAAATAACCGTCTTCCTACGCAGTTTTTCACTGACTGGAACAATTCGAAGGGGCATACAAAGGATGTAAGACATAGAGATTAATAATCAGGATGTTATAAATGACAAGACTTTTTCGGGATTTATTACTTAATACTACAAAAGCCTCCGGACAAGTAATCCGGAGGCTTTCGTATATTAGCGGCTTCCTTTTGTATACGGCTGATTCAATGCTTTTGGTGGTTCTGCTTTGCCTACAAAACCGGCAAGTGCAAGAATAGTCAATACATAAGGCAGGATAAGGAAGTAAACCTGCGGGATATTCTGCAGACCCGGAAGCTGCTGGGCCGACGTACTTAAGGCCATCGCAAAACCGAAGAAGATTGCAGCTCCCATTGCCCCGAACGGGGTCCATTTACCAAATATGAGAGCCGCCAGAGCCATGAAGCCCTGACCTACGATCGTGCCGGATGCAAAGTTACCAGCGATTGTAACAGCATATACCGATCCACCGGCTCCAGCGAAAGCTCCACTGAGAAGTACGCCGATATAGCGCATGCGCTGCACTTTGATCCCCATCGTGTCGGCCGCCATCGGGTGTTCCCCGACTGCACGCAGTCGAAGCCCGAACGGCGTTTTAAATACGACATACCATACGAGTACTACGATGAGAAGGGCAATATAAGTCGTCACATACACTCTGGAAAACAGCATCGGTCCCAGCACTGGAATATCACTGAGCAGCGGAACGTCCGTCCGGAATAAACGGGAACTGATTGTGTCCGTCTGTCCACGGTCAAATATTTCCCGTACGATAAATACCGTTAGTCCCAATGCTAAAAAGTTCAATGCTACACCACTGACAATCTGGTCAGCCCGGAACGAAATAGAAGCTACGGCGTGAAAAAGAGAAAAAATCGCCCCGAGGAGTATACCGAATAAAATACCAAACCATGGCGATGCTGCTCCAAAACCGAACCCTTCGAACATAAGCGTACCGATTATGCCTCCGAAAGCCCCCATAATCATAAGACCTTCAAGACCAATATTTACAACACCGGAACGTTCACTGAAAAGCCCGCCCATAGCAGTAAGCATTAGAGGAGTTCCCGCAATTAAAGCTGCCGGTACAATAATATAGAGTATTTGTAATACTACATCCATTTATTTCTCCTCCTTCCTGCTCTGCATGCGGGTAAACGCCCAGCGGATAATGTAGCTTGATGCTACAAAGAAAATAATCAGAGCAATAATAATTTCGACAAGCTCAGGCGCAACACCGGCCTGGGCCTGCATCATATTGGCTCCCTGCTGAAGTCCCCCGAAAAGGAAAGCAGCAAGAAAAATCCCTACAGAAGTGCTGGCACCAAGAAGGGCAACCGCTATACCGTCAAATCCGATGTTTGTAAAGGAAGGAAGGATATTGGCGTACTGATATGTACCAAGTCCCACCATAGCTCCCCCAGCACCTGCGAATGCTCCGGATACGACCATCGAAAGTACAATATTTGCATTAACATTCATGCCGGAATACAACGAGGCATTTTTGTTGTATCCTACAGAACGCAGTTCAAACCCTTTTCTCGTTTTCCAGAGAATAAACCACATAATCACACACGCTGCAGCTGCTATAAAGAAACCCCAGTGCAGTCTGGAAAACTGCGTAATTTCCGATAAAAACGGTGATTCCAGCGAGGCGCTCGGGTTAACGAATCCTGTACGCTGCCCCGAATCGAGCAGATACATACGGATCAGTGAGTTAGTAACGTGAATCGCTATATAGTTCATCATAATCGTAACAATAACTTCATGGACCTGGAAACGGGCTTTTAAGTATCCGGGAACAAATCCCCAAAGAGCTCCTGCAAGCGCTCCAGCCCCAATAGCAAGGGGGAGGTGGATAACCATAGGTGCTTCGATAGCCAGACCTACGTATACCGATGTAAACCACCCAACGATAAGCTGGCCTTCCACTCCGATATTAAGCAGCCCTGTACGGAACGCAAAGGCTACTGCCAGACCCGAGAAGATAAGAGGAGTCATCCGCTGCAGGGTTTCACCGAAATCATACGGTTCTCCAATAATTCCCGAAATCAGGGCCCCGTATCCTGTTATAGGATTATTTCCACTTAGAAGCATGATTACAGCACCCGCAAGGAACCCGAACAAAATAGCGATTAAAGGAATCGCTATATTAAACGCTCTTCCTTTCAGCATATTCATCATGTCGTCGGCTCACCTTCTTCCTTTTTCCCTCCGGCCATAAGAAGCCCGAGTTCCTGCTCGTTCGTATCTGCCGCATCAACGATTTCGACGATCTCACCTTCGTAAATCACTGCTATACGATCACTCACGTTGATCACTTCTTCCAGTTCAAGCGACACAAGAAGAACTCCCCGTCCTTTATCCCGTTCTTCTATGAGTTTACTGTGAATAAATTCAATCGCTCCAACATCAAGCCCCCTCGTCGGCTGGGCAGCAATCAAAACTTTTGGAGAACGATCCATTTCACGTGCGATAATCGCCTTCTGCTGGTTACCGCCTGAAAGCGCTCCAGCTCTTGTTTCTGCAGAAGGAGTGCGGACATCATACTCTTCAATAAGTTCACGCGCTTTCTCATACATGCGGTTATAATTCAGGATGCCGGTGTTCGTATAGGGTTTTTGATAGTAAGTCTGCAGCAGGATATTTTCCCCGATAGTAAAGTCCAGCACTAATCCATGTTTATGACGATCCTGAGGAATGTGGCCGATTCCGACTTCCGTTACTTTTCTCGGCTTATACTTAGTCGTGTCCTGTCCCGCAATGGTTATAGAACCACTTTTCGCCGGGCGCAGGCCGGTAATTGCTTCGACAAGTTCTGTCTGACCATTGCCATCGACTCCTGCCACACCCATAATTTCGCCTTCCCTGACTTCTAAATTCAGCTTATTAACAACATCCACTTTCCTGCTGTCTTCCACTACCAGATCTTTTACAGTCAGCACTACTTCTTTAGGAGAAGCAGGAGTTTTATCGACTTTGAAGCTGACTTCCCTGCCGACCATCATTTCTGCCAGACTGTTTTCTGTTGCCTCAGCTACGTCTACCGTGCCTATGCCTACACCGCGACGGATTACAGTACAGCGGTCACAGACTTCCATGATTTCTTTCAATTTATGAGTGATAAGTATAATCGATTTTCCTTCTTGAATAAGATTATTCATAATCTGTATTAATTCCTTAATTTCCTGAGGGGTAAGGGAAGCTGTCGGCTCGTCAAAAATCAGAATTTCGGCTCCTCTGTACAGCGTCTTTAAGATTTCAGCCCGCTGCTGCATCCCTACAGATATATCTTCAATTTTTGCTTTAGGATCCACTCTCAGTCCGTAACGATCGGAAATCTCCTGCACATCTTTTTCTGCTTTTCGAAGATCAATCGAACCTTTGGCTGTTGGTTCACTGCCAAGAATTATATTTTCGGTAACAGTAAAATTCTGCACGAGCATAAAGTGCTGGTGAACCATGCCGATTCCGAGATCGTTCGCTTTATTTGGGTCGGTTATATCGACTTTTTCCCCACGGACTTTAATTTCTCCCCGCTCCGGCTGATACAATCCAAACAAAACGTTCATCAGCGTGGATTTGCCTGCTCCGTTTTCACCAAGCAGTGCGTGGATTTCGCCTTTTTGCAGCTGCAGTGTGATATTATCGTTAGCTACAATGCCGGGAAACTCTTTACGAATATTGTTCATTTCAATAACATATTCCACAATTAACAACTCCTATCAAATTCATAAGAGATTCAACGGTTCTTATTTACCGGCTGATATTTGACGCTGAAAATGTCGATTTATAAATTAAAACGTCGAAAATATCGGTTTGAAGGTATAAACAAAGGCTAGTACAAGACTAGCCTTTGTTTGAGCTTTAAGAGTTGCTGAGGCTTACTCCAGGTTATTTAGAAATTCTTCGTATTCGTCATCTGTTTCCGGCACATCAATTTCTCCGTCAGTAATCATCTGCTCGTATTCCTCTACTGCTTCCAGTGCCTCGTCAGATACGTCATCCTGTGTTTCGGCAATACCTACGCCGTCATCTTCCAGACCGAACTCGACAGTTTCTCCACCAGGGAAGTTTCCGTTCATCGTATCTTCCGCTACGTTATATACAGACTGGTCAACTCGTTTAACCATAGAAGAAAGAATTACGTTTCCTTCAGACCAGTCTCCTTCTGTCAGTGCCTGGTCCTGGTCTACACCAATTGCCCATACTTCTTCTCCGCTTTCGTTGCGGTCGATAGCTTCTGTAAACAGCCCATTACCAGTTCCTCCGGCCGCATGATAAATAATATCAGCGCCATTGGAATACATCGTATCAGCAATATTCTGCCCTGTTGAAGCGTCGTTAAAGTCCTGAGCATACTGGACTGCAATATCTATATCGGAGTCTACATACTTTACTCCGGCTTTAAATCCGTTTTCAAACTTCTTAATAAGGGGACTTTCTACGCCGCCAAGGAAGCCTACTTCATCATTTTCTGTATGCATCGCAGCAATCGCACCTACGAGGAATGATCCTTCGTGTTCGGCAAACGTAATACTGGCAAGATTATCGATTGGATTGCCGTCGCCGTCTGTGACAACTTCATCGACGATCGCAAAATTCTGGTCCGGATTCTGATCTGCTACTGTCTGAACATCATCCGCCATCAAAAAGCCGATAGCAAAAGAGATATCTGTACCTTCACGTGCCAGCTGCTGAAGGTTTGGAAGATAGTCGGCTGCATCGCCTGACTGGATGTAATCTACTTCCGCCTCCGGGTAGTCCTCTCCGAATTCGGACAGCCCGGCCCAGGCTGATTCGTTAAATGAACGGTCGTCGACCCCTCCGACATCCGTTACCATTTTCGCAGAAAAGTCCTCGCCGTCACCTCCGGCAGCTTCGCCGTCGTTATTATTGCCATTATCCTCCTCATTGTTCCCGGCATTATCTGCAGCATTACCGCCGTTTTCTTCCGAAGCGTTATTGCCCTCCGTGTCGTTATCTCCACACGCTGCAAGCATAACTCCGGCTGCCAGTACAGATGAAAGAAGTACTTTTTGACTCTTTTTCATGATATAAATCCCCCTCGTAAGAAGTATAAAATATGTTATTTATCCCTTTTATTAAAGAAGATAAACAACTCTTTACCCATTATGCCACATAAATAATAAAAAAAAATCTTAAAAACGCCTTCATTTAATAAAAATGCACATGTTCGATGTCAGACCTCTTAAAATAATAAACATAATGCAAATGACAGCGTTTTCTTATGTGAAACTAATATACCATTTCTTTTCTTAATAATAAATAGCTATTGGACAATTTTTCATTTTGTTTTGAAAATAATTAAATATTGGAAATTTATAATAAGAAACAACAGTAAAGCGCTTTATATTCTTTAAATATAAAAATATATTTAACTGCACACTGATACGGTATCAGCCTAAATGAATCAACGAACGGAGCAGGTACCTGTCAGGAACGGTACCGCCAGTAGACCAGCATTACAGCCATAATTCCTGCGCTTGCTTTTCCACTCATCATAGCTGCTGTCATTTCCGGTTCCACCGCTGCCGTAAAACCAAGATGTCCACCCACAAGAAATGCCCCGCTGACCGAAAAGGCTATATTGATCAGCCTGCTTCTCTCATCAAGGGTATGAAGCTGTTTATACATTGGAATGCTGTGTGCAAGCTGCGTAAATAAGCCCACCCACGCATCCGCAGGAAGAGGGCTTTTATCGATAAGCTTTCGGCATGAGGGAATGACGGTTTCCCGCAGGAAATGGACGAACGGAAAGGCCCCGGCAAGTGCCAGAACGATAAGACCGATAATTTCCATTGATTCAGAAAACGGAGTCAGCCCCTCGACAATTACAGTATCTGTTAATTCCTGAACAGCTACAATAGAAATAATAATGGCAATAAACGCCATAATTCCCTTTCCAGCAATTAAAAAAAGCTGCACCATAACAGTCGATGCCCATTTCAACCCTATTAGTATTATAATCACGAATAAAACGACCGGAACGAGCTGCTGTAATAAAAACAGCGGCGGCATCCCTGCTGCCAGCCCCGCTATAAAGGCTCCCGCTGGAACAGGAATCAAACCATACATTATGCCCTGTGCAAAAATACTGTACTGCTCCTTATGTATAAGACCAAGGGCGACGGGAACTGTAAAAACAAATGTCGGACCGAGCATCGTTGCCAGAATAATACCGGAAAACAAAGCCGCTTCCTCACTGGAGGCGAGCTCCAATGCGAGAGGATACCCTCCCATATCTACCGCGAGCAGCATACCTGGAAATATACCCGGGTCGGCCCCGAGGAAAGTAAAGACCGGCACAAGTACAGGCCGGAGGAATTCTGCCAGCAGTGGTGCTATGGATATCATACCCGTCATAACAAACGCCAGGGGGCCCATCGTACGGAAGCCTTCATCAAATGCTTCTCCATACCCTTTTTTATTCCCGGCAATTTTATCTGCGGCCCCAAGAATTAAAAACGCAAGAAGAAGCCATATTATTAAGTTATTAATCCACATACTCTGCTCCTTTGAACAAGTCATTCATAAAATTTTTTCCGTTGCGGACATTAGTATAATGTTGGTTTCTATTTAACTATATATGTTGAACTTAATAATTAGGTTTCGCTTCTTTAACCAACCGCTTTCGTTTCCAGATTATGGAATGTATTGAACTTCCATATACCCAGCCTTTTAAACAAGTATTACTGTTTTCTCATAAAAGTAAGAACTGCCGGGTCTAGATAAGGACCTTCCTGCCATCGTTCCTCGAAATTTTCTCTCATAAAATATCTACGGAGTGCTTCTTTCATGCTTTCGTTGTACTCTCCCTGCTTTTCATCCAGCAGGTGGTTTTCCATTAAAAATTCTTCTACTTCATTCTGAACTTCACCGCTCAAATGAAGCAGCTCTTTTTCCTCTGATTTGGAAAAATACAAACGGTGAAGTTCAAACAATCTTTTCAGTTCTTTTACCGGTTCTTTATGGTCATCTACACGAAGATCATACTTTCGGTCGTTGTAACCTCCGTAGCCGCCTTTGTCCTGAACGACGAAAAGAGAGGCCGATTGTTTACCGCGGGCATCTCCACCGGCTTCCTGGCCGGCTTCCAGTGCTGAAAGCAGTTTTTCGGCGAGCGTTCCTGATTCCTGTTCAAAAGTATCCACCATAGCATCCACGGTGTGGCTGCTTACGAGAATATTTCCCTGGGCAGAGCAGAATGATCCCTGTCTGTCTCCTGCCCACTCGTAACATTCGCTGCCTGTGTAAGCTGCACATCTGCCTGAAGCATCCATAATTGCAAACTGCCGGAGTTCTCTGTCTTCATCGTTTTCGATCAATTTAGCTGCAATTTCTTCCGGACTAAACCCTTCTTTTAATAAGGCAAGCCCCTCCGGACCAAAAGCTGTATTGGCGAAAGACTGTGTTGCTACTGCGCCTGTCCCCGCTTCCGCCCAAGGTACTACTGCTCCTGATCCGAGAAATTTTGACTGCACTGCAATACCGAGCTCCCCGGAATCCGGGTCACAACCAACAATGGAAAAAGTAGCAACTTTTGCTTGTAATTTTTTCATTATTTTTCCTCCTGTTTTTATCTATCTTAATCTTCCGAATCCTCTGTGGTCAAATAGAAAAGGTTTATGTGCTGCTCGACTTGGGAATTTTAAGTTTAGAACCAAAGGAGGTTTTCACATTATGAAAGTACTCGTAATAGGTGCAAACGGTCAGATAGGCCGCCACCTTGTAAAAATGCTCTCACTCAGCACGGAACATGAAGTTCGGGCAATGATAAGAAAAGAAAGTCAAAAAGCATCTTTGGAAGAACTGGGTGCTGAAGATATTGTCCTGGGCGACCTGGAAAAAGATTTTTCCCACGCTCTGAAAGACGTTGAGGCTGTAATATTCGCAGCAGGTTCAGGGGGGCACACCGGAAAGGAACAGACGGAGATTATCGACCGTAATGGTGCGATTCAGACTGTAAAAGAAGCTGAAAAGGCCGGCGTGAGCCGTTTCATTATGATAAGCAGCATTATGGCTGATCAGGCTGAAGAAGCTCCGGAAAGTGCAAGGCACTATTTCCGGGCAAAAGGTGCCGCAGATGAATCTCTGCAGAACAGCTCGCTTAATTATACTATTCTTCGTCCCGGGCCTTTATCAAATAACCCTGCGGAAGGAAAAATAACAGCAGCTGCGCGGCTCGAAAGCTATGAAGGAGAAATCCCCCGCGAAGATGTAGCTGCCGTGGCCGTTAATGCACTCGTGCTGGAGAACACGTACTATCAAACATTCGAAATTATCGGTGGCAGTACTCCGCTCGGTGAAGCACTGAAAAAGGTTCAGGGTTAAATCCTTTAAGCAGAAAAAGCTGCTCTCTGCCTTTTAACTCATTTCCCGTATCGTTTTTATTTTTAAAAAAAGGAGGTGCCCTGCCACCTCCTTATTTAAAAATGTTGATTAAGTTTTGTTTTCAGAAAAATTATCAGGTCGTACATAGAGGTCTCTCCCGCACCGGATGCGTCCCGCGGAGGCACCAGCAAAGAACCGTTTATACATATATAAGTACTTTTAACAGCCTGAAAACCGAAGCATAAACCGGATCGTAAGAAAAGTTTCCTTCTGTAACCACCAGCGAACACAGCTTAATATTAAGAATTGCGCAGGTTGAACTTTAACTATATACTATATATTACACATATCCAATTGAGTTGGGAGGATTAATATGACTGCACTTAAGGACCTTACCCAGGAACAGAAAACTGAGTATATCATTGCCCTTTCCCTCCTGGCAGTTTCTGTCGCTGTCGGCGTTGTTGTCGGTATGAACGAAGAATGGTTTGCCCGCCGCAATTTTACTGCCGGCTACATGGCAGGCTCTCTACTATCGGTGTTACTGTTGTTTGCTGTTTACCGCAGTATAAGCTTCCTGCTTAACTTGTTCCGAAAATAAATAAAAGGAAGCTCTCCGCTCTTACATAAAAAGAATGCGGAGAGCTTTTATTTTCTTCTAAGGAGAAGGCGGCTGGTTGTTTTATCCTTTACCGGTATCTTTCAACAGAGTTCTCCACGTTTCGGGACCGGTAATGCCATCAACCATAAGGCCGCGTTTCCTCTGATAATTCATTACGGCCTGCCTGGTTTCTTTCCCATAAACACCGTCAGCACCGAACCTTTTCAGCTGCATTCCCGTTGATTCCAGCTTCTTTTGCAGTTTTCGTACAGCCGGTCCTTTCATCCCAGCTTTCAGGAGTGGTTCTGTTTCCAAAAATCGAAGCTTTTCTCTAAACCATTCTGAATCCATCCCCGGACATTCCGTCCGCTGTCCGCTCCATTCACGATGACCCTTTATCCGGGACACTGGAATGTGGTACTTCTTTTTCAAATGAGTAGTAAGCTCCACCAGGCTCTTCAGCTGACTTCTGGAAAAACTGCCGTTACCAGTAAGACAAATCCCTATATTTCCTGAGTTGAATCCAGCTGTATGATAAGTAATAACATTTTCGTCCCAGCATTTTTCAATTGTCCCATTTTTGCCGATTACGTAGTGATAGCCGATTCCGGGCCACCCGAGTGTATGAACGTGGTAGTCTGCAAACCTTTCTGCTGACCCGGCAGCAGTCGCACTGTGATGAATCGTTATTTTTTCCGGGGTCCCACCTCTCCGGTACTGTTTCCCACTGTGCACTGGTAATTTCCTTCGTCTGTCTATAACTTTCATACTATTTCCCTCCTTTTGTATTTTAAGTACACGTAAAACCTGATTAAGGAGGTATAATCCTTTGTTGCACAGATGAAACTTTATATTTTCCGGAATGTCCCACAACTTTATTTTTACTTGCAGTTCTTCCGCTGAAAAGAATAAAGAAACAGCACAAATTGCCTTGCATCCACTATCGGAATTATAGTAAAATCAATAGTTGGTTGTTCAGCGGGATTCCTATTTAAATAGAACAAGGTGTTTTATTAAAGCAATAGGGTATAAAAAAATATGACAAATTGAAGAGGTGAACGCATTGAAAAAACTTACGCTTGTTTTTTGGGTTGCTTTAGGCATATTACTTTTCTTTGTAGTAGTAGGTGTCTTTACTCCTCAAACATTTGAAAACGTCACCGCTGAACTTCGCGGGATGATCTCTACTTCACTCGGCTGGTATTATCTCCTGGTTGTCACCGGGTTCGTTGGGATCTGTGCATTTATAGTTGTTAGCCCTTACGGTAAAATAAAGCTCGGCAAACCTGACAGCAAACCGGATTATAATTATCTCACCTGGTTTGCTATGCTGTTCAGCGCCGGTATGGGTATCGGTCTCGTATTCTGGGGAGCTGCTGAACCTATCTCCCACTATATGGTCGATGCGCCAATTGCCGATTCCGGTTCCAGCGACGCAATTCTTGAAGCGATGCGCTACTCCTTTTTCCACTGGGGAATACATGCATGGGGAATTTACGCTGTCGTTGCTATGTCCCTCGCTTATTTTAAATTCCGCCATGATGCTCCGGGACTTATAAGCGGGACACTGACCCCTGTCCTCGGTAAATACGCTAAAGGCCCTGCCGGCCACACAGTGGACATTATTGCCGTTATTGCTACAGTAGTTGGTGTATCAAGTACTCTCGGATTTGGAGCTGTGCAGATTAACGGAGGAATTGATTTTCTTTTCGGCGTTGGGAATAACTTCACAATTCAATTCATTATTATTGCTATCGTAACTGTTCTGTTTATGATTTCTGCCTATACAGGACTGAACCGTGGAATTAAAATTCTTTCCAATGTCAATCTGGTACTTGCTGCCACACTTTTTGCTTTTCTATTTATTTTCGGTCCGACGCTTTTCAACCTGAACTTGTTTACCGAAACGTTCGGCATGTATGTACAGCAGCTGCCGAGCATGAGTTTCCGTATCGCTCCGTTTGATGAAGATGAGCGGGCATGGATTGATGGATGGACGATTTTCTACTGGGCATGGTGGATCTCCTGGTCCCCATTTGTAGGTTCCTTTATTGCCCGTGTATCCAAAGGGCGTACACTGCGTGAATTTGTCCTTGGTGTACTGCTGGTACCTTCAATTGTCGGTTTCTTTTGGTTTGCAGTATTCGGCGGTTCAGGTATCTTCCTTGAACAGAATGGAACAGCTGCTATTTCCGAACTGGCTGCAGAAGCCGCACTCTTCGGGGTGCTCGACAACTTCCCTATGGGTACAGTGATGTCGTTTATTGCGATAACGTTAATTGTTACTTTCTTTATTACATCTGCTGACTCCGGAACATTTATTCTTGGAATGCAGACAACAAATGGATCACTGACTCCTCCTAAAACAGTGAAGCTTATCTGGGGGCTTATGCTTTCCACTACTGCTTCTATTCTTCTGTACACTGGAGGGCTTCAAGGGCTGGAAAATGCGATGATTATCGCCGCTCTTCCTTTCTCAGTTATTATGATTTTAATGACCTATTCGCTTATTAAATCTCTGCAGATAGAGAAGACTGCTCTAAGAGCCCAAGATTCAAAGAAAAGATCCTAAACATTAAGAAGGTGTTCCAGAGACCGTCTGGAACACCTTCTTTTTTGTTTATCTGCTCTATTAACATTTCAGGCTGTATAAGGCTTCTGCTCTTTACTTCTGCCGTGAAACCTCTCTGTTGTATTCCAGCAGCCTGCTGTAATCACCTCTGAATCTTTTCAAGTTTATTTTCCAGTGTACTCCAACCGGTTTATTTCTTCCTGATAAGATATGCGGGATTAGAAAATGTATGCAGAAATAAGAAAGCAAATCTGAAACCGTCTATAATTCTTGGCTTCTGTATAAAGATATTAGTAGAAAAACCTTATGCTTTGGGGAGGCCAGAATGCCATATTAGCTTTTCCTACGATTTCTTCTTCCGGAACAAATCCGATCTGCCGGCTGTCTATACTGTTTTTACGGTTATCCCCCATGACAAAAAAGTGGTCCTCCGGAACGACGAGCTCATCAGTTAAATCCTGCAGAGTGAAATCATCTGTAAAAATTTCAGGCCCGTTTTCATTTCTAGTTTCTTCCAAAAAATCCTCCTCCACTTCTTCTCCGTTTACATATAGTGCATCATTTTCGTAATAAATATCATCTCCAGGAAGACCTATAATTCGTTTAATGTAGTCAGATTCTTCATCAGCATGAAAAATTATCAGATCAAACCTTTCAGGTTCCCTCCACTCGTAATCTATTTTATTAACAATGATTCTTTCGCCGTCCTTTATCGTGGGCATCATTGACTGCCCGTAGACAATATAGTTGGCAAACACAAATTCCCGGACGATTAACGCAACAACAGCTGTAACAGCCGCTATTTTCATTAAAAACCATCCAATACTGCGCTGCTTTAATTTTTTATTAAACCCGTCCGGCTCTTTCATCTTCTTTCCTCCCTCACTTTATTATCCAAGGAATACTATTTACTGTATTTAATTGCCCGGTCATCCAATTAATAAACCAGCAGGACGATTAAATACTTCTGCAAATGGACACTTTTTAATTCCCTTTTAACAAAAGCCCTGGTAAAGCGACGTGGGCTCCGGTTTCCCTTTAACCTGCCGCAGCCGGCTTGAAAAAACGATCTGCCTCCGTTTTTATTTAAAGCTATGTTCGCTGACGGCTGGAGAAATACTTCGCTTCCAACCGGCCTGCCGTGGGGAAGATTTTTGGGCAGGATTTGCCCTATCCTCCAATCTCCTTCTTCCACGGGCCGGTTTCCGCTTCGTTCTTTCATAGGAAAAGAAAAGTTCTGCTTTTCATAAACGCTGCTCTTTATTCCATAATACCGATGCCTGGGCTGAGACACTTATGCAAAATTGGTCCATCATGATGGATGAAAACAGCCTTCTCTATCGTTCGTTTTACATCTTATGCTTTTTCCTTCAAAAGATGACAGAACGTGCTCGTTTTACCGGAAACTGAAGTGGACATGGAGGGACTCCTGAGCTATTAAGACCGGCCCCCCTCCGTCCAATCAGCTGAGGCCGGACCACTCGGCAAGCCTTTCCATGGAAACGAAAGCGGACGTCCATTTTTTTATTTTCAAGGCAGCCCTATTACAAGAAAAAGGAGGAACTCTAATAAACAGAAATACTTTTTTTCTTCGAGTCATAAAGAGCGAACATAGCAAAATCAAAAAAAGCTGCCCCGCTGAATAAGTAAATTCAGGGGGCAGCTTTCATTTTTATAAATGATGTACTGCTTCATATTCAAATATTTTGTTGCTTTGTGTGGGACTGCTGTCCAGATTTTCCCGGCGGCGCTTATGGGCTTCTTTGAAAGCATCACTGTTTATCCAATTTTCATAGTCACTTTTGGACTCCCACTTTGTAAGTACTACGGGATAATTTTCATCTTCTGATGGATCCAGATACATAAAATCAAGACATCCCGGTACTTTCCGCATATTTTCAGCGCTGGAACCAAAACGGGATGCTACATTTTCTCTGCCTTCTACGGGAACGTGCAGCTGATTCATAACTACGTACATCTTATCCCTCCTGTATACTGATAAAATCCTACATCCAGTATTATACGCTCTCCTTTCTTATTATGAAAAGGATAACAGATTGAACCTTTTTTTATTTCTTTAAA
Organism: Alkalicoccus saliphilus; assembly: GCF_003044065.1. Lineage (GTDB taxonomy): Bacteria > Bacillota > Bacilli > Bacillales > Salisediminibacteriaceae > Alkalicoccus > Alkalicoccus saliphilus. The sequence continues at coordinate 96,369 of NZ_PZJJ01000011.1, forward strand.
CATGATATATTTTAAAGTAGAGTCCAAACAAGGAGGCGGAGTTATGGATCTACTTCTCATAATTGGAGTTTGTATTGTATTCCTTGTATCTATCTGGACAGGCGGATACAATGCGAAATCTACTAAAAGCTGATGTACTTAAACTGAAAAAAGGAGACGGAAGTTATATTCCGTCTCCTTTTTTTAATTTCACTGGAGCTTTTAAGTGGATGAAGAAACTTCTTTCAAAGCCGCAAAATCCTGCTGCCGCATTGCTTCATAAACCAGTATAGCCGCCGCATTAGACAGGTTTAAAGATCTGACAAGATTAGTCTGTGGGATGACCAGACAATTTTCAGCATATTTATCAGTAAGTTCTTCTGGCAGCCCTTTCGTTTCTTTACCGAAAACAAAAAAATAATCCTGATCAGTTCTGCTGTAATCCATTTCTGAATAATATTTATTACCGGAGGTTTCAACAAAATAAAACTCTCCTGCCGGGTAAGCCTGAATAAGCTCTTCTATACTGTCATGGTGGTTTACCCGGACGTTCGGCCAGTAATCACAGCCCGCTCTTTTCAGCATCCGGTCATCCGTGGAAAAACCAAGTGGATGAATCAGATGAAGGATAGTGTTGGTACCGGCACACGTTCTCGCAATATTTCCGGTATTAGCCGGTATTTCCGGTTCATGAAGCACAACATGAATACTCACTCTGCGTCTCTCCTCTGTTTCAATTATTATCCGTTGATCATTTCAAGAGATTCTACAAAATTTATTATATCACTGCTTGAAACGTCTCTGCCGATAACCTGATAATAAGGCATTCCCTGCTGAGGTTCTGCATACAAATCAAACTGGCGCACAAACGTGTACTGGAGATGCTGGTCAGCTTCTGGGAAGGCAGACCACTCCCCGACGTAGTCATCAATCATCAGAGTCTGGCTGTTCCCATCAATTTTTGCAGACACAGGCCAAGCTCCTTCGTTCATGTACAACCGGAGCTCTTCTTTATTCAAGCCTTGAATCTGTTGATCCTGAATCAGTTCAATCGTTCCTTTTTCTTTATGCTCATAAGTCAGTATAACTAAATTTTCATCATATATCGTTTCTTTAGCTGCCCACTCTTCCGACAGGCTTTCCGGCTGCAAAACATGAAAAGGAAGTTCATAGTCTGCACTGCTGAGAGTAGCATCTGTACCTCCACATCCGCCTGCCGTTAAAAATAAGATTAAAAATAACAGTTTTTTCATCTTATCCACCATATCCTCTGCTGCGATTTAAAGCACACAAATTTTATTCTCTAATTATCAGCTGCTCAGCGACTGGAGCACTCCTTCCTGTTCCAGAAGAAGAGTTTTCATATCCAGACCTCCTGCATAGCCTACAAGAGAACCATTCGCACCTACAACCCGGTGACATGGAATTACAATCGGCAGGGGATTTTGGTTATTGGCACCACCAACTGCACGTACCGCTTTTGGAACCCCCATCACTGCAGCAATCTCTTTATAAGACCTTGTTTCTCCGTAAGGAATCAACTGCAGCTGACTCCACACAAGCTTTTGAAAAGTTGTGCCCCGAAGGTCAATATCCAACTGGAATTCTTTACGCTCTCCTTGAAAATACTCTTCCAGCTGCTCTGCAGCCTGATCAAGCATATTCTCATCTTCTATCCATAAGGAACCCGGATCATGTTTCATCCATTTTCTTTTCATAACAGGCAGTTTTGTTTCTGCCGGACCGAATTGCACCATACATAATCCATGAGCAGTACCTGCCAGTGTTAAAACTCCGGCGGAAGTAATCAGTTCTCGGTAATATACCGGACTCATAAAGGTCCCTCCTTTAATTGCTTGCATTTCTATTCCAACTCTTCTGCATTACATCTGCTTTTTAAACAGCATTCAGCTTCTTAAAGTTGTCTGCGTATTGTTCAGGACACTGTAAATTTCGGATAAAACTTCTTCATCTTTTTCAGTTTCCGCTGACGCTTCCAGCATTTGATAAGTTTCACTGCTTTTTTCAATTTCTCCAATGGCCCAGGCAGCTGTACCACGTATTACAGGTCTTGGATCTTCTTTAAGCAGTTTTATCAAAGTAGGAAGAGCACTTTTTTCCTTAAACACACCAAGAGCTATAACAGCATTTCGCTGAATAGGTTTCTTCCCTCTCCACGACCCGGAAATGTGTCCGAACTTCTTTTTGAATTCTTTGTTGGACATTGAAAGGACTTCTTCCAGACGGGGCTTTACAACCTCCGGATCTGGTTCCATTTCAGGATGGTGATGAAAATCTTTCCCTTTATTTTCGGGGCATACAACCTGACAAGTATCGCACCCATACAGTCGGTTACCAATCTTTTTTCTATATTTTTCAGGCAGCATTGTTTTCGTTTGTGTTAAAAAGGCGACGCATTTAGTAGCGTCGAGCTGTCCTCCTTGTATGAGAGCTCCTGTTGGACAGGCATCTATACATTTTGTACAGGAGCCGCACTGATCCTCCAGAGGCTGGTCTTCTTCAAGCGGCACAGTCGTAATCAAATCGCCAAGATAAACGTACGAACCGAATTCAGGGGTAATTACAGCACAGTTTTTTCCGCTCCAACCGATCCCTGCACGTTCTGCGACTGCTCTATCGGAAAGTTCACCAGTATCAACCATTGATTTAGATCGCGCACCAGTCACCTTTTTTTGTATAAACTCTTCTAACAGATTAAGCTTTCTTCTTAGAATATGATGATAATCTTCTCCCCAGCTTGCCCGGCAGAATATCCCCCTCCGGTCCCCTTTAACGGAACGCGGGGCATCCTTCATTTTTGATGGATAAGCGAGGGCAATGGAAATAACCGTTTTCGCTTCAGGAAGCAGAAGCTCAGGTGTTGTTCTTTCTCCAAGTGTCCCTTTTTCGAAGCCGGAAACATAGCCTTTCTCCTGCTGTACACGGAGACGTTCCTTCAGAGTAACAAAAGGATCCGCTGCAGCAAAGCCGATTTTATCCACACCTATTTCTTTGCTGTAATCGATTATTTCCTGTTTCAGACCGCGGTTCATACGCATTTCCTCCGTTTCTTTTCAAACAATGAAAAAGCAGCGAGTTTTTCTTCTAAGGAAAACTCACTACTCGAATGGTGGGCGGCCGATATCAGGATTGCTTCTGTAAAAATTCTACTACTTCCCTCTAAAGCTGTCAATAATGTAAAAAAGGCAACAAAAAAAGCAGCTTTCCGCTGCCTGAATAATGAATAGCTATATGGTACCGGAGGCGGGACTTGAACCCGCACGCCTGTGAGGGCATTGGATTTTGAGTCCAACGTGTCTGCCATTCCACCACTCCGGCTTACAATGTAAGCAGTTTTGGTGCCGAGGGCCGGACTCGAACCGGCACGGTAATATACTTACCGCAGGATTTTAAGTCCTGTGTGTCTGCCAATTCCACCACCCCGGCAGAAAATCTGTCACAGCAGAGTTAAGTATTAAAATTGGAGGCGACAACCGGATTCGAACCGGTGATGGAGGTTTTGCAGACCTCTGCCTTACCACTTGGCTATGCCGCCTCAAAAAAGTATGGAGCGGGAAACGGGATTCGAACCCGCGACCCCCACCTTGGCAAGGTGGTGCTCTACCACTGAGCTATTCCCGCAGAAATGGCAGGGCTAGCAGGATTCGAACCTGCGAGTCACGGAATCAAAATCCGATGCCTTACCGCTTGGCTATAGCCCTAAAATATAAAAATGGGGCGGCTGATGGGAATCGAACCCACGAATGCCGGAATCACAATCCGGTGCGTTAACCACTTCGCCACAACCGCCGTAAAGAAAAATAAATGGTGGAGGGGGAGAGATTCGAACTCCCGAACCCGAAGGAGCGGATTTACAGTCCGCCGCGTTTGGCCAGCTTCGCTACCCCTCCATATAAAATCTTTACTCAGAGCGTTCCTACTGCCTTTTTAAAGATACGCTTAATATTATCAAACGCTCCACAAGTGGTCAAGTAAGAAATGGTGCTGGCCAGAGGACTTGAACCCCCAACCTACTGATTACAAGTCAGTTGCTCTACCAATTGAGCTAGGCCAGCAAAAGTGGTGGCTCGGGACGGAATCGAACCGCCGACACACGGATTTTCAGTCCGTTGCTCTACCGACTGAGCTACCGAGCCTTATGTAATTGGTTGCGGGGGATGGATTTGAACCATCGACCTTTGGGTTATGAGCCCAACGAGCTACCAGACTGCTCCACCCCGCGGCAATAAGAATGGTGGAGGATGACAGGCTCGAACTGCCGACCCCCTGCTTGTAAGGCAGGTGCTCTCCCAACTGAGCTAATCCTCCAGCTTATTTGCTGCTTATGTAAAATATATTTGTGTAAGTATAATGGTGACCCGTACGGGATTCGAACCCGTGTTACCGCCGTGAAAGGGCGGTGTCTTAACCACTTGACCAACGGGCCATATCTGGCGGAGAGCGAGGGATTCGAACCCTCGGTACGGGTTAAAACCGCACACACGATTTCCAATCGTGCTCCTTCGGCCACTCGGACAGCTCTCCAGATGGCTCCACAGGTAGGATTCGAACCTACGACCAATCGGTTAACAGCCGATTGCTCTACCACTGAGCTACTGTGGAATATTATTAATCTGTCCTCTCAAAACTGGATAACGCGTGTAAGAATTGATTCACGGTCTGTTGATACGCCGGTTGTTTGTTGGTTAAGCCCTCGATCGATTAGTATCTCTCAGCTTCACGTGTCGCCACGCTTCCACACGAGACCTATCTACCTCATCGTCTCTGAGGGATCTT
>NZ_PZJJ01000012.1 GCF_003044065.1 Alkalicoccus saliphilus
CGAAGGAATGTGGGCACACGATGCCAAGAGACATGGGAGGGTGCGTTCCCCTGATACCAGCAGAGATACCTCCTGCGAACACAGGAAGAATTGGAAGTATTTTAACAGACTCCCTACGCAGCGCGTCTCTGACTTATCCATTATTTTCATCAAATGGTTATTTGTGTTCTGCTTCATAAAGGAGGAAAGCTCAAAAAATTTTTTTAAAGAGAAAAAACAGGTCATAAACCCTGCCATATCAATCTTTCCCGAGGGAGTCGCCTGCTGCAGCTCCAGCAGGAAAACAAAAAGCTGTTCCGGAAACTATCCGGAACAGCTTTTTGTTTTAATGAGAAAAATGTTATTCTGCTTTTTTCTTTTGACTTTCGCGGTCTTCTTTAATAAGGTCAGCGGTCAGCTGGCCGGAGAGGGTTACCATTGGTACACCGCCGCCCGGATGGGTTGAACCGCCGCTGAAATAGAGATTTTCGTAAAGGGAGCTTCTTGCCGGAATTTTAAAGCCGCCGTTCGTACCTTTATCTGCGGCAATGCCGTAAATAGAGCCACCGTTGGAACCATACAGTTCCTCAATAGTGTCCGGTGTAAATTCATATTCGAATTCAATCGATTCACGAAGGCCGTTCAGCCCCATTCTCTCCAGCTTATCAAGGACGACCTCCCTGTAATTGTCCCAGTCAGCTTTTTTCTTCAGCGCGGTCTTTGGCGGGACGTGGGTGAGAACGAAGAGGTTTTCCTTCCCTTCCGGAGCTTGCGAAGGATCGGACTTAGCAGAAACTCCAATATAAATCGTCGGATCATCAGCGGGCACTCCTTTCTCAAATATCTGTTTAAACTCTTTTTCCGGATCTTCTGAAAAGAAGAAATTATGATGGTCCAGCTCTGGAAATTTCCGGTTTGTTCCGAGAAGAAGCACCGTCCCGGAAACGGTTGGGCTGTATTTTTTTGTAAGGGACTTCAATTCTTTCTTTGTACGGCCCGTATTCGGGAGAAGGGTTTTATAGGCCGGAATGGCTTCCAGGTTGGAAACAACAACGTCTGCCGGATAATGGTCTCCTGCTTCTGTAACAACACCGGCTGCTTTTCCATTTTCAATATGGATATGGGAGACAGGAGTGCTTGTCTTAACTTCTGCCCGCAGCTCATCCAGTACTTTCTGCATCCCGAGAGCAATGTTGTACATACCACCTTTGACGTAGTGAATGCCAAGACCGAGCTGTACGTAGACAAGCTGGTTCAGAATGGCAGGGGACTGATATGGATTGGAGCCCACGTACATCACGAAAAAATTAAACAGCTGTTCGAGATGCTTGTTGTTGAAATGTTTTTTCGTGCTGTCCGCTACTGTATGGAAAGGATCCATCGCCATCAGTTCTTTCAATGTGTGCTGCTGCTTCAGATCTTTTAAATCGGCGATGCTCGTTTTATAGAAGCTTTTCATACAGAGTTCGTACATTTCTTCGGAATAGGTTAGAAATCTCATGAATGAGCCGCCGGGATCATCTTTCACTTTGCGCATTTCATTTAACATTTCCGGTATATCAGACGATACGTTGATCGATGTGCCGTCTTCATAAAAAGTCCGCCACTGTGGTTCAATCCGGACGATGTCCATGTAGTCGTCGACATTGCGGTGAACGCTTTTAAAAAGCTGTTCGAGCACCCAGGGCATAGTAAGAATGGAAGGGCCGGTGTCGAACGTAAATCCTTTACCGCTGCGGCGGTTCAGCTTGCCGCCGATATTTTCGTTTTTCTCAAGTACGGTTACATCATAACCGTCCCCGGCTAGACGAACAGCGGCCGACAGCCCCCCGAGTCCTGCTCCGATTACTACTGCTTTTTGTTTAACTGTCATTGTAAGCACCTCCAAATAAATTAAAACGGCTGGTTAAACCGCTGTGCTGCTAATAAATAAAAGGGACAAGGCGGTATCTTGTTTTCAGCCATTTTTCGTAGGAAGGGCCGAAAGACTGGATAAGCATCTGTTCTTCCACGCGGATGCGCCGCATAAGAAAAGGGAGGAAAAAAACAGCAGTGAGAAGAATTCCTGCCCAGCTTCCCATGTAAACAGCAAAACCCGTAACAATACTGAAAAGTCCTGTGTATAAGGGGTGTCTCAGTCTTCGAAAAGGGCCACTGCTGACAATCCTGTCTCCTTCACGCACCTGCACATCCCTTGTGAACTGCCGGCCGAGATGTATAATCCCCCAGTAGCGGAGAAAAATACCCGCGCCGTATAATAAAAGACCGGCTGTCATAAGGAAAGTTGAAGAAAATACTGCAGTGCCTGTTTCACGGCTGAGCACCGAAACAGCAGCTATGGAAGCTGTTGCTGCCATCAGCCACGGAAACGATGATGCTTCGTCCCCGTCTCCACTGAGCCGGCTTCTGAAAATAAAGAATTCCAGAATCCAGAGAATTGATAATGCCGTGAAAAAAATATCGAGCATACTCCATCCACCGCCTCCATTGCTTTATGTAGTCCGTCTGTAGATGCTGCATGGTCCCCGCAGGCCGATGTAACTTCCGGCAGCTTTAGAAAATACAGAGTATTCTGCGGAAAACGTTTCTCTTTAGTATACCCTGCACTGGACAGTGATAACCCTGAAACTGGAATGTAAAGTTTGAGCTGCAAAACGATTGGAAACAATAGGAAGGTCCATTGTGAGCGTTTCGAGTGCATGTTATACTTCTATAGGGCAAAAATGATGTCTCTTTTTCCGTAATGTGTTACCATGCATTGTCTCTCCGGAAAATACCGTTTAAGGGAAGAGCATCGAAATCATTTACAGTTTATTCATCCCAAAAGAAAGAATGCTGTCATTACAAACAGCAGGTATGTTCTTTTTGAGAAAAAAGATAAACAGGTATAATGGGTAAAGCGATTCTGCTGCTGAAGCAGGTTTGGACTTATAAAAAGATGATAAAACAAAGGGGTAATTGTAAGGGAATGGAGGATTTTAAAGCATGAATGATGTCCAGGAAAACAAGGCCGAAGTAATTCCTTTTATGCAGGAAGGCAGCTTTTTTTATAAAAAAGGAATAGAGGCTTATCAAAATAAAAAGGTGGACCGTTCTCTCCACTACATTAAAAAAGCGATTCAAATGGAACCGGAGGAACCTGTATTTCTCTGTCAGATGGCTATTGTTCTATCTGAGGAAGGGGATTATGAGGCTTCCAACCAGTGGCTGAACAAAATTAAGAATGATGTCGATCCTTATATGAGTGAATGCTACTTCTTTCTTGCCAACAACCAGGCCCATACCGGAGAGTTCCAGGAGGCGAAAGAAAACGTGGAAACCTACCTGGAAATGGATCCTTCCGGAGATTTTCAGGAGGACGCCGAGTCTCTTCTGCTGCTGCTCGAATCAGAGCTCGGCAGCACAGATAAAAGAAAAGAGAGCGATGATCCTTTTTATTCAAAAGCTGTTCTTCTCCTGCACGAAAATAAGCTGGAGGAAGCAGAAGAAGAAACAAGAAAATTAATTGCTGTCGAACCTGAGGCGTGGGATTATTATGCACTTCTTGGAGAAACTCTCTGGAAACAGGGAAAACAGAAAGAAGGCGGGCGGATTCTTCAGGATCTTCTCTTAAAAGAGAACCCACCTTTAGCAGCTTATTGTCAGTACGCAGTCTTTCTCGCGGCAACAAATAGTGACCAGGCTGCTGCATGGGCGGATATGTTGAAGCAGATTCATCCATTGAACACATGGGAAAGGTATTTGACCGGCAGAGCTTTATATACGGCTGGAGAATATGAAGCATCCTATCAGCTTTTGAAAGATGCTGTGCCGCCGGATCATCCAGTGTATGTCCACCAGCTGGCGGTAACGGCATCCAGAAGCGGCCGGTTTGAAAGGGCAGCACAGCTGTGGAACCACCTTGTCAGACTTCAGCCGGAATACCGGGAGAAAGCCCTGGAGCTGGCAGCACGAGCAGAAAAATCTCTTGTTCCGGAAGAACAGGACAAGGATTGGATGCTTAAACGATAAAGCAAATATAATGCAAGCAGATTAATAGACTTCTTCTTCTGTGGTGCGTAGGATAAAAGATAGAGATTTGACAAACTTATGAAAGATTTTATTAGGAGTGTGACAACATGGGTGAAGAAAAAATTTATGATGTGGTAATTATTGGTGCTGGACCTGCAGGAATGACTGCCGCTGTTTATACTTCCCGGGCCAACCTCTCTACAGTCATGCTGGAGCGGGGGATGCCCGGCGGACAAATGGCCAATACGGAAGACGTGGAAAACTATCCGGGTTACGATCATATTCTCGGACCTGATCTGTCCAATAAAATGTTCGAACATGCAACGAAGTTCGGGGCAGAGTACAAATATGGAGATGTAAAAGAAATTATCGACGGCAAAGAGTTTAAAACAATTGTGACAGGAAGCGGAGAAATTAAAACGCGTTCCATCATTATTACGACAGGTGCCGAATATAAAAAACTTGGTGTACCGGGTGAAGAGGAGCTTGGCGGCCGTGGTGTTTCCTACTGTGCCGTGTGTGATGGAGCCTTCTTCAAGGAAAAAGAACTGGTAGTCGTCGGCGGAGGGGATTCTGCAGTAGAAGAAGCTGTTTATCTTACCCGGTTTGCAAGCAAAGTAACCGTAGTTCACCGCCGGGGAGAACTGCGCGCTCAAAAAATTCTTCAGGACCGTGCTTTTGCCAACGACAAAATTGACTTTATCTGGAATCATGTCGTCAAAGAAATTAACGAAGAAAACGGCAAAGTGGGAAGTGTCACGCTCGTAAACAAAGAAGACGGAAGCGAGCGGGAATTCAAAGCCGACGGAGCATTTATCTACATCGGCATGCTTCCTCTGAACACTCCATTCCTTAATCTGGGGATTACAAACGACGAAGGGTACGTTGTAACAGATGAAGGCATGGCAACGGATGTGCCGGGTATTTACGCTGCGGGGGATATCCGTGATAAATCGCTACGTCAGATTGTAACAGCAACCGGTGATGGAAGCGTTGCTGCCCAGGGCGTCCAGCACTATGTAGAAAACCTCATGGAAGAACTTGAAGCAGGTAAGGAAAAGAAAGAATCTGTTTAATCATCGGGGCCGGTAGATCTCTGTACTGATTTAAGGGGACTGCGGCTCCCGGCCCTGCCGAAGAAAGTCGTTGAAGCGGAGGAGGGGGTCTAAAGTAACGGGTTCTTAATCCCCTTGTAACCTGTACGAAATAAAAGTACTATATACTTTAAGATAGTAATTGACCCCCCTTTTATATGTTTCCTGCGCGGCCTCCCCCTTCAGGCCGTGCCTTTTTTTGTGCCGTTTTCCCCTCTTTTTCCTAAGTGCAGCTTTTGTAGTATACTGGAAACAGATTTCAAGTCAGAGAAAGAGGTGGATGGAATGCAGCGGGTTACGAACTGTGTGATTCAATATGAAGGCCGGATTTTACTGCTGAAAAAGCCAAGAAGAGGCTGGTGGTATCCTCCGGGAGGGAAAATGAAGCACGAGGAGCTTCTTCCGGAAGCGGCTGAAAGGGAAGTGTATGAGGAAACGGGACTGACCGTACGCAAACCGGAACTCCGGGGTATTTTGACACACCTTGTTCTGGATGAAGAAACATATCTTGAAAAAAGAACGATGTTTTTATTCGAAGCACATTCATTTAATGGTACAGTCCGTCAAAAATCGCCGGAAGGCGAACTTGCCTGGATTTCTGCGGACGAACTGAATACACTGGAAATGGACGAAGCGGACCGTACAGTAATAAAAAGCATGCTGGAAAACGAAGGAATGCTTTACGGTACTTTTATTTATGATAACCACCGGAGTCTGCAGAGCTATAAGCTGGAGATTAACGGACGGCGTATACAGCAGGGATATGATGGGGGAAGGTGACTCTTATGGAAAGCACTTCATTAGATAACGAAGAAATAGAATTAGTTATTATTACGGGTATGTCGGGAGCAGGAAAAACAGTAGCAGTACAGAGTTTCGAGGATATGGGCTATTTCTGTGTAGATAACCTTCCCCCGGCGCTCATTCCTAAATTTATCGACCTCGTGGAAAATTCGGATGGTTCCATGCAGAAAGTAGCACTCGTTATTGATTTGAGAGGAAGAGAATTTTTTGATCAGCTTTTTGAAGCTATCAATATTGTCGCCGAAGAATCAAAAGTAACACCGCGTATTCTCTTCTTGGATGCTGAGGACGAAACACTCGTCCAGCGCTATAAGGAAACGAGAAGGTCTCATCCATTATCTGATAATAACTCACCTCTGGCAGGTATTCAGGCAGAAAGAGAAATGCTGGATGACCTGAAAGGCCAGGCACAGGTAATTATCAATACAACGGGCTTGAAGCCTCTGGAGCTTAGAGAACGCATTTTAAGCCATTTTGCCTCCGATCAGAAAGAAACGTTTCACGTTCATATTCTCACTTTCGGATTTAAGCACGGACTGCCGATCGATTCCGATCTAGTATTTGATGTCCGTTTTCTGCCGAATCCGCATTACATTGATCATATGCGTCCGCAGACCGGATTGGATAAGGAAGTATCCGATTATGTTTTAAAATGGGGAGAGACAAAAAAGTTCATTGAGAAACTCGATGATCTTCTTCAATACATGCTTCCTCATTACCAAAGGGAAGGAAAGAGCCAGCTGATTATTGCAATAGGATGTACCGGTGGAAAACATCGTTCTGTTACTCTCGGGGAATATTTTCAAAAAAGACTGTCAAACCTCGGCTACCGGACATCTGTCACACACCGCGACGTAGAAAAAGGCAGGAAGGAAAAATGAAGAGGGCCAACGTTTGCGTAATAGGCGGTGGAACCGGTCTTTCTGTTCTCCTTCGTGGTTTAAAAACGTTTCCAGTCGACATTTCGGCCATTGTTACTGTCGCTGATGACGGGGGAAGTTCAGGGCGGCTCCGTAAAGAATTGAATATTCCTCCGCCGGGGGATATAAGAAACGTTCTTGTCGCTTTATCGGAAGTGGAGCCGCTGGTGGAAGAGCTATTTCAGCACCGTTTTGATGACGCCGCCGGTCTGACAGGGCATTCCCTCGGGAATCTGCTGCTTGCAGGAATGAGCCGGATTACGGGAGATTTTGCCCAGGGAGTGCAGGAGATCAGCCGGGTGCTCAACGTGAAAGGGAAAGTCATTCCTGCATCCAACGATCATATAACGCTTTCTGCGGAGTATACAGATGGGTCTATTGTACGGGGAGAATCGAATATTTCGCTTGCCGGCAAGCCGATACGAAGAGTTTATCTGGAACCTGAGTCGCCCCGTCCCATGCCCGAAGCGGTTTACGCTCTGGAGCAGGCCGATCTGATTGTCCTCGGACCCGGCAGCCTTTATACTAGTATTATTCCCAGTCTTCTCGTTCCGGGTATGAAAGAAGCCCTTTTAAATTCCAAAGCGAGAACGGTTTACATTTGCAATGTTATGACCCAGCCGGGAGAAACAGATAATTACAGCGTGGCTGACCATATTCAAGCTATAAACAACCACGCAGGAGGAAAAGTGGTCAATTCTGTTCTTATAAACAGTCAGAAAGTACCCGGCGATTTTGCAGCTGTATATGAAGAGCAGGGAGCATCCCCTGTAGTGGTGGACGAAGACAGGCTGATACGGATGAATGTGCAGATTATCGCGGACGAGCTCGTAACAACGAATTTTGGAGCAGTCCGTCATGATGCAATGAAAGTCTCTCAGCGGCTTGTGTCATTATTGTAGCGAAACAGAGGGGAGGGACTACTATGTCGTTTGCATCCATGACAAAAAAAGAATTAACGCAGCTGGAATCGGACGACTGCTGCATGAAAGCAGAGCTGGCTGCGCTCGTAAGAATGAATGGAGCAGTGTCTCTCAGAAACATGCAGGTATCTCTTGATATCCAGACAGAAAACGCTGCGATAGCAAGAAGAATTTATACACTTTTGAAAAAAATCTACGATGTACACGTAGAACTGCTTGTGCGTAAAAAAATGAGACTGAAAAAAAACAATGTGTACGTGGTCCGTTTGTCACGGGGAGCAAGAGAAATTCTGGAATCTTTAAAAATCGTCGATGAATCGTTTGCTTTCACGAGGGAGATCGATAAGGAACTGCTGCAGAACACCTGCTGCAAAAGAGCCTATCTAAGAGGAGCTTTTCTTGCAGGAGGTTCAGTAAATCATCCAGACACCGCCTCGTATCATCTGGAGATATTTTCTTTTTACGAAGAGCATACCCGTTCCTTAATTAAGCTGCTGGAAGAGTTCGATCTTCCTGCCAAGATGATTGAACGGAAAAAAGGCTTTATTCTCTATCTGAAAGAAGGCGAAAAAATCAGTGATTTCCTGAACGTGATTGGGGCACATCAGGCCCTTCTCCGGTTTGAGGATACCCGGATCATGAAGGATATGAGAAATTCTGTGAACCGGCTTGTGAACTGCGAAACGGCTAATTTAAACAAAACTGTCGGCGCTGCAATGCGTCAGGTGGAAAATATTCGTTTTATTCGTGATGAAACCGGGCTTGAGGCCCTGCCTGATAAATTGCAGGAAGTGGCAGAGCTCCGGATTGAGCATCAGGACATTACCCTGAAAGAACTCGGGGAAATGCTTAAAGGCGGCCAGGTGAGCAAGTCCGGAGTAAACCACCGCCTGAAAAAGATAGAAGAATTTGCTGATAAACTCCGGTCAGGGGAAAAGGTTTGATTCCCCTGACCTCCATTCTTCAAAAAATGAAAGCGTTTCTATTAATATGTACTGAAGTCCGGTGCTTCCAGAGCCTGCGTAAAGCTCTGCCGGCGTTTGGAAAAAGCGTTCATGAAAATTAACAAACATACAGGAGGAGATAAGGAATGATCGAAAAAACAGTTACCGTAAAGCGTCGGGCCGGACTGCAGGCACGGCCGGCAGCATTATTTGTTCAGGAAGCAAATAAATTTAATGCAGATATTTTTATTGAAAAAGACAACAAAAACGTGAACGCAAAAAGCATCATGGGTATTATGAGTATTGCGGTGGGAGCGGACAAAGAGATTGTAATTAAAGCAGATGGTCCTGATGAAGAGGAAGCGATGAGCGCACTTGTTTCTTTTGTGGAGAAAGAAGAATAGCGGGGCGGATACATACTTATCCGGATCTGACTGCAGCTTGTTGTTTCAAAAAAAGCCCCGGCATATTTTCGCCGGGGCTTTTTATAATGGTGCAGATTAAACTTTCTGGGACTTGTCCATTACTTCATCAATAAGGCCGTAGTCTTTTGCTTCCTGAGCACTCATGAAGTTGTCGCGGTCTGTGTCCCGGCTGATTGTTTCAATTGTCTGGCCGGTACGTTCCGCCAGAATTTCATTCAGCTTTTCACGCATACGGACAATACGCTTCGCGTGAATTTCGATGTCAGAAGCCTGACCCTGAGTACCGCCGAGCGGCTGGTGGATCATAACTTCACTATTAGGGAGGGCGTAACGCTTACCGGGCTCGCCGGCAGCAAGAAGGAAAGCTCCCATGGAAGCCGCCATGCCGATGCAGATAGTCTGCACGTTTGGCTTAATAAACTGCATTGTGTCGTAGATTGCCATCCCTGCGGAAATCGATCCTCCCGGGCTGTTGATATAAAGAGAAATATCTTTATCCGGATCGTCTGCTGTCAGGAACAGCAGCTGGGAAACGATAGAGTTGGCAACGTTATCGTCAATTCCGGAACCGAGCATAATGATCCGGTCTTTCAGGAGACGTGAATAAATATCATAAGCACGCTCTCCACGGTTTGTCTGTTCAATAACTGTAGGTACTAAGTTCATGAATAATCCTCCTCTTATTTTAGCGGAATCGCGGTTCATTTCATTTATACAGAAGCGCACCGTTATGTACATATCATAACGTTAAAGGTCAATGAAGGTCAAATATTTTACCGGTGATTTCTGAATAGAAAAAAACCTAAAAGCTTACCGCTTTTCCAGGATGGGTCTATTTTGGTCCACTACTATCTATTCGCCGGCAGAGAGGGGGAATCCTTCCGCGGAAAATACAGAGATACCATTACTCATGATAACCGTTTCTTCAAAAACTCAAACACTATATATATGATAAAATAGAGAATAACGAATCGAACGGATGAGGGGGTGTGCACACATGAATATGGATTTCAGTCTTATTCAGCAGCAGTCGATGAAACTTGTAATGACAAACGAACTCCGGCAGGCTATTACGATGCTTCAGTATTCCGTTCATGAACTTCAGGATTACCTGCAGGAACAGCAGCTGGAAAATCCGCTTATTGAGCTTCAGGAACCGGAAAACAGCGGAACGTCCGGCGAAAAAATCCTTTCCGGCTCCTACAACTCCCAGGAGCATTCGTTGTCACCTCTCGACTTTTTGACTAACGAAGAAGAAGGCCTGCAGGATTACCTGCTTTCCCAGCTGCGTATTCAGCCGCTGGATAAACTCATGTATTCTACTGTTTCCTACCTTGCACTCAGCACGGATGAAAATGGATATCTTGCGCACTCTCTTGAAGAGCTTGGAGAAGCACTCGGGGAGCCGCTCGACCGGATGGAAGAAGGGCTTGCTCTGCTTCAGAGCCTGGAGCCTTCCGGAGTTGGAGCCCGGTCCTTAAAAGAATGTCTTTTAATACAGCTCCGCCACACGCCTGTAGAAGATCCCCTTGCAGAACATATCGTCGAGAAGCATCTGGATCTTCTGGCACGGAAGCAGCTGAAGCAGATAGCCAGGGAGGAAGGTGTTTCTGTCGTAGATGTTCAGCAGGCGGCAGACTTTATTCAGACCCTCAATCCTAAGCCCGGAGCAGCTTTTTATCAGGGGCCGGCAGAGTATATTACACCGGATGCTGTTATTGAGAAAACTTCTTCAGGGTGGACCGTGAGTCTGAATGGAGCGGGACTTCCGCAGATGAAAATGAACCGCGAGTACGAGCAGCTCCTGCAGAAAGAAAAAGAAGACGTCCAGCAGTACTTGAGGCAGAAGCAGGAGCAGTTTGAATGGATTAAAAAAAGTATTGCCCAGCGGCAGGATACCATTCTGCGTGTGACAAAAGCGATTGTAGAACACCAGCATGACTTTCTCGAAAACGGCCCGGAATACGTAAAACCGCTCACCCTGCGGATGATCGCCGAAAAACTTGAGATTCATGAATCCACGGTTTCACGTGCCGCTACGAGAAAATATGTTCAAACGCCGCGCGGACTGTTTGAACTCAAGTATTTCTTCCAGTCGGGAATTCAACGTCAGGCGGGGGAGGATCAGTCAGCTGAGAGAGCCAAAATATATTTGAAACGGCTGATTGACGAAGAAAAGAAACAAAAACCCTGGTCTGATCAAAAACTATCCGCCCTTTTGGAAGAAAAACATCAAATCAGTCTTTCCCGGCGCACGGTAGCTAAATACAGGGAGGAAATGCACATTCCATCCTCCTCAAGACGGAAAAGATATGAGTAAGTACATCTGCTCAAAAGAAGGAGGCCTGCATGAAAGTTTATTTCTATACGAAGGAGCATTGTCCTCTTTGTGATAAAGCATTCGAAAAACTGAAAATGGTCCAGGAAGAGATGCCACTGGAAATCGAAGTTTACGATATTTATAAACGGGAAGATTTACTGGAGAAGTATCAGATCCGCATTCCCGTAGTGGAATCTGACGCCGGAAAAGTAATTGAGGAAGGTATCGTTACGTATGGCGGCCTGATTTCCGGACTTAAAGAAAATTAGTTGCTTAATGAAAAATTACTTGGTAAAATGGAGGTGTAAGAAAAAAGCTTGCACCTTCTACAGGGCTTATTTTTTTAAAATAAGTGGGACACAATTTGTCTAATGGGGACGATTTATGTCCCTGGCAGTGCTGAGGAGGCTGGACATGAATACGCTTTTGGATCTTCAAAAAAAGCTTCTCCCCGACCTGGTAGAGGTGATGGGCGTGCGTTACCGCATTCTCCGTTATATCCGCCTGATGCAGCCTATTGGAAGACGGACTCTGGCTTCAAACCTGAACATGTCGGAACGTGTGCTGCGCGGAGAAGTCACCTTTTTAAAGGAACAGGGGCTCGTAACTTTTCAAGCGAGCGGTATGCTGCTGACTGAAGACGGAGAGAGGCTTCTCGGACAGCTGGAAGCCGTCATGAAAGATGTCTTTAATACGAGTACAATGGAAGAAGAACTTCAGGTGAAGCTTGGAGTAGAGGAAGTCCATGTCGTCCCGGGAAACAGCGATTCCTATCCGTGGGTGAAAAAAGAACTTGGACGTGCCTGTGTCAGCGTAATGAAACGCCGTCTGCAGCCGTCCGATAATATTATCGCCGTAACGGGAGGCACATCCATAGCTGCGGTGGCCGAAATGCTCGTCCCGGATTCCGACTTGAAAAAGTCCATGTTCGTCCCGGCGAGAGGGGGACTTGGAGAGCAGGTTGAAAATCAGGCCAATACGATCTGTGCCACGATGGCCCGCAAAGCGATGGGTTCCTATCGGCTTCTTCACGTGCCGGATCAGCTTAGTAAGGAAGCTTACGATTCGCTTATCAGCGAACCTTCCATTCAGGCTATTCTGCGTCTGATTCATTCAGCAACGATGGTCATTCATGGTATTGGTGACGCCCGGACAATGGCAGAACGCCGTAACACGCCGGATGACGTCATGAAAAAACTTGAACAGGAACGGGCACTGGCAGAAGCATTCGGTTATTATTTCAACGGGGACGGAAAAATTATTCATAAAGTACTGACAATAGGACTTCAGCTTGAAGACCTCCAGAACATTCCGGCAATTATTGCTGTAGCGGGCGGAGCATCTAAGGCAGAGGCAATAGAAGCCTATATGAAAACCGGCCCGAGTCAGGTTCTCGTAACCGACGAAGGAGCAGCGGAAGCGCTGCTCGCAAAAGTTTAAGTTTAATTATGGCGGGGAACGTCAATATAACTCCCTGCGGGGAATTTTAAAGAAGCTGTAAGTTCAAGGGATTTTCCCTTTGAAATATATTTTTTCACCTAACTTAAGGAGGAATTTATCATGGCAACAAAGATTGGTATTAATGGTTTTGGACGTATTGGACGAGTTGTATTCCGTCAGGCAATGGCAAACCCGAACGTGGAAGTTGTAGCTGTAAACGACCTTACAGATGCTAATATGCTTGCACATCTGCTGAAGTACGACACAGTTCAAGGAGAGCTTGACGTAGAAGTATCTGTAAATGGCAGTAACCTTGTAGTAGACGGTAAGGAAATTACAGTACAGGCGGAAAAAGACCCGGCTGACCTTAAATGGGGCGAGCTCGGCGCTGAAATCGTTGTGGAATCTACTGGTATCTTCACGAAGCGTGATGGAGCTGCGAAGCACCTTGAAGCTGGAGCGAAGAAAGTAATTATTTCTGCCCCTGCTCAGGAAGAAGACATTACGCTTGTAATGGGTGTAAACGAAGATAAGTATGATGCAGCTAATCATCACGTTATCTCCAACGCGTCATGTACAACTAACTGTCTTGCCCCATTCGCAAAAGTTCTTCACGACAAATTCGGACTAAAGCGCGGTATGATGACTACTGTTCACTCTTACACAAATGACCAGAACATTCTTGACGCTCCTCATAAAGACTACCGTCGTGCACGTGCCGGAGCGGAAAACATCATTCCAACATCTACCGGTGCTGCGAAAGCTGTGTCCCTTGTCCTTCCAGAACTTAAAGGCAAGCTCAACGGTGGGGCGATGCGTGTACCAACTCCAAACGTATCTCTCGTTGACCTTGTAGCTGAGCTGGATCAGAACGTTACGGCTGACGATGTGAACGCAGCATTTAAAGAAGCTGCTGAAGGCGACCTTAAAGGAATTCTTGGATACAGCGAAGAGCCTCTTGTTTCCAAGGACTACAACGGTAATGTGTATGCTTCTTCCATCGATGCTCTTTCAACAATGGTTATGGAAGACAACATGGTAAAAGTAATTTCCTGGTACGACAACGAAACAGGCTACTCCGCGCAGGTAGTACGTCTTGTAGAGTATGTAGCTAAGCAGGGAGTTTAATTAAAAGGTAATATTCCATCCTGAACGACCCTTTAGGAGGCGGGCCCAACGTGTCCTGCCTCCTTTTTAATTTTTAGTGCCGAATTACACAGAAAAGTAGAGAGCTTTAAAAAGTTTCAAGGTTTTCTCTGCGGGAATCTTCTTTAATAATGGCTATGTTAAAGCTCCAGGTTGATAGAAGGATTTCTGCGGCTTTTTTCACCTGCCGCAGAGTTTTTCTCAACAACGAACATTGACAGAGCCTCAGCAACAGAAACTTATATCCTGAAGGAGGTAATTTCATGAACAAGCAATCCATTCGAGATATCGATGTAAAAGGAAAACGTGTTTTCTGCCGTGTTGATTTCAACGTGCCGATGAAAGACGGCGAGGTAACAGATGACACACGTATCCGGGCGGCACTGCCTACGATCCAGCTGCTGGCCGATAAGGGAGCAAAAGTAATTCTTGCGAGCCACCTTGGCCGTCCAAAAGGCGAGGCAGTGGACGAGCTGCGTCTGGATCCAGTAGCAAAGCGCCTGAGCGATCTCCTGCATAAGGAAGTACAAAAAACAGATGCGGTCTATGGAACGGAACCGAAAAGAGCCGCCGACGGGCTGGAAGAGGGCGGTATTCTTCTTCTGGAAAACGTCCGGTTTGAAGCTGGTGAAGAAAAAAATGACGGAACGCTTGCTGCGCACTTCGCAGACCTTGCAGATGTTTACGTCAATGATGCATTTGGAGCAGCTCACCGTGCTCACGCGTCTACTGCAGGAATTGCAGAGCACCTTCCAGCCGTGGCAGGACTTCTGATGGAAAAAGAACTGGAAGTTCTCGGCAAGGCAATGGAGTCTCCTGAACGTCCGTTTACAGCGATTATCGGTGGGGCAAAGGTAAAGGATAAGATCGGTGTTATCGATAACCTTCTTGACAAGGTGGACAACCTTATCATCGGAGGAGGCCTTGCCTATACGTTTGTGAAAGCCCAGGGATATGAAGTAGGGAAGTCTCTTCTTGAAGAAGACAAAATTGATCTGGCAAAGCAGTTTATGAAAAAAGCTGAAGAAAAAGGCGTGAAATTTTACATGCCGGTGGATGTTACCGTAGCTGACGATTTTGGTGAAAATGCGAACACACAGGTAGTGCCGATTGATTCTATCCCGGCAGACTGGGAAGCTCTGGATATCGGTCCTGAAACGATTGATATTTACAGAGACGTAATCAAAAACTCCAAGCTCGTTATTTGGAACGGACCAATGGGAGTATTTGAATTCGAAAAATTCGCCCGGGGAACAATCGGTGTGGCAGAAGCACTCGCAGAAGCAGAAAGTACGTATACAGTGATCGGCGGGGGAGATTCTGCTGCAGCTGTTGAAAAATTCGGATTTGCTGACAGAATGAACCATATGTCCACCGGCGGCGGAGCTTCCCTCGAGTTTATTGAAGGCAAGGAACTCCCTGGTGTAAAAGCACTGAACGATAAATAATTTCATTAAAGGAGGAAGATATATATGCGTACACCAATTATTGCAGGTAACTGGAAGATGAATAAAACAAAGGAAGAAGCGGTTTCTTTTCTTCAGGAAGTAAAAGGAAAAGTACCATCCGGCGAAAAAGTGGAAGCAGTTGTCTGTTCACCTGATCTGTTTCTTGATGCCCTCGTGCAGGAAGCAGAAGGAACAGAGGTGAAAATCTCCGCTCAGAACATGCATTTTGAGGAAAAGGGAGCCTTTACCGGTGAAACAAGTCCGAAAGCGCTGAAAGACCTCGGTGTAGAGTATGTTATTATCGGGCACTCAGAGCGCCGTGACATGTTTGGTGAAACAGATGCATCTGTCAATCAAAAAGTACACGCAGCGATTGATCACGGCTTGACGCCAATTGTCTGTGTCGGTGAAACGCTGGAAGAGCGGGAGTCCAACAAAACGAGTGATGTTGTTACGCGTCAGGTGAAGGAAGGCCTGAAGGATCTCACAAAAGAACAGGCTGCTCTTGTCGTTGTAGCGTACGAGCCGGTATGGGCGATCGGAACAGGAAAAACTCCGACAGCGGAAGAAGCAAACGAAACGTGCGGAGTAATCCGCGAGGCTCTTGCCACTGCCTTCTCCAGAGAAACAGCAGAAGCGGTCCGTATTCAGTACGGCGGAAGCGTTAAGCCGGCGAACATTAAAGAGATGATGAGCCAGTCGGATATCGATGGCGCACTTGTAGGCGGGGCAAGCCTGGAAGCAGAGTCATTTCTTCAGCTTGTGGAGGGCGGAAATGAGTAAGAAACAGCCCACTGCTTTAATTATTCTCGATGGGTTTGCCCTGAGGGAAGAAACGGACGGCAACGCAGTAGCTCAGGCAGAAAAGCCGAATTTTGACCGCTATTGGAGCACGTATCCGCACGCCACCCTGCAGGCATGCGGGCTGGCGGTCGGTCTTCCGGAAGGACAGATGGGGAACTCAGAAGTAGGTCACTTAAATATAGGTGCCGGACGGGTCGTTTACCAGAGCCTCACCCGGGTGAATCTTTCCATTGAAGATAAATCGTTTTTCGAAAATGAAGAATTCAAAGGTGCAATGGAGCACGTCAAGGAAAAAGGGACTGCCCTACACCTTTATGGCCTCGTTTCAGACGGCGGTATCCACAGTCATATTAAGCATCTTTTTGCACTCCTTGAGATGGCAGCAAAAGAGCAGGTTGAAAAAGTATATGTTCACGCTTTTCTTGACGGCAGGGATGTTGGACCGACAACAGCCCAGACGTATCTCGATCAGCTTGAGAATAAAATGAAGGAGCTCGGTACCGGTCAGCTTGCGACGGTACAGGGGCGCTACTACGCGATGGATCGTGACAAACGCTGGGACCGCGTGGAGAAAAGCTATCGTGCGATGGTTTATGGAGAAGGAGAAAAATTTTCTTCTACCAAGGAAGCTATTGATGCTTCCTATGAAAAAGAAATTCACGATGAGTTTTTCCTTCCTTCAGTAATTACAAAAGAAGACGGGGAAACACCCGTCGGTACGATTCAGGATAATGACGCAGTAATTTTCTTTAATTTCCGTCCGGATCGTGCGATTCAGCTGTCTGAAGTTTTCACTAAGGACGAATTTGTCGACTTTGAACGCGGGGAGCGCCATCCGGAAAATGTCCATTACGTAACGCTCACCCAGTTCAGTGAATCTATTAAAGGAAAAGTTGCTTTTAAGCCGACGAGCATGGAGAAAGTGCTTGGAGAAACAGTGGCCGATGAGGGGCTCAACCAGCTGCGTATCGCAGAAACAGAAAAGTATCCGCACGTCACTTTCTTTTTCAGCGGCGGCCGGGAAGCAGAATATCCCGGCGAGGAACGTATTCTGATTGATTCACCGAAAGTAGCCACTTACGACCTGAAACCGGAAATGAGTGCCTATGAAGTAACGGATGCTCTATTGGAAGAAATCCGGCAGGATAAACATGACATGATCATTTTAAACTTTGCCAATCCGGATATGGTTGGACATTCAGGAAAAATAGAACCGACCATTAA
The DNA here is from genome assembly GCF_003044065.1 of Alkalicoccus saliphilus. Lineage (GTDB taxonomy): Bacteria > Bacillota > Bacilli > Bacillales > Salisediminibacteriaceae > Alkalicoccus > Alkalicoccus saliphilus. Next base: position 17,483 of record NZ_PZJJ01000012.1, read on the forward strand.
AGCAATCGAGGCAGTCGATGAATGTCTGGGGAAAATCGTTGATCTGCTCGAAGAAAAAGGCGGCAAAGCGATTATTACGGCCGACCACGGCAATGCGGATGTGCTGAAAATGGAAGATGGTTCACCGATGACGGCTCATACGACAAACCCAGTTCCGGTTATCGTCACAGATAAAAATGTGGAGCTTCGGGAAGACGGCGTTCTCGGAGATCTTGCACCGACGATGCTTGATCTGATGAAAGTAAACCAGCCGGAGGCAATGACCGGAAAATCCCTGATAAAATCAAAAAATAAACTAATCTTTTTGAAGGAGTGTTGATCATTATGACAATTATTACAGACGTATATGCCCGCCAGGTACTCGATTCCCGGGGAAATCCAACAGTGGAAGTAGAAGTTCATACCGAAAGCGGTGCTTTCGGCCGTGCGATCGTACCAAGTGGTGCATCAACTGGTGAATATGAAGCAGTAGAACTTCGCGACGGAGGCAGTGCCTGGATGGGGAAAGGCGTAACGAAAGCAGTAGATAACGTGAATGATGTTATCGCTCCTGAACTTGTAGGTTTCGATGCACTGGATCAGCTCGGTGTCGACCAGCTGATGCTTGACCTTGACGGCACCCCGAACAAGGAAAAGCTCGGTGCCAATGCGATCCTTGGTGTTTCCATGGCAACTGCCCATGCGGCAGCTGATGCGCTTGGAGTTCCACTGTACGTATATCTCGGCGGATTCAGTGCAAAAACACTTCCGACACCGATGATGAACATTCTAAACGGCGGTGAACATGCGGACAACAACGTGGATATTCAGGAATTCATGATTATGCCTGTCGGTGCGGATACGTTCTCTGAAGCTCTGCAGATGGGGGCGGAAATCTTCCACAACCTGAAGAAAGTATTGAGCTCAAAAGGCTACAATACAGCTGTAGGAGACGAAGGCGGTTTTGCACCGAACCTCGGCTCCAATGAAGAAGCACTTGCTACGATCATTGAAGCAGTAGAAAAAGCAGGATATAAGCCGGGCGAAGAAATTCAGCTCGCGATGGACGTAGCTGCTTCTGAAATTTATGAAGACGGTAAATACAACCTTAAAGGGGAAGGCGTTGTTAAAACGTCAGACGAAATGGTCGACTTTTATGCGGACCTCTGCGACAAGTATCCGATCGTTTCTATTGAAGACGGTCTGGACGAGAATGACTGGGATGGCTTCAAGAAACTTACGGACCGTCTTGGTGACAAAGTACAGCTCGTTGGGGACGATCTTTTCGTTACGAACACGGAAAAGCTTTCCCGTGGAATCGAAGAAGGAATCGGTAACTCCATCCTTATCAAAGTGAACCAGATCGGTACACTGACAGAGACGTTTGATGCCATTGAAATGGCGAAGCGTGCGGGTTATACAAATGTCATTTCCCACCGTTCCGGTGAAACTGAAGATGCAACGATTGCAGATATTGCTGTTGCGACTAATGCCGGGCAGATCAAAACAGGTGCTCCATCCCGTACAGACCGCGTAGCGAAGTACAACCAGCTTCTCCGCATCGAGGATGAGCTGCAGTATGTAGGTCGTTATGCCGGGAAGACAGCCTTCTACAACCTGAACAAATAATTTTATTACAGAGCCGTCCCTGAACCAGGGGCGGTTTTTTTAGTTTTGTTTTCATTAATAGTAAGCCTTCGCCTCCATGGGGACGCTTTCCGGGCGGGAAGGCCTCAGCTAATTTCTGCTGCTTGAGGCAGGAAGAAATGGATCTTCAGCTCTTCCTTAATCGCCTCGGAGTCACCCCATTCCGACTTCGGCTTTCGACGTTGAAAGCTCCGTTACATCTAGATGATGACATCTGAATAAAAAGGAGAGCGAACGTACTGGGATAATTTCGAGAATACGCAGAGTTTGAAGCTGTACAAAAGATAATTTCACAAAAAATTGACTGGACAAGTATTAGATAGACCCTTTCACTGCTTTATCTTCTAAGGAGTCAATTTTCCATGAAATCTTTGAGCATTAGTTAGCTGTTATTACGGAATAATTATATTTCTTATTCAGATTAACAGGAAGGAAAGTTAAATTAATATTAAACAATCAAGTTATTACGTTCTCTAACTAAAAAGAGAAACTAAAACATGAGTGAAGAACTGAAAGTCTTTGAAGAGAAAATAAATAAAATAGGTGGGGCTGAAAGAGATTAAGTGTATAAAAATGGTTATTGGCATGAAACATTCCATATATTTGGGTCTGTTAATTTTCGTGTTGATAACAATAGGAAAAACTTCGGCCCGGCTCTACCGTGGAAGAGATATGAAGTTAGCACTCCGTGCTCTACTCCGACCTTTTTCTTACACTCGCGTCCGCCGATTTTCGATTCGTTTTTCTATCCGCTGTAGGAGACATGGAGGGACTCCGGAGCGATCAAGGCCGAGCCGAAGATCCATTCTGACCGACAAAAAGGAGGGCAGAATTAGCTGAGACCGGCCCGCTCGGAAAGCCTCTCCATGAAAACGAAAGCGAACATCCCTCTTTATTTTTTAAGTTAGTCTGAATATTTATTGCAAAAAAATAATAATGTCTTCGCATGGATAACAGATGATTAAAACGTAAGACGATGGCTCCGGAGGATCAGAGAAAAAAGCCGCTCGGAAAGTTACTGCCGGACGACAGAAAAAGAAGCATGAAAACTTCATTACAAAGCAATGAGCAGTTGTAAAAAGGTTATTCCCCTGCTTACTTTTTTGCGGATTTTCTTTTAAACGACAGCTGCCGCACCATTTCCAGAAGAATCCCGGACCCTCTTGCAACGGAGAAAATTTCGTGTTATATTTTCACAAGGTATAAACGTTCGTTTTATTTAAGGGGTGTGTCTGTTGGAACAAATTCTATCTGTATTGCTGGTTATTGTAGCCATTCTGCTGATTACCGTAGTACTGCTTCAGTCCGGCCGGAGCGCGGGACTTTCCGGGGCGATTTCCGGAGGCGCGGAGCAGATGGTTGGTAAACAGAAAGCAAGAGGACTTGAAGCTGTACTGAGCCGTGCAACGGTAGTACTAGGAGTGCTGTTTTTTGGATTTGCACTCTGGCTTGGTTACTTTATGTGATAAGAATGAGGGAAGCAGCAGACAGCCATCTGCTGCTTTTTTGTGTATAAAAAACAGGCGGAGAATTCACCCCGGAGAACCCGGTTAACGAGGAGGTAATTCGGGAATAATGTAAAGAGCCAGGGACAAATACAACAGGAACAGGTGATGAAAAATGATTGGCTGTTTGATTATACACGGCTTTACTGGTGCCCCGAAGGAAGTAGAAGACATCCAGAACCATTTTGCCGGAGAATCCTGGCTCGTCTACACCCCCGAACTCCCCGGTCATGACGGGACGAGAGAATCGATGCGCGACGCCGATTACCGGGCATGGGTGTATAAAGCACAGGTGGCCCTGGAAGAACTGATGAAACGGTGTGACGAAGTATATATTATCGGTTTTTCCATGGGAGGAGTCATTGCCGGCTATCTGGCCGCCAGGTACCCGGTAGACAGACTTGTATTAATTTCCTCCGCCGTTTTTTACCTGAACCCTAAGCAGATTGCCGAAGACCTGAAAGGATGGTTCCTCGAAGGAATACGCGGGGAACTGGATCAAAACGACATATACCGGTTTTACCGGGAAAAAATTAGAAGAACCCCGGTATCCGCAGCGGTGGAATTCACTAAACTAGTAAAGAAACTGCGTCACGCCCTGAATGATATTAATGTCCCGACGTTAATTGTCCAGGGGGAAAAAGACGGGCTTGTGCCGGTCCGAAGCGCAGAATATATATATGAACACATCCGCTCGGAAGATAAAGAAATTTACTTTTTTGAGGAAGCAAAACACTATATATGGTACGGCAGCGATAAAGAAGCTTTTTTAAAAAAGCTTGATTCTTTTTTAAAGACTCCTGCCGGTTCCGAAAATGATGATAAAAGGAGCAGAAAACGTCATGATGAAGATAGCGCAGCCGAAACCATTCACTTTTGAAGGGGGACCGAGAGCGGTTCTTCTTCTGCACGGATTCACTGGAAACTCTGCGGATACGCGAATGCTTGGAAGATATTTGAACAAGCGCGGCTATACGTGTCATGCACCCCATATGAAAGGCCACGGGGTGCCGCCGGAGGAGCTTGTAAAGGCCGGTCCGGAAGACTGGTGGAAGGACGTTCAGGAAGCATACGATTATTTGAAAGAGCTCGGACATGAAGAAATTGCTGTCGGCGGACTTTCCCTCGGGGGTGTATACTCCTTGAAACTCGGGTACACGAAGCCGGTGAAAGGTCTTTTTACTATGTGTTCACCGATGATACCCCAGGACGAAGATAAACTTCGCAGAGGAGTCGCAGAATACGCTGAAAAATATAAGCGTAACGAGCAGAAGTCCGACGAACAGATAAAAGAAGAGATGGAAGCCTTTGACGGAACACAGATGGACACGATCCGCCGCCTGATTGACATGAACCAGGATGTGCGGAAACATATCGATACGATTTATGCGCCGACGTTTGTTGCGCAGGGAAGCAAAGATGATGTTATCGATACAGAGAGTGCCAATATTATTTATGACTCAGTAGAAGCAGAAGAAAAATATATAAAGTGGTATGAAGAATCAGGCCACGTAATAACACTTGATAAAGAACGAGACCAGCTGAATGAAGACATTTACGAATTTCTTGAAGGACTGGACTGGAGCGAATAACTGTCCATCCCATGAAGGGTCTCGTATACAGAAAGGAGACCAGTAATGCAGGAACTTACAAAAGACCTCATTATGGAAATAATTAAAGGAGCGGATAAACCGCTTTCCATGAAAGATATAGAAGCAGAGGCAGGCCTTGAGGATGCCGAACGTTTTAAAGAAGGCATGAAACTGCTGAACGAGCTTGAGGAAGAAGGAGAGCTCGTAAGAACAAGAACGAACCGTTACGGTATTCCGCAGAAGATGAACTTGATGCGGGGAGAAGTAATCATGAATCCAAAAGGGTTTGCCTTTATAAAAACAGACGACCAGGAAGAGGATATTTTTGTCGCACCGGGCGAATTAAACGGGGCGATGAATAAGGACAAAGTACTTGTACGCCTGCAGCAGGAATCGGGAGGCGCCCGTCAGGAAGGAACAATCATCCGGATACTGGAGCGTGGAACAACACAAACAGTCGGTACGTTCAGTGATGACAAATATTTTGGATTCGTTATCCCTGATGACAAGCGCATCCCTTCCGATATTTTCATTCCGAAAAACCAGACACTTGGGGCTGTAGACGGCCACAAAGTTGTTGTGGAAATAACCAAATATGCAGAAGGACGCATGAATGCAGAGGGGCATATATCAAAAATTCTCGGCCATAAAAACGATCCGGGAGTAGATATTATATCTGTTATTCATAAACACGGACTTCCGGGAGAATTTCCGGATGATGTGATCGAGCAGGCTAACGGGGTGCCGGATGAGATTGACCCGAAAGATCTGGAAAACCGCCGGGATCTCCGGGAGGAAACGATCGTTACGATCGATGGAGCGGATGCGAAGGATCTGGATGATGCCGTTCAGGTGAAACGACTTGATAATGGGAATTATCTTCTCGGAGTACACATTGCAGACGTTTCCCACTATGTCGGTGAAAATTCCCCGATTGACCGGGAAGCTTATGAAAGAGGAACGAGCAGCTATTTAGTGGACCGGGTCATACCGATGATTCCACACCGCCTCTCCAATGGCATCTGTTCTTTGAATCCGCAGGTGGATCGCCTGACGCTCTCCTGTGATATGGAAATTACACCTCAGGGGGAAGTCGTTAACCACGACATTTACGAAAGCGTCATCCGGACGAATGAGCGGATGACTTATACGGACGTCCGTAAAATTTTAGAAGAAGAAGACGAGGAAGTAACAAAACGCTACGAGTCTCTCGTTCCTTTCTTTAAAAATATGGAGGACCTTGCAGCGATACTCCGCAAAAAACGTTTCGACCGGGGAGCCATTGATTTTGACTTCAAGGAAGCCCAGGTGCTCGTGGATGAAGAAAGTAATCCTGTAGATGTTGTTATCCGTGAAAGAAGTGTAGCCGAACGGCTGATTGAAGAATTTATGCTTGCTGCAAACGAAACGATAGCCGAGCACTTTCACTGGATGAAGCTTCCGTTTGTTTACCGTATCCACGAAGATCCGGATGAAGCGAAGCTGAACCAGTTTCTCGAGTTCATTACGAATTTCGGTTACGTAGTAAAAGGAACTTCCAACTCTGTTCATCCGAGGGCGCTGCAGGAACTGCTGGAAAGTGTTAAAGGAGAATCAGAGGAAACGGTAATCAATACGATGATGCTCCGTTCGTTAAAACAGGCAAAATATGATCCAGGAAACGTCGGCCACTTCGGTCTGGCAGCGGAATTCTACACGCACTTCACGTCACCGATCCGCCGGTATCCGGACCTCATCGTCCACCGTCTTATCCGAACCTATTTGATCGAAGGGAAAACAGGCAGGAAGACCGTGGAAAAGTGGGAGGAAAAACTTCCGGAAATAACAAAGCACTCCTCGGAAATGGAACGCAGGGCAGAAGATGCTGAGCGCGAAACAGATGAGCTTAAGAAGGTTCAGTATATGGAAGATAAAGTCGGCGAGGAATATTCGGGCATTATAAGCAGTGTGACAAATTTTGGACTGTTTGTACGTCTGCCGAATACGATCGAAGGACTCGTCCATGTCAGCTATTTGACGGACGACTATTATCATTTCGACCAGTCCAATTATATTATGACCGGCGAGCGTACTGCCAATACGTTCCGTATCGGCGATGAAATTGAAGTCCGCGTGGCGAACGTCAACGTGGATGAGCGGGTTATTGATTTTGAAGTAATTGGTATGAAGCCGCGTAAAATCCGCCGGAAAGAAACGCCGCGGGTTATTGAAACAAACAAAGGTGAAGGAAAAGCAAAAAAAGAAAAGAAGGAAAAAGGAAAAGGCATCGATCTGAAGCAGGGTAAAGAAGGAAAAGGACCGAAGAAAAAGAAAAAGAAAGCTTTTTACGAAAATCTCCCGAAAAAGCAGCGTAATAAAGCGAAAAAGAAAAAATAGGGAGCATAGGGACCGGTGCTTCCGGTCCCTGAACAACTGCAGAGGGGGGAAAAAGATGGCCACAGAAGGAAAACAGATTGCGCAGAACAAAAAAGCCAATCATGATTATCATATAGAAGAAACCTTTGAAGCGGGAATTGTGCTGACAGGCACTGAAATCAAATCCATCCGGAACCGGCGGGTAAACTTGAAGGAAGCATTTGCGAGAGTTTCCAACGGCGAAGTCTGGGTGCACAACATGCACATCAGTGAGTATGAGCAGGGAAACCGTTATAATCATGATCCTATCCGGCCGCGGAAGCTGCTTCTGCACCGAAAGCAGATCAATCAGCTGATCGGTCAGACCCAGCAGAAAGGCTACACTATTGTGCCGCTTAAGATGTACATTAAAAACGGCGTAGCCAAACTGCTTATCGGACTCGGTAAAGGTAAAAAGAAATATGATAAGCGGGAAGACCTGAAGCGGAAGGATGCAAAACGGGATATTCAGCGTGCAATGAAAGATGCCCAGCTTGGACGCTGACGGCTTGACTGTATATACAGGTGTGTTATAATTAGTAATAGAGTTAAGGGAAATATTCTCCTTAACGTTCTTAATTTCAAGGGGACGTTCTGGATTCGACAGGGATAGGTCGGACTTACGTGGCGAGTCGAGCTGAGTGTCCTCGTAAAAACGCTCACACGCCTATAGTTGGCAAACAAGAAGAAAACTTCGCACTAGCAGCGGCGTAACAACCCTGCTTGCGGTTCCTCCCTTCATCACCCACGTGAAGGTATAAGGGACTCACTCTAAGTGGGATACGCTGTCTTTCCTCCACCTGGGGAAAGACAGAAGAGACCAATCAGGTTAGCCATACGGAAGCCCGTTGATTGGCTGAAGTATCGGCGAATTATAATAAATCAACTACACTCGTAGAAGCGTAAGTCACGTTATCTCTGGACGCGGGTTCAATTCCCGCCGTCTCCACCATACATAGCCTATGGTGGTTTTTTTATGTTTGAGTGCTGTTGATATTACAGGGAACTCCGCTGCCAGTCAGCGGGCCGCGGAGGAGACAGCTGAAAGTTTGTTCCGCTGTAAGATAAAATAAAAAGCTGCAGACAAGCCTTTATTAACAGGGCTTTTCTGTCAGGTTGTTGAACAAGTGCTTTTTTAGTATAGATAGGCGGTTCTTTGCTTTCGCCTCCACAGGGCGCTTTCCGGGCGGGCCGGCTTCAGCTAATTTCTTCCTCCCAAACGGATCTTCTGCTCGTCCTTCATCGCCCCGGAGTCACCTGCTGCAGCTCCAGCAGGAAAATAAAAAGAAGGTTTCTCTTCTAAAAAACGTATTGATTCCGCCCTTTCTTCCATTCAGGAGAGGTTTTCCCTCCGGAACGTCCGGCGGGGACGCCGGTGGGAATAAGCGAAGTCGGAAGATCCTTTTCCATGGCCGCAGGGCAAACAGCTGAAGACAAGCCCACGGCAAGCTTCCGCCGGGGAGTGCAGGAGGGGCTATTACGCTGAAATTATTATTTTGAAAGCAGGACTTAATCAACACACTTGCAGACAAGCCCTTATTAACAGGACTTGTCTGCAGTTTTTTTATTCTCTTTCTTCAAGCACGTTCTGCATACGGTCAGGATAGTCGGTGAAAAGGCCGGTGACCCCCCAGTCGAGCAGACGGTCCATGTCCTCTTCTTCGTTAATAGTATAAACGTGAACCTCGAAGCCTTCATCGCGTGCAGTCTGTACGAAGGACTCATCAATGACTTCCGTACCGTCATAGTACTCAAGATGAAGCCCCATACCGTCAGCGTACTCAGCAATCTCAGCAAAGTCTTCTTCCGTCATGTCATCAGGGGCAGGCGTAATGTCGAGCCACTCTTCCATTTCGCCGGTTTCTTCATCCACTTCCCACCAGAGAAGCTGTACGAGTGGGATAGAGTCATTCAACTCTTTTATTTCTTCCAGGCTGTCCTGATGGAACGACTGAATAATAATATTCCCTGATTCATCAAAGCCGTATTCTTCGATCAGTTCCACCATCGGTTCTTCCATGTCCTCATTCAAATAAGTGGATTTTGTTTCGATATAATAATTTTCGGAGTCCCCGAATTCCTCAAAGATTTCTTCGAGTGTCAGAATTTCCACTCCTTCAAAGCTTTCATCCGCCTGATCCGGATATTCTTCATTAAACCAGGAACCGGCGTCAAGCTCCTTCAGCTCATCGAGCGTATGATCACCGATTTCACCTTCTCCGTCTGTCGTACGATCAATTTCATCATCGTGAAAAGCGACAAGCTCGCCATCAGACGTCATTTGAATGTCCAGTTCAAGCCAGTCAGCGTTCATTTCAATCGCTTTTTCAAGAGCCGGCATCGTTTGTTCAGGAGCGTGGCCGCTTGCTCCACGGTGGGCAATGACAGCTGCCTGACTCTCTTCTTCTTCTGAAGAGTCGTCATTCACTTCAGCCTCTTCATCATTTTCTTCCTGTACATTGTCTGCTTCGTTGTTTTCCGGCTCTTCTTCTGACATGTTGTTGTTCTGGTTTTCATTTACGTCTGATTGATCTTCAGCTCCGCATCCTGTAAGAAAAATTGCTGCTGCTGCGGTTAAGTAATACTTTTTCATCAAATCTCTCCTTTTTCCTGTTGTTGGATGTGTATGTTTATTGGAGGGACGTCCCGCAGAGTAGTATAGCAGACTCATAGGAACTTTCAATGGAAGAGGAATACCATTATGACACCGGGAAAGTAGGGTTTCTTCCAGCAAATAGCCAAAAGAAAATCATAATAACCAAATATATGTAGTATACTGATATAAATTAATTTAGAAATCATAAACTTCCTGGAAAAAAACCGTTTGAAAAAAGGTAATACTACGAAAAGGAGTGTTAAGAAATGAAATCTTACGAAGATATGGCACTTCATACAGACCTTTATCAGCTGACAATGATGCAGACCTATGTTTTAAAAGGGCTTCAGGATCAGAAAGTTGTGTTTGATATGTTTTTTCGAAGCCTGCCGTTCGGTCATGGCTATGCCGTTTTCGCTGGTCTCGAACAGATAATAGACTATTTAACGCAACTTTCGTTTTCAGAGGAAGATATAGCATATCTCAAGTCTCTCGGATTTAAGAAAGAATTCACCGACCTTTTAAGCGACTTTCGTTTTACCGGGGACGTATATTCGATGAAAGAGGGAGAGATTATCTTCCCGAATGAACCGGTGTTGACAGTGGAGGGACGGATTGTTGAAGCGCTGCTGATTGAAACGGCTCTTTTAAATATTTTCAACCATCAGACGCTTATTGCAACGAAAGCTTCCCGGATTAAGCAGATAACCGGTGAAAAAAAGACAGTAGATTTTGGAGCCAGGCGGGGGCATGGACCCGGGGCCTCACTCTATGGGGCGAGAGCTGCTGCTATCGGCGGGATGGAAGGCACCTCACTCGTCAAAGCAGGGAAAATGTTTCATATACCTGTTGTCGGAACTATGTCTCATGCATTTGTACAAAGTTTTGAAAAAGAACAGCAGGCATTCATGGCGTATGCCGAGGAAAACGAAGGAAACGTTGTACTGCTGGTTGACACATTTAATACATTAAAAAGTGGCGTGCCCAATGCCATCAGAACAGCAGAAGAGCTGAAAAAACGGGGGAAAAGGGTGGATGCGATCAGGCTGGACAGCGGAGACATGGCCTATTTATCGAAGGAAGCCCGTAAAATGCTGGATGGAAGTGGATTTCCGGACATTAAAATAGCTGCGTCAGGAGACCTGGATGAATATATTATCTCCGAGCTGGAAAGTCAGGGAGCAGCTATAGATATGTATGCGGTCGGGACGAAGCTGATTACCGCTTTCGATCAGCCATCGTTAGGCGGGGTCTATAAACTTGTGGAAGTGGAAGATGAAGGGAAAAGAAGACCGAGAATAAAGCTTTCGGATAACATAGAAAAAATTATTACTCCCGGCAGAAAAAAGCCGTATCGGATTCTTAACAGCAGAACCGGCAGAGTGGAAGGAGATTATATAGCTCTCGCTGATGAAAAAGTCCCGCAGCAGGGCAGAAACCTCCTGTTGTTTGATCCCATTTATACATGGAAACAAAAAACAGTGGAAGATTACGAAGCGGTAGAACTCCAGGAAAAAGTCATAGAGAAAGGAAAAAAGATTACGGTCCACCCGGATATACAGGAAATAAGAAGCTACAGGGAAAAGGCGTTAAGCCGTTTCTGGGAAGAACATAAAAGAAAAAGTAATCCGCAGGTGTATTATGTCGACCTTTCTGTGGATCTCTGGAGGCTTAAAAACAAGATGATTGAAGCAGCGCGCAGTTATTATTAGATGCAGTTTCCCTGAAACAGTGTTTATAAATCCTTACTGCAGCTTTTAAAATTGATATTTCCTGTTATGAACAGCGGTGTGAAAAAGAAAGCAGCAGCCGGAAATTAAGTCTGCCGCTGAAGTCGGTTTATAACGGTTCCGAAGCCTAATATGCAAACACCAGCAAAAATATAAAATCCTGGCTGCACAGTAACGAGAAATAAATGAGGCAGCCGTTCCACCAGGCTGATTAAAAACTGAATCAGCATCCATACGGAGAGAATATAAAAGCTTCCTGAATTCTCCTTGAGCCGGAAAAGCATAACCAGGCCGATAAAAGACACAATCATGGAATATAAAGCAGCAGGATGGGAAACCGGAAGCCAGGATATATCCACACCGGCCGGCTGTGTAAGGAAGGTATAAACAATATCTGCTGAAAACAGCACAAATGCGATACCGGATATAAGTGAGGCTGCACTCGTGCCTTTTTTCCGCATGTCATAAAGTACAGCAGTCAGCATAACGATAACAGCTGCAGCGGCTTCTCTGGTGCCGGAAGGATAACTGAGCACAACAAGTGGATCCCGGAAAAGCAGAGGAAGCTGGAACAGTCCTGTACTGAAAATTAATGTAAAAAGCCCCCACAGGTACGCATTCTGTACGCCGTCCCGTGCGGGCAGGTCTTCTTTTAAAGGAGAAAAATAACGCAGAAGAACAAAAGCTGCAGCGAACGCTGCCACAGCAAAGAGCATGTACAGCTGGATAAGCACCGGACCGACCATCCAGGCCTGATTCATAATAAACATTCCTTTCAGAGTAATCTCTGTTCAATATACGCGGAGGGAGTGCGCCTCCGCTATAAAAGTCTGTTGATAAAGTATTTTTTCATGTATGGATATACACTACCCAGCGTTCGCCTCCCGGGACGCTTTCCGGGAGGGCCGGGCTCAGCTAATTTCTTCCTCCCAATGCTCGGAAGAAATGGATCTTCGCCTCGTCCTTTATCGCCCAGGAGTCGTCCCTGCGGCTGCTGCAGGGAAATTAAAAAAGGTTTTTTGCGATGAAAAATCTCTCTTTATAAAGCTGTTTTCTCCAATAAAGAGATGGTTTTCTTTCCGACACGGCGGAGGCGCAGCGCAGTCAGACCACGGCGCAGGCCAAACAGCTGAAGACCAGCCCCACGGCAGGCTCGGTAAGAGAAGGAGCTTATACAACGACTGGAATAAATATTAGCCACCGATCATTTAATCAACAAACTGAAAAGTCTGTCCAGCCGAAGCTGGACAGACTTCTTAAATAATGATAAAGCGCTCAGTCTGGAATTACTCAGGCAGCCCACAGTGATTTCAGGAATATCCTGAAAGAGCAGAGGAGGCCGACTACATTCTGCCGGCACTTTGGTAAAAGCGGGTTAAAACATCCATGCCTTTGGCAAAATGCTCCAGCGGAAAGCTTTCATTCGGTGAATGGAGGTTATCTTCGGGGGTGCCAAAGCCGAGAAGAACGACAGGTATCTGGAAGAGACTGTCGATCGTTTCTACAACCGGAATAGAACCGCCGAGACGAACAAATACTGTTTCTCTGCCAAAAGCTTCGGCATAGCTGTCCGCTGCCTTCAAAAGAAGCGGATGGTTTGGATCTACTTTATACGCACGGGCAGCAAGTGCTTCCCGCTTAATTTCGGCTGTTACACCGGCAGGCAGATTCTTTTCAATAAAAGCCACGAGAGCGTCCTGCACCTGTTTCGGTTCCTGGCCGGGAACGAGACGGCACGTCAATTTGGCCGTTGCTTCTGAAGGAATGATGGTTTTCGTCCCCTCCCCCTGATAGCCGCCAAAAATGCCGTTTACTTCGAGAGTCGGTCTTGCCATCGTATGCTCTTTTGCGGTAAAGCCTTTTTCAGAAGCTGTTTACGGAATGCCGGTGGAAACAGGATAGTCCTCTCCCGGCGCCTCGTTCATAAGCTTACGTTCTTCACCGGTAAGGGTTTCTATCCCCTCATAAAAACCGGGAACCGTTACAGTTTCCTCCGTATTTTTCATAGAGGCAAGCAGCTGGGCGAGTGCCATTGCCGGGTTTTTAACTGCTCCACCGTAGAGACCGGAATGAAGGTCGCGGTCTGGTCCCTTTACTGTTACTTCAAGACCGGTAAAACCTTTCAGTCCGTAAAGAATAGTTGGAATTCCTTTATCCACCATACCCGAGTCGGAAATCAGGGAAAAATCTGCTTTCAGCAGTTCCTGGTTATCTTCTAAAAAGCTGTACAGGTTTTCACTGCCGATTTCCTCCTCTCCTTCGATAATAACTTTTACATTCACGGGCAGGCGTCCCTCTGTCTGCATCATCGCTTCAAATACGGCCAGGTGCATGAATACCTGTCCTTTGTCATCACTGGCCCCGCGGGCAAACAGTCTTCCATCACGCACTGCTGGAGAAAACGGTGGTGTTTCCCATAATTCATACGGGTCGGCCGGCTGCACATCATAATGACCGTAAAAAAGTGCAGTCGGCGCTCCCTCCGCTGCCTGGCTGTATTCTGCATACACGAGAGGATGACCTCCAGTTTCCCGTCGTTCTACAAGGTCAAATCCGATCTCATGTAAATAATCCATTAAAAAGACGACTGCTTCGTCCATACTTTCTTTTTTGGATGGATCTGTACTGATGCTGTCAATGGCCAGGAAGTCTCCCAGCTTTTTTAATAACCTTTCTTCATGCTCTTTTAAATACTGCTGTACTGCTTCACTCATGAAGCTTCACTCCTTCGTCTGTCAAATCAATCATCTGTTTCTAAGTTTACCTTTCCAGCAGAGCTGGTGCAAATATGAACGCATCCTGTCTGAATACGAAGTGAATTCTGAAAACTCATTGCATCAGTGTGTAAAAGTAGTTAAGATAAAGGTTATAGTTCAAGCAAGTATTTGACCGAAAGCAGGAAAGGATGACGAGAAGATGAGTGAAGAAAAAGATCTGAGGATCCGCAGCAAAGTAATCAGTGAAGGGGCAAACAGAGTACCTAACCGCTCTATGCTCCGCGCGGTCGGGTTTGGAGATGAAGACTTTAAAAAACCGATGATCGGGGTGGCCAGTACGTGGAGTGAAGTAACTCCATGCAACGTACATATAGATAATCTGGCCCGAAAAGCTAAAGCCGGCGCATCAGCCGGCGGCGGAGCACCGATGATCTTTAACACTATAACGGTTGCAGACGGCATCGCGATGGGGCATGAAGGGATGAACTACTCCCTGCCGAGCCGGGAAGTGATCGCCGACTCTATCGAAACGGTCGTAGGAGCGGAGCGTCTGGACGGGGTTGTTGCTATCGGGGGCTGCGATAAAACAACTCCTGCCTGTGTTATGGCCATGGGGCGTTTAAATCTTCCGGCCGTTTACGTATACGGCGGAACAATTGCTCCGGGTAAACTTAATGGGGAAGATATCGACATTGTTTCTTCTTTTGAGGCGGTCGGCCAGTATCAGGAAGGGCTGATCGATGAGGAACAGCTGCATAAAGTAGAATGCAGTGCCTGTCCCGGTGCCGGCGCATGCGGAGGCATGTATACAGCCAATACGATGGCTTCTGCTGTAGAAGCTCTCGGGATGAGCATTCCCGGCTCTTCCTCCACTCCTGCTGTCAACGACTACAAAGAAGAAGAATGCCGTCAGGCCGGAGAACTCGTCATCGATCTTTTGAAAAAAGATATTTATCCACGCGATATTATGACGAAGAAAGCCTTTGAAAATGCGATTACAGTAGTTATGGCACTCGGTGGTTCCACGAACGCATTTCTTCATTTGACGGCGATGGCCCACTCTGCCGGAGTAGCACTGGACTTCGATGATTTTGAGCGGATCAGAAAACAGGTTCCTCACATTGCTGATCTGAAGCCGAGCGGTAAATACGTCATGCAGGACCTTTATGAAGTAGGGGGCGTTCCTGCCGTAATGAAAGTACTTCTGAAAGAAGGGCTTCTCCACGGCGACTGCCTGACAGTTACCGGGAAAACGATGGCGGAGAACCTGGAGGAAGTACCGGACTTGAAAGAAGGACAGAAAGTTATTCTTCCATTTGACAAGCCTTTCAAAAAAACGGGGCCGCTTGTCGTGCTGAAAGGTAATCTCGCACCGGAAGGCGCCGTTGCTAAAATGTCCGGACAGAAAATCAGCCGGTTTGAAGGAAAAGCGAAAGTATACGACAGCGAAGCCGACGCGACATCTGCCATTGAAGGCGGAGAAATTGTAGAGGGAGACGTTCTCGTTATCCGAAATGTCGGGCCGAAAGGCGGACCGGGGATGCCGGAAATGCTGTCTATCACGGCAATGATTGTAGGCCGTGGACTCAATGGAAAAGTCGCTCTCATGACGGACGGACGTTTTTCCGGTGGTTCCCACGGGTTTGTTATTGGCCATATTTCTCCGGAAGCAGCCATGGGAGGTCCGGTAGGTCTGCTTCAGACAGGAGATAAAGTTACTATCGACAGTGACACTCAGGAAATTAACATGCACGTGGACGAAGAAGAGTTGAGCCGTCGGAAAGCAGCATGGACTGCTCCGGAGCCGAGGTACAAGACAGGCATTCTCGCGAAGTACGCCCGCCTCGTTTCCTCGTCTGCCAAAGGGGCGGTAACCGACGCCGACCTCGACTAACAAAGGTGAAAACTCCACCGGTCACCCCGGTGCAGAACAGTTGGAATTTCCTCGTTTGTAGAGCATATGCATTCGAAGATGAAGAGCCCGGCAGAAAGACGTCCCGGTAAATCAGGGGCGTTTCTGCCTGCTCTTTTTTGTGTTCGTAAATAATAGCGAACTTTTTTATAGTACTTAAAAAAGTGATTGACCATTGCAGCTGCAGAGTGTTAATATTCTAACAACTCATATTTATTAACAGAGTTCAGCCGGCAGGGCATGGATTCTGCAAAAATAATATAATTCTCTTATCCAGAGCGGCGGAGGGACTGGCCCGAAGAACCCGCGGCAACCATCAGGTGAATTCCTGGAAGGTGCCAAATCCTGCAGAATACAATTGTGTTCTGAAAGATGAGAGAGCGGAATATTTTATTATTCTTAGTCTCTCTATCTTTTTCAGATAGGGGGATTTTTGTTTTTTTGTGGAGAGGCCCTCAGAAGCCGGACTCTATATGAAGCAGACTTAAAAGTATGAAAGAACATTGTTCGAATAACCAGACGAGCCGGAAGAGACCGGCCGGATAGATAAAAGAGGAGGGTATCATTGATGAGTGGACAGAAAAAGCTGGCATTAGTAGGATTTGGTACGGTCGGGAGTGGTGTTTACGAAGTAATGAAAGCAGAAGTGAGAAAAATTGAGCGGCTGGCCGGCTCATTTTCCATTCCACTGGTCATCGTAAAGGATACCGATCGGAGCAGGAACGTACATCCGGAGACACAGGTCACAGATGATATCGAAGAGCTGTTTAAACAAAATATAGATACGGTGGTGGAAGTTTCCCCGGATGCCGGAACAGCTTATCCTGTAGTCCGCAGACTTCTGAAACAAGGAATTACTGTAGTGACAGCCAACAAAGAGCTGGTGGCTCTGCACGGGGAGGAACTTTTATATATTGCGGCCATTAATAATGCACGGCTGTACTTTGAAGCTGCGGTTGCAGGCGGTATTCCGGCTCTTACAAGCATCCGCCATACGCTGAAAACAAATAAAATAGAAAGAATAGAAGGAATCGTCAATGGGACGTCGAATTTCATACTCACAAAGATGAGAGAAGAAGGCACTTCTTTCGAAGCAGCGCTTGCCGAAGCACAGGAGCTTGGGTACGCTGAAGCAGTGCCGGATAAAGACGTTGATGGATGGGACGCCTGGTATAAAACGGTTATTCTAAGTCAGTGGATTCATGGGAAAAATCCCGACTGGGCAGAAGAAAAACCGCATGGTATACGGGGGATAGACGTAAGGGATCTTCACCTGGCAGCATCCTTCAGTGGAAGAATTAAGCATACAGCTGTTCTGGAAGGCACAGCGGCTTCTGTTGCTCCGCGTTTTGTAGAGGCTGATCATGCTCTGTACGGGGTGGAGGGAGTCAACAACGGCCTGAACGTTCAGGGAAGTATCGTAGGATCGCTGCTTTTTCAAGGGGCAGGTGCCGGTAAGTATCCAACGGCGAGTGCAGTCATTGAAGATGTAATTAATCATTGGACGAATACCGCAGAGGCAGAGCCGCCGGTTTCCGACGAGGAGCCGGAAAGAACAAGCGGAGAGCCGGAACCATTTCCTTATTGGTTTATTACAGGGACCGGTCTGGATCAGCTTCACGGTATAGTTTCGGATATTCATACGGAACACGGGAGAGAAGGAGTTTTCGTGCATGGAGAGAAAAAACAGTTTCACAAGGACGGACTGCGTGTATATCCGGTAACCGGCACACTGAAAGCAGGCGTCCAGATAAAAAAGCAGGCGGTCTGTTCCTAGGAGGCTGCTGAAGTTTAAGGGGGCAGCGGTGATGAAAGAAATTCAGTCCTTTTTGAAAAGTGCCGTCCTCAGAAAAAGCAGCAGGTGTACATTTGAAGAAGTATACCGGAACAGGATACATTATGTGGCGTCCCTGAAGGAAAAACAGGCATCCTTCCCCTTATACGGAACGAGGTACCTTTCCTACGTGGAGGAACATAAAAAATCCCGTGAACGGACTTTAATGAAGGTGGTCCGGCTGCTGGAGCACAGTTACGTGGAAGGCCACCGGATAATTATCAGCGGACTGCCTTCCGGAAAGGATGCCCTCTGTATTGCGGCAGGATTTCTTTTGTTGTTGAGGGAAGCGGAAAGTTTACCTGAAGCGGCTGTGATGCTTAAACGTCTGGATCCTTCCATCGATCCGGCTCCCCTGTGTAAAGAAACGTGGCTGAACGAGCTGCTGGTTTAAGGAGTATAATTCTTCAGGAGTTTATAATGCTACGAAAGATAAACGCTTATAATGAGCGAACCATTAATATGGAGAGGAGAAAAACAATGACCGTAAAAGTAAGAATCTACAGTGATTTCGTCTGACCTTTCTGCTATTTAGCGGAGGTTCCGCTTTTTGAGGCAATAGAAGGAAAAGACGTAGAGGTGGACTGGCTGCCTTTTGAGCTCCGGCCCTATCCCCATGAAACATTGAGCCCTCACAGTAACTACATCCAGCAGGCATGGCATCAGTCGATCCTGCCTCTGGCAGAAAAGTTAGGCGTAACGATGAACTTGAATATGACGGATCCACAGCCTCATACGCATTACGCCCATGAAGGGCTGCTTTTTGCTAAAGAATTTCATAAGGGAAATGAATATGCCCACCGTGTTTTCAAGGCTTTTTACGAGGATGGAAAAGATATAGGTGATCTCCAGGTGCTGACAGAGCTGGCAGAAGCCAGTGGACTTCCCGGGGACAAATTCCTTAGAGCGCTTGAAGAACGGCAGTATTCCGAAAAAAGACAGGCATCTATACGCCGTGCCCATCAGGAGGACAATGTCCAGGCCGTCCCTGCTTTTATCATCGGAAACAACAAAATGACCGGCCTGCAGTCAAAAGAAGCCTATGAAGAAGCTGTGCGGAAGGCGGAGACGTCCTGAACAGCCGGCCTTTTTGTTCAGAACGGCAGAGGAAAATCAGTATAGGATAAATGATGAAAAGCTGCCTGTATTTTCAGGGCAGCTTTTTAGGCATGATTCTTTCAGTAGGGGAGAGATCCCTCCTCGGTCGCCCGGAGGCTCTAAATACGAAGTTTAATAGACTGTTATTAAATTTTTTTCACGATAGGTAAAATTGTCCACGCACCTCCTGCTTGAATATGATAGACTAATAAGGCAGTATTTTTCTGAATAGTCGATAGTTCCAAAGCTTTACAAAGATGCAGGTGATAATAAATCGCAGAGCACATAACGAATGTGCAGCATCGTATATATTTGAAATGAACAGAGGTGTAGATGTTTATGTTTAATGCATTACAGGGGATGTTCCGCGCAGGAGATCTGCGTAATAAAATCTTATTCACGCTTTCCATACTGGTGGTATTCCGTATTGGGGCGCATCTTCCGGCGCCGGGTGTCAACGCTGATGCCGTCGATTTTGAAGGACTGGCAGCGTTAGGTTTTCTTAACCAGTTCGGCGGCGGTGCACTGGAAAACTTCTCAATTTTTGCGACGGGAATTATGCCATACATTACTGCGTCGATTATCGTGCAGCTCCTTCGTATGGACGTAGTACCTAAATTTGCAGAGTGGTCCCGGGAAGGGGATGCAGGACGCAAGAAACTGGCACAGGTTACAAGGTACGGAACAATCGGTATCGCTTTCGTTCAGGCACTCGGTATGTCTATTGGTTTCAATAACATTATGCCGGGTCTTGTACCGGATCCGTCCATTGCAACATACCTGCTTATTGCTATTACTCTTACCGGAGGAACAGCATTTCTTCTGTGGCTCGGTGAGCAGATTACGGCAAAAGGTGTTGGAAACGGGATTTCCATCCTCATATTCGCAGGTATTGCGGCGGGTATTCCGAACGGTGTTATGCAGCTTTATTCCATATACATTGTGGATGCGGGCGAACAGCTGTTTATGAATATAATTATTGTTGCCTTGATTGTACTTGCAATTCTCGCAGTGGTAGTAGGTGTTATTTACGTTCAGCAGGCAGAACGTAAAGTGCCTGTACAGTATGCGAAGCAGGTTGCTGCCGGCGGCCGTGCCACCGGCGGACAGTCTTCCCACCTGCCGATAAAAGTAAACGCTGCAGGGGTAATCCCGGTTATCTTTGCGATGTCTCTCTTTATTTTCCCACCGACTGTAGCTAACTTCGTAGGAGAAGGCAGTCCTATTGCAACGTGGGTCGTCCAGACTTTCGATTACACGAATCCAATCGGGATGGTGGTGTACGCCCTCTTAATCATTGCTTTTGCGTACTTCTATACGTTCGTACAGATGAATCCAGAGCAGATGGCACAGAATCTTCAGCGACAGAATGGATTTATCCCGGGAGTGCGTCCGGGTAAAGCAACGCAGGATTATATTGTAAAGCTTCTTTACCGTCTGACGTTCGTCGGATCGCTTTTCCTAGCGACTGTAGCTATCCTTCCGCTTATTCTCGGGCAGCTTGCAGGACTGCCTCCAGCGGTTCAGATTGGTGGTACAGGTCTTCTTATCGTAGTCGGTGTAGCGCTTGATACAATGAAACGTATCGAGAGCCAGCTGATTGACAGACGATACACAGGATTCATGAAACGATCCTCCTGATAAATCATAGAAAAGCACTCCGGTTTTTACCGGGGTGCTTTTTAGGTTTTAAAAATGTTTCCTATTAGTAAATATATAAGTTAAATATATAAATCCGATTTATAGTCGCATGCAAAGACGGTCGATGATCGCTTCGTGCCTGTGGCTGATATCGCGGATGAATTCCCTTACTTTCAACGTGATCTTTTGGACATTCGGAAAGAAGACATTATTAATCACCGATTCTTTTAACCATTTCCCCAAACCCTCCATGAGATTTAGCTGAGGGAAGATTTCTTTTCAGAACTTTCGCTGTTTTTCCTGAGGAATGCCCGATGGTGAGTCCAGAGAGCCCGTTCTTTTGATATGTCGCAATGTAAATGCCCACCGTTTCTACATGTCGATCGAGAATTTGTGCAATCTCGTACCGTTTACAGCCGCTTAAAAACAAAATAAACGGCCTGGTACCGTTCCGTTCAAACATTCGGCGATCTTTCGTCTGTCGCATCGCTTCTTGGATTTCCTCGAGTTCACATTGCATATTCATGATGCATACCCTTCCACGGTGATTTTCTTTCCTCTTTCCGTTTTGGAAGTTTCGGAAGCTTTAACTCAACTTATATAGCAGCTTTTCTTCATTCCAGGATTAGTATGGTCCGGTTTTGTCTAATTTTGGATAATTAACAGGCCTTGTTTATAAACCAGGCTTTAGAGCTGGGTTTTATAAATTTTTAAAAAGGGAAATGCAACTTAAGTAATAGTACAGTTATAAGAATTAAGAAACTTATTATGGAAAGGTTGATTTTAGAATGAAAAAACTGAAGAGAAACGGCCTGCTTGCTCTCTCGCTTTCTACTGTGATGGTGGTTGCAGCATGTGGCAATGATGATACTTCAGACGAGGAATCAACGGATGACTCTAATGCTGGAACAGAAGAAAATACTGAGTCGGATGCCGGAGCAGAAGAAAATGCTGACGAGGGCGCTGATGAAAGTGCAGAAGATGATGGAAGTGCAGAAGATGAACCAAAAGTTACTGAGTTTGAACCAGCATTTCCAGAACAAACAAGAGCACCTGAAGTAGAGACTGAAACAGAACTTAATGAGGAAGTTGTTGTTGAAGATCTTGGTGTGTCCTGGGGTATGGAAGAGTTTGATACAAACCGCTTACTTGTTACGCAGAGAGATTCAGCCGAACTTCTTATTATAGACCTTGAAGATGGTTCTGTTTCAGATCCAATCGAAGGTACACCAGAAGTAAATAACGAAGCTCAAGGTGGGCTGCTTGATGTAACCATTGCACCTGATTTTGACGAATCAAGATTAGTATTTATGACGTTTGCTCAAGATATTGAAGGTGGTACTGTTACTGCTGTCGGTAAAGGTGTTCTATCAGAAGATGAAGCTTCACTTGAAGATTTTGAAGTTATCTTCCAGGCAGAACCAGCATATGATGGTTCCTTACACTACGGTGGGCGTATTATCTTTGATGATGAGGACAACCTGTTCTTAACAACTGGTGAGCGTTCAGATGATCCAATCCGCGAACGTGCACAAGACTTGGATGCTTACCTAGGTAAAGTAATTCACATTACACAAGATGGAGAAGCAGTAGATACGAATCCATTTGTCGAAGATGAAGACGCACTGGATGGTATTTACAGCTACGGTCACCGTAATATTCAAGGTGTGGACTTCCACCCTGAAACAGAAGACTTATGGATTGTTGAATTCGGTCCAGAAGCTGGGGATGAACTTAATATTATTGAACCAGGCGAGAACTATGGATGGCCAATTGTTTCTTATGGTCTCGAGTACAGTGGTGAATTTGTCAATGAAGGCATTTCAGAACACGAGGAGCAGGGCTTTGTTGAACCAGTATATTATTGGGATCCAACAAGTGCACCAAGTGGTATGTCATTCTATGATAACGACGCAATTTCTGAATGGGAGAACGACTTGTTCATCGGTGGTTTAGCGCCGAACTATATTGTACGTGTCGTAATTGAAGATGACCTCATCGTTGGAGAAGAGCGTCTATTAACGGAAGAAGGCGAACGTTTCCGTGATATTCTTGTAACTGAGGATGGCGCGCTTATTGCAACCACTGATGACGGTAAGATTTATCAGATTACTGCAGCAGATGAAGGTGACGCAGTTGAAGACACAGAAGAAGACGACGATGCTGAATAATTTATTATTCTCTAAAAGCACCCAACCTTAAGTTAATGTCATTAACTTAAGGCGTTTGACAATATTAAAGAAGCAGGCATTTATGGAAATCCCTGAATGCCTGCTTCTTTTTTGCTGCCTGTGCAGATTGAAAAAATAAAGGTGGTATGATTGAAATGATTCGGTGGACATACAGAGCTGCGGACAGCGAAAGGAGGATATAAGGAAGGTGTCTATCATACAGAAAACAATGGAAGCGTTCAAAGATTATTGAGAAGAAGGCCAGGTGATTCACCTGGAAGATATTCGTGAAGTCACCCCCGAGAAGTTTACACGCAAGTGGAAAAAGAACCCTTACAAGCTCATGCTTCAAATGTTTGCCCCGTGATTACTGCCACAAAATATTAACACCTCTGGCATCTTTCTTTCCATTAAATGATAGAGTATATACCACGGACTGACAACAGACGTACCCATATATAATTTCTTAAAGACAGGGGGGGATGCTGGTCTACAGGCATTCTTTCAGATCTGGTGTTTTGTGCGGGACTGCCGGAGAGCTCTCATACTAATGGAATAATTAATTCATTAGTACGACTTAATCAAAACTCCGAAAAGGGGATGTCCTGTAAATGAGAGAGCACGGCTTAGCGCGGACTAAACCCTGTCAGATAAATCCAGGTATGACAGGGTTTTAAAACCTTGGTCCGGCTCCGCTCGTGCTATTCAGGCTCTCTCTATGCTCCTTTTGAGCCAGCCTCTTTCAGATAAAAGATAAGACTTAACGGAGAAAAGAATTAAGCGGACGTTGTTTTAATGGAGAAGAAAAGAACGGAAAAATCATTGAAGAAATTTTTTGACATTTCTTGTTGCATAACGGCAGGAAATTATATATAGTAAAAGAAGCGAAGGAAATATTTTTTTAAAGTAAAAATGAATGATTATTCATTCAAAAATAGACTGCAAGGAGGTTTCACATGTCACGTCATATTAAAAAAGCAGCAGTGCTCGGCTCTGGAATTATGGGATCAGGAATCGCAGCTCATTTGGCAAACATTGGAATTCCAGTACTTCTTCTGGATATCGTACCGAAGGAAGAACAGGATAGTGGAGGCAGTGTAGCAACGAAGGAAAAGAAAAAAGCCCGGAATAAACTTTCGGCAGAAGCTGTGAAAAAGTTGAAAAAGCAGAAGCCCGCCCCTCTCTCACGTTCGGAAAATGCGGATTTAATCGAGCCGGGCAACTTTGAAGACGATATGCACCGGCTTCAGGAAGTGGATTGGGTTATTGAGGTAGTAGTAGAAAACCTGGAGATAAAACAAAAGGTTTTTGCCCAGGTGGATGAACACCGTCAAAAAGGATCAATTATCAGTTCCAACACATCCGGAATTTCTGTGGAAGCTATGGCAGAAGGACGTTCGGAAGATTTTCAGAAGCACTTTCTCGGCACTCACTTTTTTAACCCGCCGCGATATTTAAAACTCCTGGAAGTAATCCCGACAAACGCCACAGACCCGCAGGTGCTTTCCTTTATGAAGCAGTTTGGTGAAGATGTTCTCGGCAAAGGAGTAGTGGAAGCGAAAGACACGCCTAATTTTATCGGTAACCGGATAGGCACTTATGGTCTTCTCGTGACAGTCAGGGAAATGATGAAAGGCGGCTACTCGATCGGTGAAGTGGATTCTGTAACCGGACCAGCGATCGGACGTCCGAAAAGTGCTACTTTCCGTACGCTGGATGTTGTAGGTCTCGATACGTTCATGCACGTAGCGGAAAACGTATATGCACAACTGGAAGGGGAAGAGAAAGAAGTTTTTGACCCGCCGGCATTTATGAGAAAAATGATTGACGAAAATATGCTGGGCAGTAAAACAGGAAAAGGTTTTTATCAAAAACAGAAAACAGACAAAGGCAGCGAAATTTACGAGCTGGACTATGAATCCATGGAATATGTACCGCGCCGTAAAATGAAAGCGCCTTCCGTACAGCAGAGTAAGCAGGCGAAAGGAAAAGCAGCTAAAATCCAGACGCTTGTATATGCAGATGATAAAGCCGGCCAGCTTGTCTGGAATATATTAAAGCCGACTCTGCTTTATGCAGCAGAAAAATGTTATGAAGTAGCCGATTCCCTGTACGATGTGGATCAGGCGATGAAATGGGGCTTCGGATGGGAACTCGGACCTTTTGAAACATGGGATGCGATTGGCGTCGAAAAATCCGTCAACCGTATGAAAGAAGAAGGAGAAGAGATTCCGGAATGGGTGGAAAAAATGCTCGCAGAAGGCAGAACGAAATTCTACGAGGGACACGCCCGCTACTATCAGGAAGGCAGCTACAAAGATGCCGCGATAAATAAAAAAGTAATTCATCTGAAAACCACTAAAACAGACAGCAGCGTCGTGATGAAAAATGCCGGAGCCTCACTGATAGATATCGGCGATGATATTGCTGTACTTGAATTTACATCACCGAACAATTCGATCGGCCTGGACGTCATGCAGATGATCAACAAGTCTGTTGACGAAGCGGAAAAGAACTACAAAGGTCTCGTGATTAATAACCAGGGTAAAAACTTCTGTGTCGGGGCGAACCTGATGATGATGCTCATGGAAGCGCAGGATATGAACTTCCCGGAAATTGATCTCGTTGTCCGGCAGTTCCAAAACTCCATGGCGAAAATCCGCTATTCTGAAAAACCGGTCGTAGCGGCTCCGTTCCAGATGACGCTCGGCGGCGGGACGGAAGTCTGCCTGCCTGCAGCAGGAATTCAGGCTTCCATGGAAACATACATGGGTCTCGTTGAAGCAGGTGTCGGACTGATTCCGGGGGGCGGAGGGAATAAAGAACTTTACCTTCGTCATGTGAACAGCCTGCCGGAAGGAACGAACATTGATCTTCAGGCGGTTTCGAATAAGGTTTTTGAAACAATTGCAACAGCAAAAGTCAGCACAAGTGCCCACGAAGCGGAAGGACTCGGATTTATCCGGCCGCAGGATGATATTAGTATTAACGGAGATCACCTTCTTCATGATGCGAAGCAGAAAGCGCTTTACTTGTATAACCAGGGCTACCGTGCACCAAAACGGGAAGCGATTCCGGTTGTCGGGGAGAGAGGATACGCTACAATGCTGCTTGGGGCAAAGACAATGAAATTCGGAGGACACATTTCTGACCACGATCTGAAAATCGCAGAAAAACTGGCCTTTGTTCTTGCAGGCGGACGTGTTCCTTACGGTACGAAAGTAGATGAACAGTACCTGCTTGATTTGGAAAGAGAGGCGTTTCTCAGTCTTGTAGGTGAGCCGAAAACCCAGCAGCGTATGCAGCATATGCTGACAACAGGCAAGCCGCTGCGCAACTAGTTGAAGGAGGGGATCTGAAGTGAAAGAAGCAGTTATAGTTGCAGGAGCAAGAACTCCTGTCGGAAAAGCGAAAAAAGGAACGTTTGCCAGTGTCCGTCCGGACGATCTGGCTGCGGTTACCATAAAAGAAACATTAAAACGTGCAAATAACTTTGACCCGCAGCGTGTGGAAGACGTTATTATCGGCTGTGCCATGCCGGAAGCAGAGCAGGGGATGAACATGGCAAGAAACATTTCCGCGCTCGCAGGCCTGCCGCAGCAGGTGCCGGCTATTACGATCAACCGCTACTGTTCCTCCGGCCTGCAGAGTATTGCATACGGAGCGGAGCGGATTATGCTCGGTCAGTCGGAAGCAATCATTGCCGGTGGAGCAGAATCCATGAGCCTGATTCCCATGGGAGGGCATGTCATCGCCCCAAACCCCTCACTCGTGGAAAATGCTCCTGAATATTACATGGGGATGGGCTTTACAGCAGAAGAAGTAGCTAAACGCTACGGAGTCTCCAGGGAAGACCAGGACGCCTTCGCGGCTGAAAGTCATAAACGTGCAGCAGACGCTGTGAAAAACGGTCGTTTTGATGATGAAATTGTGCCGGTCCCGGTAACACTCCGGGGAGTGGACGGAAATAATAAGCTTTGGGAAAAAGAAGTGACTCATTCCCGCGATGAAGGGATCCGGGAAGATACAACGAAGGAATCGCTGGGGCAGCTTCGCCCTGCTTTTAACCCATATAATGGAACAGTAACAGCCGGGAATGCTTCCCAGATGAGTGACGGTGCAGCTTCTGTTCTCGTGATGGACCGGGAAAAAGCTGAACAGGACGGTCTGCAGCCACTCGTGAAGTTCCGTTCGTTTGCCGTGGCAGGTGTTGCTCCGGAAGTGATGGGTATCGGGCCGGTCGAAGCAATTCCAAAAGCCGTCAAACAGGCAGGGCTTTCTCTTGAGGATATTGGTCTGTTTGAACTCAATGAAGCGTTTGCTTCCCAGTCTCTCCAGGTGATACGTCATCTAAACCTTGATCATAACAAAGTTAACGTCAATGGCGGGGCGATTGCACTTGGTCATCCACTCGGATGTACCGGTACAAAGCTGACATTAAGCCTTATTCATGAAATGAAGCGCCGTAATGAACAGTTTGGTGTAGTCACAATGTGTATCGGAGGCGGCATGGGTGCCGCAGGCGTGTTCGAATTACTTTAAACTTGAGAGGATGATAAAATATGGCAACAACCGAACGAGTAAAAGGCGGCGGATTCCTGCTTGAATCCCAGACAGCAGAAGACGTTTTCACACCGGAAGACCTTACAGAAGAGCACAAGATGATTGGAAAGACGACAGAAGACTTTGTTAAAAACAAAGTTCTTCCGGAGATTGAGTATATCGAAAATCATGAATTCGATCGTTCAGTCCGTCTGTTAAAGCAGGCAGGAGAGCTCGGACTGCTTGGTGCAGACGTGCCGGAAGCTTATGGCGGGATCGGACTTGATAAAATCAGTTCTTCTCTTATTACCGAAAAATTCGCTCTTGCAGGCTCTTTTTCCCTGACGCAGGGTGCCCATGTTGGTATCGGTTCTCTTCCGATTGTTTTCTTTGGAACAGAAGAACAGAAACAACAGTATCTTCCGGCACTTGCTACCGGAGAAAAAATTGCAGCCTACGCCCTGACGGAGCCGACTTCCGGTTCAGACGCACTGAGCGCAAAAACAACGGCCGTGCTGTCTGACGATGGCTCCCACTATGTATTGAACGGTGAAAAGCAGTGGATCACGAACGCTGGTTTTGCAGATGTGTTTGTTGTTTATGCAAAAATTGACGGAGAAAACTTTTCCGCTTTCATCGTAGAAAGAGAGTATGACGGAGTTTCTGTCGGTCCGGAAGAAAAGAAAATGGGTATAAAAGGTTCTTCCACCAGAACATTGATTCTTCAGGATGCCAAAGTACCGAAAGAAAATCTTCTCGGACAGGAAGGCAAGGGGCACGTTATAGCCTTTAACATTTTGAACATTGGGCGCTACAAGCTCGGCGTGGGATGCATCGGCGGAGCAAAGCGTGCCATCGAAATTTCCGCAAAATATGCAAACGAGCGTAAACAGTTTAAACTGCCAATTTCAAAGTTCACATTGATTCAGAAAAAACTTGCTGAAATGGCAGCAAAAACGTATGCGATGGAAAGCACGATTTACCGCACCGGAGGCTTGATTAACGACGCTTTTGAAAGTCTTTCCGAAGAAGAGCAGAAAGACGGAGAAGCCGTCGGCAATGCAATTGCAGAATATGCTGTCGAATGCTCTCTCAATAAGTTTTTCGGTTCGGAAGTGCTCGACTTTGTCGTGGATGAAGCGGTGCAGATTCACGGGGGATATGGATTCATGGCAGAGTACGAAGTGGAAACAATGTACCGTAACTCCCGTATTAACAGAATCTTTGAAGGAACAAACGAAATTAACCGGATGCTCGTTCCGGGAACGCTCCTCCGCAAAGCGATGAAAGGAGAGCTTCCTCTGCTTGAACAGGCACAGGGTCTGCAGGAAGAACTTATGATGATGATGCCGGAAGAAGCTGGTGATGAGCCGCTTGAACAGGAGCGCTACCTGCTTGCCAATGCGAAGAAGATTTTCCTTATGATTGCAGGGACAGCTGCCCAGAAATATGGAGAAAAGCTGCAGAAAGAACAGGAACTTCTCGCCAATACAGCAGACATCGTTAACGAAGTGTTTAACATTGAATCGATGATTCTCCGTACAGAAAAAGCGATGGCTGCTTCCGGAGAAGAAAAATCTCATCAGAAGCTTCTCATGACGCAGGTGTACACGCAGGAAGCATTTAATAACATTGAAGCTATTGCAAAAGAATCTCTTGTGACACTTGAAGAAGGAGACAGCCTGCGTACAATGCTGTCGATTCTGAAAAAACTGACGCGCCACACGCCGATCGATCTTATTCAGAAAAAGCGTGAAATTGCTAAACGTGTCATCGAAGAAGAGCGCTACGTCGTTTAGGTTATTATCAAATTTAGGGCAGTTCCCTGTCCTAAAATACTATAAACACTCTTTCTGAATGCAGAAAGAACATTCTCTCTTGAAGAAAGGCCCGGCTTCACGTCTCCCCACGTGATTCCGGGCTCTTTCTTTGTGAAATCCCGTTTTAATGCACTGTGCATTATTAGAGAAATTTCGTTTCCACTTCGTACTGCATCGTAATTCCTGAAATGCCGGAGGGGTTTTTCTGAATCTGGAATAAAAAAGGGTGTGCGCACGAATCCAGGAACCGCTACAATAGAAGATAACGAAAGGAGTGATCATATGGGTTTAACTTTTTATCATTACCCGAAATGTGGAACTTGCAGAAAAGCAAAAAATTGGCTGGATAACAACGAGGTGAGCTACGAAGAAATAAATCTTGTGGAAAATCCGCCGGAAAAAGAACAGCTCCGGGAAATGTACCGGGAAAGCGGACTTCCGATCCGCCGCTTCTTCAATACGAGCGGTAAAAAATACCGTGAACTCGGATTGAAGGATAAAATTGGAGAATCTTCTGAAGAGGAACTGCTGGAGCTTCTCGCTTCCGACGGTATGCTGATTAAACGTCCTCTGGCGACAGACGGGGAAAATATTACGCTTGGATTCAAGGAAAAAACGTATGAAGAGGCATGGAAATAACTACAATGTGTTGCAGGGAGAAAGCGGCATGTATTATAGTGGAAAGGAAGACAACTGTTACCTGCCGTTACATAAACCTGCGGCCGCAAGAAATCTCGAATTGATATTACATTGATGGAGGGATCGATCTTATGAGTCTGCCAAAAGATATGAAGTATTCAGAGGAACACGAATGGGTAAAAGAAGAAGATGGAAAAGTACGCATCGGTATTACAGATTTTGCCCAGTCCGAGCTCGGCGATATTGTATTTGTAGAGCTGCCGGAACCGGGAGATGAACTGGAAGCAGGAGAACCGTTTGGAAGTGTTGAATCAGTAAAAACAGTATCTGAACTGTATGCACCGGTGACAGGAAAAGTCGTGGAAATTAACGAAAGCCTGGAGGACGAGCCTGAGCTTGTAAATGAATCTCCTTACGAAAAAGCATGGATGGTCGTTCTGGAGCCGTCAGACACGAGTGAGATGGACAAGCTGATGGATGCGGATGCCTACAAGGAAATGATTGACGAAGATTAATAAAAAAGCCTGTTCCCGGTCAGCCGGCAACAGGCTTTTTTGCTGAAACGCGCCAAAAACAGTGTGAAAAGGTTTTAATAAAGCAGAATTCAGGGAATGACAGCAGTATTAACCGAGAATGGGAGGCTGTCCTTTAATGGATTTAAATTACACGTTGGAAACGAGCAGCAGAGAGCACGTAAACCTTGAGGAAATTGTCAAGCAGCAGCACACCGTTGTAGCATTCGGCCGTCATCTTGGCTGACCTTACTGCAGGAAATTCCTCGCGCAGTTGCGTGAGCATAGTGACGATATTAAGAAAAACGGCTTTCAGATCGTAGTAATTGTTCCTCACAATGGAGAGTTTGTACAGGAGTTTCTTGACGCTTTCGATCCTTATCCGTTCCCTATCTATGGAGATCCGGCGCGGAAGGCTTACAAAGACATGGGGCATAAAAGCATGTCAAAAGGTAAACTTCTTGTTAAATCCGGCGTCGGGGTTTTGAAGGGCAAACTGAAGGAGATTCTTCCTGAGAAAGCGGAGCAGAAATCCGTAGTGAAAAAATCCATGACTTCTGCCGACGTTTCTATCCAGGGAGGCACATGGTTGTTTGATGACAATGGGGAAGTTCTCTGGAATCATATTGATGAATCCCCGGAAGACCATGCAGATGCAAAAGAAATCGTACAGGAAACCGAAAAACACCGCGGCAGTTAATGCTGTGGTGTTTTTTATCGGCGTGATTCCAACTGAATTACACATGTGCAGGTTGTGAATAAGCTCCTATTTCAAGGACTGACACAGCCCGGGCTGGAGCGAAGTTTCCTCCAGTCATCAACACCAAATTTTATAATAGTTTTATGCAAAAACCGCACACTCATACGTAAGTAACAAATTGTTGACAAGCTTATCTGCCAGTGATATTATCCATCTTAGACTAAAAAGTGCATATTTCTTATCAAGAGTGGTGGAGGGACTGGCCTGATGAAACCCGGCAACCACCAGGCAGAAGCCTGGAAGGTGCCAATTCCTTTGAAGGGAAATCCTTCAACAGATAAGATTTAAGACTCCCTTTCGTGAGCCTTTCTACTTATCTGGAAGCGTAGAAAGGCTTTTTTTATGTCTTTTTTTATAAAAACACTTTTGCGCGTTAAACGAACTAAAGTGATAGGAATAATAGTAAAAGAAAGGAGCAGATGGTTTGATTACACTGCAGAAACTGGCAAAAGTATTCAATACAAAAGATGGAGCTGTGACTGCTGTGGATGACATCGACCTGACGATAGATCAGGGAGAGATTTTTGGTGTTATTGGATACAGCGGTGCAGGAAAAAGTACACTCATCCGTATGCTGAACATGCTGGAAGCTCCTTCTGAAGGAACTGTGGAAGTAGCAGGAAAGCCGATGCATACACTGAAAAACAGGCAGCTTCGTGAAGCACGACAGGAAATCGGCATGATTTTTCAGCATTTCAACCTTCTCTGGTCGAGAACAGTAGCAGAAAATATCGCCTTTCCTCTGGAAATCAAAGGCCTTTCCAAAAGTGAGCAGAAAGAAAGGGTGGATGAGCTTATCAAGCTCGTCGGTCTCGAAGGACGCGGAGGATCCTATCCATCCCAGCTGAGCGGCGGTCAGAAGCAGCGGGTGGGCATAGCACGGGCCCTGGCAAATAATCCGAAAGTACTGCTTTGTGACGAAGCAACTTCGGCACTGGATCCGAAAACGACAGACTCTATACTTGACCTGCTTGTAGACATAAATAAGAAGCTCGGTCTAACGATTGTGCTGATTACTCATGAGATGCACGTCATCCGAAAAATATGCCACCGGGTGGCAGTAATGGAAAATGGTAAAATCGTTGAACAGGGGGATGTTCTTGATATATTCCGGCGGCCCCGGCAGGAAATGACCAAAGAATTTGTTAAGCAGGTAACTGAACCTGAAGAAACAGAGGAAGCACTGAACCATTTGTTCGGTGAAGAAGGCATCGGCCAGGTGCTTCAGCTGACGTTTGTCGGCGGTGAAACACAGCGGCCACTCATAACAGATGTGATTCGGCAGTTTGAAGTTGATATCAGCATTCTGCAGGGTAAAATCTCCCAGACGCAGCACGGATCCTACGGTTCCCTGTATATAAGTATGCGCGGGGATAAGAATACGGTGAAGGAAGCGGTTGATTATATTCGTGCCCAGCAGGTGGAAGTTGAGGTGATTCACGGTGGATAAATTGATAGCTGCCTCTGCGCTGTTTGGCGAAGTGAACTGGGAAAATATGTGGGATGCCACAGTAGAAACACTTTATATGACTGTCGTAGCTCTTCTTTTCACTTTTATATTTGGTATAATGCTCGGGCTTCTTCTGTTTTTGACAGACAGGGGACAGCTCTGGCAGAATAAAACAGCTCATTTTATAATCGGAGCATACGTAAATATCTTCCGTTCGATTCCGTTTATTATATTAATCGTACTTCTTATTCCATTCACCCGGACGATGCTTGGAACGATGCTTGGACCTTCAGCTGCCCTTCCCGCATTGATAATTGGTGCCGCCCCTTTTTATGCACGAATGGTGGAAATAGCCCTGCGGGAAATCGATAAAGGAGTTTTTGAAGCTTCCAAAGCAATGGGAGCGACCAACGGACAGATTATCCGTAAAGTACTGCTGCCGGAATCAATGCCGGCTCTCGTGTCAGGTATTACGGTCACCGCGATCGCCCTCGTCAGCTACACGGCCATGGCGGGTGTTATCGGAGCCGGAGGACTGGGAGACCTTGCTTTCAGAGACGGTTTCCAGCGGAATAATCCGGAAATCACATTCACGGCAACAATTATCGTACTCATAATCGTCTTTATTCTTCAGTTTATCGGCGATTATATTACAAATAAATTAGATAAAAGATAATCAGGAGGTTTTTTGTTATGAAAAAAGTATTGAAGCTTACAGCGTTAAGTGCAGTATCCATTTCCCTTCTTGCAGCATGTGGAGATGAGGAAAATAATGGCGCCGCTGATAATAATAACGGCGGAGCCGATGTTAACGAGGAAAACAACACGGAAGATGCTGCGGAAGAAAATAACGGAGAAGAGAGTGAAGAAGCAGCAGAGGATTCAGAGCCGCTTACAGTAGGAGCTTCCAACGTACCTCACGCTGAAATTCTGGAGTTTGCCGAGCCGCTTCTGGAAGAAGAAGGAGTGGAGCTTGAAATTCAAACGTTTAATGATTATATTCTACCGAACGAAGCGCTCGCTGACGGGGAAATTGACGCGAACTATTTCCAGCACGTTCCTTATCTTGAATCGCAAATAGAAGAGCACGGCTTTGATTTTGTGAACATGGGCGGTATTCATATTGAGCCGATCGGTATTTACTCCCAGGATTACGGTTCCCTGGAAGAGCTGCCGGAAGGCGCGGAAATCATCATGAGCAGTTCTATAGCTGATCACGGACGCATTCTTATGATGCTTGAAGAAGAAGAGCTCATTACACTTGAAGAAGGAGCAGGTGTGGAAGCAACGATTGACGATATTGCAGAAAATCCAAACGACTTTAACTTTCAGGACAACGTAGAAGCGGCACTTCTTCCAACAGCTTACGATAATAATGAAGGTGATGCTGTTCTGATCAATTCCAACTATGCACTTGATGCAGGACTCAGCCCGACAGAAGATGCAATTGCTATGGAATCGGCTGACCAGGATAACCCTTATGCCAACGTCGTTGCAGCAAGAAGCGAAGACGAAAACGATGCCCGTATTGAAACACTCGTGGAAGTTCTTCTATCTGACGATGTAAGAGAATATATTGAAGATAACTATGAAGGTGCAGTAGTTCCTGTAGAAGATTAAATCTGTTTTTATAAAGCAGCTTCGGCAATCATTTTGCCGTGGCTGCTTTTTTTACAGACAAAAAAGTCTGGATGCACGAGTAAAAATCATAAGTGCCGCAATACCTGGAATATGTTCAGGACAGATTTAGACATAAAATGTTCACAATTACACGTATTGCTTTTGATATCAGGAGTATAAGGGAGGAAAACCACCAAATAATTAAGATAAAGCAGGTGAGAAATAACGAGAGAGCAGAATACAGAATTGTCAGAAAATATGACTTTGTATGCGCATTGGTTCACAAAGAGCCGGGTGGTAAAATATGAAATATCCGACACATAAGCGGAAAAACACTTTGGAAGGAACGTGATTTACTATCCATCAAATTGATACGAAAACAACTGCTGGAATGGAACGAGCTATGCATTCAACGCACGGAATGGGGTACGCAGAATACAACCGCACACTTGATAACCGTCTTGAAGTGGAAAACAGCCGGCAGAAAGACTATGAAACGAGTCAAAAGATCGTAGAGCAATTTATTAATGGATAATATCACCTAAGCCGGGAAGCGGATGCTTCCCGGCTCTTCTTTATTCAGGGAGAAAGCAATGTTAAAGTCGGCGGTTGATAACTGGAGAAACACTTCGCTTTCCAACGGTATGCCATAGAGGAGATTTTCGGGAAGGCTGCGCCCTATTCTCCAATATCCTTCTTCCACGGGCCGGTTCCGCTTTGTTTTCTTTATAAAAAAAGAAAAGTTCTGCTTTTCATGAGCACAGTTCTTTATTCCGTAAAACCGAGGCCTAAGTAATTCTTTCAAGAACAATCCGGAGCTTTAACAGAGACATTCATACAAAATCATTGCACCATATTAGGTGAAAACAGTCTTTTCTATCGTTCGTTTAACATCTCCTGCTTTTTCCTTCGAAAGATAATAGAACGCGGTCGTTTTACCGGAAGCTGTAGTGGACATGGAGGGACTCCAGAGCGAGCAGGGCCGAGCCCCACTCTGACCGACAAAAGAAGGGCAGAATTAGCTGAGGACGGCCCGCTCGGAAAGCCTCTCCATGGAAACGAAAGCGAACGTTCGTTTTTTTATTCTCAGGGCAGCCAGGGAGAAAGAAATAGAAAGTGTCCGTTCTGTTCCGACGAGTGTAACAATAGAAAAAAGGCCTGTTTAGTCAATAAAGTTTTTTATTTGTATAATGAGCGCCGGAACAGCTTTTCTGCTGCTTATGAGGGTCTGAGAGGGGGACATTCTGAGAAACTAATCTAATTAATATTTATTCTCAATTAGAGATTAAAAAACCCTCCTATTGAGAATAGAAGGATTCTGGGTATATTGGTGTGAAAAGAAGAAGGAGAGCAGAACCGGTGCGGTTCCAGGGATATGAAAAAGAATTAAGCGTATGACTTGAACTCACTATACATATAAGATAAGATTAGAATGAAAATAATTTAGGAATCTATTGAGGATTCTTCTGTTCTGATAGAAGGCTGATGGGAAGCTCAGCGCTTCCTATTTTCATGCCTATTATCTTAACATGATTATAAACTAACTTTCAAAAAAAGATGGAGGTATACGTTATGACCAAGCCAAGCTTAAGTGTAAAAGATCTTCATGTATCCATTGAAGAAAAAGAGATTCTGAAAGGTTTTGGAATAGATGTAAAGGGTGGAGAGATCCACGCTATTATGGGACCGAACGGAACAGGTAAATCCACCCTGGCATCCGCTCTCATGGGTCACCCAAATTACGAAGTGACAAGTGGTGAAGCAACGTTCAACGGTGAAGATCTTTTTGAGATGGAAGTTGACGAGCGTGCGCGTGCAGGACTTTTCCTTGCTATGCAGTATCCGAGCGAAGTGTCCGGTGTGACGAACGCTGACTTTATTCGCTCTGCAATGAATGCGGACCGTTCCGAAGACGATCAAGTATCTCTTATGCAGTTTATCCGCAAAATCGACGATAAAATGGGAATGCTTGAAATTGATCAGTCTTTCCAGCACCGTTATCTGAACGAAGGTTTCTCCGGCGGGGAGAAGAAACGTAACGAAATTCTTCAGCTTCTTATGCTTGAGCCGAAGATCGCCATTCTGGACGAAATCGACTCCGGACTGGATATCGATGCGCTGAAAGTTGTTGCAAAAGGAATCAACGAGCTCCGCAGCGACGATTTCGGATGCATGATTATTACTCACTATCAGCGTCTTCTTAACTACATCCAGCCTGACTATGTACACGTTATGATGCAGGGACGCATCGTAAAATCAGGTGGACCGGAGCTTGCACAGAAGCTTGAAGAGCAGGGTTACGACTGGATTAAAGAAGAACTCGGTATCGAAGACGAGCGAGTAGGGCAGGAATAAGCTGCAGAAGGAGGATGTACACATGACGACGGAATTAACGTTTCCAGTAAATGAACAACAGCTTCAGAGCTTTTCCAAAGACCGTCAGGAGCCGGAATGGTTTACAAATGCGCGCCTGGACGCTCTTACAAAAGCAGGAAAGCTTGAGCTGCCAAAGCCTGATAAAACAAAAATTACGAAGTGGAACTTCACCTCTTTTTCCTATGATGCGCAGGGAGAAGCTACTTCATCCTATAAAGAACTTTCCGACGCTGTTCGCACGCTTGTCGGAGAGGAAGAAAAAGTCGAAAACCTTATAACACAGAAAAACGGCCGGTCCACTTACGAGGCAGTTCAGGCTGAGCTCCGTGAACAGGGTGTTATTTTCACCGACATGGAAACAGCTTTGAAAGAACACGGGGACCTCGTACAGAAGTACTTCATGAAGGACGCTGTCTCTGTGGACGAGAACAGCCTGACAGCAGCCCACGCAGCGCTTGTCAACGGCGGGGTATTCATTTACGTTCCGGAAGGTGTGGAAGTGAAATCGCCGCTTCAGGCTATCTTCGCACATGAAGGCAGTTTCGGACTGTTTAATCACGTTCTGATTGTAGCGGAAGCGAACAGCTCCCTGACGTATATCGAAAACTATCTCAGTGAAGGCTCCGGTGAAGAAGCAGCAGCAAACATCGTGGCAGAAGTGTACTTGGAAGACGGAGCTAAAGTCCGCTTCGGTGCAGTTGATAATCTGGCCGGTGCTGTTACTACCTATGTAAACCGCCGCGGTCAGGTCAATGGCCGGGACGCTGAGCTTTACTGGGCACTCGGACAGATGAACGACGGCAATACTGTATCTGAAAACACAACGTACCTGCACGGTCAGGGCTCTTATGGAGACACAAAAACTGTTTCTATCGGCCGTGGAAAGCAGATTCAGAACTTTACAACGAACGTGATCCACTTCGGCAAGGACACGGACGGTCAGATTCTGAAGCACGGTGTCATGAAAGAAGCTGCTACTTCGATCTTTAACGGTATTTCCAAGATCGAAAAAGGCGCAACGAAGGCTAATGGGGAACAGACGGA
Organism: Alkalicoccus saliphilus; assembly: GCF_003044065.1. Lineage (GTDB taxonomy): Bacteria > Bacillota > Bacilli > Bacillales > Salisediminibacteriaceae > Alkalicoccus > Alkalicoccus saliphilus. Next base: position 55,062 of record NZ_PZJJ01000012.1, read on the forward strand.
GCGCGTTCTGATGCTCAGTGAAAAAGCACGCGGAGACGCAAATCCGATTCTTCTTATTGACGAAGACGATGTAACAGCCGGCCACGCTGCTTCTGTTGGTAAAATTGATCCTCTGCAGATGTTCTACCTTATGAGCCGCGGGCTTTCCCAGACAGAAGCAGAACGTCTGATTATCCACGGTTTCCTGGAGCCGGTTGTCGGTGCACTTCCGATCGACTCCGTGAAAGAGCAGCTCTATGACCTGATCGAAAGGAAAGTGTACTAATTATGGATATTCAGGAAGTCCGCCGCCAGTTTCCTATTTTAGACCAGGAGGTAAACGGGCATCCGCTCGTTTACCTGGACAGTGCCGCAACTTCCCAGAAACCGCGTCAAGTCATTGAAGCTGTAGAAGATTATTACAAACGCTACAATTCCAATGTCCACCGCGGAGTTCATACACTCGGCTCAATGGCAACAGATGGATATGAAGGAGCCCGGGAAAAAGTCCGCCGGTTCATTCATGCTTCCAGTATGGAAGAAATTATCTTCCTCAGAGGAACGACAACAGCTATCAACCTTGTAGCTTCCAGCTACGGCAGGGCCAACGTCGGCGAAGGTGACGAAATTGTCATTACACCGATGGAGCATCACAGTAACATTATTCCGTGGCAGCAGCTTGCAAAAGCGACAGGTGCAGAGCTGAAGTACATTCCACTCGAAGAAGACGGTACGATCAGTGTGGAGAAGGCACGGGAAACAATCACAGCAAATACTAAGATTGTTTCCGTGATGCATGTATCCAACGTGCTGGGCACAATCAACCCGGTAAAGGAAATTACGTCAATTGCCCATGAAAACGGAGCGGTCATGGTTGTGGACGGAGCTCAGTCTGTTCCGCATATGAAAGTGGATGTACAGGATATTGGTGCTGATTTCTTCGCTTTTTCCGGACACAAAATGTGTGCGCCAACCGGCATCGGTGTACTTTACGGAAAGAAAAAGCTTCTTAAAGAGATGGAACCGGTCGAATTCGGTGGTGAAATGATCGATTTTGTCGGGCTGTATGACTCTACTTGGAAAGAGCTGCCGTGGAAATTTGAGGGCGGAACTCCGATCATTGCAGGTGCTGTCGGTCTCGGAGCGGCAATTGACTTCCTGGAGGACATCGGTCTCGATAATATTGAAGCCCACGAAAGAAAACTGGCCCGCTACGCGCTGGATCAGCTGAAAGACAAAGATGGAGTGACAGTTTACGGGCCACAGGACCGCGCAGGTATCGTCACTTTTAATTCCGATGACGTTCACCCGCACGACCTTGCTACTGTTCTTGATTCTGAAGGCGTAGCGGTCCGGGCCGGTCATCACTGTGCGCAGCCGCTGATGAAATGGCTCGACGTGACAGCGACTGCCCGCGCCAGCTTCTACCTGTATAATACAGAAGAAGACGTGGACAAGTTTACAGCATCACTACAAACAGCAAAGGAGTATTTCGGAGATGTCTTTGGATAATAAATTGGACACACTTTACCGTCAGGTGATCATGGATCATTATAAAAATCCCCGGAACCGGGGAGAAGTAGACGGGGAAACGTTGAAAGTGGATATGAATAATCCCACATGCGGCGACCGGATCCAGCTCCAGATGAAGGTAGAAGATGGAAAGATCGCTGAAGCGAAATTCAACGGAGAAGGATGCTCCATCAGTCTTTCTTCCGCTTCCATGATGACCCAGGCGGTAAAAGGTCTCCCTGTTGAGGATGCTCTCCGCATGTCAGCGCTGTTCTCTGACATGATGCTCGGAAAAGAAATTGATCCTGCCGGTCTGGATCTTGGTGATCTGGAAGCACTGCAGGGTGTACAGAAATTTCCGGCCCGTATTAAGTGCGCTACGCTGGCCTGGAAAGCAATGGAGCAGGGGCTTGAAGAAGAGAAATAACTTCCGGTCTTTGTAAAACAGGCCCATATCATGTAAAATGAAACCACAAGCTGATAGTCATTCGTGTCAGGTTAAGATATAGGAGGCAGGGCCTCACCAGATTTTTAAAGGAGGGTTTCATATGGCTAAAGAAATGCCAGAACTCGAGGAATATCAATATGGGTTTTCAGATAAAGATATTTCTATTTTCCGATCCAAAAAAGGATTGACGGAAGATATTGTCCGTGAAATTTCCCGTATGAAAGAAGAACCACAGTGGATGCTCGATTTCCGTCTGAAGTCTCTCGAGCAGTTTTATAAAATGCCGATGCCGACATGGGGCGGTGACATTTCCGATCTGGACTTCGACGAAATCACGTATTACGTGAAGCCGTCCGAACAGTCCGAGCGTTCATGGGACGAAGTGCCGGAAGAAATTAAAAATACTTTCGATAAGCTCGGTATCCCTGAAGCAGAGCAGAAATACCTTGCCGGTGTATCTGCACAGTATGAATCCGAAGTGGTTTACCACAACATGAAACAGGAACTGACGGATCAGGGAATCATCTTTAAAGATACAGATACTGCAATGAAAGAAGACGAGGAAATTTTCCGGGAGCATTTCGGTAAAGTTATCCCTCCGTCTGACAACAAATTCGCAGCACTGAACTCAGCTGTATGGTCCGGCGGATCTTTCATCTACGTACCAAAAGGCGTTAAAACGGATACTCCTCTTCAGGCGTATTTCCGAATTAACTCCGAGAACATGGGTCAGTTCGAGCGTACGCTTATCATTGCGGATGAAGACAGCTCTGTCCACTATGTGGAAGGCTGTACTGCACCGGTGTATACGACGAACTCCCTGCACAGTGCTGTAGTGGAAATTATCGTTAAAAAGAATGCCTACTGCCGTTACACGACGATCCAGAACTGGGCTCCGAACGTGTACAACCTTGTTACGAAGCGTGCTGTAGCAGAAGAGAACGCCGTAATGGAATGGGTTGACGGTAACATCGGCTCCAAACTTACGATGAAGTATCCGGCTGTTGTGATGAAAGGCCGCGGTGCCCGTGGTAACGTTCTTTCTATCGCAATTGCAGGTAAAGGCCAGCATCAGGACGCAGGCGCTAAAATGCACCACCTTGCTCCGGACTGCTCTTCTTCCATTGTGTCGAAGTCCATTTCCAAGCATGGCGGTAAAGTAACGTACCGTGGAATTGTCCACTTTGGACGTAAATCAGAACGGTCCCGTTCCAACATTGAGTGTGATACGCTCATTATGGATAACGAGTCCACTTCTGATACAATTCCTTACAACGAAATTCTTAACAATAATATCTCCCTCGAGCACGAGGCGACTGTTTCCAAAGTATCGGAAGAGCAGCTCTTCTATCTGATGAGCCGCGGTGTCTCCGAGCAGGAAGCAACAGAAATGATCGTAATGGGCTTTATCGAGCCGTTTACGAAAGAGCTTCCGATGGAGTACGCTGTAGAAATGAACCGTCTTATCAAGTTCGAGATGGAAGGTTCTATCGGTTAATAAGTGTTAAGGGACGGCGGATCCGCTATGCGGGTCCGCTTTTCTTATGGAGGAAGTTCCTGCCCCCGCAATAAAATATTTTCCTGCTATATACATTGAACTTAATATTTATATAGATAGAATGATAGACCTTGAAAGTGGTCTTCCCTGTTAAAAGAAGGAAGGGATCAGCTGAGGCCGGCCCGGAAAGTGTCTCCAAGAAAACGAAAGCGCCTGGTTACAGAAGCGAAATCTACTTATTAAGTTCAACATATATAATTACTGTTTCATCTTCTGAAAAAGGTATTGTCCTGAATGCTTTTAGGGTAAAGAAATAAAAGGTACAGACGGAAACGCAGCAGTTCGTGAATTTTATAAGATCACCAGAAAGCAGGTGCTGAAATCATGAAGAATAATATTCAAATTGGAGTAACGGGTTGGGGCGATCACCCCTCTTTATACGAAAGTCTCGGTTCGACGGCTTCAAAGCTGGAGACGTATGCCGGCCATTTCCCGGTCGTAGAACTGGACGCTTCATTTTATGCCATTCCACCGGCTTCCTCCATCAATAAGTGGCTCAGGGAAACACCGACGCAGTTTCAATTCGTTGTAAAGGCTTATCAGGGTATGACCGGGCATCAGCGGGGAGACATTCCATTTGATTCCAAAGAAGAAATGCTTGAGGCATACCGAAAAACATTCCGGCCAATGCTTGAAGAAGGAAAGTTGAGCTTCGTTCTCTGTCAGTTTCCGCCATGGTTTGACTGTCAGCAGAAGCATGTACAATATTTAAAATGGCTGCGGGAAGAACTGCGTGAATTTCCAGCTGCGCTGGAGTTCCGTCATGAGTCCTGGTACAGTGAAGAAATGAGGGAGCGTACGCTGGCCTATATGGAAGATGATGACTGGATCCATACGGTCTGTGATGAACCTCAGATTGGTGAACGCTCTGTGCCATTTGTTCCTGTACGTACGCACAAAGATCATACATTTGTCCGTCTGCACGGGAGAAATAAAGCAGCCTGGCAGAAGCCTGTTAAAGGGGAAGAATGGCGGGATATCCGCTATTTGTATGATTATTCCCGGGAGGAGCTGCAGGAAATAAAAACAGAAGTGAAAAAGCTTGCTTCTGAAAATCATACGGTTACCGTTGTTTTTAATAACAATTCAGGCAGACACGCAGCGGGGAATGCAAAACAGTTTATCGGAATGCTCGGTATTGAATATGAAGGACTTGCCCCGAAACAGCTCGATCTTTTTGGGGATATGGATCAGTCACAGAATAAATAAAGATAGAAAGTATGCTGGCCAGTTAAAAAGCAAACCGTGAACGTCATTTTGAGCGAAAGAAAGATTCAAAGAAATTTTAGATTACAATAGAGAGATAGATGCATTTAAAAACTGCACCATGAAAACTTCTAACGCTGGGTAACGAAGGCGGGGAAACCCAGAGGATCAGCGTCGTTTGAAAATCCGATCTGGCGGTCTGTTTTCCCGCTGAGATTAGTCAGTAACAGGCCCGCGGGTACGCCACGCTGAGAGTGCAGGAGCGTTATGTCCATCACATAAACGAGCTGTTTTTAAGACAGTCTGAAAGAAAGGACTTATGCTGAATGGAATGGATTTTACTGATGTTTTTAGGGCTGACAGCGGCTGTTACAGGCAGCCTGCTCGGTCTTGGGGGCGGAATTGTTATCGTCCCGGTTTTAATTGTTATGGGAGGATATACAGGCATTCTGGAAGGGATTTCTCCCCAGACAGCGGTAGGGACATCGCTCCTCGTAATGATATTTACCGGCCTTTCTTCCACACTCGCCTACATGAAGCAGAAAACGGTCGATTTTCAGAGCGGATGGATTTTTTTCATCGGAAGTGCGCCGGGAGCTCTTTTCGGAGTCTGGCTGAATAATGGTATCGAAACAGGTGCTTTCTTTGCTGCCTTCGGTCTGTTTATGATCCTCGTTTCCTTTCTTCTCATGATCCGGGGGAAAATTAAGCCGCTTCCTCTCCGGCCAAATGGTATCCGCCGGACGTTTCGGGAATCGGACGGCACACTGAGGGAATACGGATATGAACCGTGGCTCGGTATTGTTATTTCTTTTTTTACCGGTATGTTTTCCGGCCTTTTCGGCATCGGGGGAGGGTCCCTGATCGTTCCTGCGATGGTTATTCTGTTTGCCTTTCCTCCGCATATTGCTGTAGCAACATCGATGTTTCTCGTGTTTCTATCGGCAGCGGTAAGTTCCATTTCCCATATAGCACTGGGGAATGTAAACTGGCTGTATGCGCTGGCACTGATTCCGGGAGCCTGGTTCGGCGGACAGATCGGTGCATGGATTAACCGGCGGCTGAAAAGTGGTACGCTTATCTTTGCTTTACGGATCGTGCTTGTTATTATAGGTATCAGGTTAATCTTTGAAGGGGTGACCGGATAGAGAGGAGAAGCAGATCATGACTACACTGACCATTCTGCATACGAACGATTTACATAGTGAGCTTGACCAGTGGTCTGCGGTTACTTCGCTCATTTCCCATCAGAGACAGCGTGCCGAAAAGCTCGGCCATGATGTCCTGCTTTTTGATATTGGTGACCACTGCGACAGATTTCACCCGCTGACGGAAGGACTGCTTGGAAAAGGAAATATTGAACTTTTGAATGATGCGGCCTATACGGCTGCAACGATAGGGAACAATGAAGGGATAACTCTTTCCAGGCAGGAGCTCGATAGTCTGTATGAAAACGCAGAATTTGATGTTCTGCTGGCGAATCTTTTTTATGAAAGCGGGGGACGCCCGGACTGGTGCCGCCCCTGGAAACTGTACGAACTTTCCGAAGGCAGAACAGCTGCCGTTTTTGGAGTGACTATTCCTTTCTATGCTTTTTATGAAGAGCTTGGCTGGCATGTGACGGATCCGATAAAAGCGGTGGGTGATATCCTCCCGGAAATGGAGAAAGAGGCAGATTTTATTATCGGGCTTTCTCATTTAGGTCTGCGCCTCGATGAACAGATGGCGGAAAATTTCCCCCGGATTGACCTGCTGCTTGGAGCGCATACGCATCACGTACTGAAAGGCGGCAGAAAGGCCGGTCATACATGGATTCATCAGTGCGGCCGTTCCGGCTCCCATGTAGGGGAAGTTACGGTTAATATGGAGGAAGCGGCAGAAATAGCGTATATCCAGACACACGAAGTAGATGATTCAAGAAGAGATGCTTCTACAGAAACGAAGCTTTACGATATAGAACAACGGGCGCTCGTCCATATGGAAGAAGAAATAACCGACATACCGGATAAAATGGATGTGTCCTGGTACGGAGCCTCTCCACTGACACAGCTCCTTGCAGAAGGATTGAGGGAATGGTGCGGTGCTGATATTGCTATGGTCAACGCGGGGCTGCTGCTGAACGGCCTTCCTAAGGGCAGTATAACGAGAAAACATATTCATGAAATATGCCCGCATCCGATCAACCCGGCAAAAGTGACGATGAGTGGAAGTGATATTGCCAGACTGATGAGACAGTCGAGTGATAATACGATGATTCATTATGCACTTAAAGGCTACGGCTTCCGGGGAAAAGTACTGGGATTTCCTGTCTTTACAGGAGAGGACTGGACGGCAGATACGCTTGAAAAAATCGGGGAAGCCGGCAGGCAGATAGAGCCCGAAAAATACTACAGTGTAGCGGTGCCGGACCTATATACATTCAGTCATCTTTATCCTTTTATTACAGATCTCAGGGAAACATCTTATTTTATGCCGGAATTTCTCCGGGATGTGCTCACTTGGAAACTGAGGCAATCTTAAAAAAAGAATGGAAAGGAAGTAGGCATATGGAAAACTACCATGAGCTGTGCAGACATATTCTTGATAATGGAACGGCAAAAGGGGACCGGACAGGGACCGGTACAGTCAGTACGTTCGGCTGGCAGATGCGTTTTGATCTTCAGAAAGGTTTTCCGCTTGTAACGACGAAAAAGATGGCTGTAAAGGCGATGATTCATGAGCTGCTCTGGTTTATCCAGGGGGATACAAATGTGAAGTATCTCCAGGAGAACGGTGTCCGCATCTGGAATGAGTGGGCGGACGAAAATGGAGATCTCGGACCGGTGTACGGCAGACAGTGGAGAAGCTGGCCCACGCCATCCGGGGAAACAATTGATCAGCTGCGGCAGGTCATCGATGCAATTAAAGAAACTCCAAATTCCCGGCGGCTGATCGTTAATTCATGGAACGTCGGAGAACTGGAAGACATGGCTCTTGCCCCATGCCACTGTCTGTTCCAGTTTTACGTAGCGGACGGGAAGCTTTCCTGCCAGCTTTATCAAAGATCGGCAGACGTTTTTCTCGGTGTACCGTTCAATATCGGCTCCTATGCGCTTCTGACGATGATGGTTGCACAGGAATGCGGACTCGAGCCGGGGGAATTCATCCATACATTCGGCGACGTGCACATATACAACAATCACTTGGAACAGGTGAAACTGCAGCTGACGAGAGAGCCGTATCCGCTTCCGGTTATGAAACTGAATCCGGATGTTAAACGGATTGAAGACTTCCGCTTTGAAGATTTTGAACTGACAGGCTACGAACATCATCCTGCGATTAAAGGGAAGGTTTCCGTATGATCTCCATGATTGCTGCAATGGCCGAAAACCGGGTAATAGGTAAAGATGGGGGCATGCCCTGGCATCTGCCGGGAGACCTCCGCTTTTTTAAAGAAACAACATACGGGAAAACCGTTGTCATGGGAAGAAAAACGTACGAATCGATCGGAAAACCGCTTTCCGGAAGAAAAAATGTCGTCATGACGTCACGGACAAACTTCCAGCCGGAAGGAGTCACTGTAGTTCATACAAAAGAAGACGTACTGCAGCTGGAAAAAAAGGAGCAGGAGCTTGTCATTATGGGAGGAGCAACGCTTTACGAAGCTTTTATGTTCGAAGCGGACAGGCTTTACCTGACCCGGATCGAGAAGGAGTTTTCAGGGGATACGTTTTTTCCTGAATTTAATGAGAGTGAATGGGAAACCGTTGAGGAAAGACGGGGAGAAATAAACGAAAAAAATCAAATTCCCCACGTGTTTCAAACACTGGAACGGAAGGTTGATTCTTCAAAAAAGGTATGATATGATTTTCAGGCTGAATTGAATATTAAGCAAGGAAACCTCATGCACAATGAGGTGGAGGAGCGGAAGCAATGAGTCGTATACTCGAGCCGGGCACCGGCAGGGAAAGTATATAAAAGGTGCTTCCGCCGAAGTCCTGAAAGCCGATGCCGCTTTCAGAGGCTGGGTCTTTACCGAACAGGTAAAGAACTGTCGCATAACTGCGGAGAGCTGCTTTACAGCATGGAGGGAAACTGCTTTTAGGAAGGGCAGGGGAATTCCCCTGCCCTTTTTGTGTGCAAAAATAGAAAGGGGAAGAATCATGGAACACGGTATTTTATCCTTACTGCCGCCCGTTCTGGCACTTGTGCTCGTTCTTATTACGAAGCGAGTACTGCTGTCGCTCGGTGTCGGTATTATTACAGGGGCCCTGATGGTGCACCAGACGGAAGAAATGTTCGTCAATGCAGCTATTATGGACATTTTGACAATTGTAACGAATATTTTCGTGACAGAAGACGGAATCAACACCTGGGAATTTTATATTATTCTTTTCCTTTTCCTGCTGGGAATGATTGCCGCTTTGATTACGATTACCGGAGGCGGACGGGCTTTCGGGGAATGGGCGATGGCCCGTGTAAAAACCCGGGTGGGGGCTCAGTTTACGGCAGCGTTTCTCGGGGTCATCATCTTCATCGATGACTATTTCAACAGCCTCACAGTCGGAAATGTGAGCAGGCCGCTGACGGACCGTCACCGGATTTCCCGGGCGAAGATTGCCTATGTGGTGGACTCTACGGCTGCCCCAATGTGTGTTATTTCTCCTGTATCCAGCTGGGGAGCATACATTATTACGATTATCGGAGGCATCCTTGCGACACACGGAGTAATGCAGTACGAAGCGCTCCATGCCTTCCTGCTTATTGCTCCGATGAATTTTTACGCTGTATTTGCGATCATCGCTGTGTTTGCAGTAGCCTACTGGAAGCTCGATGTCGGTCCAATGAAGGCGCACGAATTCCGTGCCGTGGAGTGGAATGAGCTTGTAGACCGCTCGAAAGGACCGATACCGGGAGAAAACGAAGACGCTGTGCCCCAGGCCCATGGAAAGGTCTCTGATCTGGTTGTACCGATTCTTATATTGATCGTCGGAACGGTCTTCTTTATGGTCGTTACAGGGATTCAGGCGACGGAAGGTGAGCTGTCACTGCTTGCCACATTCGAAAACACAGATGTCGCTGCTGCACTTCTTTACGGCGGGCTCGTAAGTTTTGCTTCGGCTCTTTTCCTCGCTTTTATGCGAAAAGTAAGCGTCAAGCATATCAGCCTCGGTTTATGGTCCGGAATCAAATCGATGCTTCCGGCGATTTACATTCTTATTTTCGCCTGGACAATTATCGAAATTATCGACGCGCTTGGAACGGGCGAATATCTGGCAGCACAGGTGGATACGTTCATCCCGGTTGCTCTGCTTCCGGCCCTGCTGTTCCTTGTGGCAGGATTTATGGCGTTCAGTACCGGAACATCGTGGGGAACGTTCGCGATCATGCTTCCAATTGCCGGGGATATTGCTGCGGCCACAGATATTACGATGATGCTTCCAGTACTCGCAGCTGTTCTTGCGGGAGCCATTTTCGGAGATCACTGCTCTCCAATTTCAGACACGACTATTCTTTCTTCGGCTGGGGCAGGAAGCCATCATATTGACCACGTACTGACACAGCTCCCTTATGCATTGCTCGTAGGTCTCACGGCTACTGCTTCGTTCCTTGTACTCGGCTTCACCGGAAGTACCATTCTCGGACTCGCAGCCGGGGCCGTTGTTCTTGCCGCGATTTTACTGCTTCTGCATTTTGCAGCAAAGCGTGAGCCGCGTATTAAAGCGGAAAAAGCATAGTTTGCACAGAAATCTGAGAATTTTTCCACAAAGCGATTTCAGAATGAAAAAACTGACGTATTAGAAATACTGAACAGGAAAGTGTCAGGACCGGAATGGTCCTGACACTTTTCAGGCTGTTTATAAAGTGTTTTTTATACATGCCTATGCATTTCCCTGCTTTCACCTCCGCAGGACGCTTTCCGGGCGGGCCGGCTTCAGCTAATTTCTTCCTTCCAATGCTCGGAAGAAATGGATCTTCTGCTCGTCCTATCTCGCCTCGGAGTCGCCTGCTGCAGCTCCAGCAGGAAAATAAAAAGAAGGTTTCTCTTCTAAAAAATGTGTTGATTCCGCCCTTTCTTCCATTCAGGAGAGGCTTCTTCCTCCGGAACGACCGGCGGGGACGCCGGTGGGATAAAGTGAAGTCGGAAGATCCTTTTCAAAGCCGGAGGGCAAACAGCTGATGACGAGCCCCACGGCAAGCTTCCGCCGGGGAGTGCAGGAGAAAGCTATACATTCAGAAGAATAATTATTCTGAAACCAAGACTTAATCAACACTCTGGAAAGTGTCAGGACCGGAATGGTCCTGACACTTTTTTACTGGCTTTTCGCAGAAGATACCCTCTTTCTGCTTTTATTTTCAGATGATAAGGGGGAGGGAAATCGCTGTTCTTCCAGAAGTTCTCGGGATGTAAGGAAGAATTCCAGCCCTGGTGGTAATTCTTCCGGCTTCTTAATTTAATTCCACTGCCTGTGAAAGAACATATTTCTTTTGACAGGCTCTTTTTGGAGCAAAGTTTTCTTCATTCATCAGTACCAAACTTTACTATACCTTTTTAGTAACCTTATTTTTCATACCCAAAATGAAACATATGCTGCCTGCTGCAGAACGAAAAGGTACAGAGAGAGGTTTTATTCGTTAAAAAATACAGCATAAGCGTATGCATAGAAAAACTGCATATATTATTATATAAAAATAAATCCTTCTGTAAATTTCCTTTTTTACTACTTTGAAAGTACAGAATAAAAACAGTGTTTGCTCACAAAAACACAATTTTCTGGTTAAAATAAATATTCAGAAAAGTCTTTGACTTTTTCCCATATAATAATTATAATGAAATAGCAAAGCATAGAAATATGAAAAAATTAGGAAATGATAAGGGAGGGAGGACACAGTTTTTTCTCATACTTATAGCATGGTTTTCCAATGATTAACAGAGATATAAGGAGGGGGTTGTACAATGGCTGCACCACGGGAGCATTTCGCGACGAAATTAGGTTTTATTCTTGCGGCAGTAGGGTCTGCTGTAGGTCTGGGTAATATCTGGCGTTTTTCCTATGTAACCGGTGAAAGCGGGGGAGCCGCTTTTTTACTCGTATATGTCTTATGTATTTTCCTTATTGGTCTTCCCGTTCTTCTTGCAGAATTTTCGATCGGGCGGAGAGGTCAGTCAGACGTTATTGGTTCATTTAACAAAATAGCACCGGGGAAACCATGGGTTATCGGTGGTATTCTCGGCGTTCTGACATCATTTTTGATTTTATCGTTTTACGGCGTTATTGCCGGCTGGGTATTCTACTATATCTTCGCCTATATATCAGGGCAGGCTGGCGCTGTGGAGACTGAAGGATACGCCGACTTTTTCGTTAACTTTATCGGAGGAACGGCCGGTCCTATTTTCTGGCAGGTACTGTTTATGGCTCTTGTTATTTTTATCGTCTTTTTCGGTGTAAGAAAAGGGATTGAGCTGTCCAACAGAATTTTCATGCCGCTTCTTGCTATTATCCTTATTTTCCTTGCAGGATACAGTCTGACACTGGATGGAGCCGGGGAAGGACTTGCCTTCCTTTTCACTCCGGACTGGAATGCATTTTCGGACCCTGGAGTATATGCTTCAGCTGTAGGCCAGGCATTCTTCACGCTGTCCCTCGGGATGGGTGCCATGATTACGTACAGCAGTTATCTTGGTAAAGAAACACGGCTCCCGAGTGCAGCCGGGGGAGTTGTAACACTCGACACGATCTTTGCGATTGTTGCCGGTATCGTTATCTTTCCGGCGGTATTTTCTTTCGCAAGTGTCGAGCCGGATGCTGGACCAGGACTTATCTTCATAGTGCTTCCGGAAGTATTTAACCAGATGGGAACCGGCGGTACAGTGTTTGCCCTGTTCTTCTTCTTCCTTGTAGGAATTGCGGCACTTTCTTCTGCGATTTCCCTGCTGGAAGTAACTGTTTCGTACATTATGAGACAGCTGAATATGAACCGTCATAAATCGACGCTTCTTGCTGGTGTGGCTGTAACAGCACTCGGTGTTCCTTCCGCATTAAGCCAGGGCGGACCATTCACAATGGAATTTTTAGGCCTTCCATTCCTGGATTTTGTGGACACAGTTACTGACCAGTACACGCTTCCACTCGGTGGACTTATTGTAGCGTTATTTGTAGGCTGGGGATGGAACAAGGTTGACGCACTGAAGGAAACCGGTTTGACTGATTCCATTATTGGTACTCTCTGGCTGTGGATTCTCCGTGTTGTCGCTCCACTCGGTATTGCCTGGATTCTTTTCCAGAATATTTTCGGATAAAATGGTTAAATGATTAGAAGATTTACTGATCAGCAGGTAATAGTTTTACAGGAAAAGGAGGCCCTCATCTGCGGGTCTCTTTTTCTGTTTTTAAGGCTCTGTTAAAGCTCCGGGTTGTTTTTGCAGCACCTGCGGCTCCTTTTTCTTCGCTTGCCGCGGAAAGATCGCCTTGGCCCTGGTTGCTCCCTTTGTACCTTCTTCATTCAACCAGCGGGCTTTCTGCATGTGTCCACAACAGACTTTAACACAGTCTTTTTTAAAAGCCGGATCACACACTGTCAGAGGAACCGGTCTGGGGCACTAGTGAGACGGGAGGAACGAAAGGGGGAGTCGTAATAAAGCCACTGTTTAATAAGGTATGCCAAAAGAAGGTATTTAAACGTGGCTGTTGGAGGAAAGTGCTGGAATGTGATAAAGTAGAAGACGAATTATACATAAATTTACGAAGGGCGTGAGCTTGCATGGCAAAGCAGGAAGAATATCTGCGCAAGCCCGAGTGGCTGAAAATAAAGCTTAATACAAATGAGTCCTATAAAGGTTTAAAGAAACTAATGCGTGAAAAGCGCCTCCATACGGTCTGTGAAGAAGCTAAGTGTCCAAATATTCATGAATGCTGGGCGGAAAGAAAAACAGCAACGTTTATGATTCTCGGGGACGTATGTACACGGGCGTGCCGTTTCTGTGCGGTGAAAACAGGTCTGCCGAACGAACTTGACTGGGAGGAGCCGGAAAGACTCGCGGAATCCGTACAGGTAATGGGACTGAAGCATGTAGTCATTACGGCTGTGGCCAGGGATGACCTTCGGGACGGTGGAGCGGCTGTTTTTGCAGAAACAGTCCGTCAGGTCCGGAAAATGAATCCGGGGACAAGCATCGAGGTTCTTCCTTCTGATATGGGAGGAAAAGAGGAAAATGTTAAAACTCTTATTGATGCAAAGCCGGATATTTTCAACCACAATATTGAAACAATCCGTCGTCTTACGCCGCGGGTCCGGGCACGGGCAAAATACGACCGCACACTTAACGTTTTACGTATTTCCAAACAGCTGAATCCATCTATCCCGACGAAATCGAGTCTGATGATCGGACTTGGAGAAACGAAGGAAGAAATTATAGAACTGATGGATGACCTCCGGGATGCAGATGTGGACATTATGACTATCGGCCAGTATCTGCAGCCGACAAAATCCCATCTGAAAATCAAAAAATACTGGTCACCTGAGGAATTTGCCGAACTGAAGGAAATTGCTCTTTCCAAAGGATTTAAACACTGCGAAGCCGGTCCGCTCGTTCGTTCCTCTTATCATGCGGATGAACAGGTGAATGCAGCAAAGGCGAACAGCTGATAGGTTAAACTGAGAAAAGCACCGTAACGGACTCCGTTGCGGTGTTTTTCAAAGAGAGCAGGAAAGAATTGAAATTTGCCTGGAAATCCGGCAAGATAGAGAAAGAAGGCAGGTGGCGAACGATGATTCAGATTCAGGGGAATATGTACGAAATAGTTGAAGACGTCCGGAACGGATGGTCGGAAGAAGCTTTTAAGGAGCGCTACAGTGATATTTTAAACAAATATGATTATATTGTAGGCGACTGGGGATATGAACAGCTCCGGCTGAAAGGTTTTTTTGAAGAAAGCCACCGGAAATCAGCTCCTGATGCCAAAATTAATTTTCTGCATGATTATATTTACGAATACTGTAATTTCGGCTGTGCCTATTTCGTCATTAAAAAAGTCGGAAAAACTAAAGAGCAGCCTGAAACAGAAGAGGAAGCCCAGGAATCGTAAATGATTTATGGAAGAAAGATTCCACAGAGAGAGGGCAGGAGAAATCTGTACACCGGAATAATTATCCTGAAAGCAAAACTTAATTAACACTTAGAAAAAGTATATTTTCATGTATAGATATACACTGCCCTGCTTTCACCTTTCCGGCCGGGCTCAGCTAATTTCTTCCAACATATGGATGGAAGGAATGGATCTTCGTCCCGGCCTTAATCGCCCAGGAGTCGTCCCTGCGGCTGCTGCAGGGAAATCAAAAAAAGGTTTCTGCTATGAAGAATCCCTCTTTATAAAGCCATATCCTTCGATAAAGAGATGATTTCCCCTCCGAAACGGCGGAGGCGCAGCGCGGTCAGACCATGACACAGGCCAAACAGCTGAAGGCCAGCTCCACGGCAAGGCAAGAGAAGGAGCTTATACAGCGACTGGAATAACTATTCTGCACAGATCATTTAATCAACAAACTGAAAAGCAGAAAGGCCTCCGCCTTTCTGCTTTTTGTAGTCTGTTAAAAGACTTACACTACTTCGTTTCAAGCAGATGCGGCTTCTGGTTCAGGCGGTGATGGGCTTTTATATACCGGACCGTACCTGTTTTTGCCCGCATGACAATTGTGTCTGTTTCAACAAGATCCTTACCGAGAAAGCGGACGCCTTCGAGAAGCTCTCCTGAAGAAACTCCGGTAGCTGCGAAAATAGCATCATCACTTTTTACAAGGTCGTCGAGACTGAGATGCTGCTCCGGGTCTTCAATCCCCATCTTCCGGCACCGCTCATATTCTTCCTGATTGGAAGGGACGAGACGTGCCTGCATATCTCCCCCCAGCGTTTTAATTGCGGCTGCAGAGATGACCCCTTCCGGTGCCCCGCCCGTTCCGACAAACAAATCAATACCGGTACGCGGCATAACGGCAGCGATAGACGCCCCGACATCCCCGTCACCAAAAAGCTTTACCCGTGCACCTTTATTTTGTACGCGCCTTACTAGATCAGCGTGCCGTTCCCGCTCCTGAATAATTACTGTCACGTCCCGTACGCGTTTATCATTCATTTTTGCAACGATATCAATCGTTTTCTCAATCGGATCATCGAGCCGGACAAGTCCTGCTGCTTCAGGTCCGACTACAAGCTTCTCCATATACATATCCGGTGCGTGCAGGAGCGTCCCCCGATCAGCAATTGCAATAACAGCCATGGCATTCGGGTGACCTTTAGCTACAATACTTGTTCCTTCCAGAGGATCTACTGCAATATCAACTTCCGGACCTGTCCCGGTACCGAGTTCTTCGCCTATGTAGAGCATCGGTGCTTCATCCAGTTCTCCTTCTCCAATGACGACCGTTCCGTTCATGTTCACAGAGTCAAACATATTTCTCATCGCCGATGTAGCAGCATCATCCGCCTCGTTCTTTAATCCTCTTCCCATCCACTGAGCAGAAGCGAGGGCAGCAGCTTCTGTTACGCGCCCTACTTCCATTGCTAATTCGCGATCCATGTTAATTCCTCCAAATACGTATTTAATCCATGTATAATTATATGTACAAAATCCTTTATCATATTACCAGAGATTTTTGAGAAATGGAATGTAAAAATGGCGGAATTATGATTTTTATTTTGTTAAGGGCATTCAATGTGACATACTAATAGAAGGAGGAAAAGATACTATGTATTTTGTTGATCGAAAACTTATTGAAGAACGACTCGCATTTATTGAAGATATGAGCCGGCTGGTGGAGGAAGTTTACGAGGCAGAAAACGAATACGCATTGTACGCGGGAGAAAGAGCGTGCCACATGCTGATCGAATCGATGATGGACGTTGGAAATCAGATGATCGACGGATTTATCATGCGTGATCCGGGAAGCTTTGAAGATATCGCTGCGATTCTCGTCGATGAAAAAGTTATTCCCGCAGAAGAAGGCGGGGAAATGGAAGCACTGCTTCCGTGGAGAAAAGAGCTGCTTCAAAATTATACTTCCTACAGCTACGAAGCTATGATGGAAGGGTTCAGGGCGAACAGCAGAGCGTATAAAAAATTTCCAGAACGTGTACGACATTACTTAACAAATGAGCTCGGGCCGGTCTCGGCCTTTCTTCCGGAAGAGGAGGATCGTTCATGAATAAATATAAAGGGTATCTTATCGACCTGGACGGGACAATGTACCGTGGGACGGAACGTATCGATGCAGGACAAAGGCTTGTAGAACGCTTGAATGCAGCCGGCATTCCGTACATTTTCGTAACGAATAACTCCTCCCGGCGACCGGACCAGGTAGCGGAGAAACTGCGGGATATGGGCATCAATGCGCTCGAAGAAAACGTCATGACGACAAGTATGGCGACAGCGAAATACATAAAAAAGACGTATGGAGACGCGGCTGTCTACGTTATCGGGGAGGAAGGACTCCGGGAAGCGGTGGAAGCAGAAGGGCTTTCACTTTCAGAGGAAGAGGCAGATGTAGTAGTGATGGGTATTGACCGGAAAATTACGTATGAAAAACTTGCGAAAGCGTGCTTGTTTGTGCGCAGTGGAGCGGCCTTTTTATCAACGAACGGAGATAAAGCGATACCGACAGAAAGGGGCATGCTCCCCGGTAATGGCTCACTTACAGCCGTAGTGCAGGTTTCCACCGGACAGGATCCTTTGTTTATCGGTAAACCCGAAGCGGTAATTATGGAACAGGCTCTTCAGGCTCTCGGGACGGATAAAAAAGAAACGCTGATGATAGGAGATAATTACGACACGGATATTCTTGCCGGTATCCGGGCCGGTCTTGACACGCTGATGGTCTTTACCGGCGTTTCTACGAGAGAGGAACTTGCTGAAAAAGGGAACCAGCCTGTTTGGAAGGCTGACAGTCTGGACGAGTGGTCTGTAGAGAAAGGAGAAGTTCAACGTGACTAAACCATATGTATATGTAACGAGAAAGCTGCCGGAGGATACACTTAAGGAGCTGAGTAAAGCGGCGGATGTTGAATGCTGGCCGTATGAAGACCGTGCTGTAGACAGAGAAACCCTCCTGAAAAAGGCGGAGAAAGCAGACGGGCTGCTCACTATGCTGAGTGAACAAATTGATAAAGAACTGCTCGACCGGGCGCCGAATTTAAAAATATGTGCGAACATGGCTGTCGGGTACGATAATGTCGATCTTCAGGAAGCGGATAAGAGAGGTGTTGTAA
Source organism: Alkalicoccus saliphilus (assembly GCF_003044065.1). Lineage (GTDB taxonomy): Bacteria > Bacillota > Bacilli > Bacillales > Salisediminibacteriaceae > Alkalicoccus > Alkalicoccus saliphilus. Next base: position 73,005 of record NZ_PZJJ01000012.1, read on the forward strand.
TCAGCAACACCCCCGACGTTTTGACGGAAGCAACGGCTGATCTTGCTTTTGCTCTATTGATGGCATCTGCCAGAAGACTGACCGAAGCGTCGGAGTATATTAAACGGGATGAATGGCGCGAGTGGGCTCCGTTTCTTCTTGCCGGCACGGAAGTCCATGGCAAAACCTTAGGGATCATCGGGATGGGAAGAATCGGCGCGGCAGTGGCAGGAAGAGCCAAAGGATTTAATATGAGGGTTCTTTATCATAACCGTTCCCGCCGTGAACATGTCGAAAAGGAAACGGGGGCTTCCTATGCAGAAAAAGCGGAGCTTCTGGAGACTGCTGATTTTGTTTGTGTCACAGCTCCGCTGACGCCGGAAACCAAAGGAATGATAGGGTCGGAGGAATTTAAAAAAATGAAAGACTCCGCCCACCTTATTAATATTTCCCGGGGACCTGTAATACAGGAGGAAGCACTTATAAAGGCCCTCCAGACGAAACAGATTGCCGGTGCGGGTCTGGACGTTTTTGACAGAGAACCAATCCGCTCAGATCATCCGCTGCTGCAGTTTAAGGAAGTAACGGCGCTGCCTCATATCGGCAGTGCTACGGTACAGACACGCAGGGACATGATGCAGCTTGCAGCGGCAAACATTCACGGCGTTCTTACAGGCAGAGGGGCGGAAACTCCTGTAGGCAGCCACAGGTAATTCGGCTGCCTTAAAGGCGCACTCAGCCGATGAATAATGATTCCAGAAAAAACTGTTCCGCTTCGATACAGCGGAACAGTTTTTTCAGTGGCTGTTTCAAAAGAGGTGCGGGACTCCGAAGCTTCACTTTACGCGTTATTTTCTGGCGTTCCGCACCAATCAATAATAGTGTGAAACAATACTTCCGTAAAAGCAAACACACGGTCCAGCTCTACGGATTCGTTAGGAAAATGAGCCATACTGGTCGTGCCGGGACCGAAGATGATGCTTGGAGTGCCGGCATATTGAGTCAGCATCCCTCCGTCCGTCCCCCAATTGGAAGCCTGGATGACCGGCTGCCGCTGCTGCGTTTTTTCAAACGTATTCGTTAAAATATCGACGAGGGGGTGGGGGAGATCTACGGCTCCCGGGATCCAGTTTGCTCCGAACCATTCCACTTCCACAGGATATTTTTTAAAAAACTCATCATACTGTTCCAGACGATGGAGCGCTTGTTCCAGCTCCTTTTTTGCTTCCTCGATCGTTTCATCCGGGCCAATACCGTAGCGTCCCTCCATAACTACCTGGGATGGGACGGATGAAGGCCAGCTGCCGCCCTGAATTTTTCCGACGTTAATAGGAATAGGTATTTTTATGTTTTTAAACATAGGATCCTGCAGACGGATATTCCGTTCATTTTCAAGAGACATAAGCGTATCGTATACTTTCCATGACTTTTCGAGAGCACTGATTCCTTCAAAGCGTGTGCCGGCATGAGCTGATATCCCTGAAACGGTGACGCGGAACCATGTGGAACCCTGCTGTTTTGGTACAATCTTCATCTCAGTCGGTTCCGGAATGATAGCTGCATCAGCCCGGTATCCACGCTCGATAGCAGAGAGTGTACCGGCTCCCCCTGTTTCTTCCTCTACCACACTTTGAAAAATAAGGTCCCCCTTAAGAGGGACATTCAAGTATTGGACAGCTTCCACTGCTGCAAGGAGTGCGACGTTCCCTGCTTTCATATCAGTGGTCCCGCGGCCGAACATTTTTCCGTCTTCAATAAGACCGGAGAAAGGATCGTGCTCCCATTGTTCAAGAGCCCCTTCCGGAACCACATCGACATGGCCGTTTAAAAGAAGAGAGCGGCCTCCGCCTGTGCCTTTCAACGTTGCGCATACGTTAGGGCTGCCTTCAAAGCTTTTTCTTTCAGACGTGAAGGCGGGATGATCTTTTATTAGTTCAATATCCGGTTCCCACATATCCACGTCGAGTCCGGCAGCTTTAAGACTGTCCGCTATTTTCTGCTGAAGCTCATATTCTTCTCCGGAAAGTGTGGGGTGCTGGACCCATTCCTGAAGCAGATTAATATAATGGTCCCGGTATTGGCTGAGATAGGATTGTATATTGTATACGCTGTCCATTTTATTATGCTCCTTTCACACTGCTGAATTTATTTCAGGTGCTGGATTATATAATTTCTTACTTTACCGGCTGTTTTTATTCCGCTTTCAAGCGCACCGTCCATTAAGCCGGCCCCCCCATCGGCCAGGCTGTCTCCAGCAAGAAAAATACCATTTTCTTCCCGGTTCAGCTCCATATGATACCGGGTCAGCTGATTTTTACCGTGCATTGACCAGGTCTGGCCGGCAAATTTATCACGTGTCCAGTCGTGGCCGGCACAGTCCATTATTTCAACATCAGGAAGAATTCTGTGTACGGCATCTTCAACATCACTGATATTGGAAACGTCCAGTTTGCCGGCGTCGCTTCCAAAGCAGACGAGAAACGAGCCGTCCTCATCTTCATATTCATATTGAATATAATTCAGCGGAAAGTGGGCCGGAGCAGCTGCTATAAATGGTTCCGGGGAGCTCTTGATCCTGACCCATACCTTGACGCCCCTGGATACGGCTTTTTCTTTACCCGCCTGCCTTTTGACGGAGGAGAGAGGAGGGGAAAAAGCAACATTTTGTATCACTGGAGGAGGAAGCGTTACGATGACGGTGTTTCCATGGAAAGTTTCCCCTGCCTGTGTAGTGACGGCATACGTTTCGTCTTTCTGCTTTTCTACAGCTGTTACTTCGCTGGAGAGATGTATGTCGCCTTTTACATCAGCGGCTATACAGGAAATGAGTTCTTTCGTTCCGTTTGTAAGCTGGAAAGCTGAAAAAGTTTCGAGCAGTCTTTTCCAGTCATTCATGGAAAGAGCCAGCCACCGGAGTGAATGGGTATAGGAAGCTTCTTCCGTCCGGCCGTGAAAGATGAGAGACCAGAGGCTGTCCATCCATTCGTATTCCGAAGAAGTGAGTTTCATTCTGTTGAGACGGTCTCTGGTGGACAAACCGTCAATTTCCAGCAGTTTTTCCTGCTGTTCCAAGGGACGGTATGGATTTGGGAAATAAAAAGAGGCTTCATCTGTCAACGTTTTCATTCTTTTTTCAAGAAAAGTATACAGCAGATTCAGAGGAACTTTTTTGACTGATTTTCCGTTGTGCCATTGTAACGTTTCCACCTTCACGTGCTGGGTAGTTTCAAGATTGTATTTAGTTATTTCACTCCATATATGGGGTTCATACCAATGAAACCATGTACCTCCCATTTCAAGTTTTTTTCCCAGGCGCTCATCTGTCCATGCACGTCCGCCGAGACGGTTTTTAGCTTCCAGCACGAGCGGATGGCAGCCGTTTGCACTCAGTTCCCGCGCAGCAGCCAGCCCGCTGAATCCTCCTCCTATAATAATTGCATCGTATGCCGCCATTACTCTCACACCTCCTGTTCTGTACGCTCCCAATTTATAGGAGGGTTTTACCATTCTGTTTACCTTTTTTCTGAGCCCATAAACTTTAGGAAACACCAAAAAAAGCCCCGGCCGCTTGGCCGGGGCTTTTTTTTATGAAAATGTTATCGGTTGAATTAAAATACTTGTTCGAGTTCAGTAAATCCTGGAACTTCTTCCAGAAGTGCACGCTCAATACCGGCTTTAAGAGTGATTGTGGAACTTGGGCATGAGCCGCAGGCGCCCATAAGGCGGACCTTTACCACTCCGTCTTCAATATCCACCAGTTCTACGTCGCCTCCATCACGAAGAAGGAACGGACGTAATTTATCGAGTACTTCCTGTACCTGTGGTTCCATTGTTTCTGTAGTCATTGCATACACTCTCCTTTCCTTTAACAACCATTATAGTATCATTGGAGACAAAAATCCACGGCTGAGGCTTAATTTTATTCAGACAGAAAATAGTTCGTGGTAAAATGAAGAAAAGAAAGGATGTGACAGCGGTGAAAATAACGGTTTATGGAGCAGAACAGAAATGTGCCAGCTGTATTCACCTGCCGAGTGCACTTGAAACAAAAGAGTGGCTCGAAGCAGCGGTCAGCCGCAGGTTCCCCGAGGATAAAATTGAATTTCATTATTGTGACATTGAACATCCGGAAACAGAAGAAGAGCGCCGTTTTTCAGAGCTGATTCTGGACGATGAATATTTTTATCCTCTCGTTGTCCTGAATGGAGAAGCTGTAGCAGAAGGGGATCCGAGACTTCCGGCGCTTTACAGAGAAATTGAGAAGTCTCTCCCGGTTCAGCCGTAAAGTGCATAGGGGACCGTTTTTTTACAGCTTGTTAACTAAGCCCCCTGTACCCGGAAAAAGCTGCTTTATCAGCTTCATCATAAAAAGAGTGCCGGATTTCTGTACCGGCACTCTTTTTGTTTCTGGCCGATCAGGATCCGGAATGATGCTTGTACATCCAGAGCACTCCTGATTTCAGAACGCGGGGCACCCGGCCGACCAGTTTTCTTTCTCCCATCAAACCGAAGCCATGTTTCTTTCCGAGAGAGCCGAGCACGCCCTTAAGTTTCATTTTCGGAAGTGTTTCCGGATAAGGAAGGTTCCGCCACTTTTTGCTCAGCAGAATAGCAATATTGTCTCCCTGTGCTTCTGCGAGCTGAGCACTTGGTGCGTGCTCGGAAGCGGCACAGTCTCCCACAATAAACGCGTCTTCGAATCCGGGAATATGGTGATATTTTGTTGTTTCGACACGGCCCATACGGTCGGTTACGAGGTCGTGTTTTGCAGTAAGATCCCGGACAAGCTTATTCGGCTGCACGCCGGCTGTCCAGATAATGGCGTCAAGTTCTTCTGCTTCTCCATGGTTATACAGGATGTTCCATTCTACTTTAGTAATGTTCGCCCGGTTAATAAGGGTAACGTTGTTTTTATGAAACCAGTCCGTCACATAATTATAGAGTTTGGGTGGAAACATGGAGAGGATATTTTCTCCGCGGTCGTAAAGGCGGATATCCAGATCTTCACGGCTCTCCCGAAGTTCACTCGCTGTTTCCACGCCGCTGAGACCGCCTCCGATAATAGCGACTTTTCCGCCGTGGGGAACATTCTGAATAATCTGGTTCGTCTTGCGTGCACGTCGCATACTTTGAATACTCAACGTCTTTTCCTGGGCACCGGGTACTCCGTGATATTTGTCTTCACAGCCCAGACCGATAAGCAGATCATCATATGTAAGTGTTTCCCCTGATTTCAGTTCGACCGTTCTGTCTTCCAGGCGAATGTTTGTAACAGTGTCACATACGTGCTCAAGCCTATCGTCCTCCGGGAAGGAAATACGCAGATGGCGGTCTGCCACTGTACCTGCTGCCAGGGCATAAAACTCTGTTTTTAAACTGTGATAAGCTTCCCGTTCCACCAGAGTAATTTTAAAATCTTGTATTTCTTTATCTGCAAGTAATCTCTGGATCACGCGAAGCCCTCCGTAGCCTCCTCCTAAAATAACGAGATGGTGCACGGGATCAACCCCTTTCAATCGTGCCAAAGGAGAAGAAGCGGCTGCTGCCGTTCTCTCAACTTCCAACGATGTAATTAGTACAATACCATTGTTAAATATACCAGTTTTTTGAGAGGTACACAATCAAATTTGAAAGCGGTTTACGAATTGCTTCTCCTTTACCCTTCTGAGTCCGGAATGTTGACAAACAGAGGTGCTGCCCTTAGCATAAACGAAGAAGAAAATAATGAGGTGAAGCTTGAAATGAAACCTATCATAGAGTTCTGCATCAGTAATCTTGCGAGCGGGACACAGGAAGTTATGGAAGAACTGGAGAAAGATCCGGACCTCGATGTTATCGAATACGGCTGTCTCAGCTACTGCGGTATGTGTGCCCGCAGCAGGTATGCTCTTGTAAACGGGGACATGGTCACTGGAGACACGAATGATGAACTGCTGCAGAATATTTATCAGTATTTAGAAGATAACCCAATGTTTTGATAAAGAAAGGTCCTCTGTCTCCGGCAGGGGCCTGATTTTTCTCAACGGAGCCGGCTTTTAGTCTTTACTTCTGCCGCCGCTTCGTTTCTTTTAAAAAGTTCCATTACTCTTTATAGAAATTTACAGTTTAGAAAGCAGGTGAAAGTGTGAAGCCGCTGCCGTTTGATCATACGTGGCCCTATGAAAAGCAGATGGGCGAAATTTATGTGGATACATGCCCCTACTGCGGGGAATCCAACGTTCTTACTTACATGAAAGCCAACACTCTGAGCCGGGCAAAGGAAGGGGTAAAAACAAGACTTAATTTTCCGTGCTGTCTACAGACAATGACAATTTTAGAAGCGGATGACGATTATTTTTGGGCGGATGAACCGCTTCGTTAAAAAAATGCATTTTATTGTATAGGCAGGTGTTTATCTTTTTTTCTCCTTCAGGCTGTTTATAAAGTGTTTTTTATACATGCCTATGCAAATTCCTGCTTTCGCCTCCTCAGGACGCTTTCCGGGCGGGCCGGCTTCAGCTAATTTCTTCCTCCCACTGCTCGGAAGAAATGGATCTTCTGCTCGTCCTATCTCGCCTCGGAGTCGCCTGCTGCAGCTCCAGCAGGAAAATAAAAAGAAGGTTCTTCTTCTAAAAAATGTGTTAATTCCGCCCTTTCTTCCATTCAGGAGAGGCTTTTTCCTCCGGAACGACCGGCGGGGACGCCGGTGGGATAAAGCGAAGTCGGAAGATCCTTTTCCATGGCCGAAGGGCTGGAAAATAGCTGATGACGAGCCCCACGGCAAGCTTCCGCCGGGGAGTGTAGGAGAAAGCTATACGCTCAGAAGAATAATTATTCTGAAACCAAGACTTAATCAACACGCTGAAAAAGCCACCGGCCTTATGCCGGTGGCTTTTTGTTCATCGCTGCCGCTGCAGGAGCTGCAGAACTATTAGTAAGATTTAATTACGTTGTAGAAGGTGTCCCGTTCGACCGGTGTTTTACCGGCACCTTTAATAAGGTGGACCAGTTCGCTTCGTGTCAGACTCTGGGAAGTTAAGGCACCTACAGAGTGTGAAATTCTTTCTTCAATAAGCGTGCCGTGAATATCAGAACTGCCGAAAGCAAGGGACATCTGGGTCAACTGTACACCGATGTTAATCCAATAAGCTTTAATATGATCAAAATTATCGAGCATCAGCCGGCTGATAGCTACTGTACGCAGATCGTCATATGCTGAGGTACGGCGTTTAAGTCCTGCACTTGCTTTACGAGGCTGCATCGCGAGTGGAATGAATACCATGAATCCGTTTGTTTTATCCTGAAGCTGTCGGAGCCGGTCCATATGAATCAGGCGTTCTTCTTTAGATTCAATAGACCCGTAAAGCATTGTGGCATGAGTTTTCATCCCAAGATCATGGGCAATTTCATGTGCTTCGAGCCACTGATCAGTAGAAGCTTTGTCGGGACTCATTTTAGCCCGGTAATTTTCAGTTAGAATTTCTGCCCCGCCGCCTGGAAGAGTATCAAGCCCGGCTTCGACAAGCTGTTCCAGCACTTCGCGCATAGAGATGCCGGCGTGACGCGCAAAAAATTCAATTTCCGCACCGGTATATGCTTTAATTGCACACTGCGGATAATGCTTTTTAAGCGTACGGATAGTATTCAGGTAATAGTCGAAAGGAACGTCCGTGTTATGGCCCCCGACGATGTGAAACTCCCGGATATTGTCATTCCAGCGTTTCTGAACGTACTCAAGAAGTTCCTCTTCGTGCATCGTGTAGGCGCCTTCCTCTCCGGGCTTACGTTTGAAGCCGCAGAAGGCACAGCTTGCTTCACAGACATTTGTTGGATTAATGTACATGTTCTCTATGAAATAGACGTTGTCACCGTTTTTCTGCTCGTTCACCTGATTGGCGAGCTGGGCGACAGTTAGTAGATCCGGAGTTTCGTAAAGTGTCAGACCGTCTTCAATTGTCAGGCGTTCTCCGTTTTTAACTTTCTCCTGGATTGCCTGCAGTTTGTCATCCATTACGATTGTGCTCATTTATAATCCCCTGCCTTTTCTATGTTAGGATATCCTTCAAAACAGATATCCGCTGCAGTCTTCTCTGCTTCCGCTCACGGCTGGAGTGCAGATTGTGTTTGTCAGACCTGCCATTATTACCCCGAAACAGTGCCGGATAATTGTTACTGCAGTTATCAAAAATGATACGCGGCGTTCAATAGTGCTTCTGATTAAAGAACTTCCGCCCGAAACTATCTATATCTTACCACCAACCAAACTTCCTTGCCAAACGCAACGAACGTGTACAGGAAATTTGAAGGAAAAGATGCATGTTGTTATACTAATAGGAAGAGGTTATTTAAGGAGGCGGAGTATATGATTACGATTACTGAAACAGCTGCTGCTCAGATTAAGCAGATGATGGAAGATAATGAAGATGCAAACTATATGAGAGTTGGTGTGCAGGGGGGAGGCTGTACTGGTCTTTCCTACGGCATGGGATTCGACTCGGAAGTACATGATGACGACAGTCAGGTTACGATAAACGGGATTGATCTCGTGATCGATAATGAAAGTGCACCGATGCTTGACGGTGTCACGATCGACTACAAGCAGAACATGATGGGCGGCGGATTTACACTCGACAATCCGAATGCGATAGCCAACTGCGGCTGTGGCGCGTCTTTCCGTACAGCCACAAACGCCGGGAAGCCGGAAGACTGCTGATATTTTCAAACAAAAAGATCTGTCCCCGCCGATTAAGGCGGGGACAGATCTTTTTTATGCGGAAGCTTAACCCGCAGACGCAATAAAAGTTTCATATTATTAAAAGTACAGCTGCCCGATCAAAATAAAGTTTTTCATTACCTGCAAAGAACGTTAAAACTGCTGAAAATTAAAAGAGGCTTGTGCTGTGTCCTGCAGTTGCCTTTGCTTTTGGATCAACGAGCACTTTTGCTTTGTTTACGGCAGTAGGGGCCTCACCGAAGCCTGTAGCTATAAGTTTTGCTTTCCCTTCATACGTTACGATATCTCCAACGGCGTATATACCTTCAATGTTGGTTTCAGTATTTGAATTAACGACGATGGAATTTTTAACGATTTCAAGTCCCCATGTTTTAATTGAACCAAGATCAGAGACGAAACCGTAATTCACGATCAGCGAATCGATATCCACTTCCTCTGAATGGTCTCCATCTTTGTGCTTCAATGTCACGCTTGTAATCTCATCGTTTTCATAGTGGAGCTCTTCAATACTGTAAGGTGTTTTTACGTTAATGCGTTCGGAATCTTCCATCTGCGAAACACTGTGTTCGTGGGCACGGAATTTATCCCGGCGGTGGACGATAGTCACTTCTTCTGCAATATCTTCGAGCATAAGTGTCCAGTCGACGGCCGAATCTCCGCCGCCGGCAAGCACCACTCGATCACCGGCAAACTGGTTAATGTCGTTTACGAAATAATGAAGGTTCGTATCTTCAAATCGTTCTGCTCCTTCAATTTTCAGGCGGCGGGGCTGGAATGCTCCGACTCCTGCGGCAATAACAACCGTTTTTGTTAAATGTTCCCCTTTATTTGTGCGCAGTGTAAAAATCCCATCCGCATCTTTCTCTACATCCTGTACGGCTTCCCCGAGGGCAGTAGCAGGATCAAACTGGACTGCCTGCTCTACAAGGTTGTCCACCAGCTCCTGTGCCAGTACTTTTTTGTACCCTGCAACATCATAAATGTATTTTTCGGGGTACAGGGCAGAAAGCTGGCCTCCGAGCTGGGGCATAGCTTCGATAATTTTAACTTTCATCTGACGAAGACCGGCATAGAAAGCCGTATATAATCCGACGGGGCCGCCGCCGATAATGGTCAGGTCGTATACTTCTTGATCTTGTGACACTTTAAAGACACCTCCGGCTTTAATATATTCCATTAAACTATTATAGCCTTTCTCTTGTTTAAAGAAAAGGGAGGGGGATTGAAAAGGGCCGGTATTTATGGTTGAGAAAAAAAGAGGAAGAGGATAGAATAGAGAATGGATGTGCAGATTTCATCAATTGTTCAAAAAAAAGTTGAAAATGCCGGATAAACACCCTAAAATTACAGAAGTATCCTATGAAGAGTAAAAAAAGTACATACAGCTCAAAGAGCGGCAGTGTCTTTCTGCAGACAATTACGTGAAAAAAATCACATTATATACCGCATATTCAGTGTGAGGTGCGTTAGTGGCAGATTTCCTTGAGCTGTAAAAATTCATTAATTTATTGGAGTGAGCAGAATGAGCAATAAACCGAATATCGTCATTCTAGGAGCCGGCTACGGCGGGATGATTACTGCTGCCCGTCTGCAGAAATCGACGGCGTCAAAAGATGCAAACGTGACACTTGTTAACAAAAACGACTACCACTACCAGACAACCTGGCTGCACGAACCGGCTGCAGGAACTATGCATCACGATAAAACCCGTATGGATATATCCAAGGTACTCGATTTAAGTAAAATTAATTTTGTTCAGGATACGGTAGTGGAAATTAAGGCGGAGGAAAAGAAAGTTGTGCTTGGCACAATGGAGCTTGACTACGACTATCTTGTAATAGGACTCGGTGCAGTGCCGGAAACGTTTGGTATTCCGGGAGTTAAAGAGCATGCTTTTGGCATTACGAATGTGGACTCGGTACGTCAGATTAAGGACCACATTGATTATCAATTCGCAACCTACAGTCAAATGGACGAAAAGCACGACGAAATGCTGACCATTGTTGTGGCAGGGGCAGGATTCACCGGTGTGGAATTTGTTGGAGAGCTTACAGAACGAGTGCCGGAACTCTGCAAAGAATACGACATCCCACGTGAAAAAGTAAAACTCGTATCTGTGGAGGCAGCTCCTACCGTTCTTCCCGGCTTTGATGAAGAGCTCGTAGAATATGCAATGAATCTCCTCGAAAGCCGCGGAGTCGAATTTAAAATCAATATGCCGATTAAGGAAGTACGTGCAGACGGAGTCCTTCTTAATGATGATACGATGCTGAAATCCAACACGGTAGTCTGGACGACAGGTGTACGTGGGAACCCAGTGGTGGAAAACTCCGGGTTTGAAGCGATGCGCGGCCGTATCAAAGTTGAAAAAGATCTGCGCGCTCCTGGTTATGAAGACATTTTTGTTATCGGAGACTGTTCACTGATCATTAATGAAGAAACAGAGCGGCCTTTCCCACCAACGGCGCAGATTGCTATTCAGCAGGCATACACGTGTGCCAATAATCTTAAAGCGCTTATTGAAGGTAAAAAAGAGCTCGAAGTATTTAACCCGGAAATTAAAGGAACTGTAGCCTCCCTTGGAGGAAATGAAGCCATTGGAGTAGTTGGATCCCGTAAGCTTTATGGTAATTCCGCCTCCGTAATGAAAAAAATGATCGATAACCGCTACCTGTACCTGCTCGGCGGAGTACCGCTGGTCATGAAAAAAGGAAAGCTGAAATTTTATTAAATACACCCCATCTAAATCCATCCGGTTTTCCGGATGGATTTTTACTATCCTATTATGCTGAACTCGTTACGAAAGGGAGGTGCGTGTAAGAGTCGATTTTGATAATTAGGCAGAAAGGGACCGCTGATCCTGACTGCAGGAAAGATAAAATAACAGGATGGTCCTTTGAGAAAGAGGAAAAAGAAGATGTTTGCGCTTACATGGAGATATAAAGAGGAAATTAAGTTTTTGCAATGACTGAGAAAAGATGTTATATTATCAGAAATATCAGATAATTGAGGTGAGAATATGTATCAGCGCAAACAAAATAAAAGTTCCAGCTGCGCTTACTGCACCGGCCGCGGCTATCATCAGCTGCTGCTTGGCGGATCTGAAACGTGCAGCCGCTGCCAGGGGTCAGGTAAGAGACGCTGACCTTTCATCATTGACGTCTTCCTTTCAATTCAGTAAACTGATTTTGACTGAATGAAGGGGGATGCCACGCTTGTTAAATTTGCCGCAGCTTATTATAGCAGTACTGCTGTATTTTGTTCTTTTCTTTGGAATTGGGTTTATTTTAAATATGCTGCTTCGTTCGACCTGGGTAATGGCTGTTATTTATCCACTGGTCGTTTTATTTATCGTAAGTGAAGCAGGTTTTTTCAGTTACTTCACGTCTCCCGGGAATTCTTTTTCAGTTCTCGGGAACAGTCTGGCTTCGCTCACGTTTGTGGATATTTTCATATTGAGTGCCGGCATGGTTGGTGCAGTTCTTGCCGGGATTGCAATAAGGATGCTCCGCGTGCGGGGGTATCAAATGTTCTAAAAAATCCGCCGGGGATGAATTTCCCCGGCGGATTTTTAACTTTCTTTATTCAGCTGTGTCATCTTGTAAGGCCGAAAAGTTTAAGTGTTAAAAATAAAATGAAGAGTTAAAGCAAGGATAATACCTAAGAGACCTCCGAAAAAAACTTCAATAGGCTGGTGTCCGAGAAGCTCCTTCAGTTCGTTTCTCTTTTCTTCTTCTTTTTTCTCCGGCCAGTGTTTCATTTCATCACGAAATTTAGTGAAGTCCATAACCAGCTGATTAACGACAGTAGCCTGTTCGCCGGCGTGCCACCTTACACCTGTTGCATCAAACATAACAATAACACCGAAAATAACCGCGATAGCAAAATAAGGCGAACCAAGGCCGTGTTCAATGGCAAGAGCAGTAGCGAGGGCAGTGACGGCCCCGGAATGAGAACTCGGCATACCCCCGGTGCTCGTAAGAAGGGTCCAGTCTACTCGGCGGCTTGCTATATACAGGAGAGGAACTTTAATGAACTGGGCAAAAGCGATTGTAAACAGTGCCACGAGCAGAGGGAAGTTGGTGAAAAATTCCATTGCAGTATAAACGTCCTTTCCTGATAAAAAATATAAAAAGTACACACGCTATTATAGCATATTACAGCCGGATGATAAGCTGGGAAAGCTGGAGAAGAAAAAAATCGCAGACAGTATGTAAAATTATGTTTTAACTTATACTCATAAGGGTAAAAAAGTTATCAAACCAATAGTTAGTCAAAATCCCTCAAATTCGTAGCTGCAGGCCGCTTCAGCAAGAATGAGTCTTCTGCTGTGCTCCCATGGGCCTGGATATACTTATATGCGTTTTGAGACTTTCTATTTACTGTATTATCCTATTAAATAGGATGCCCGACCCAAAATACATATTTCACTGCTGGTATTTTTTGTTATAATGAAGGAAGGAAACAAACTGCTGTTTCCTTCCTTCATTCAATAAAAACTTCATATTTTACTAAAGGGGGGATGGGCATTGGAAACCGTTAAAAAGTTTTTGAAGCTGCTTGATACGGGGCTCCACACACTTGAAAAGTTTATTCTTAAGTGGGCGATTATCGTGATTTCCGTTATGACGTTCGGAAATGTTATTTACCGGCTGGTGACTGGGAGCAGCTGGCACTTTGCAGCAGAGATAAGTCGTCTGTCTGTTATTGTGGCGAGCTTTATAGGCATCAGTTATGCTGCACGCAAGGGCCGGCATATCAGTATGTCTGCTTTCTTTGATCTTTCACCAAGGCCTGTTAAAAAAGCGCTGGCAATTATTATTCCCTTTGTTACAGCCATTGTCCTGTTTGCAGTTGGTTATTTCGCAGTACTGTACACGCATGGTATTTACGAATCAGGCCGTACAACAGCTGCGCTGCAGTTTCCTTTCTGGCTGATGGTAGTAGCTATTCCAATAGGGTGTTTCCTCGGAGGGATACAATTTCTTCGCAATATGTGGATCAATATTGTTAATAAAGAAATTTATCTGGCACAGGACAAAAAAGATTACAGTGAGCAGCAGGAAACACAAATCTAGAAGAACAGAGAGGAACATACTATGCTTTGGACATTATTAGGGGTAATGGTCATAACACTGTTACTGGGCTTTCCGATGATGATTCCGCTGATTGCAGGGCCGCTCATAATGATTCTGTTCTTTATGGACGGGCTTGAACCTACTATTATGATCCAGCAGATGGCGGAAGGAATATCATCGTATGTACTTATAGCCGTTCCACTTTTTATCTTTGCGGCTGACATAATGACATCCGGAAGGACTTCTCAGAAGCTTCTCGACTTTGTAGGTGCTTTCGTCCGGCATTTAAGCGGAGGTTATGCGATTACGACTGCAGCTGCCTGTACGATGTTCGGTTCAATTTCCGGTTCCACACAGGCGACGGTTGTAGCCATCGGTAAACCGATGCGGCAGCGGCTGCTCAAGGCGGGATACAAAGATTCGAGTGCAATTGCTTTGATTATCAATGCGAGTGACGTAGCTTTACTTATACCACCGAGTATCGGAATGATTATTTATGCTTTAGTTGCCGATGCGTCAGTAGGGGATCTCTTTATTGCCGGAATAGGGCCCGGAGTACTTATTTTCATCTTTTTCGCTGCCTATGCGTTTATACATGCGAAAATTTTCAATATTCCTCTTGCTCCGAAAGCGGACTGGAAGGAAAGGCGGAGCGTATTTATCAAAGCGCTTATGCCGCTTGGATTCCCTGTCATTATTGTAGGGGGGATTTATACCGGCCAGTTTACACCAACAGAAGCTGCGGGTATTTCTGTTCTTTACGCACTGATTCTGGAAGTTTTCGTTTTTCGTTCCATTAAACTGAAAGAGATACCGGATATCGCCTTGTCATCAGGGATCGTTACATCCGCTGTATTTGTACTTGTGGCGGGAGGGCAGGCATTTTCCTGGGTCATATCGTTTGCGAGAATTCCCACGATGCTCACAGATGCCGTAATTCCTGCAGATCCTACAGCGCTGCAGGTGCTGGTCATCGTAGCGGTTTTCTTTTTCATCGGATGTATGTTTGTAGATCCGATTGTAGTAATTCTTATCCTCACGCCAATCTTTGCGCCGGTAGCAACGATGGCCGGGGTGGATCCTATTCATCTTGGGGTAGTTATCGTATTCCAGGCGGCACTCGGATCAGCAACACCGCCGTTTGGAGTCGACATATTCACCGCGAGCGCCGTGTTTAATAAATCCTATCTGGATGTTATACGCGGGACGCCGCCTTATATCGTAATATTATTGTTAACATCAGTATTAGTAATCGTTTTTGAAGATATATCCCTCTTCCTGCTCAACCTTTTCTAAGAGACAGGGGAGTGTATCTTTAAAATAAATAAAAAAAATTATGGGGGTATGTAAACGTATGTTTAAAAAAACAGGTTTACTAACAGGAGCTTTATCTTTAAGTTTTGTTCTTGCCGCATGTGGCGGCAACGATGATGGGGCAGACAATGGAAATACAGACACTGGTAATAATGGAGACAACGGAGAAGCTGCCGGGGATATCGAACCGCAGGAATGGCGCTTTGTCGTGGAGGAGACCCAGGGTCAGGTGCAATATGAATATGCACAAGAGTTCGCTGATCTGGTAGATGAAAAATCCGGCGGGGCACTCGATATTGATGTATATGAATTTGGTGCACTCGGAAGTGAGGTCGACCAGGTTGAGCAGCTGACACAGGGTATCGTTGAATTTGCAATCATATCTCCAGGGTTTACGGGTACACTCGTACCGGAAGGAAACATTTTCGCTCTCCAGTTCCTGTTCACAGATGATCAGGAAACGAATCAGGAGATTTTGAATGAATCAGAAGCAATTAATGAGCAGCTTGTTCCTCTTTATGAAGAGCAGGGAATCCTCCCACTGGCTTTCTGGACAGAAGGTGCTATGCAGTGGACAGGAAACTCTCCTCTTCAGACTCCAGACGATTTCCAGGGCTTCCAGATGCGCACTCAGGAATCTCCTTTAATTCTGGAATCGTATGAAGCATACGGAGCTAACCCTACTGCTATGAGCTGGGGAGAATTATATACAGGTCTGCAGCAGGGAGCGGTGGACGGTCAGGAAAATCCTATCTTCTTTATCGCGGATGCCAACTTCAACGAAGTACAGGACTACATGACAATATCCAATCACAACATGTATGTAACAATGACTACAGTAAATCCGGATTTCTATAATGGACTGGACGAAGAGGTTCAGCAGATTATTGATGAGTCTGTCGAAGAAATGCGGGAAAGAGGGTTCGAAATTCAGGAAGAACAGAATAATGAATTCCTGTCCCAAATTGAAGACGACGAAGATAACCCGACAGAAATCACCGAACTTTCCGAAGAAGAACGGGACGCTTTCCGTGAACTTGCCCTTCCTGTACGTGACTACTTCCGTGAAAATGGAGGAGATCAGGCTGAAGAAATCCTCGATACACTGGAGCAGGAAATCGAGGATATGAGTGGTGAGGACATTGGCGCTGGTGAATCCGGGGACGATGCAGAAGATGAAGTGGATAACGAAAACTCAAATAACGATATGAACGAAGATGAAGACGACGAAGAATAATCTGATAAAACAAGAAACCCGCCGCTGCGTAACCGCAGCGGCGGGTTTCTTGTTAATTGCGGAAATTTGGTGTTTATTTACATAGGAATCATGCGGCTTTCTGCCAGACAGGCTGCACAGCTTTTCTTGAATAAAGTTGATAAGCCAAAGTTGCCGTGAAAAAAATTAAAATCATATCCTTAATGAAAAAGGCGCTCATTCCGGCAGCTATAATAGTAAAACTGGCGTCAGCTGCCCCGAGCACATAGGCTGTATAGAAATAAAGGTAAGGAACACCGATCCCGTAATTTAAAATTAAGCCTGCTGTTCCTGCAAGAAAAAAACCACGCTTTGTTTTTTCACGCATTCTCTCACTTACAAAACCGGCTGCATAAGCTATAAAAATGAAAGAAATGATAAATCCAAATGTTGGTGAAGCAAGTACGGAAGTTCCACCGCTGAATCCGGCAAAAACAGGTGCTCCGGCTAATCCAAGAAGAATGTATCCAACCATAGAGAGGACACCTAATTTTCTGCCCAGTATAATTCCTGCAAGAACGGCGACGGCACTTTGAAATGTCAGGGGCACCCCGCCGAGTGTAATAAAAGCGGCAAGGTTAGCGCCCACAGCCATGAGAGCAATGAACATAGCAGCGTACGTAATATGTAAAGCGGAAAATCGTGGTGAAGCGGACATAAGAAAACCTCCTATTGTTAACTTTTATTTATTTTGGTTAACAATAGAATACGTCGTTTATTTTGTATCTGTCAATTGAAAATTTTGTATTTCTTTGAATTTTATCATTAAGACGGGCATGGGCCGCTCCTGTTTACGTCGAGTGTTTTTACACTGATTTGGGGAAGAACGTTGTACACTCCAGAAAAATCGACTTGATTGAATAAATTTATCTGGTGAAATCTTGTATGCCGGTATTTCAGTAGGAAGGTGATTTTCTGTGAGTGAAAGCGGAAAAAATAACTTCTCTTCCTATATAGAATAACCAGTATATAATAGCTTGAAAAAGGTCCAGATCCCGAAAAAACAGATCTTGTCTTCCTTACATGGGGTTTTCTCAGATCTATATTAATACAGGAACTTTCTTCGAGGCTCAGGCTTTGTAGAAAAGGATCAGTTTTGGCCGACCCGAATTTCCATAGAAACGAAGCCGTGAAATGTTCTTATTCGTTGTTTTATTTCAAGGCAGCCAGTTTAAAAGACAAAAAAGGGGGATAACCAGTTTTTGATTCATAACCAATTAACGATTTGAATAGAGCAGCCAGAAAAGTATTGAATTTTTACAGTTACATGTTTAGAATAGTTCAGGCCGGTCCGAATCGGAACCTGCTTTTTTTAAGAAGTTCAGCCTTTTAAAATTCATTGAAGAAATCGTGAAAAGTATTAAATAAATGGTTGTCAGAAGAATGCTATTCTGGTATATTATTAATTGTCGCTGATGAGGCGCCGAGTAACAAACAAAAAACACTTCATTTTCTTTTTAGAAAGTTATTGACTTAGTTTTTTGGAAGTGATATATTAATTAAGTCGCCAAAAACGGCGGCGCGATGATTTGCCCTTTGAAAACTAAACAAAAGACGATTGTGAAGGAAAAAAGAGAATGAATCATTCTCTGTCAATTTTTTAAAAAGAATCTTTAGCCAGATTCCGTTTTGCAAGCGAAGCATCCTGCTTCGCAATGTCAGAAGTTCAAACTTCGACGATTTATCGGAGAGTTTGATCCTGGCTCAGGACGAACGCTGGCGGCGTGCCTAATACATGCAAGTCGAGCGCAGGAAACCGGCGGAACCCTTCGGGGGGAAGCC